>CAUJIH010000082.1 GCA_963205275.1 Verrucomicrobiota bacterium | reverse complement strand
GGCTGGAGTGGTCTTTAAAGTCGCTCACGCTCTGCTGAAGGCTCGGCCTCTTCAGGCCTTCGATTTGAAAAATTATCTCGATTTCGTCGCATTGGGTACCATCGCCGACATTGTTCCGCTGGAGGCGGATAATCGACTCTTCGCACGTCGTGGACTCGCTCAATTGGATCGGACTCTTCATCCAGGGCTGGCCGCCTTGAAGTCGGTGGCTGCGGTGGGGACTCCGGTGCGAGCGCAGGATGTGGGTTTCAAATTGGGACCGAGGCTGAATGCCGCTGGCCGCCTCGATACCGCACAGACCGCTCTAAATCTATTGTTGTGTCGAGAGTCGAATCAGGCCCGCCTGCTAGCAGAGTGCCTAGATGCGCAAAACCGGGAAAGGCAGGCACTAGAACTGGCGACGCGGGAGGAAGCAGAGCGGATCATCGCCGAGATGCCACCGTCCGACCGTAGTCATGGGATCGTAGTCGGTGCCCGCGGATGGCATCCGGGGGTCGTAGGGATTGTGGCATCGCGTATTTCGAAGCAATATCATCGCCCGACCTTCGTGATCGGGATCGATGAGGACGGGCTGGGAAAGGGGAGTGGTCGCAGCATTACTGGAGTTTCGCTGGTGGAGGCTCTCGATTCCTGTCGTCATCTATTGGTTTCAGGGGGTGGGCATGACATGGCCGCCGGAGTGAGTCTGCGCGAAGAGAATCTCGCCGCGTTCCGTGAAGAATTTATCGCCCATGTGCGGGGACAGGCCGATGCGGACACGCTGGTGCCAAAACTTCATCTCGATGTCGAGGTTCGATTTTCGGAATTAACGCTGGAATTACTGGATAGCTACGAGCTCCTACGCCCCTTCGGGCAGGGGAATCCTCAACCTGTCTTCCTGAGCTCTCGAGTCGAGGTGCTCGAAGAGCCACGTTTGATCAAGGAGAAGCATCTGAAGTTCCGCTTCAGCCAAGATGGAATCGAACACGAGGCGATTTACTTTCACGCGGCGGGCATGCCCCTACCCAAGCCGCCTTGGGATATCGCATTCACGATTGATCGCAATCAATTTCGAGGTCAGGAAAAGCTAAGCGTCGTCCTCCAAGCAATTCGAGCGGCGAAAAAATAGTCGGAGGGGAAGGGGGTGGACATTTCTCGCGACTCTTGCAAAATTTGCTACTCTACCATCATGATCGAACACACTGTGACTTTTCGCCTCAAACATGTCAGCGGCTCTGCGGAGGAATCTGACTTCATGTCCGCCGCCCGAGAGTTGACTCAGATTCCTGGCGTGAAAGATTTTCAGATTCGCAGGCAGACCAGCCCACATCTGGCGCACGACTACGGGATCTCGATGTTCTTCGATAGCCGTGAAGAATTCGAGGCTTACAACGCCCATCCCTTCCATCAGTCTTTTGTCCAAAAGCGTTGGCTTCAAGAAGTCACATCATTTCAAGAAGCTGATTTCGAGGAATTAATGTAATTCCCGATCTGTGGGTAATCCCGTTCAATCAGGCGCTCTGTGCTGTTTATGAAATTCATCGTCTCTTTGCTTATTTTAGGCCTGAGTCTCCCGGCACTGGCTGAGGGATACGTGGTCTCCAATGAATGGGGAATACAGCCACTGGGCGCGGAGCTTGCAGCGAACCCACCTGAACCAGCCGAAATCCGACGCCCAATCGAAAGTTTTCACAGAAAGCTACCTACTGATGGAGACGGCCTCACTTTATTTGAAAAAGGAGAGCCGCAGTGCGTGATCATACTGCCGTCATCGGCGAGTGGATCGGAGAAGAAAGCAGTCGATCTACTGAACCTGACCTTGGTAAAAATGACGGGAAAGCCCCTCCCTGTGCTAAGTGAGAGGAAAATCCAAGTGGAAGATGGAGTCGTGATCGACTCGAAAAAGCAAAAATGGCCTTGGGCGATCTGGATCGGTCAGACGGAACAGGCAGCGAAGCAGGGAATCAATGCGGAAGATCTGATTCTCGAAGGATACCGGATTCGTTCGGTCAAGAACTGGCTCTTTCTGGTGGGGCATGATCAAAAGTCCATGAAAATCTGGGGAACAGTTTATGCCACCCTTGCTGTGTTGGAAGATTACTTAGGCGTACGCTGGTTGTGGCCGGGGGAACTGGGAACGATCATCCCGAAACGAGCTGATGTAACGCTCCCAGCGCTTCATGAGCAGAATGAACCCGCGCTCCGCAAGAGAGGGATTCGGGTGGCTAGTGGCATTAGTGACAGAAACGAGGTCGGAATCAAGCTTCTCGGTGACACAGAGAACGTTCGTCAGACCTATCTGCAGAGTCAGGAAGATCAGGCAGATTGGGCGTTGCTGAATCGAGTGGGAGGAAGTCTTCGCCCCAGCGCTGGCCACTCCTACGGGGGATGGTATGAGCGATTCGGAAAAGAACATCCGGAGTGGCTTGCTCTCCAGCCGGACGGAAGTCGAGTGCAGCGATCAGATCGCCCTCGTCTGTGCAAGTCGAATCCGGCAGTCGCGCATCAGAAAGCATTAGACGTGATCGAAATGTACACGAAAAGTCCTGATCTCGATGCGGTTTCCATCGCTCCCAATGACGGTTCGGGACTGGATAGTTTCTGCATGTGTGCCGAGTGTCGAAAACTCGATCCTCCGCAAGGGAATCCGATCAGTTTACTGTTCAATCGAGATGGGAAGCGTTTTTACGAGAACTACGTTTCGCTCTCGGATCGGGTCGCGACATTTTACAACCGCATTGCTGAAGAGGTCGTGAAGACTATTCCCGATGCTCACATGGGAGCCTACGCCTACAGCGCCTATCGGGATGTTCCACTGCAGGTGACGCTTCATCCTTCGATCATTATCGGCTTCGTCGGATTGAATTATTTCGATGAAAATCTGAGACAGGAGGATCTAAGTCGCTGGGACGGATGGACACGGCGTGCGACTCAGCTTTTCCTGCGACCCAATGTCACCGGTCCCGGCGATTCTTTACCGGCAGTGTTTAGCGCTCGCCTCGGTGCCGACCTCCGCCACATGTATCAGACGGGAATGATGGCGACGGACTTCGACTCTCTGACAGGGAGTTGGGCAACACAAGGCCTGAACTATTATGTGCTGGCCCGGCTCCTGTGGGATCCTTCGCTCGAAGTGGACGTGATCGTGAAGGATTACTGCGATCATGGCTTCGGCACTGCATCGGAGAAGATTCAGGCCTATTTTCACGAACTCGAGCAGGCAACTGATCAGGTGGCGATGCGGAAAGTGGATACGACAAAGGGAGAATTGAGAGCTGAGGAGAAAGATGCGGCTACGTCTCGTAAAAAGACTGAAGCAGATGCTTTCACAAATGCCTATTTCACCGTGTTTACCGCTGATTTTGTGCAGCATCTGCGAGGAATCCTCGCTCAGGCCACGCAGGCGACAGAGGATGAGAGCGTCAGGTCACGGATCGACTTCTTGGCGAAGGGATTAGAATACGCCGATCTGATGCGATCCACGATGGGAGTCGAAGCCAAGACTGAAGAGGCGAAGCGAGTCTATAAGCCCTTGCTGGAATGGTTTCGAAAGTCCCAACGCGAACAACCTCAGTGCGTCGATGCTGTTTATCGGCTCTATCGGACGAGCTATTTCTATCGAGGCATCGAAAAGTAGTTTGATAGGCAAGGACGTCGCATTTCGCGCCTCAACGCGTCGTCGGCTTCAGAACGAACAGTCCGAGAGTGGCCTGAAGGGCATCTTCGACATCCATGCGCTTGCACTCGTGTCCCGCTCCCCATGAATCGGAAAAGAGAATCTGCTTCTTCTCCAGGTTGTAGCCGATTATCATCCGCATGTGGCCCCCTGAGAGCTGTTCTGTCAGAGGTGGATCTTCGGGGAATTGCCCTAACTCGAGTGCCCAGAGGATAGGAATGCCCTGATCGATACTCTTCTGGATGGCTGTCAGAATCTGCGCTTTGGGAATTTCTCGTCCTACGTATCGTCCATCGACCAGTTCTACGAAACGCGGTCCTTGTTTTACTGCGAGGCAG
Source organism: Verrucomicrobiota bacterium (assembly GCA_963205275.1). Taxonomy (GTDB): domain Bacteria; phylum Verrucomicrobiota; class Verrucomicrobiia; order Verrucomicrobiales; family DEV007; genus Arctic95D-9. The sequence goes on along the minus strand of CAUJIH010000082.1, from coordinate 57,609 downwards.
GTGAAACGCGTTTTGAATCGATAATCGATGCGGCTTAACTCATCGTTGATCGCGATAATACTGGTGCCGCGCTGCGGATCGGAGCCAGCGACTTGTGCGAGTTGATGCATATCGCAGGCGATGCCATAATACTCGAACAGCCTCTGAGTCGACGCGACCACGCAGTAACCTTTGGCTCCCTGATCGACCATCGGGATCCCTTGGATGCGCACATCACCGTCGGGAGTCCGAGCGACGTGGGACGGGAGTTCGGACAGCTTCACTGTAGCCCCAACACGGTCCTGCATAGCGGCCTCATAGACGCCGCCGGCATCGCGGCGAGCGAGACGCATGCGCAGAAATTCGACAGGATCAGTCGAAGGTGCGTTTCTCTCCAGGATCGCTTTTCCTCGAGCGGAGATCCAAGAAAACCCGTCTACCAGCAATCCCTGATTGGGACGGCCGGTTCTCGTTACGGCACTGGTCTGAAGCTGGGCGGTCAGGTGATTTTTGAGTGCTTCAAAATAGCTTCGATAATCGGCAATAGAAATCTGTCCCCCATCCCCGCGATTAAAAACGGAGACCGTGACTCCGAGAAATTGACCGTTTTTGAAGTCAATAATCGCTTCTTCCACTGGAACCTTCCCCCCGAGTAGCGTGAGATCGACCGTGAGATTCGGCAGTTCTTTTTTCTGAAAGATCGCACGACTATGGTCTTCCGTCAGCCATTTGAAAAAAGGATTGTGATTCCACTGGCCTTTGGGATATCGGGTCTCTAGGTCGTCAGGTGTGATCTGAAAGGCAGCGGGCAGCGTCACAAATACGTCGAGGTCAGCAGTCAAGCGCTCCTGCGCGATGAGTCCCACGTCGATCTGCAATGAGAAAAGAACGACGAGAAGATTCGGAAGAACTATCGAGGAAAAACGTGTGATCATTCACTGACCGGATAATTCAGTGTATAGGAAGCTGGCTCAGATGTCTCGCAAAATCCGGTCGAGAATATTTTTTGGTTGTGGACCTTTGTGATCTCTGGGAGAAGATAAGGGCTAAAGTTTCCGTTTTTATCCAGAATCATGAAGAAGCTACTCAATGATCCGCTGCGCTGTGCAGACGAACTGCTCGAAGGTCTTGTCGATGCCTACAACGGGGATTGCCTCCATGTAGGAACACGTTCCATTGTCAAAAAGGAAATACCGGAGGGGAAAGTGGCTCTTCTCGTCGGAGGGGGCAGTGGACATGAGCCGATCTATCACGGTCTGGTCGGACGCAATCTCGCAGACGGAGCTGCCTGTGGCGATATTTTTGCCGCTCCTCCGCCAAACATTGCTCTGGAGGCGACTCAGGCGGTTCATCGGGGGAAAGGAGTGCTGTATCTCTACGGAAATTACGCCGGAGACGTGCTTAATTTCGATCTCGCTGCCGATTTGGCTTCGGACGACGACATCGAGGTGCGCACAGTCCTGATCTGGGATGATGTGTGTTCGGCTCCGCCGACGCGAAAGAAAGACAGACGCGGGATTGCCGGACTGGTCCCCATCGTGAAGCTGGTCGGAGCAGCTTCACAGACAGCTACGAGCCTAGATAAATTGGAAGCTCTGGCTCGGAAAGCTGTGCTACAGACCCGCTCTGTAGGAGTCTCCATGGCGCCCGGCTCCATTCCTGCGACTGGCAAGCCGACCTTTGAAATCGCGGATGATCGGATCGGCTTGGGAATGGGAATCCACGGAGAACCGGGAGTAGGGGAGATCCCGATGGCCAAAGCAGACGACTTGGTAGCGCAGATGATCGACCTTATTTTCACCGATTATCAGACGGATGAGGAAGTCGCAGATCTGGAAGCTGGAAATGAGATCGTGCTTTTCGTCAATTCGCTGGGTTCCACCACGATGATGGAGCTGCTGATCGCACTGCGCAAGGCGAAGTCGATACTGACGGAGAGAGGAATCCAGATTTACGATGTCATCATTGGGCCGCTGGTCACATGTCAGGAGATGTCTGGACTTTCATTTTCCTTCACTCGTATGGATGACGAATTGAAGAAATACTGGGATATGCCCTGTCAGTCCGTCTGCTACAGCAAAATGGAGGGTCATCAGGGAGCTTGAGATTTTAAAAGCGCGAGAACTAAAGAGACTTGCATCGAGGATCGAACCCTCTTTAGTCCTGAATACGCAAGACGCAAACCTATGTCCAAGACCACACTCACTGCCTCTGATGTCCGAGATATGATGCTCGTCGTGGCGGATCGCATCATCGCTGCTGAACCGATTCTGACAGACGCTGACCGCGCTCTCGGCGACGGCGATCACGGTCTGGGGATGGCTCGCGGAATGACGGCGGTGAAAGAAGCACTGGCGGAGAAAGAGTTTCCATCGCCTGGAAAGGTATTCATTGCTGTGGGAGCTGCGATGATGTCGAGCATGGGAGGTGCCTCAGGTGCGCTTTTCGGAATGCTCTTCCGGGCTGGAGGAAAAGCACTCGGAGATCACCAGAGTTTTACCTCCGTCGAATTGGCTGCGCTACTTCGCAACGGAGTCGATCAGGTGATGGCGAAGGGAGGGGCGAAGCCGGGCGATAAAACCATGGTCGATGCCCTAGTTCCGGCTACGGAGAAGGCGGAGGAATTGACTGATGCACCACTAAATGAGGCGATTCGTCAGGTGGCAAATGCCGCTGCAGAGGGGCGTGATGCCAGTGAGCAGATGATCGCTACCATGGGGCGGGCGAAGACCCTAGGCAATAATTCCCTAGGTAAGCCGGACGCCGGAGCTGTCAGTGTCGCCATCATCGCTGCTGCGATGGCAGACTATGTCGCAGGCGAGTGAGTGATCGCTCGGTCAATGGATCAAATCTCAGGATGAGCCTCGAAGCGAAGTCTGTATTTACCTTAGCAGATTTGCAGAATTGGGCAGAAGTGACGAGCGGATCGCTACGCCGTCCTCGGCTCGCCGTGATTGGCGATCCTGTGGCGCATTCTCGATCTCCGCAGATGCACAATCCCGCGTTGATTGCTGCGGGGATCGACTGCGAGTATGTGCGACTGCATCTGCGGTCGGAAGAGTTGGAAGCAGGGATCGAAGCGATGAAAGCCGCTCACTTTATCGGGTTCAACGTGACCATTCCGCACAAAGCAGCCATGTGTGAAATCGTCGATGAACTAAGCGAAACGGCTCAGCGAGTGGGAGCAGTGAACACGGTTGCGATTCGAGAAGGAAAGCTTTTCGGACACAATACGGATGCCCCGGGTTTGCATCGAGCGATTCACGAAGCCTTTGGCGTCGATTTACACGATTTGCGTGTGCTCGTGGTCGGAGCCGGGGGAGGAGCCGGACGAGCCGCTGCCGTGGAGTGTGCCATGAGTTCATGCAGACGGCTCGTTTTGGCAAACCGCACTGTGGAGAAGGCTACACTCCTCGCAGAGGGGCTGTTACCCCTGCTATCCGATCAGGATGACGGTCAAACTCGAATCCGAGCGATTCGCTGGGATGCCGATTCGCTATCTCAGGAGTTAGGAGAGATCGATCTGATCATCAATGCGACATCGATCGGGATGAAGGCGGACGATCCTGATGTGCTGCCTCCCGGATCGCTAAGGGCAGATCATCTGGTATATGACATGGTCTATGCCCCGCCCCAGACACGCTTAATGAGTGCCGCCGAAGAATGCGGGGCACGAGCCGCAAATGGACTGGGAATGCTGCTCTGGCAAGGAGCGCTGGCCTTTGAATACTGGTTTTCGTGGGAAGCTCCTGTAGAGGCGATGCGCGAAGGCCTAGAGAGGGAGTAAGGAAATGAGAGCGTCGCTTCGTATTTGATTTGCGCTGATTTGATTCGAGCTACTTCGGCTCCAGCATGATCTCTCTGAATTTCGCCACTTCCTCTGGAGTGATTCCCTGTGCGAACAGATAGGCTTCGATTTTCTTACAGATCGAATCATCGGGTTTTCCGAAGCCATCGAGTCCCGCCACTAGAGGATCAAAGCGTTCTTTGTAATTTAGCGGAGAATACCAAGAGATCTCCCATCCACGGGAGAGGTCGTCGAGATCGACTCCGAGAACTCCGTTTAGAATAAAGACGAGAGAACCTGTCCGATCCGCCCCTGTGATGCAATGGATGTCGATTGGATAATTTGCCGGATCAAGAAAGACGCGAAAATTCTTGGCAGTCATTTCAGCGGCTCCGCCCTTATAGATCGATTTGTAATTGGAGGACGGATGATTCACCCATTGGATGGACGATCCGGCGGGCGAACCCGACATCGAACCCACCTCAGTCGGCCCGCGCAGATCCAGCTCGGTCTTCCAGCAGAGCATCTCGTTCACCACGCGCAGACCTTGCTCCGTGAGGCGAGACGGTCCCGGTCGCTTCTTCGCGAACTCGATCATGTCATCATGCCGATCCGGGCTGTTACCGTTCTTCCATTCAGATTTCCCGTTACTTTCCAGAAATGCCTGATCATGATATGGGTAGGACTTAGATCATGCACCGTGTTGGTCAAGCGCTCATTGTTTCCCCACTTCACGGAGCGCGGAGAATTCCATAGCTAGAATGAGGGCGTACCCTGAGTCCGCCATGAATTTTTCTTGCGCGATTACTGAAATTCCGATAAAACCCGCAGCACGAATGAAACGACTCTCACTCATCCTAGCCCTCGCTCTTTCTGTCCTGTCTGCTCAGGCAGAACTACGCCTCCCCGCTCTGGTCGGTAACCACATGGTGCTACAGCGCGATATAGAGAATCCGATCTGGGGCTGGGCTGATCCAGGAACCCCGATTTCTGTTACAATCGCCGGACAGACCCACCAGACTAAAGCAGATGAGTCGGGACGCTGGAAAGTGAGATTGGCAGCGATCTCTGGCTCTCGCCACGCGCTGAAGATGAGCATCGCCACTCCCTCCGAGTCGATCATTCTCTCCAATATCGTGATCGGAGAGGTCTGGATTTGCTCGGGACAGTCCAACATGCAGTTCGCTGTCAAGGAGGCGAATGATGGGGATTTGGAAGTCGCTTCATCCAATTTTCCGAATATTCGCATTATCTCTGTTCCTCAAGTGGGGACGCAGGAGAAGCAGGATGATTTTCAGGGGCGATGGGAGATTTGCACACCAGAGACGATCAGTGATTTCTCTGCTGTGGGATATTTCTTTGGCCGTCAATTGTATCAGACCCTAGGCGTGCCGATCGGACTGATCGACGATTCTTGGGGCGGTTCTGCTGCAGAAGCCTGGGTCTCGCGTGAGACGCTGGAAGCCGATTCTCGATTCCAAAACGTGATCGAGCAGGCGAAGAACCTCGAACAGAATTATGACTTCGATAAGATTATGGAGGACTGGAAAATTGCTGCGGAAAAAGCAGCTGCGAATGGAAAGCCAGCCCCTCGCAAGCCTGCGAACTGGCTGACGGGAAATTCTCGCCCCGGCAACATCTGGGCTGGGGTGCTGAATCCCACCATTGGCTACGGAATCCGAGGGGTGATCTGGTATCAGGGCGAGTCTAACGCCGGACGTGCCTACCAGTATCGCGATCTATTTAGCCTGATGATCAGCGAGTGGCGCAAGGCGTGGGGAATCGGTGACTTTCCTTTCTATTGGGTGCAGTTGGCTGATTTTCATCCGGAAGTCTCAGAGCCGGGAGAGTCGAGTTGGGCGGAGTTGCGCGAGGCACAGACGCAGACTCTCTCTCTGCCGAATACTGGGCAGGCGGTGATTTGTGATATAGGCGAGGGGCGAGACATTCATCCGCGTAACAAGCAAGACGTGGCCAAGCGTCTCGCCAGAATCGCCTTGTCCAGAGATTATGGACATGACTTCGAGTATCAGAGTCCGAGCTATCGATCCATGGAACTGAAGGATGGGAAAATTCTCCTGACCTTTGATCACGTAGGTAAAGCAGGGCTGTATGCCTTTGATACGGTGGAAGTGGTCGGTTTTGCTCTCGCAGGAGAAGATCGTGTCTGGCACAGGGCGACAGGAAAAATCGTCGGAACGAATCAGGTGGAAGTTTCCTCTGCTGAAGTCTCTAAGCCTGTGGCGGCTCGCTATGGCTGGGCTGACAATCCTGTGGTGAATCTCTACAGCAAGAACGGTCTTCCCGCGACGCCCTTCCGCACAGATGACTGGCCGCTCTCGACCGATCCGGCAAATCAGCCTGCGCCTCCGGCGAAATAACGCTTGGGCGAAGGGAGAGTGGGCGCGTCGTCCGAACGATCTTCGCTAAAACGATCTAAAGTGATTCCCGTGTCTGTCGTCGATCAAAGCTCCGCTGCATCTCCGGTGGCAGAGCCTCCGACGACGTTCCGGGGCATGCTCGGTTACTTGGGGCCGGGCTTTATTCTGTCCGCCTCGATCGTGGGATCGGGTGAACTGATTGCCACCACTGCACTGGGGGCAAAGGCGGGCTTTGTCGCACTGTGGGTGATCTTGGTGAGCTGTCTGGTGAAGGTGTTTGTCCAACTCGAATTCGGAAAACATGCGATCCACTCGGGAGAAACGACATTTGAGGCGCTGAATCAGCTCCCTGGACCGAAATTTGGGAAAGGAAACTGGGCAACTTGGCTGTGGCTTCTGATGATGGTGATCAAGCCACTTCAGGTGGGTGGCATCATCGGCGGAGTGGGATTGATCCTTCATATTCTCCTGCCTGCCGTGCCTGTCTGGCTGTGGGTTTGTCTCGCGGCACCAGCGGTCTCTCTGATGATTTTCCGCGGACGGTATCAATTCATCGAACGTCTCTCGCTAGCGATGATCGGGGCCTTCGCTCTGTTCACTTTTATCTGTCTGCTTTCTGTCCAGTTTACTCCCTTCGCGATGACGGGGCATCAGATCGCTGAGGGACTCTCGTTCTGGCACGGGATTCCTGTTGGTGTTTTGGGTGTCGCCATCGCTGCCTTCGGGATCACGGGAGTCGGGGGAGACGAAGTGATGGCCTACACCTACTGGCTGCTGGAGAAAGGATACGCTTTGAAAACCGGACCCTGTGACCGCAGTCCGGAATGGAATCGACGGGCGAGAGGTTGGATCCGGGTGATGTACTGGGACGCATTCCTCTCGATGCTGGTCTATACCTTCATGACGATGGCGTTCTATCTGTTGGGTGCCTCGATTCTGCATTCCCAGGGACTTGTACCGCAAGCCAACGAGATGGTGACGACGCTCTCTCGGATGTACACGGATTCGCTGGGAGTTTGGGCTGAGATTTGCTTTCTGATCGGAGCTTTTTTCGTTCTTTTTTCAACACTATTTTCCGCTTTGGCTGGCTGGACGCGATTGTTCTCAGATGCCTTCGGAGCCGTAGGCTGGATCGATTACCGCGACGAGCGTTCACGCAGTAAAGCCATCGCTTTTTTTGCCTTTTTCTTCCCTATCCTTTGGGCTGTGTTATTTTTCTTTTTCAAAGATCCGGTTTTTATGGTGCTCGTGGGCGGAGCGATTACGGCAGCGATTCTCCTGCTGGTCGTCGTCGGTGCGATTCACTTCCGTTATCGCCGTCTCCCCGACTCACTGCGCCCGTCTTGGCTGTATGATCTGGGGTTTTGGATCAGCGCGATTTCTATCGTGCTGCTGGCGATTCTCGCGGTGAAGACGGCGATTGATTCGATGTGAATCGCAGGAGGGAGAAAAAGGGTCTCTTCTCGGAGCAATCAAGAGCGACTACTCAACTGGAACGGCGCGGACGGATGGCTTCTTGCGAAAGAGGTTTCGGAAGAAAAAGACTCGTTTTTCGGCGGAGTTGAAGTCCTGGCTCTCAAACACATCCAGATTGTTATCCCGCTTTTCTGCAAAATCATCCGCAGCAGGTGCGACACTGGTACGATCTCTCAGGTCGTTATCGACGATGGTCTGCTCGATCTCGTCGCGGATAATCTTGGGTTGAATGAAGATGAGCAATTCCTTGCGTGCTAACTTATCGGTGGTAGAGCCGAATACGCGACCGATGAAGGGTAGATTGGCGAAGAGTGGTAGCCCAGACTCTGATTTACTGTCGTTTTCGCTGATCAGCCCTCCTAGGAGGACGGTACCGCCGTCGGGGACCATGACTGTAGTTCCCAGAGTTTGCGTGCCGATAGTGGGGATGGAATCACCGCCAATAACGGTACTACCGACGATATCGTCATTCCTCTGTTGAATCTGCAAAGTGATTTGTCCATCTGCATTGATTAACGGACGAACGGCGATCCGGAGAACGACATTCTCGAAGTCGATACTGGCAGTGACGACTTGATTATTCATGTTGATTCCACCGGTATCCAGCGAGGAAAGCGTGCTGCGAGGGACGGCAACGCGCTGACCGGTCTCGATCACAGCCTCGCGGTTATTGACGGTGTAGATAGAGGGGCGCTGAAGCACTTTAAAGCGATTCGTTTTCTCCAGAGCGGATAGATGGCCGTCGAGGTAGCGATTGAATTGACCGTAAAAAGCGAATCCTGAATTCGCTGTCGCCAACTTAGCAGGATCGAAGAGATTGTTGATATCGAAGAGTTTCTGGTCGGGGAGTGTGGTGAATGTACCCGCGCCATTGAAGCGGCTGCCATTGACGTGCCGCGCATCTCCGGTAGGCTGTTCCATGGTGCGAAGGAGATTAATGGCCAAGTCATAGTCGTCCCCCAATGTGAGTTGTGCAATGATCGCGGAGATCTGGATCTGCACCGGACGCACGTCCATGGAGTCGAGCAGTTCAGCGATCTGACGTAGATCCTCGGGCGGACCGGAAGCGATTAACATGTTCTGGACATTATCCGCGACGAGGAGGGTTTTTCCTACCACTGCAGATTGTGGCGCCGCAGCCTGATCCTGCCCAGCGTTGCCTAGGTCGCCTGTTCCAGAGGCCCCTCGCCGCGAGTTGCCCCCGAGTCCTGAAGTATCGCGATTCATGTCATTGCCGCCCATCCCGCTGCCCAGTGTATTCTGGTTCTGCTGTCCATCTTTTCCTGCGATCTCTCCACCGCCTTTATCCTCTCGTCCGCGCAAAATTAGGTGCTTCGCAATGACTAGAAAATCGGAAACGCTCATGTATCGGAGCTGTCGTTGCATGAAAGTCGCGTTCTCCACAGGCGCATCGAGATGAGTGATGAGTCCCGAGATGTAATCCATATCCTCCGGAGTGGCGACTACGAGGATGCGGTTGGCGCGAGGGATGGCACGAATTCGCGGCTTCGGCGCGGTCGGTCGTGCGAAGGCTGAATTGGTTCCCATCTGCGATGGAATGATCGAGCCGCTTGAGTCGTTGACTGGTGCTGAGGCATTCTGCTGAGGCTGCTGGCGCGGGCCTGTGGCAGGGGAAGCATTTCCCGAATTGGGAGCAGTCGAAGGCTGATCTTTATCTAGGCCGAGAATATCAGTGAGCGCCTCCACAACGTCCTCCGCCTCGGATCGTTCCAATTGGAAGGCCTGATTCAGAGTGCGGATCTTGCTCACATCGACGGAGTCTCTGAGCTCGATTAATCTGCGGACTACGGAGGCACTTTCCGTTATCACGACGGCGGATGCGGTGGTCAGGGGTGTTATTTTTCCGTAGGGATGGAGCACGATTACGTTGGAAAACAACTCAACTGCCTCGTCCGGAGAGATGTAGGACAAAGGCATGATATATGTGATCACCTGATCTGAGTCGGGAAGCTGAATGGGATTGGTGAAAATCTGTAAGCCCTCACTGCTCGGCTTCTTATCCGTGTTGTAGGCGATGATTTTCATTTGCTCCGGCTTCTCCGTCGGGAGGATCGCGTAGCCGTTGAGCAGAAAGCTTTTTTCGATAAATTCTGCAGCCTCAGAATAGCTCATTTTCCCAGATGTCTGGATGATGAGCGTTTTGTCCTGAATCGAAGTGTCACGGATCACACGCTTTCCAGTGAGTCGCTCGTATTCGAGCAGGATTACGGGGATCGGGGTGTTCGGAAACTGGACATCTGTCATGGCTTCCTTCACCTCATCCTTTTTCACTTCGGCACCGGGCGGTGGCATCGTGGCCGGAGCTGGAGTGGCGTCACGGGCTGCTGCGGGAGCTGGAGGAATCGCGGGCTTTTTAGGAGCCGTTGGCTCTTGGGCAGACGAAGGCGCGACTCCGCAGAGAAGGAGACAGGCAGTCACCCAGAAAGTCAGGATGCGGGTCGGAAAGTGCATAAGAAAGGGGAAAGCTTAATTGTTAGGGAGAGGAATGCGGCGGCGGCGAGGCTCGCTGGTTTTGTCCAGTGCCGGTAGCGCACTGTCGGAGGCGGGAGTTATCTCTGTTTCCGTAGATGTGCTGAGTTCATTTTGCCCCTCAAGTTGAGGTGATGCAGAGCCGGGATGCATCCTAGGCTGAGCGGGTGGCGTAGCGTGCGGTGGGTGCGGTGGGTGCGGTGGGTGCGCGGATGGTCCCTTTGATGGACTTTGCTGCTTTCCCCGTGGATTAACAATCGGCTGGGTGGGCTGAGCGGGTTGAGGTTGAATGATTGCCTGCGTCAGTTTCTCTGTAATATAAGTGATTGCGCCGGATTCTTTTCCGTCGGTGATCGTGACACTGGTTTCCTTCGGATCATTCGATTGCTTGGCAGAGACAATCTTGTAGGGCTGAGAATCTGATGTAATCACCAGAGGTTCGTTGGTACTGGTGTCACGGGCGTAGGCGATGGTACCTCTCTGGTCGTCCCGCACGATTCCCTCTAGGATAATCGACTTAGCAAAGTCACTTTCAAAGGTCTGCGTCACGGGAGCAACAACTTCTCGCAGAAAGGGCGAGCTCTTCCACTCAGACGAGTAGCGCGCCACCGGAAAAGCAGCGGGCAACACGCTCTCCGACTCCTCCGCCTGGATCGAGAGACTGGAGAGGAGTAGCGACGCACATAGCATCATGCAAGAGAGGGGATTCATGTTTCGGGCAGAGCAGTTGCAGGAGCATACCATCTCAAGAGCTCAAATGTGGCAATGATCTTCTCAGGCGATTCTTTGTCCGAGAGAATTTTCAAATTGTGAACCACCTGAAAGGCTTCGGGGCGGTTTAAATCATAAAGCCAACGCATCACATTACCCAAGTCTCCAGAGGCAGCGAGAGCAACACCTGCCTGCACGTATTCGGGAACCGTCGCTGTCGGAAGGAGATTCTGCCTAGAAGTCGTCACTCCGTCAATACTTTCTGCCTGTGCCAGCTTGTAAATCTCCTGTTCTACCTCTTCTGCATTGGTAAATTTAGGTTGATTCTGATCCAGCCACTTGGATCGCATTTCCCACATCTCCTTTTCCTCGAAGAGCGTTTCAATCTCGATCCACTCATTTTCCAGAGTGGTTCTTTCAGTCAGGAGAAGATCTCGCTTTTCGAAATAAAAGCGAGAACCCAAGGTAATCCCTCCGAGAAACAGGATTCCTAAAAATGCAAAAAGTAGGCGTTTTTCACTCGGTTTCACTGTCTTGAGAAAATTTGTAGGTTCCGGTGGCTAAGATTTCCGTAAGATCACCTGAAGCACGCGGAGGGGGGACGACCCAAGCGTAGTCAGAAAGCGAGGTATCCTTTTCAAGCGCTCCCTTAAACTGGATGGCATTCGCCATGGTTGAGCTTTCCGCTCGAATTTCGATGAGCTTGTTATCACGGACTTCGAAGCTCGTGAGTCGGACTCCCTTTTCTGGCAGGAGCGCCGAGATCAGATGAAACAATTCAACAGGAGAGCGTTTTGGATCGATGGCCGGGGCTAGGATTTCCCAGCGATTCATCGCGGACTCAATCTGATCGGCGGCTTCACGATTTACAGAAATTTTCTGCTGGAGTCGTTCGTTCGCTTGCTCGAGATGGCGGAGATGAAACAGAGCTGCGGAGGCGAAGATCAGTAGGAGAACGACACCAATGATTCCGAGTAGAATCGCTCGATACCTTCGCGTCCGTGCGATGCGCTTTCGTGATACGTCATGAGGAACGAAGCCCCAGCCTGTCGCAATCTCAAACTTAGGTTCTGGTCGTGCCTCGAAGCGAAGATTTATCCCGAGTTTTTTCTCTAGGAGCTGATGAAGCTCTAGGTCATAGGGTGCCCATACGACGATCTGCTCCACTTGCGCAAGGAGTCCTCGAGCAGATAACTCAATGAGCGTCAGTCGAATTTCCTCTGGGAGAAGGGACTGTGCGCCCACCTGGCTTAAAGTTTGAATATGGACCCACTTTTGTCCGCGAGTGTAACCTGCCACCCATAGATCATTTTCCTGCCAGAGGACGACAGCATTTCCCGGAGCGGAATAGAGTGCATACTGGGGCAGGAATTCCGTGAAATCACCGGAGATCGACGGATTCTCCAGCTCCTCTATCGACCAAGGAGTCGAGATCGAGTGAACGAGCGTCCCGGACTCCTCGCTTTGTAAAGGCTGCCATGCAGTGACCTTTCCCGGTCCCTCCATTCGCTGAAGGCCGAGCTTTGTAAATTCCGAATTCACCACCTCATTGATCACATCTTGATCGCGACTGTGAATCCATTGGGAGATTGAGATGAAATCGTGGGCAGGGATTCCGAAAATCGCATCGCCCGAGATGCGCACGGCTTTCCCATTTTTGGGATCGAGGCGAGAGCCGTTCCCAAAATTGTACCAGTATCTCCCCGTGTGATCAGTGAGATAGGCCCATTCTGGAGGAGTCCGTGTCATTCCGTCTCATTCAACCCTGCGCGTCGCCCAACTTTGAATTGTGGCGCGTCGGTCAGTGTATTGAACAGTCACGGACCTTTCAACCGATATTCCTCCCGACCTCCCGACTGTCAGAATGCGGCGAGACGAGTCCTCGATGGAAATTCTATCATCGATCCCTTCTGTCGCATCTGGAGAAACGCCGAGAATGGAAAGAGCGCTCTCTACGCTGTCAAAGACGATATCATCCCGAGTGCCGGGGCTTCCATCCAGCCCGTTCCGGACAGAAATGAACTTAGCTGCCATTTCCACAGATACCTCGCAGGCGGCAGCAATGAGTTCCGCCGGAGCCTCATTCAGATCCAGCGGTCCCTCGCTCAACAGCGTGAAAGCTTCTTTCCAATGCGGATTCGCCGCGACCACGAGATCGAAATTCTTCACTAGCAAAACCTCGTTCAGTGATTCAAAGGGGCGATTGAATGGCTGATTATAAAGTTTTTTTCCATAATAATAGGTGCGTTCAGCCCCCACCATCGTCGGCTCGTCATCCGCATCCACCCAGTCAATGAGGCAATCGACCACATCCTCAGCCTCGTCACGGCGCAGCCCCCACTCGGAAAACAGATTCTCTAGGACGCGTCGATCATTTTCTGGATTGGCCAGAATTGCGTTCAGGTTCAGTCGGTCTCCTTCGCTACTGATGCGCACAGAAAAGGCTTCTCCGTTGCGAAAAGACTGAGAGAGAAGTATGTCCCCTTTTTTGATGTCCGGATTCGCCGCAATTGCTAGCCCCCTTTCCGCCATCATCTCTGCACGAAAGAGTGAGGAGCTGTTCGCCTCTGACTCGAGTTCGACGAAAAGAAACTGAGTGGCTGAAAAAACAGCTAGGCTGAGAATCGAGATAATCCACAAGATCGCGATCAGAGCCGAAGCACGACTCCGAGAAAATCGGATATGAGATGGATCGAATTTCGTCATGATCCGGTAGGATGCCAGAAAACACTGCGCAGGGGAGTTGTCTGCGCATCAATCTGAAAGGTGATCTCTGCCAAATTAGTCTGGATATTCCCATCCAAGGTTTGTTTCCAGTTTCTGGAAATGGGATCATAGAAGCGCCAAGAGAGCTGTCTCATCCGTGGAATCAGTTCGACGAAGGGGAGGTCTAGTCGAAATAACTCAAAGTCGTTCTTTTTCGCATCTTCGTATGCGAGATCGTCCAGATAATAAATTCCTGATCGAATAAAGCCGGATGGCTGAATCTCCGAGGCAAAGACGACGCGACGAATTTCTTCCCCTGTGTTGAGTCCGAAGTCGAAAGCGTCAGGTGCGTTCACGAAGATCAGGTATGTATCGTATTGGCCATTTCCTCTCTGACGATATTCGAATTCCAGGGAAGAATCCTTCGTCAATGATTCGAAGGCGACTCGACAGGTCTCGATCAGTCTCATGCGCGTTGCCGCAGAGTTCTGGGCATCTGAGACTTCTGTCATCATCTCCGTCGTCGCCCCGACCAAGGAAAAAGCCGCCGTCACCAGTAGAACGAAAACCGCCACCGAAAGCATCATTTCGAGTAGGGTGAAGCCGCGAGAGCTGGGGCGGTGACGAAGCATGATGGAACGATAAATCGCCGATTATAGGAGGTTTACGTTAGAATAAGTGGTGGCAGAGTCTAGCTCTGTGCGCCTGTTCCGTCCGGTGTCCTGCAGGGCAGTTACGGTCACCTCGAACAAGCCCTGAAGAGGAATCGCATCCTCAGTAGTCAGGGTGAGCTGCTTGACTTCGATATGGAAGAAAAGCCCTCGCTCGTCAGGATTGGTTTCTCTCGTTTCTTCCCGGATCGCGGGATCGCGAGTGATCTCGAGCATCATGGAGCGAAGACTGTCCCGCACCTCCGCATCACTGATCGACTCTCCCACCGTCAGACTGATCAGATTCAGCGCTCCGGCCAAGCTAACGGCAGCGATGGTGAAAAGCGCCATCGCCATGAGCAACTCGAGGAGGGTAAACCCGGATCGGCGTGAAAAAAACTGCTTCATTCTATGCGGAGCGAAGTCAGTGTATCGCAATCCTCTAGAAATCACAAGAGCCACAGCCTACTCCCAGAATATCACCCGCAAAGATGTGCCAGGGGAGAATCGGGGAATGATTCCGTGATCAAGTCTTAAAAAACTCTGTGCCTCTCTCTGAAATACTACGATAAAAACCCCATCCCGGAAGGGGGCGAGGAGTATCCCTATGACGAGAATGGTGGCTGGCTACCGGGTAAGGAATGGCTGCAGGAGATAGAGGAGGGAAAGATACGGTATTGACGCATGAAGGTGACGGTAAAGATAGCCCGTGATTCGCTGACGCCGTCGATGCGGCGCTATGCGTGCAAGCTGAAAGGTGAGCGCAAGGCGGAACTGATGTGGGCGATATCCATGGTGCTGACGGAGTCTTGCGCAAAGGCGGCATTCGACAGAACAGCGCCCGTCCATCGAGCGGGATCCCGAAAAAGGACGGCACCCCGGCCACGCTGCGGTTAATTTTCCGAGAATTTCAGATAGGGCAGGAGTTTTTCCAGTTTGCTCGGACCGATGCCGGGCACGTTCATTAGATCTTCGGCGGCCGCGTAGGGCCGATTTTCGATGATTCGATTCGCATACGTTTCGCCAATTCCCGGCAGCCGCATGAGATCGTCCCGTGCGGCCGTATTGGGATTAATTTCTTCGCCTTCGCTGATGGAAGGAGCCTTATCGATGGCGAGAGCGATTTTCTCGTCCTCACTCCACTGAATTCGACGCTCTTCCGGCAAAGAGTTCCAGTTCGTGTGCGCCCAGATTCCGGCTCGTGAGGAGGCAGCCCTCAGTTCCAGTCCCTCCATATAGGCGCGATATTCAGATTGCGACCAGCCCTGCCAGGTCTCTCGATAGACTCCGAAAGCCCGAGCGAGTCCCTTGGCAACCAATTCTGAAGCGATGTCCTGCCCTTGATGCGACACGACAAAGGCATACACGCGCTTGTATCGTCCGTCTCCCCTAGCGTCTGCGTAGGCGGTGTACACGGTGAAAGGCTGCGAGAGAGAGGCTTTCACATACTGGGCCGCCTGCTCTCCGAAGCCTTTCGCGAGTTCGATAGATCGCTTGGGATCCGCATTGATCGTGGTAATTCCGAAATAACGGCGCTGGGTTCTCAATCGATCCTCATCCGAGCGGTCCGTGACATGCCACTCGATGCAGTCGGCTCCATACAATCGGACAGTCATTTCCTGACCGGCAGGAGCCTTCACGAGAAAACTATCTCCATCGGCCCACGGTGTCTCCACCAGAGTGCAATTCTCGATTTTTTCCAAGGGTGCGGCTCTGGCAACGGTAACAAGGAGAAGACATCCCGCAAGCGGCACAAGTTTCATGTCGTCATTGTGCCAGAAAACGAGCACTTTGCAAATCACTCGCGAGCCGAGGCAATGCCTCAGTTGGCCTGCGGATTCGTCTTGGCTTTCCCTGACCCATTTTTTGGACCTTTTCCTTTTCCCGATTGATTCTGCTTCGGTTTGCCATTGGGCCACAGAATGGCTTCTAGCTCGGTCAGTTCCTGATCGGTGAGCTGGCCGGGTGCACGAGATCCTGCGCCGCTTGACTGCTTTGTTAGGGTATCTCCCAGTTCGGCCCGAGCTGCATCCGCGAGGTTCAGCATCTTTGCGAGAATTTCAGGATATTGCTTACTGACATCGGTCGTCTCGCTGATATCATTCGCCAGATCGAAGAGGCTCAGTTCAGCCTTTTTTGATTCGTAGGGAATCGGCAGCCCGTCATCTCGACCCACGGCTCCGTTGAGCGTGCGATATTCGTGCGGGAGGATCAGTTTCCACCGCCCCGAAATCACGGCTTGCAGTTCGTTTTGTTTATAATAGACCCAGTAGGCATCGTGCGGATTTTTCGCGCCGGGTTCGCCGAGGAGAATGGGCATCACGTCCAGTCCGTCGATCTTGTGTTTCGGCAACTCTGCTCCGATCATTTTGGCGAAGGTCGGGAACAGATCGATGTGCTCGACGGGGAGATCGCAGACAGTTCCTGCCGGGATCTTCCCGATCCACCGCATCACCATGGGTTCACGCGATCCGCCCTCCCAAGCCGTGCCTTTTCCCTCGCGAAACGGTTTCGCCGATCCGCCATGAGTGCCGTAGGAGAGCCAAGGGCCGTTGTCACTGGTAAAAATGATCAGTGTATCCTCGGCGAGTCCGTTCGTGTTGATCGCGTTGAGGATTTCGCCGACGGACCAGTCGATTTCGCTGATCACGTCGCCGTAGAGTCCCCGCTTCGTCTTTCCGGCAAAGCGATCACTGACGAAAAGCGGAACGTGCGGCTGCGGGTGCGGAACATAGAGGAAAAACGGTCGCTCCCGATTTCGGTTGATGAAATCCACCGCTCGCGTCGTCAGCCAAGTCGTCATCATCCGCTGGTCGCGCTCATCGACGGTACGGATGCGCCGCTTCCCCTCGATCAGCGGAAGCGGCGGGAAATGGGTCGCTGTGGGGTGCTTCGGCCACATATCGCAGGAGTAGGGGATGCCGAAGTACTCGTCGAAGCCGTGTTGCAAAGGCAGGAATTTCTCATGGTCCCCGAGATGCCATTTCCCGTAAATCGCGGTGGCGTAGCCCTTCGAGCGGAAGAGTTCGGCCATCGTCACTTCATCCGATGCGATCCCGATGGGACTGCCGGGCGAGAGTGCCCCGTTGATCCCGAAGCGGTTCGAGTA
This sequence comes from Verrucomicrobiota bacterium, assembly GCA_963205275.1. Taxonomy (GTDB): domain Bacteria; phylum Verrucomicrobiota; class Verrucomicrobiia; order Verrucomicrobiales; family DEV007; genus Arctic95D-9. Next base: position 40,320 of record CAUJIH010000082.1, on the reverse strand, counting down.
GCATCCCGTGAGCAGAGCCGCCCTTGATGCGGAGCAGACCGGATGCCCGGCATTCCATCGGGTGAAAAGCCGCCCCTCCTTCGCCATGCGCGAGATGTTCGGCGTCTCGAAGCCCTCAGCACCGTTCGGGCTGATATCGGCATACCCCTGGTCATCCGTCATCACGATCACGACGTTCGGCAATCGATCTGCAGCAATACAGCAAGTAGCGAAGGCGGTGAGGAGAACAGTCGGAAGAAGAATCCGAAGCATTGTCATCGGTAGTCAAAATTGAAGATCGAATAAATTCGTACTTCAACCGCATGAAAGGCAATCAATTTCTGATCGCGCATTTCCGTCGATAGATGCAGAAAGAGAAGGGAAGGGGAATCTGTGACTCACTGCGATGCAGGGGAAGGCAGGATAAATTCATCCACGAGAGTGATCGGAGAGTGCGGCTGGCTGTCGTCCGAGGAGACCAGCGTGGCTCGGGGCGTGGGAATCTCAAACGGGATCTCAAGTCCATTCACTCTCAGGAGATGGGGGCCCGGATCGAGTCCGAGAATCTCGATCGGAATCACGGTCTCGAAAGACGGGGTAGTATCCTCCGGAGTCGCCGCGACGACCGCATCAGCGAGCGGGGTTGGAGTCGCCCCGTGTGGAGTCTGTTCCATCACCTCGACGATGAGAAGCTCGCCTTCTCGCGATTGACGGGAATCGACAAGCTGGGCGGCTGTGCTCGAAAGATGACCTTTGACGATAGCGTTCGCCTCTGGCCGTCCGGCGAACTCCCGAACCACCACTTCGACATCTTCCACCTGAGCCAGTCGCGGCGGCGGAGCGTAAGGCTTTCGCCCGATCACCTGACAGGAGGTCATCAGACAAAACACAATCGCTACCGTAGGAACACGAAAGAACACGATGGATTTATGAAGCGTACTTGATCATTAGTAAAGTTTAAATTGATGAAATTTATAGATAGCTATTAGGGATTCTCAAAAAGTGAAGGGTATTCCCGCGCTTATACGGGTGGTAGGCGTGGTTTCTTCTTTCATACTTACGGCCAAGCGCAGAGAATGATTCTCGGCGTCTTGCTTTTCTGATCACTCGCGATACAATTCGGAACGGGGCGGAATCCCGAATACGACCGCGAGAATGCGGGAACTCAAGCAGAATGGATTTTGACTGGATCGATTGTCACTATGACCTGAAAGACATCACTCCGAAGGAGGTAGAGGAAGTCTTCGAGGATCCGTTCGCCATTCGTCTACTGCCGGAATCAGAGCATAATCAGAATGAGGCTCGCTATTTCAATCTGGGAAAGACCGTAGGCAATCGTTACTTGTTCTCGGTGTTCTGGACGGATGGGAAATCCTGTCGTGTAATTCTCTGTCGAGAAATGACGGAGGCGGAGAGTGCTTTTTACGAACGTAAGAATGCCGAGTGGATGTGATCGTTTTGAAGAGTGTAGAGGGTCGATTCTGTGATGTAACAGGGTCACCGAAAATTCGTTGCAAAGCAGCACTTTCTCCTGCTCCTTACTCAGGTGAAGATTATCGAATCCTGGAATCAGATCCCTGAGTTTGAAGACGAGGTGGAGGAGGCCGCATTCTGGGCCGGGCATTCGCTCGATCCCAGGTTGATGAATTCTGCTGTGCAGCGGCAGACCGTCCGTGAATCCGCCACCGTGACTCTGCGTTTTGATCCGCAGATGCTGAGTCGAATCAAACGCTTGGCTCGACAGCGATACCTGAATTACCAGAGCATGGTTAAGCAGTGGCTCAGTGAGCGCTTGGAGGAAGAGATCGCGAAGCGCTCGGATCGGGGCGACAATTGACGACGGATATGAACCCGATCGAGGCAAAGCAGGAGATCAATCGACTAACTCGTGAAATCGAGCACCACAATCGTCTTTATTATACGGAGGTGCAGCCGGAAATCTCTGACTTTGAATATGATCAGCTATTCCGGAGTTTGGAATTGCTGGAGAGAGAGTATCCAGAATTGATAGATGTGAATTCACCCACGCGACGAGTGGGAGGAGAGCCGCTCCAGGGATTCGAGCAGCGCCCTCACGACGTACCGATGCTGAGTATTGACGACCAATTTTCGGAAGGTGAGATGGCGGATTTTTTCGCTCGTGTGCAAAAAGGACTGGGACGGAACGATGTCGTCGTAACGGTGGAGCCGAAAATCGACGGAGTCGCGGTATCGCTTCATTACAAAGAGGGGAATCTAGAATATGCCGTCACTCGAGGAGACGGAAGCGTCGGTGACGTGATTACGGACAATGTTCGCACGATTCGACGTGTGCCTTTGCGCTTGGCCGAGGGTGCGCCTACGTGGCTGGAGGTCCGAGGCGAGATTTTTCTTCCTAAGGAAGCCTTTGCCACACTCAATCGCTCCCGTGATGAGGCCGGACTGGCGGTTTTCAAAAACCCGAGGAATGCTGCGGCAGGCACGCTGAAGTTGCTGGACTCACGTGAGGTGGCGAAGCGCCCACTGGATTTCCTGGCTCATGGTTTTGGCCGAATCGAGGGATATACCCCGGAAGGTTCCGAGCAACTGAACGAAGCGCTGCAGCAATGGGGACTTCCGGTGAATGGCCCGATCTGGAGAGCAGATTCAATTGAGGGAGTGCTCTCGGCGATTCGCGAGCTGGATGTGCTGCGCCACACACTGCCCTTCGAGACGGATGGGGCCGTCGTGAAGGTGCTCGATTTCACGGACCGCGACAGGCTGGGAGCGACCGCTCGCGCTCCTCGGTGGGCGGCGGCCTACAAGTATCCTCCGGAGCAAAAAGAAACAATTCTTCGGGGCATCACGATCCAGGTGGGCCGCACGGGCACTTTAACGCCCGTGGCTGAACTCGATCCAGTGCTAATTTCTGGCACCACTGTCCGTCGATCCACGCTGCACAATCAGGATGAGATTGATCGCAAAGATGTCCGAATTGGTGATACGGTGATCATTGAGAAAGCGGGCGAAATTATTCCGGCTGTGGTGAAGGTGATGATGGAGAAGCGACCGGAGGGGACTCGTCCCTACAACCTTTACGAAGAGATGGGGGGAAAGTGCCCCGTCTGCGGTAGTCCGATTGCGCAGGAGGAGGGCTTTGTCGCTTGGAAATGCCAAAATCCGGCTTGTCAGGCCAAGACGGCGAATCGACTGAAGCAACTTGTTAGCCGGAAAGCGCTCGATATTGCAGGCGTGGGATCCATTGTTGCAGAGAAGCTTGTGGAGCGAGAGTGGACAGCGGAGCCGCTCGATCTATTCACTCTGTCGGAGGGAAAGCTAGCCGGTCTGAACCTCGGCACGGATGAGGAGCCTCGAATTCTGGGCGAGAAGAATGCCGCTAAGATCGTGAGCGCGGCGGAGGCGGCGAAGAGCCTACCCTTGCATCGCTGGCTGTTTGGATTCGGGATTCCCCAAGTTGGCGAATCCGCTGCGAAGGAACTAGCCCGCCTTCATCGCAATCTTGCTGAGCTAGCGGATTCAGAGATTCTACGCGTCCTTCAGACTTTTTCCACAGGACAGAGGAAGGATGACAATGAATTCCTCGCTCCATATCGGATTGCCAGCGAGGTGGGGCCTGCGGTTGCGAGCAATGTGATTCATTTTTTCGAGAGTGAAAGTGGAGTGGAATTACTCGCACAACTCGCACGTCTCGGGATCGATCCGCAGTCGGGAAATTATGCGCCCTTCCCGACGGAGAGAGGAGACGCAGCGTCGGGAGTGAGTGGAAAGACGTTCGTGATCACGGGGACGCTGTCCTCTCCTCGTGATTTGATCAAAGAGAAAATCGAGGCCGCCGGAGGCAATGTCTCAGGCAGTGTGAGCAAGAACACCGATTATCTCCTGGCCGGAGAGGGTGGGGGATCGAAGCGAGAAAAGGCGGAGTCGCTAGGGATCGCAGTGATCTCCGAGACAGAGTTGGAGATCCTTCTGAACGTTCCTTCAGCGACGGCGGAATAAGCGGGCGATCCATCCCCGACGGCGAACGGTCGTGCGGCGTTCTCGTAGCTGATTCAGCAGGAATAGAGTATGATCCTCCGTCAGGGTTGCGTTGAAGTGAGTCGCCTTCTCCCGAGGGGGCTGGGCGGGCAGGCGAGAGAACGTATTCTCGCGAATCAAATAGCGACGGTCTGAGAGCATGATCAGTTCCAATGAGATCATGTGGGGTTGCATCATGCAAGGAGTGAATGCTCGGAATTGAGATTCATTTTAGATAATGGGAAAAAATGTTCAGCATTCTCAGACGTGATGGTCGCAATTTCGTCGAGTCCCATTCGTTTCACTTCGGCCAACTGAAACGCAGTGTGTCGAACCATCGCCGGTTCACAGGTTTTTCCGCGAAACGGAACCGGAGCTAGGTAAGGCGAATCTGTCTCTACCATGATCCGATTCAGGGGAATGAATGCGGCGACTTCGCGGACTTCGGGGGCTTTTGGGTAGGTCAGCACTCCGGTAAAGGAGAAAAAATGGCCCATGTCGAGAGCACGTTCAGCTTCCGGTCTCGTGCCGTTGAAGCAGTGTAAGACGGCACGCACGAGAGGGAAATTCGCCAGAACGTCCAAAGTGGCGCTTGTACATTCCCGTGAATGAACGACTGCCGGTAAGTTCATATCCTGAGCTAATTGTAGCATCTCCTCGAAGATTGACATCTGAAGCTGACGCCACTCGCTCTCTGTGCTGCCATCCTGCGGTGGGTGATAGTGATCCAAACCGATCTCTCCGACCGCGACCACTGCGGGCTCCTTCGTCAATTCGCGAAGCCGCTCTCGCCAGCCATCCTCACCAGGCTCGTGGACGGAGCAGGGATGGATTCCCGCCGTAGCAAAAATTCCAGAATGGGTTGTTGCCAAGGCGATATTCGCCTCCGTATCCTCCACATCGCACGAGATCGATACAATTCGCCGGACTCCGGCCTCCTTCGCACGGAGAAGTATCTCATCAATTCTCTCGGTGAACCGAGAGGAGACGAGGTGAGCGTGCGTGTCTGTTAAAAAAGATGAAAATTTTGCTTCCATTCTGCAAAGACTCCTCTAGCATCGAAATGTGATCAAAGAATTGAGAAAAAACGAAAAAATCATTTTCATCCCTGCTAACCTGTGATAAGCCAGTAAGAACGAGTGCGGCTAATTTGTCCGCAATTTCCCCTTTTTCATGAAAATTCAGCTCCTATTGACCGGTATTGCGACGGCCGCACTAGCCCTCCTGCCCGGTCAGATTCGCGCCCAGCAAACTGTCACGGACCAATACGGGACGGAAATTCTGATGGATGTCCTGCCGCCTACCGTACAAAATAAGGTGTACGAGACTCGGTCGGTGCTCGATAGTGGTGGGGGCGAAGGACCTCTGAAAGTCGATAAGCTCGGGCGCTTCCACATGGAGGAAGGAAGTGGGAAAGGCGGCGTCGGCAGTGGTAGTGACGAGGAATACTTAGTGAACAAGCTCTTGGGAATCGTGCTTCTGCCGAAGCCTGGTGATGTGCGCCCCGATGGCTGGCCTGGAGTCGAAGGAATCTGGCACGATTTCGATGAGTTTCCTCGTCAGGTCGGCTTTGTGCTGCAGAGTTATATCGGTCGTCCTGTATCACTGTCCTCTCTGGATCAGATGGTAAAAGATGTCATCGTGGCGTATCGCGAAGGGGATCGCCCCGTGGTGGACGTTCTCATCCCCGAGCAGGATATTACTTCTGGCGTCGTTCAGTTGGTGGTGATCGAATCGAAGTTGGCTCGTATCCGGGTTGAAGGAGTTGATGCGGACAAGGAAGAATTTATCCGTAGTCAGATGCGTATCAAGAAGGGGGAAGTCATCCGTGCTTCTGATGTTCTACGCGATCTGTCTTGGGTGAATCGTAGTCCCTATCGCAAGATCGACATGGTATATGCACCCGGTTATGAATTCGGGACTACTGATGTCATTCTTAAAAGTTATGATACGCGAGCGAACTGGTTCTATCTGGGTTATGAGGATTCCGGAGTCGATTATCTCGGACAGGATCGCTTCATCTTCGGATTCAATTTTGGTGATGTTTTCGGACCGAATCGCAGCCTGAGCTATCAGTACACGGGCGATTTGGATTTCGAACACGTCCGAGCTAGTTCACTTGTCTATACACAGGCTCTTCCTTGGAGACACTGGTTTACGGTTCTGGCTTCTTATGCCGACATCAACTCCGATCCGATTCCGATTGGAGGCGGAAATACACTTGACTCGGACGGCGAAAATACGCAGATCAGTGGTCGCTACAGCATCCCCTTGGATGGGACAGCCAATCGTCAGCGTGAAATGGATTTTGGGTTCGACTGGAAATCAAACGGCAACAACTTGGAGTTCATCGACTTCTCCAACGCGGGAAACACCCAGATCTTCGGTTCTCGAGTGGAAATTTTCCAGTTCAGCTTGGGTTATCAGGAGACGATTCAGCATCGTCGAGGAGTGTCGCAGTTTAATATCCGTGGGGTGTATTCACCAGGCGGATTCAATGACCAGAACTCAGATGCGACATTCGATGCATCCCGAAGATTGTCTACTGCGGACTATTTCTACGCAATCGCGAGCTTCGAGCATCAGCGTCGTCTGCATGACGACTGGTCGCTACGCTTCAAGATCGAAGGTCAGGATGCCAATCGGAATCTGCAACCATCGGAACAGCTTGGGGCGGGTGGTTATGATACCGTTCGTGGCTTCGATCAGCGCGTAGCACGGGGCGATCACGGATTCTGGTCGACGGTCGAACTCTACACCCCTGAGCTCTCTCTGGGACGTATCTTCGACTGGGAGAATGAGACTGACAGCTTGCGTTTCCTCGCCTTCTTTGATGCTGCGAATCTCGGAAATGAAGATCTGTTGCCCAATGAGGCTTCCTACATGCAAATGGGATCGGTCGGAGTTGGTTTACGCTGGAATTACAGTGACTGGTTCAAGCTCCGCGTCGATTATGGTCATCCTGTCTTCACCGAGAATGTGTTTGCGGACGAGTCCGGACGCTTTCACATCGGAGCGACGGCTACATTTTAAGGTTCTGATTTAAGCCCGACGGAGATTGTGTGAGTGTTCAGCATAATCTGAGCACTTGGTAAAAAGGCGAGTGCTGATCAGTAGGTAGCACTGTTTCCATCGCTAGTTTCTGACCTTCTTGGCCGGATGATCTCTGATCATCTCCTGATCGTGATCGCGAAGTTCGAATGGATCTGTCCGGAGTCCAATTTTGACAAAATGACTGGCTCGAAAATTGGCTCAAGAATTGTAAGGGAACCGTGAAAGAGTTGGGGAATTGTCTGGACCTCACGTCGCAGTTGCATAAACTGGCGATGCTCCATCCCGTCGAATCCTGATGGTCGCTCTCAATGGAAGAAGAGTCAGTCACTCCCCCTTTACTTAACCACTGCCCGGAGTGCGGAGGGGTGCTGGATGTGACATCAGTCGCTCCCTACTCAAAGATCGAATGCCCACACTGCGCGACGTTTATTCGGGTGCGGACGACGATGGGGCAATACGAAATTATCGGCGTTCTGGGTGAGGGCGGGATGAGTCAGGTCTTTCGAGCAATCGATCAGAACCTGAGGCGAGAGGTGGCTCTCAAGGTGTTACATCACACGCTGACGCATGATGCGACTCTGACTGCGATGTTTGAGCGCGAGGCAAAACTGACGGCCTCCATCGTACATCCGAATGTGGTTAAAGTGTTCTCCGTGGGTGAGGATAACGGGTACTTCTACATCGCGATGGAGTTGCTTCAAGCGACGAGTTTGGAGCAGCTCATCGCAAGCCACCGAATCTTGCCGGAAGCGGATGTTCTCTCCATCGCACACGATGTGGCGAGAGGGCTCAATGCTGCGCAGGAGGAAGGCCTAATTCATCGCGATATTAAACCGGGGAATATATTGGTAACAGGAGACGGAACAGCGAAAATCGTGGACTTCGGACTCGCTCTTCAGCAGGGGGGAGAGGATCTGTCGGACGAACTCTGGGCAACTCCGTTTTACGTCCCTCCCGAGAAACTCGACGGAGCGCCGGATACACTGCTCGGGGATATTTACAGCTTAGGAGCGACGCTCTATCATGCTCTGACAGGACATCCGCCTTTTGACGCGAATACTTCATCACTGGATGAGCTGAGGGAAATTAAGCATCAGCCGATCTACCTGAAATCTGAGGCACCGGGTCTCTCCGACGGCACTGTCGCGCTGGTTGAGGACATGATGGCCTACCGTCCAGAAGATCGAGTATCTTCCTATTCTCAGTTAATTACGACAATTGAAAAAGTTCGCCAGGCGCAGTCGGATCCGGAAAGAGGAAGATCGAAACCACAAGTCGAAGGAGTTCCTCTTTGGATGATGATCGGCGGCGCCTTGCTGATCGGGGTGTTGGTTGCGATTTTCGTAGTGAATGGATTTAACCCGACCATTGAGGAGGAAGGCAGTCTGAATACCATCTCAAATGAGCGAGTAATTTCAGTCAGGGAGAGTGGTGCCATTGAACGCTTTCAGACTGCACGGGAGGAGTTAGTGAAAGGGGCCTTTGCCACCTCGGGAAAGGCCTTCGATGAATTGACGACGAATTCTTCACTGCCTGGTTCGATATTGATATGGTGTCGTTTCTTTCAGGGGACTAGTGAGCTCTTCAACGGTGACTTGGAAAAGGCAAGACGGGCGTTTCAGCAGGTTGAAATGATCGCCCCAGAGCCTGGTGCGAGCGAAGAAGTGGTGAAATTTCTTCGGCAAACGTCTGCGTTAATGACTGATCCACTACCTGCGCTCCCTGATCAGACGAAATTTTCTCCGGAGACTGTGGATGCTCTCGGCCTTCTTGTCACCGGTCTAAAGAATTGGCAGCAGGGAGAATTCAACTCCGGCGGGGAATTACTGCGCACATTTTCGGGAACTCTGACACTTGAATCCTATGCGTGGATGGAATCTTTAAAGGGACAGGTAGTCCCGTTTCTTGAGGATTTTGCCCTGATTCAGCAGCTTCCAAACCCAGCCGCATCGTTTACGCCAGAAGAACTTGCCTCAGCAGAAGATGCGTTGAAGAAGGGTATCGGGGCATTGAAGACGAAAGGGGCGGCTCCTCGTCTGCTGCAGCGACGACTAGAACGGATCGAAGAACTGAGAAAGCTCATGGGCGTGACTGTGCCCAAGTGATTCGCTTTTCTGACTGTGCGCTTGCAGTGCTTAAGAGTGTGCCGGAAAGTAGGCGATAGAGTTATGGCGAGTAAAGACGACGATGAAGAGGCAATGCCCGGCTCCGATGAGTTTTCGAAGAAGTTTTCAGACCTCTTCCGAACCAGCTTTCCGGGGATGGATCTCTTTCAAGTCCATTCCGATCTGGATGATTCGAGCGAGGAGGAGTCGGATCACAGCGGAGAGAGCCATGATTTACGGAGCGATGAGAAGCTGAATTCTGTTCTGGAATTCAATCTATTGCCTCGACAGATCAAGGAATATCTCGACCGTTTCGTAATTCGGCAGGATGAGGCGAAGAAGACGTTAGCCATCGCTGTCTGCGATCACTATAACCACGCGAAGTATTTGCGTAAGTTGCGCAAGTCCGATCCGGAAGCTGCCAACCAAGTCGAGTTCGCGAAGCAAAACGTGATTATCCTAGGCCCAACAGGAGTGGGAAAAACTTATCTAGTGAAGCATATTGCCGATCTGGTCGGCGTCCCTTTTGTCAAAGCAGATGCCACGAAATTTTCGGAAACGGGATATGTGGGAGGAGATGTGGATGATCTGGTCCGAGAACTCGTTCAGAAGGCAGATGGCGATGTGGAGTTAGCGCAATACGGGATCATTTATATCGACGAGATCGACAAGATCGCCTCTTCCTCGAATATCAGTGGGCGTGACGTGAGTGGGCGAGGTGTGCAAACGACACTCTTGAAGCTGATGGAGGAGACGGACGTGACGGTGAGAAATTCACAGGATATTCATGCGCAGATGCAGGCGCTTCTTGATCGTGATCGCTCTAGAAGGCCGTCTCGCGACACGATCAACACGCGGAATATTCTTTTCGTAGTGAGCGGTGCGTTTTCGGGACTTCAAAAAATCATGGAGCGCCGTCTTCACAAAGGAGCGATTGGTTTCCTCGCAGACGGACAAGCGGATGCCTCGAAGGCTCAATCTGTTCACGAGCCGATTACTCATGATTTCATCGAATTCGGATTTGAGGCGGAGTTTATTGGTCGTCTTCCGGTGAGAGTCGTCTGTGAGAGTTTGGATGCGGATGATTTGTTCGAAATTCTGAAGCATTCCGAAGGAAGTATCATTCGGCAATACGAGCGTGAATTCGAGTCTTTTGGCATTCGAGCGGAGTTTCAGGATGCGGCACTTCATCGGATCGCAGAAGCTGCCGCACAGGAGAAAACGGGAGCGCGAGGACTGATGACGGTATGCGAGAAGCTCTTGCGAAATTTCAAATACGAGCTGCCTGGAACGACCGCGACGGAACTCGTCATTACGGAAGATCTCACTCTGAATCCGGCGGAGGCCTTAGCGGAGCTGCTCCGAACGATTGAACCTGTCGCTGACCCCCAACTGGTGGCTGAGTTGGCAGAATATCAACGAGAATTTGAGGAAGGGCATGGAGTGCGGCTGGATTTCGCTCCGGCAGCGGCTCTGCGAGTCGGTATCCTAGCTGCTGAGAAAGGAGAGAATGTGCAGGAGTTCTGCGCCAGACAATTTCGTGACTTTCAATATGGACTCTCTTTGGTGAAGAAAAATACTGGTAAGTCCACCTTCACGGTTACTGTGGAAGCGGTGGATGACCCGGATCGATTCCTCAGCGGATTAGTCATCGATGGGTATCGAGGCTAAGCAGAATCGGCTGATTGATGTTTTCCAACACGACAGGAGGCGTGGCTGATTCACTTCACTCGGCTTCACTTCGGAGATCGCGGTCTAGTAGTTCCCGGAGCGCTAGAGCGGGGGACTTTTTGCAGTGAAGTACGGCGTAAGCTTGGTCGATCAGGGGTGTCCGCACCTTGAGCCGACGGGCGAGTTCATAGGCATTTTTTGCATTCGGAACGCCTTCGGCGACTTGATTCATCTGCGCAATCGCTTCCTCCAGAGTTCTGCCAGAGCCGAGCAGTCTGCCGACCCGATTATTTCGACTGTGGACGCTGTAGCATGTGACGATGAGATCACCGATTCCGCTGAGTCCGCGAAACGTTTCTTCTCTGGCTCCCATAGCGACGCCGAGTCGAGCCATTTCTGCTAGTCCCCGTGTGAGCATGGCCGCTTTCGCATTGTCTCCGAGTCCAAGACCATCAATGGCTCCTGCGGCGATGGCAAAGACATTCTTGACCACTCCTCCGAGTTCGATTCCTATGACATCCTCGCTGGTATAAGTCCGAAAGAAGGGAGTAAAAAAGATTTCCTGCAACTGAGTGGCGATCACCTGATTCTCACAGCCGATTGTTGCCAGAGTCGCCTTGCGCTGAGCGACTTCCTCCGCGTGGCTCGGACCGGACAAAACGGCGACCGGATTGTCGGGAAAGAACTCAGAGACGAGTTCATGCATCAGCTTTCCGCTTGACGGGTCGATTCCCTTCGTGCAGTTGAGAATCACGGTCGAGGTGGGGAGTCCGATGTCACGGAGTTTGGTTAAAACTAAGCGGGCTACCTGGGATGGTACGACCAATAGAAGAAGTGGCGAATCAATAACTTCCGCCAGTTCTAGGGTCGGACGGACAGATTCCGGGAGATCGACTTCGGGAAGGTAGCGAGAATTTCTGTGCTGTGACTGAATTTCCTCATAAGTCTCCGGTTCATTTCCGTAGAGAAGGACGTCGAGCCCTCGGTCTGCAAGGACGATGGACAAGGCGGTGCCCCAGCTTCCGGCCCCGAGGATGGCGGCGCGATCAATCATATCAGGATGGGTTGGATGGGTTAGAGGAGGAGCGTCGAATAATTCGGTTTTCTTCACCACGACGGAGTCGGGCAATATTACTACGATGTTTCCAGATTACCAGTGCGCAGAGAATGACGCCGAAGCAAAGAATCACGGGATCCCAACGCCCAGACAGCCACGCTTGGAAAGTAATCGTGATCGGGACCACTAGTGCTGCGGCGATGGAGGCAACGGATACATAGCGAGTGATGCGCACTGTGACGATCCAGGTGATCAGAGCGACGAACAGCGTCCAAGGGAGAATCGGCAGCAAGGCACCCGTGGTAGTGGCGACGCCTTTTCCGCCTTTGAACCTCAACCAGAAAGTGTATGTGTGGCCGAGAATGGCAGCCATCGCCGTGGCGATATGAATAAAAGAAGAATCTGACACCTTCAGGGCGATGCAAACGGGCACGCAGCCCTTGATTGCATCACAGAGGAAAACTGCGATGCCAATAGGCTTCCCAAGTACGCGAATGGCATTCGTCGCTCCGATGTTACCACTACCATGCTGCCGCAAATCGATTCCACGCATTCGTCCTGCGATGTATCCGAAAGGAGTAGCTCCCACGAGATAGGCGAGGAGGATAGGCCAGTATTGGAAGAGCGAAGGAAGGGAGTCTGACATGAGAGGTAAAAGAGAGGGGAAGTGCCTCGATCTTGAAGGATCGTGAGAAATCTGTCTAGCTAGAGCTTGTCAGAATCCCGATCCCTAATCGCGTCTGAGTAGGGTAAGTGATCCAGAATCCATGCGGTATTGCGATCAGCAGCGCCCGCGTGAATCGTCATGGCAGCGACTCCGCGTCGAGCCATTTCTTTGCCGAGAGCGGGAACGCGAAGAAATTCTCGAATCGCCGGAATTAATGCTTCATCAGCATCGACCTGACGAATGCCGTTTACTCGTAGCAGCTCTGCGACGGGATCGGCGAAATTTTGCATCAGGGGGCCAACGATCACGGGGCGATGGGCGAGGATCGGTTCCACCGGATTTTGACCGCCTCCGCTGCGAAAGCTCTTCCCCACCACGACGAGTTCCGCTAGATGATACCAAGTGCGGAGTTCACCCGTCGTATCCGCGATCCAGATGCGATTTTCTTTCGCCTCAGTCTTTTCAACTGATTCGGCACCAAAGCCTGCTCGCCCGCTTCTAAGCACGGGAGAAAATTTATCCGCCTGAAGCTGCGTTGCGATGCCCGAGCCGCGCTCGGCATGGCGGGGAACCAGAACCAGTGCGAGATCACGGAATTCCTCTCGCAGATTGCGAAAGGCTCGCGCCAGCAGAACCTCCTCTCCCTCATGCGTGCTACTGCCTAGCAGGATCTGCGATCCGGCGGGAAGGCCCGTGTCGGCCAGCCAGTCAGCCAGTTCGGTCAGTAAGACCTCATCAAGCTGCGAACTTCCTTTGTGGTCAAACTTAATGCTCCCCGTCACCTGAATCTTGTTTTGCTCGATTCCGATGGCCCTCCACCGTGCGATATCTTCTGAGAAGGGAACAGTGACTCCATCCAGCAGGCTCACGAGAGGTTTTACGAGGCTCCGATAACGGCGGTATCTAGCCTCGGATCTCGGCGATAAGCGGGCATTGATGAGAAACACCGGCACGCTACGCAAGTGAAGGAGCCCGATCAGGTTCGGCCAGAGCTCCGACTCGATCAATAGAAGCGCGAGAGGATCAATACGTTGGGTAAATTTCCAAGCGATCCACGGGAGGTCAACCGGATTGTGCAAAACGACGAATCCAGAGCGAGTCTGCTCCGATGCAAGCCGATAACCTGTCGTGGTTGTCGTCGTCAGCAGAATTGGGAGTTTTGGCGCACTCCTCTCCAAAGATTCGATCAGCTTGAGCGCGATCAGAACTTCGCCCACACTCACTGCATGAATCCAGAGCGGTCGCTCCTTTCCGAGCGGTGCCAGTGTCGCTGAAGACAGGAATCCAAGACGCTGCGGAAAACCGCGGCTTAGACCTCCTCGGCGGAATCCTTTGATCAGAAAGGAAGGTAAGCCCAAAAGCAGAAGCGGAGGGAGGAGAAGATTATATAAAATGTAGACGAATACTCGCATCGTGAAACGTAAAGCAGGGCGATGCCTAAAAATCTATCTCAGAGGTTTGAGGAATGAGATTCGCGTCGTGCCGTAGATGCGAGATTCATTTTCGTTCCAGAGATGATTCTCAGGAAAGGGCTCACTCGCCAGAGTCTCAAGTAAAAAAATTCCATCGGGGGCGAGCGCCTGTGCGAGAGAGTGTGCGCGGAGGAGTCTTGCGATCCTATCTCTCGACGACTCATCGCGTCCGTACGGCGGATCAGCGAATATTAGATCGTAGGACTCAGGGTGAAGCGTAGTGAGGAAGGTCATCACGTCGCGATGAAAGACCTTTCCCGGTGAGAGTCTGGTCTTCACTAAGTTCTTCCCAATAATTCGGCATGCGTCCGAATCCGATTCCACGAAATCAGCGGAGCTGGCACCGCGACTCAGCGACTCTATCCCCAGCGATCCACTTCCGGCGAACAGATCGAGCACGCGAGCACCGGGTACCAGATCGCCGAGAGCAGCGAAGAGGGCCTCTCGTACTCGGTCAGTCGTCGGACGAGTGAGAGAACGAGGAACCAGCAGAGGGACGCTGCCTGATTGTCCGGCAATGATTCGCATAAATAGGGGAAGAGAAAGATGATATTAGTTCAAAGAGAGAGAGCCCTCCAATCGTTTCCATCAGAAAAACGTACGTGTGAATTTCCCAATCTTCCGCCTTTACCCTTTCATCGTGACAGATGAGATTGGGAGAGTCTCGATCTCGTGCTGATGTCGAAATTCCAATGTTATGCGATTAATTCGCCGTCTGTTCCTTCTGACTTGCATTCTCGCCGCTTGTGGAGTGGTGTGGGCGGCGATCCATGCGCGTCAGGAGGGATTCAGTAGTAGCTGGAGAAACGCGATCGAGCGTGAATTCGCTGCACGCGGCTACTATGTGGACATCGGCAAGCTTACTCTGGGAGCGTTCCGCGGATTGGTTGCAGAGGATGTCCGGTTTTTTCTAAATGCATCCCGGCAGGAGGAGATCGCTTACGTCGATGCCGTCTTTCTCGATGTTGACCTCAGCCACATTTTTAAAAAGCAGATTTCGATTAACTCGATGGAGATTCAGAATGCGAAACTAAATCTGCCCATCAATCCTGCCAAGACACAGAATCTCAGTATAACGGGTGTATCCGGAAAGATCGTAGTGACAGAGAGCATGATCGAAGTCATCTGGGCGGAAGCTTCTATTGGGCCGGTGAGCGTTTCGTTAAAAGGATCATTGGGCCGCCCGGATGTAGAGAATTCGCCAAAGAAGAAGAATAAAATCGACCAGCAGATGACCCATCGCAGAATGACGCTCGTCGCTGATTTTCTGCAGGAATTGGCGAATTTTGAGATCGTAAAAGGCCAGCCACATGCGGAGATCGAGTTCCGGGGAGATTGGGACGATTTCTCGACGATTTCGGCAAAGGGTGAAGTCTCGATTCCGGCATTTACGAAAAAGGGTCTGCCGTATCGAATTGAGTCACTGGAGGCAAAAGGAAGCTTTGTAGGACAGGAGGATCGCGTTACATTGGAAGCTCTGAGAATTAGAGATGAAAAGGGGGTTTTTAATCTTTCGGGAGAGTGGAGAAAAGAGAAGAATCAGTTTGGGTTCTTCGTCTCCTCTACAGCTGACCTCGTCGGAATGACATCTCTGTTTCGCAACGATAATCGGCTCGGCGAAATTGTATTTTTCAATCCCCCGACGCTGGAGGCATCCGGACTCATCGATCTGGCGCAGTTGCGGCAGAGAGAGATCAAGGGCTTCCCCGGAGAGATATCCGGAGAGTTTAGGGCTGAGCGCTTTGGGACGCGGGGACAAGTATTTACTGGAGGTAGTTGCGGTTTCAGCGTAGCGGGAGAGCGCTTTTACTTACGGAATTTGCGTCTTGACCACAAAACTGGCCTCGCATTTCTAAATCTGAAATACGAACCGGGGAGCGGTGATGAAACCATCCGCTACCAAGCTGAGATCAGGATGGATCCTCTCGTTTTCCGCCCCTTTCTTAATGATCGAGGGCGCAAAGTGATGGATCCGTGGAGTTTTGGTGATTCTTCAACAATTTATATCGCGGCGGTCGGACAGGGGGCGAGATGGGATTTCTCTACATGGAAGAACCGAGGAGTGATCGATTTACGAAATTTTCGGCTGAACGGGGTCGAGTTTGAAAAGCTTGAGACCGATTATGAGTCAGAAGAGGGCATTCAGTGGTTCCGGAATTCGACTCTCCTTCGAGAGGAGGGGAAGGTGACCTTGGAATTGGCGAAAAATACTCGTGCAGAGAAACTCTGGGAGTTAAAGGGCGTCGTATCATCGGTCGATCCCGTGGCTGGAGTTGGGGCGTTCAGTCCTAAAGTGGGAATGTTGCTGAAAAAATATCGCTTTTCGAAACCTCCCACGATTCACTTCTCAGGAGTTCTCGACGCACGTCCGGAAGAAGAAATCAAAGACCAGCCGAGGCGAACTGACATGCAGATCTCCTTTTCTGGCGGAGACGCGGCTCGCTACGACTTTCTCGGAAAGACGCTGACTCTGGGGAATCCGACGGGAGATATCACCATTAAAGGAGCTCAGATTCATCTCAGATCGCTGAAGGCATCGGTTCTGGGAGGGACGCTGAATCTGGATTACCAGGCGAGAGATGCACGAAATCCCGACAGTCAATTTTCTCTGCAGGCTCGGGTGCGTGGCTTGCCCTTGTCAGCGCTGATGCATCACTATGAGGAGCGGGAAGATATCAGCGGTGAGGTCGATGCCGATATTGCGATTTCTGGAAGGTTCGGGCAGGTGAATACCTTCGATGGCGGGGGAGATATTCGGATCACAAAGGGGCATCTTTTCTCCATTCCGATTCTGGGACCTCTGTCGAAACTGATTCCGAACAGAGGCGAGAATGGGGCAATGGCTACCGAAGCCGCAGCCACCTACCGCATCGAGAAGGGTGTGCTGTCCACAGATAATCTGGAGGCGCTGAGTAAAGTCTTTCGCGTCAAGGCAGCAGGGACGATCTCTCTGGTGGACCAGTCAGTCGATCTCGAGGCAGTCGTGAACACACGCGAGGAACTCTCACATGCAGTGCTGACTCCTCTGAGCGAACTGCTCACCTTTTCCTGCACAGGTACAGTGCGGGCTCCTGTATGGAAGCCCAAGCATATTTCTGCCTTGGCCAAGGTTCCTGTAACGCTGATTTCCGAGTTGACGAATATCCCGATCGAGGGACTCAAAAAGCTGGGTCAGTTAGGGCAGTCGCTCTTCGCTCCGCTCAATCGTGAAGAGTTGGCTCCGTCGCACGAACAGTCGAAAGAGTCTCCAGCTACTGAGAAACGTAGGTTTCCGTGGGGTAAAGTGGAGGGAAACGTCGGGAGTAGGCTGCTCCCGCGAAAGCTGTTTCAGATGCAGAAGAAATAAATCCGATGTGTTCAAGGCGATGCTCGATCAATTTGATTGATTCTTTGCGATGAAATACGGCTTAAAGATTCTCTGAAAGGTGGAATTTCTCGTGTCCTATGCTTTAGATATTCCATGCATTTTTGCTTTGCTTTCGGCCTTTGCCCTTTGCTCTTCTGTGGTTTTGTCGCTTCTCTTGGAGTCGTGCGTGCTGAGATCGTGCTCACGTCGCCAACTGCGAGTGAGACGATTTCATCTGTCGATCCGGAGCTTCGTAGTTTCCTGACTTTGTCTGGTGAGGCGCGTCGAGAAAAGTTCTCTGATCTTGCATATCGAAAGAAGCTGAGCTATCTCCGCGCTCCTGTGCCGACGATATTCGCCTGGAAATGCACGGATGGTGAAGAAGGGCCATTCACAGTGCAAATTTCTGAAAATCAGGACTTTTCGAAACCTTTTTCCGGAGTTCAAGTGGAATCAAAGGAATCAGAGGTGTCAAAGGAGCAACACCAGGCGAGCTATACGAATTTTCTACTGGGGCGCACGTATTACTGGCGAGTTGAGGGAATGCATCAGGCGAAAAAAGTGCTGTCGAAAGTCAGCAGCTTTCAGACAGATTCACTTCCTCCACGACTGATTCATCTTTCAGGGGTTTCAAACGTCCGCGATCTGGGGGGATGGACGGGACTTGACGGGAGGAAGGTGCGCCAAGGGATGATCTATCGCTCCAGCGGCTTGAATATGCCAAGCCCGGATCGACGGGATGAGAAGGTCGAGTTTTCCAAAAAGCGTCCCGGAGAAGCGCGAATCACGAAAGAAGGGGGCGAATACGCGAGAGAGGGACTCGGCTGGAAAGTAGATCTGGATCTTCGGAGCGATCCGGAGGTCGGTTCGATGAAAGAGTCTCCAGCGGGGGCCTCCGTTCGCCTAGTCCATCATTCGTCTTCGAATTACGCGAGTATTTTCAAAGACTCGGGGGTGAATGCGATGGTTAAAAACTTCCGCGTCTTCCTCGATACGGCGAATTATCCCGTCGATTTTCATTGCAGTGCCGGAGCTGACCGTGCTGGATCGCTCGCTTTCATTCTCAACGGACTCCTCGGTGTATCGCTCGATGATCTGACGAGTGACTGGGAGATTTCGGCATCTCCCGGATTTACCTACGAGAAATACTGGGATCCGATGGTGGCCGGTTTCGATAAATACGGAAAGCCGAATGATCCTCTGCACAAGAAGATCGAAGCTTGGCTCTACGAATATGGGGTAACGCCGCAGGAAGTAGAGAAATTCCGCTCAATCATGCTGGAGCCGAAGTGAAACCGAGGGTGTGTATTCTTCCTCTGAGAAAGAAAGCGCACCCTGTTTTACTTTTTCCAGAAGACTAGTTTTCAGTGAATCTCTCCTTTCCAGCCGACCTTCCAGTTTCGCAGCGACGTGAAGAAATTCGCACGGCGATGCAGAAGCATTCGGTGGTAATCGTCTGCGGAGACACCGGATCGGGCAAGACGACCCAGCTCCCGAAGATCGCGCTCGAACTAGGTTATGGTCAGAAGGGGCGTAGAATTGGCTGCACGCAGCCTCGTCGAATCGCTGCTACATCGGTAGCTGCACGCTTGGCGGAAGAAGTAGGCGTGCCTCTGGGGCAGGAGGTAGGCTATCAAATCCGATTCGAGGACTGCACGGATCGACAGACGACGCGGGTAAAGTTCATGACGGATGGCGTGCTGCTGGCAGAGACCAGACAGGATCCAGAGCTACGACAATACGATGTGATTATCGTCGATGAAGCACATGAACGCTCTCTGAACATTGATTTCATCCTCGGATACTTGCATCGGACATTGACTCGCCGACGAGATTTGCGCGTTGTGATTTCGTCCGCGACTCTGGACGCAGGGGCATTTTCGGAATTTTTCGGAGGAGCGCCAGTCGTCGAGGTAGAGGGACGCACCTACCCAATTGAGGATCTGTGGCAGCCAGTGCTCTTCGATGAGGAGCCGCTGGCTGATCAGGTAGGAAGGGCTGTGGAGAGCTTAGCGGAGATCGACCCTCTAGGTGATACGCTCGTTTTCCTCCCCGGTGAAAGAGAAATCCGTGAGGCGGTAGATCTGCTGGAGGGACGAAAGTGTCGCGACATGCTAGTGCTGCCTCTCTATGCTCGGCAGGCTTCGGTAGAGCAGAATGCGATTTTTCATCCGATTCGCTCAAAGCGGCGAGTGATTCTAGCGACGAACGTGGCAGAAACTTCGCTGACGATTCCAGGAATTCGCTTCGTCGTGGATTCCGGGCTGGCTCGTATCAGTCGGCACGATGTTGGCTCGGGAATCCAGCGACTGCGGATCGAGCCGATTTCCAAAGCGAGTGCCCGTCAGCGTCGCGGTCGTTGTGGACGGGTGCAGGATGGCGTCTGCGTGCGTCTGGGAACAGAGGAGGAATTCCAGTCTCGACCAGAGTTCACCGATCCGGAGATTCGTCGTTCCAATCTGTCTGGCGTAGTGCTGCAAATGGAGCACTTGGGACTGGGCGATCCACTCGAATTCCCTTTCGTCGATCCTCCCTCGCCGAAGCGAGTGGCACAGGCTTATCGCGAGCTGGAGGAGATCGGGGCACTGACCAAACAGGGTCGAGCTATTCACATGACGGGGTGTGGTCACAGTCTGGCGCGCCTGCCGGTCGATCCTAGGGTGGGTCGGATTCTCATCGCTGCGGAAAGCGAGGGATGCCTAGCGGAGGGGCTTGTGCTGGCCAGTGCTCTGGCCGTACAGGACCCCCGTGAGCGTCCCCGTGACCGACAGCAGGCAGCGGACGAGGCACATGCGAAGTTTCGAGACAGGCGCTCTGATTTCACCATGTGGCTGCGCCTATGGTATGCGGCGGATACGGCACGGCGGGGATCGGGAAATCGCTTTCGTCGCTTTTGTCGGGACCATTTTCTAAATCATCGCCGAATGCAGGAGTGGTTCCGACTTCACGGAGAGTTGCGCGATACCTTGCGTGAGATGAAGTGGAAACTGCCGTCGGGGAAACAGATCGACGATCCCGCTGACAGCTATTCTGAGCCTCTACATCGAGCCGTACTGGCGGCGATCCCGAGCCGAATCGGGCTGTCGCGTGGGAAGGGAAAGGGCTATAAGGGCGCGGGAGATTCGACCTTTTGGATTTTTCCCGGTTCGGGTCTCTTCAGTACTGCTGCGTCGTGGGTGATGGCATTTGAGCTCGTGGAGACGGCCAAGCTGTACGCACGAAATGTTGCTGGATTCGATCCCGGCTGGTTTGAAAAGGTGGCTCCGCATCTGTGTCGATACCGCTATTCCAATCCTCAATGGTCGAAGGAGCAAGGTGCGGTTTATGGTGAGGAGAGGGTGCTCGCTTATGGACTGCCGATAGTGGATAAAAGGCGGATTCACTACGCCCGTGTTGATCAGCGAGTCGCCCGAGAAATTTTCATTACAGAAGCCTTGGTCAATGGGAATACCCGTGCCCCTCTTTCCGCACTGCGGCAGAATCGCGAGACCATGGCAGCGGCGGAACGGCTAGAGCACAAGCTACGACGGATCGGAGGATTGCTTCACCTGCCGCAGATCACCGCTTTTTACGAAGATCGTCTCCCCGATTCGATCTGCACACAGCGGGATTTCGAGCGATGGGCTTCAAAGCAGGCACTAGGGGCACTCGATTTCACTATAGAGGACTGTATCGTTTCCTATGGAGAACCGATTCGATTCGAGGATTATCCTGATGTTCTGGAAGTCGCGGATGGAAACGGAGGATCGTTGCGGCTCGATCTTCGCTACCTTCACTCACCGACTGATCCAGAGGATGGGGTCACGTCCGTTATTCCGCTGGTCGAACTGCTGCATTTACCGCAATGGGTAGGGGAGCATTTGGTGCCGGGCTGGGTAGGGGAAAAGGTGTCCGCATTGTTGCGATGTCTACACAAGGATCTCCGTGTGCTGCTACCGTCGAATCGAGAAGTGACGGAGAATTTTCTCTCGGAGATGCAGGAGGGAAGGCCTGACTGTGGGCTGGTGGAAGAGTTGTCAGCGTTTCTTCAGGAAGAGTATGGAATCCGAGTCGCGAAGGACTTGTTCGATCTGAAAAGGCTCTCGCCACATCTGCGCATGCATTTTGAAGTCGTAGATGATCACGGGAAAGTGATCGGATACGGAGATGATCTGGAAGCGCTTCAGACGCGGCTCGCGCCACGTGTAAAAGACCGATTTTCTTACGTATCGAAGGGACGCTATACCCGACGTGATCTTCGAAAATGGGATTTCGGAGATCTGCCTCACAGTGTTTCGCTCGACTCGCGGACAGAGGGCTATCCGGCGCTATACGAGGAGGGAAGAAACGGACTCGCCTTACGTCTCTGGCCTTCGGCTGAGTGTGCTGCGCGTCATCACCGCTTGGGACTCGCGAGACTTTTTCGTATCGAATATCCAGAGTCTGCTCGGCGATTTGAAACTCTGTTGTTTTCTGCTCAAAACACTGAGCCGACTCCTCGACCAGCTCATTCTTCTCAGAGGCAAAAGGATACGAAAAATCGATCATCGGGTACTTTTCACTCCCTCGGGAACGCCTTCGAGGCACTGGAGCGAGTTCCAACACCCAGAGCTGTTTCATCTGTATCGCCGCGCCCTGCATATCAGTCCTGTGCGACGAATGAACGTCGCTTTCTCACCGCCGTTGAGGAAGCGATACTCTCGCGAATCGGAGCAGCTCCAGCTGAGCAAAAGGGCGATCTGGCACGCGGGATTCTCGCACGGGTGATAGGGGCACCTCGTGCGCAACTGGATTGGGAAAAGGCGGTGATTCGCTGCCAAGAACGACTTCTAGACGAGGCTGCTGTTTCTTGCACGCAGGTGAGTCGCATTCTTCGTTGTGTCGCTGCGATTGATCAGCAGTTACGGAACGCCCCACCCGCTTATGCTGAGTCGATCAAGGATGCACGCACTCATCTGGGACATCTGATGGCACCCGGCTGGCTTCTGACGAACGATCTACTGAAGATGCTACCACACTTTGAAGGACTGGAACTGCGCCTGACGAGGATGTTCGGAGCGCCTCCTGCGAAGGATCTGCAAAAGCTGGAACGCTATACAGAAGAATTCGCCTCTCTGGGGCTAGAGATGCATGGATGCGAATGTGGACAGTGTCCTCTGGCTGCGCAATATGAGAAGGAACTGACCATCGAATTTGATCTGCGTCTAAAATACTTCGCTCCCGAGCTGAGAGCACGTCTGAAGTGAAGCTTTCTCTGGTGCGGGAATGCACGCAGTGAAAAACCGTGTCCCTGTCCTGCTCAAATCTCGGTTTTCTCCTTGCAGAAACAGAACAGAATGGAATATCACGGATGTAATTACACCTGTGTAAGCCTTTTTACCCATGACAGTATCCATTTCGGGCGTTCTACCCGTGTTCCAGACTCCGTATCGAGAAGATGAAACGATTGATGAAGAAGTGCTCGAGCATGAAATCAACTGGCTCTTTGAATGCGGAGCAGAGGGATTGACTCTGGCGATGGTATCAGAGGTACTGCGGCTTTCTGATCGCGAGCGTGACGATCTGGCCGCCACCGTCTGTCGTCTCGCGCAAGGAAGGGGATCTGTAATCATCAGCGTCGGAGCCGAGAGCAGTCGTCTGGCTGAGGAACGAGCGCGCCGTGCGGAGCAGGCAGGAGCGTCGGCACTGATGGCGATCCCGCCGGTATCGGTGGCCGTGGGTGAGGAGGAGTTGCGCGGATACTTCACTCGCATTCTCCGTTGCGTGAGTATTCCTCTGGTCGTGCAGGATGCTTCGGGGTACGTCGGACGGCCCATGAGCATCGCTTTTCAGGCCGGACTGCTAGAGGAATTCGGTCCTGAACGAGTCTTTTTCAAACCGGAAGCTAGCCCCATCGGCCCACGCCTCTCAGCACTGCGTGATGCGACGGGGGGCAAAGCCCGAATATTCGAGGGTACGGGCGGAATCGCCCTCGTCGACTCCTTTCAACGAGGGATCGTCGGAACAATGCCCGGAGCGGATCTGATCACCGCCCTTGTCCCTTTGTGGCGAGCGCTACAGGCGGGAGAGATGGAGAAGGCCTGTCGGATCCATGAACCACTCAGTGCTTTGATTTCTCTGCAAACCAGTCTCGACGGATTCCTAGCAGTCGAGAAACATCTCCTCTGCCGACAAGGAATTTTTCGCAATGAGATCGTTCGCGGTCCTCGTGCTTTCGTTCTCGATCCCGAGACTAGGCACGAAGTGGATCGACTATTCGATCGGATTCAAGAAGCCGTTTCACTCCCATGATTATCGACGTTCACAGCCACGCATGGCCTTTCCCGGAGGCTTTTAGTGAGGATTTCATTCGCCAGGCATCGGGAGCGAAGGCGAATACGACCATCGATATATCGGTGCGCTATGAGGACTATCGAGCGACGGCTCCGGACGATACCGTGACCATCGTCTTCGGCGGGAAAGCGAAGCTCGCCGGGATTTGGGTCGATGACTCATACGTAGCGAATTACGTGAGCCAAGATCGCGAACGACTCATCGGCTTCCTCTCAGTCGATCCTACGCAGCCAGGCTGGCAGGATGAGTTACGATATGGCTGCGAAGAACTGAAGCTGAGAGGAGTGAAGCTGCTGCCGATGTACGCAGGTTTCCCCGTCAGCGACCCCTCGCTGGAGCCACTGTGGGAGTATTGCGAAAGCAGAGGGCTTCCAGTACTATTGCATACAGGGACCACCTTCGTGCGTCAGGCACCGCTCGACTGCACCTTTCCTCGCCTAATCGAACCAGTCGCGATCCGACATCCGGAAGTCCGTTTTATCCTCGCGCACCTAGGGCATCCCTGGGAAGGGGAATGTGTCGTGACGATACGGAAGCATCCGAACGTCTATGCGGATCTCAGTGCTTTACACTATCGTCCCTATCAGCTCTATCACAGTCTGATGCTAGTGCAGGAATACGGAGTATGGGATAAAGTGCTGTTCGGGACTGATTATCCCTTTACGACAGTGAACTCGACTCTGGAGGGCCTGCGAGGACTGAATCGTATGGTGGAAGGAACAGGGCTGCCTCGCTTGAATGTCGAAAAAATCGAAGAACTGATTTATCGGGACACGCTGCCGCTGTTGGGACTGAGGTGAGCGATGGGGATTATTGAGCTTCCGGCTTTTCAGTAGAACCTGCCTGCTTTTTGGCCCGAAATTCTCGAGCCGTGATGCTCTGCGGCTCAAATCCCATGGGGGCATCTTCGGGAAAGGATTTTAGGATGGATTCGAGTTGCCTGCGTGCTGTGCTTACATCGTTTTCTGACGATGAGATGAGATTGCGAGTCTCCTGAGGGTCGTTTTTCAAATCGAAGAACTTATCCGGAGTCCCCGCGCTTGCGTAGAGTTTGAAGCGCTCGTTTCGAATCACTCGCTCATCCTGAAGTGCGGTGTGAATCCAAGTGCGCGGGGGCTTCGCATCATTCCCCCTGAGCCAGGCAGCGAAAGATTGGCCGTCGATGGGATGTTCGGTCGGCAGGGGGATTCCCGCGAGTTCAGCCATGGTGGGAAGTAAATCACTGTAGTCAGCCAAGCTACCGCTGCGTCCGCCTGGAATCAGTCGAGGGCAATTCACGATGAGAGGCATATTAATACTTTGCTCCGCCATCGTGTAGATCTTGCCTGGTACAAGACCGGATTGAGTGCGAGCGCTGATGTTGTCCTCATTTCCATTGTCTGAAGTGACAAAAAGGACGGTGTTGTCCCTCAAGCCGAGCTCATCGAGCGACTTCGCGACTTTGCCTACCAGTCGGTCGGCGTATTCGACAGAGTTGGCGAACAATTCCTGAGGAGATGCATTCGGATCTGTGTGATCGGGCGTCGGGGTGAAGGGCTTGTGCGCCAAGGTCAGAGGTAGATAGAGCATGAAAGGTTGCTCGCGATGGTGCCTCATGAATTCGATGGCGAAATTGACGAAGACATCGGGTGCATACGTTCCTTTGCGCAGACTGTTGACTCCGTTCTCGTTCAGCATGGGATCCCAGTATTTCGAATCTTGCCTCCCGCCGGGTGTGATGAGGAATTCATCGAACCCATGCTCTCGAAGACTGTTTTCCTGCCCTGGATCGTTAAAGTTACTGATCTGCCATTTGCCAGAGATTCCCGTGGCATAGCCCTGATCTCGCAGAATGCGGGCGAAGGTCTGTTCGCGAGCCCAGTCAAAATTGCCTCCTCCGTAGATTCCGGCGTCGTGGTGAAAGGTCCAACCCGTACGAAATGGGTAGCGTCCTGTGAGCAGTAAAACGCGACTCACGCTGCAAATCGGACTTGCATAACAGTTCTCGAAGCGCACGCCCTCGCGTGCGAGTTGATCGATGTGTGGAGTACGATGCTCCAAGCTGCCTTCGCTGCCAAACCACTCTTTGCCAATATTATCGAGCAGGATGAGGACGAAGTTTGGTTTTCCAGGAGAACTGCCGGAGGATGAAGGATTCCAAGCGAGGCAGGTGAAAAGGATCAGAAGACGAAAAAGCGGAGTCATCGCAGTGGCTCTCATTGTACTGACTGAGATTGGGAGCACCATGTATATTTTTGGCGTGAATTTCCTATTGGCTTGAAAATGACGCAAATCGACTTAGGAATAATGAACTATTAACGCATTCTGAAGTTATGGAAATCGATCCTTCTGAAACGAAGCTTTCCGATACGAAGCCTGAGGGCTTCTACCCTTCCGCTTTTCAGCGAAGAATGCTCTGGGCGTCCATCACTGCCCTATCTCTAGCGATTATCGCTGTGCTGGGTGTAAAACTGGTGGCGATCACGGGCCAAGTTCTGGGATATCTCCAGCCAATTTTAGTTCCGATCGCGGTGGCTGGGATTGCT
The DNA here is from genome assembly GCA_963205275.1 of Verrucomicrobiota bacterium. Taxonomy (GTDB): domain Bacteria; phylum Verrucomicrobiota; class Verrucomicrobiia; order Verrucomicrobiales; family DEV007; genus Arctic95D-9. The sequence goes on along the minus strand of CAUJIH010000082.1, from coordinate 14,139 downwards.
GCTTATCTTATGGAGCCAGTGATTGTCTGGCTGATGCAGCGATGGAGTTGGTCGAGGCAGAAGGCGATGATGACGGTCTATGTCTCATTCATCGGAGGTGTCACGTTGTTGTTTGTCTGGGTAGCGGTACCCACGATCGGGCAGGCGCAGGAGTTTTATGAGCGGAAGGATGCCTACATCAGTCAGGTGACAGAGTTGACTCAGCGGGGGATCGCGTCGTTGAAGAATCGCTTTGATCCGGGAGCTGTGGAGGAGTATGCCCAGCGGGGGATCGAGTGGATCTCTCAGGAAGGGCCGAAGCTGGCAGGGAACGCTGGTCTCTGGGTATGGCAACGAATTTCGGGAGCCGTCGGGTTCTTTGGTTATCTACTGGGATTCCTATTGGTGCCTGTGTATCTGTATTACTTTCTGCTGAACGGACCAAAAATTACTCGTTCCTGGTCGGATTATCTGCCCTTGCGAGCGTCGCGTTTTAAAGATGAGGTCGTGGAGACTCTGACGGAGATCAATGGCTACCTGATTTCCTTCTTTCGCGGCCAGATGGTGGTTAGTCTGATCGATGGAGCGCTCATCGCCATCGCCTTGTCTCTGATCGGCCTGCCCTACGCGCTGCTCATCGGCGTTTTTCTAGCTCTGTTGGGTTTGATTCCATATATCGGGAATCTGATGGTGATGATTCCTGCGGTGTTGATCAGCATCGCGCACTTCGGAGCGACGGCCTGGGGCGAAGTTCAGGCCGGAAGTTCTCCTGTCGTAGGAGAAGTGGCACGGGTGATGATTTCGGGAAATCGCAAGGCTGAGTCGTATATCGTGACTCAGCTTGCGAACGATGGTGCACGGGCGGAGGTGCTGATCAATGCGTGGAGCTGGCTGCCGAATGTCTGGATGTACCCGGTGATCGTGCTCGGGCTGTTTATCGTCCTGCAACAAGTGAATGGCCTAGTGACTGCGCCGCGCATCGTCGGGGATTCGGTAGGACTGCATCCGCTGACGGTGATTTTTGCGATTATTTTCTGGTCGTTCCTGCTCGGCGGATTGTTGGGAGCGATTCTGGCTGTACCGCTGACAGCGGCGATCAAGGTTCTGTTTCGGCGTTATGTGTGGGAGACGCGACTGGCGGCACGCGAGTGAAGGGACGAATGGGGAGCAGAATTTGTGTTTCGCCGGGAATTCCATCCCCTCCCTGTGACTCGGCTATCGCGAATCTTCTCTCTGAATTTTCCAAGAGAGGAAAAGAAAAAATGGTCGGGCGGGCACACCTGAAATGCGAACCCACTTCGGGATCAAATGCGTTTTAGGGGTTTCGTTGCCCCAGTATAATCTGGCTCCCTTCGTGGCCACCCCGTTCCGATATACCCTGAACTCGCGAGGGGCACGGCGGTGTCGATCGTCGATACTGACGAGGATTGGGGGCCGCGACACCCGATTTGCAAGGTACATCTGTCCCGAAAACCGCCGAAAACGGACGGACCTTCAGCCGGAAGAAAAGCGTTCTGTCCGCGCGATGTCCGTCGCCTGAATGAACAGAAGCCGCTGATTTCGCAAACGCGATAGGCGATATTCCCTGAGCCGGGCTTCAGCGACGGTGGATTGGGTTCTCAGGTCTGACGCTTTGCCGATAATGCTGCCGAAGAACCCGGCACCCGCCGCCTTTTTTAGCTCCTTGAGCGTTTTCTCACGATCACGAACCTTCTGCCATTCGCTGGCGATCCGCCAATCGAGACCAAGAAGGTAGAGCAAGGCCACTTGCAAATCCCCCGCCTGTTGCATGGTCGCCTGTTTCTCAGGCGTCGTGAAGGCTCTGCTGCCTTGACGGCGCACGAAATAGGCGAACAGCGAACGGAAAGTCGGCGTGCGCCCTTCGTTTTCCGGGAGCTGATGGAGTCCGAACATCTTTTCCCCGAGCAGTCCGACCCATTCGGTGTTGGAAAGGCGGGTCTTGCCATTCAAGAAATCGGCTCCTTCCACATGGATCTTCGGTGATCTTGGCGATGGCCTTCGTCGCTTCCATTTCATTCGGCGCATACACCTGAAACAAGCGCCGCTCGGATTTCAGGAAGCCGTCGTTCTTCCGGTCGCCGATATTTCCCCAAGGACGGCAAGGCATGAAATCCGCTTTGTAGGCCAAGCCCATCAGGCGCTCGAAAAACGTCTGGAACTCGTCTCCCACCGCGCGAAGGAAGAGATTCTCGAAACGTTGCTCGTAGTAGGCTTGTTGGAGGTTCATGGAGATTGAACGCAACGGAGGTTATCTTGTTAGTATTGATGCACTGATGGTATTAGGATTTGATGAAATATCAGCAACTTCCTCACTCCAGACGCGGGCGAGGGTGGCTTGGATTTTTTGCTCGAAGCGGGTGATCAGTTCGCGGTTGGCGGCGACGAGAGCTTGCTCGGCTTCGATCTCGGCGACGATGGCGCGTTGGGTTTCGAGGGGTGGGATGACTTTTGCCGCCCGGATTGGCGGGCCAAAGGCCCATTTCATCCCAGTCTGGGGCAAGGCCCCAGAACAGGAACCCAAAGAAATGACAGGGCTGAAAGCCCGCTCCATCCCAGCGAGGGGCATCGTCCCTCGTCCGTCCCATCGGTCAGTCCCACACATAGCGTTCATCAAATTCGATTCCATATTTGGTAAGAAACGCCAGGTATTCCTCTTGGAACGTCCGGGTTCGGTGATGCTCCTCCTGCGTGTCGATGTAATGCCTCAGCGCATCCAAGTCCCGCGGTCCGACGGAAAACGCGCCGTATCCACGCTGCCACGCGAAAGCGGCAAGTGCGGGCGATTGGGTTTTGAGCCATTTGGAGGAAGAGGTTTTCAGTTCCTCCACGAGTTTTGCCGCAGTGACGGTGCGGGCAAGACGGATGGCGAGATGCACATGATCGGCGATGCCTCCGACCCGGTAACATTCACAATTCGTATTGCGGGCGACGGTGGCGAGATAGGCGTGGAGCGTGGGTCGGACGCCGGCATCAAGGACGGGGGCACGGTCTTTAGTGCTGAAAACGACGTGGATGAGCAGGAATGACAGCGATTGCGGCATGGATGGGGCGGGCTTTCAGTCCTGGAGCCTTGCCCCAGGCTGGGATGGCGTTGCGCCGTTGGCGCTCTCGGAATCCTCACCCCACACGCGGGCGAGGGACTTTTGGATATTCTTTTCCTGTGCGGCAATTTCGTCTTTAAGGCGTTCGATCTCTTTTTGGTAGCTCTCGATCTCCGCCACGATCTCCTTCTGCACCTCCAGCGGCGGCAGGGGGATTTTTCTTTTTTCCATTCCGCCTTTTGTCGCGTGAACCATAGCGATGCCATGACCCTCCAATTTAATCTTCTCGGATTCGGCAGCTAGAAGATGAAACAAGAATATCTTATCGATAGCCTCTGAAGGCTCCACCTTCCAAATATGGTAGTGATAAATGGCCCTCGGCCCATCCCAAATCCGAGGACCGAACGACGCTGACCAAGCAAACAAAAGGTCGCCAGCGTCACAATATTTATCAGGATCGAGTTCAAGGTCTGAGTAATACCAACCTCGATTGGAAAAAAAGTTTCCTACTCGGAGAACTGGTGTAGGCCCTTCTGATAGCAGCTCTGCTTGTTTGTATGCCCGACCGTTAATCAGACGTGCCACGCTACCTAGCTCGACTGTTGGCCACTTATGATTGACCATATTCCCTTCCCGATACCGCTCCCCGCTCAGATTGTAATCGCCATTTGCGGCAATCTTCTCCTTCGGCACGACGAGGCCGGTGGTGAATGCCGCGCCAAAGGTGCCATCCATCCCAGCCTGGGGCATCGCCCCAGGTTCGCAGTTCCCCGGAATGTTGGAGAGCTGAAGGCCCGATTCATCGGCGGTGCGGGTGATGAGGCGGGCTTTCAGCCCTTTCCCGTTGTGTGGGACGTTTTCCTGGGGCCTTGCCCCTGTCGAGGGCCTTCGACCCTCGCTGGGATGAAACAGGCCTTCGGCCCTGACCTGCAATGACGCCGGGCCTTCGGCCCTGATCGGGGATGATGCCGGGTCGGTGGCGTTGATCCGGGATGATGCAAGGCCGTTGGTTCTAAATTCCCCCCGGTGCAATCCATTCAGATACGCCTCAATCTCCACCTTCACCTGCGGCAAGTCGTCTTTGTCAATCGGGCGGCGTTGCGCTCCGAGGCCGAATCCGTCGTTTTCCACTTTGAAGAACGCAATGCTATCCGCCTGCCTGGCGAGGGATTTGTCGAGGATGAGGATTGAGGTTTTCACCCCGGAGTAGGGATTGAAGCAACCGGCGGGGAGCGAGATCACCGCCACGAGGGCGTTCTCCACCAGCATCTTGCGGAGGGATTTGTAGGCGGTCTGGCTCTGGAAGATGATGCCTTCCGGCACGATGATGGCGGCGCGGCCTTTGGGCGTGAGGTGTTCCGCCATGTAATCGACGAAGAGCACCTCACTGCGCTTGGCCTGGATGGAAAAGCGCTTGTGCGGCTTGATGCCACCTTTGGGCGACATGAAGGGTGGATTGGCGAGGATGACGTCGGCGAACTCGTTCCAGCGTTCTTCGGAGGTGAGGGTGTCGTATTCGTAAACGCTGGGATCGGTGAAGCCGTGGAGGTAGAGGTTCACCAGCGAGAGGCGCACCATGTCGGGCGAGATGTCGTAGCCCTTGAAGTTTTTGGCGAGGCGGGTGCGGTCGTCGGGAGTGAGGGTGGAGTTTCCGTGCCCGTCCGTATTTTGGCGGAGGATGTGCTTGTAGGAGGAAATGAGGAATCCGGCGGTGCCGCAGGCGGGGTCGAGGACGGTTTCGTCTTTCTTGGGATCGAGGATTTCGACCATGAAGTCGATGATGTGGCGCGGGGTGCGGAATTGCCCGGCATCGCCCTGGGAACCGAGAACGGAGAGGAGGTATTCGAAGGCGTCGCCGAGTCGTTCGGAATGGTCGTAGGTGAATTCGTCGATGACCTTGAGGAAGGCGCGGAGGGTTTCGGGATCGCGGTAGGGCAGATAGGCGTTCTTGAAAATGTCGCGGAAAAGCGCGGGGATGCCGGGGTTTTCGGGCATTCTGGCGATGGCTTCGGCATAGAGCGCGAGCGTTTCGTGACCGCCGAGACCGGAGCGCATGAGCTTCGCCCAGCCGTAGCGGGCGTAATCGCCGGAAAAGAACGAGCGCTCGCCGCCAAGTTCCTCTGCCTCGGCATCCATGTCGTCCATGAACTTGTAGATGAGGGCGATGGTGATTTGTTCGACCTGAGATTTGGGATCGGGCACCTTGCCAACGAGGATGTCGCGGGCGGCGTCGATGCGGCGCTTGGTGGTGGAATCGAGCATGCGGGAAACGTCAGGAAATCAGGAACAAGGCCGAGTGTCCGCCGGGAACGAGGGCGGGGTCGATATTGCGGTCGAAGGTGGCGAGGCGAGCCTGCCGGGAAGCGGCGAGAGCGAGGAGGTAGTGGTCGGTGAGGTGCTTCGGGGCCGGAAGAACGGGGAATGGCCTCGCATCGGTGAGGGAAAAATCGTCCGGCCAGAATTGGTGGCCGGGCGCGGCAACCAACCGCTTGAGTAATTTTCTGGCACCTTCCGCAGAGCCGGGGCCGTTTGCATAATTCGGATTTCCCAGGATTCGCAGAAAGGCATTTTCAGTGATGGGGCAAGTCGCCCAGCTTGTGCGAACCACTTCATTTTCAAAGAAGCGCACGGCGGCATCGCCATGCACATGTGTGGCATCGCCCAAGGCAATCAGGACATTGGCATCGAGCAGGAACATCAGCGGTGACCGGCGAGTTTGAGAGCGTGATCCAGCTCCTCTTCATCCATCTGGTCCTGAATTTTCTGGATCGTTTCGAGGGTGACGGTCTCACCGGGGCGGCGTTTCAGGCGGAGAATGCCACAAGGGCCGAGTTCGTAGCGCTCGGCCTCCTCTTCCGAAAGTTCGACAGGAGCCTGGATTTCCCGGCGCAGGGCGTGTTCGACCATTGCCTTGAGGGTGGTGCGGCGTTTGGCGGCAACCGCCTTGGCCTCGATGAGCAGGTCATCGGGAAGATCGAGCGTCGTTTTCATATGGGTGATGGTATGGTTTTATGGCCGGAAAGCAAGCTTCGATGGCTGTGGAAAATCAAGCGGAGGCGGCGGGATTGTGCCAGAGAAGGCCGGGAAAACGGGAAAAACCTTCATCCAGGGAGACAAGAGTGGCGTGGTGTTCGATGGCAAGGGCGGCGAGCCAGGCGTCGTTGACGTCATTCCCCACGAGGCCGAGGTTAGTGAGGAACCCGGAGAGAATGTGATGATGTTTGCCAGCAGGTGAGCAACGCCGGGTTTTTGGGTAATCCAACAGGGCCTTGTAAAAAGCCAATGCGAGCGCCGGGGTGGAGATGCCGAGTTGCGGAAAGGTGCCTATCCTCAGCAGGGCGCACTCCGTCAGGTCATTGACTAGCAGCTCCCGACCGGTGGCGGTGGCTTGGTCGAGCCATTGGCGGCACACCACATGATCGCGGGACGATTGGTTCAGTGCGTTCAGCCAAATGTTCGCATCCGGCAGGAAAAGAACATTCCGGGTCATGCGTCCTCCAGTTCGATACCCAGCTTTTTCAGGTCATGCCGCATCTGTTCTTCCTGATCGATTCTCTTGATCTCCTCATTGGTGAGGTTCAGCGGCGTTTCCGGAATATAGACGGGAAACGGATGAGGTTTTCCCGGCGCGGCGGGCGGGGTTTTTCCAAGTTTCATCCGCAAGGCGCTTTCAAGAAAACGGGTCAGGGTGATCCCTTCCCGGGCCGCTTCCGCCTTGGCCTCGCGGTAAAGTTGATCGTCGATGCGGAGGGTGGTCTGCATGACAGAAATCTGTCAAAAGAAAGATATTTGTCAACCCTTGAAGACGATCACCGATCTACGCGACAAACTGATTCAGGGAAACGTAGTCCTTGATGTATTCAGGAATGAGCTTCCGGTATTTCGCGGGAACGGCTTTGAGGTCGGTCGTGGTGAAGGCGGAGGTGGTGTAGAGCGCGGTGAATCGTTTCGACTCGATGATGTCCCGGACCTGGCCGTTGGTGATGTAGGCTTTGAAGAAATTTTTGAGCGCCGGGAGGTCTTTCGCTTCCTCGGGTTTGTGATCGGAGACGAATTTCGCGAACTCTTCTTCGAGCAGCTCGTCCTTCGACTTGAAGCGCGGGATGAGGCCGAAGATTTTTTCGAGGATTTCGCGCAGGCCGAGGCGGCGGTCCACGGCGACGGCGCGGCGAAGCTTGTCGAGGGTGTAGAATTCGGACGGCTTGTCGAAGATTTCGCGGTTCACGTAGTCGATGACGCGATCCCACTGGCCCGCCTCCACTGCCTCGGCGATGAAGTCGTTTTCCCTGACCGATTCCTCGAAGCGATTGAAGAACATCCGGTCGATCTTCATGCCGTCGAGACCGACGGACTCTACCTTGATGGAGGAAATGATGTCGTCGCCGAGATGCTCGTAGCCGCTAGGGCCCGGCGGAGGAGGGTCGCCGGGGCTGCCGCCCTCGCCACCCGACGGGGGCTGCGGCAGGGAGATGACCTGATCGTAATCGAATTCTTCCTCGAAGTATTCGCAGTTGGCGAAGAAATCGAAGAGTTTGTAAGAGGTCTTTTCGGTATTCCCGAGCGTGGCCTTCAGGTCCTCGTCGAAGAGCTGGTCGGCGAAGTCGTGTTTCCGGGTGCCGCGCCCCTTGATCTGGATGAAGTCGGTGGGCGAAAAAATGGGGCGGAAGAGACCGAGGTTGAGAATGTCCGGGCAGTCGTAGCCGGTGGTCATCATGCCGACGGTAACGCAGACGCGGGCTTTGCTGGTTTTGTAGGTTTCGAGGAAGTTGGCGGAACCGAGGAGCTTGTTGTTGGTGAAATTGATGGTGAACTGCTGCGCGTCGGGAATCCGCGAGGTGACCTGAACGGCGAAGTCGGACTGGTATTTTCCGGGAAACATCCGGTCCGCCATTTCGTTGAGGATCTGGGTGAGTTTTGCGGCGTGGTGCTGGCTGACGGCGAAGATGATGGATTTTCCGATTTCGCCGCTGATGGGATCGCTCAGGGCGTTTTCCAGAAACGTTTTGCAGAACAGTGCGTTGGTTTCCGGGGAGAAGAAGCTCTTCTCGAACTGGCGTTGATGGAAACTCTCCTCGCGGTCCTGCCCGTCTTCGTCGGTGAAAGAGATGATGAAGCCATCTTCGGAAAGCAGCTTCGTCGTCACGCCGGTGCGGGCATCGACGACGATGGGATTGATGAGATAGCCGTCTCTCACGCCATCCAGCAGCGAGTAGCGGAAGGTGGGCTGGCTGTCCTCGCAGCCGAAGGTGCGATAGGTGTCGAGCAACAGGCGGCGCTCGGCTTCGCGGGGATCGCGGGTGGTGGGGGTGGCCGTATTGAAGTTCTTGAGGTAGTCCTTGGGCGTGGCGGTGAGGCCGAGCTTGTAGCCGATGAAGTATTCGAAGACGGCACGGGAGTTTCCACCGATGGAACGGTGGGCTTCATCGGAAATCACGAGATCGAAGTCGGCCGGGGAAACAGGCTTTGGTATTTGTTGTTGAAAAGGAGCGATTGGACGGTGGTGACGACGATTTCGGCGTGGTTCCAGTCGCTGCGGTTGTCTTTGTAGATGACGGTTTTGAAGTCGTTTTTCAGGTATTCGACGAATGCTTTCCATGCCTGATCTTCCAGTTCCAGACGATCCACGAGGAACAGGACACGGCGGGCGTTGCCGGAGCGCAGGAAGAGCTTGATGACGGCTGCGGCGGTCAGGGTTTTGCCGGTGCCGGTGGCCATTTCGAAAAGGAAGCGGTCCTTGCCGTCCTTCACGGCGCGCTGGATCGCGTGAAGCGCCTTTTTCTGGTAGGGGCGCAGGAAGCGGAGTTTGTTTTTACGGATGAATGCTTCACGCTCGGCTTCGCTTTGCCATCCAGCAGCGACGGCGTATTGGGGAAGTTGCGTGAGAACGATGTAATCGTCATCCACCTGTTCTCCTATGAGCTTGGCGCGGTCGGGAACGATTCTGCGGGCGGCTGCCAACGATTCGGGTGTCGGAAAGGAGGTGATGATGTATGGATTCCCCCGGTCCAGATCCCAGAAATAGTGAAGATTGCCGTTCGAGAGCATGACGAAGCGGCAATTCTGCGAACGGGCATATTTCCTTGCCTGCTCCTTGCCGGTGAGCGGCGACAGGCTCTCGGCTTTGGCTTCGAGAACGATCAGAGGAAAGCTCTTGTCGTCGAGGAGGAGGAAGTCGATGAATCCCTTTTGCGTTTTCTCGAAATTCTCGCCCAGATCATCGATTTCCTGCGATTGAAGCTTCACTCCCGGCTCAAGCCGGATGTTCGCAGGGCCATTGTGGTCGGCGAAGAAACGCCAGCCTGCCGCTTCAAGCAGCTTGTTGATCTTGATCCGGGCGGAAGCTTCTTTCATTGGGAAAAATAAAACGCGACGTTGAAATTTTCGTCAGCGGCTGGGCTTTTGCAATCCATTTTCAGCCAAGGAGGAAAGGTTCTTTTCGTCCCTCCTGTCCTTCACAGCGGGAGGCTTCGTTGTTCCGGTGCTCGCTCCCGGCAAGGGGAAATCCGGCATAATTCGCTTCGCTCGGCCTTCGGCGCTTATCGTTAGTTTCTCTTTTGCTACGATGCCCGATGAGGATCGGCATCCTCCCTGTATTCGCAGGGCCGGAGCCGCTCCTTTCTCTTCCGTCTCGGAGGGGGTGGTTCGCACTGAGCAGCGGTTCCGGCTGCGGGGATCGACCGGTTTCCGCCTTTCCGGGGGGGTATCCTGTTCGTCCTTAGTTCGGAGGTTGATGGGCGCGGGGCGGTAGCCATCCTGCTGGAGCGGGCGGTAGTAATAGATTTTGCTGTCGGGTTTTTGGTAGATCCCCGGAAAGTGCATTATGGAAATTTGGTAGCACTTTTCGGTAGCACTTTTCGGGCAAAAATTGATTAATCGTTGATAAACAAGATGTCAATTTTTCGAGTGAGTAGCACTTTTGAAGGGTGGTTTTCGAAAGAGCGACCATCTCCGGGCCTTGCTGGGAAAAGGCCCGGAGATGGTCGGGACGACTGGATTCGAACCAGCGACCCCCACACCCCCAGTGTGATGCGCTACCAGGCTGCGCCACGTCCCGACTCACTCTTTCCCGCCCAAATGGAAATCGGAAAAGGCGGATAGTTTGGACGAGATTCGAGCTTCTGCAAGTCGCATCTCAATCAAAATTTTTCCAAATTGAAAGGAAGGGCTTCCACTTGTGAAAATATGTGCCAAGCTGGAAAGCTCATGAAACCGCAGGGCATTCCAGTAGCTGTCGTCGGTGCCAGTGGATACACGGGGCAGGAATTGCTTCGTATCCTGCTGTCTCACCCCTCTGTAAATCTCGTCGCCACTACCTCCAGAGGGGAGGCGGGGCGAGCGCTTCGCGATGTCTTTCCCCGATTTGCTGGTAGTCCGACTGCGGATCTGATCTTTATCGAACCAGAGATCGACGCCATCGTGGCCAGTGGTGCGCAGGTAGCCTTCTTGGCGCTGCCACATGGGGTCGCCTCAGAGTATGCGGTCCCTCTATTAGAGCGTGGACTTCGCTTGATCGACCTCAGCGCTGACTACCGACTGCGCGATGCGGATATCTACAGAGAATTCTATCATCACGAGCATCCTGCCCCCGCACTGCTTGCGCGTGCAGTCTATGGAATGCCGGAATTCTATGCCGATGAGATCGTGAAGGCCGATCTAGTGGCATCGCCCGGCTGTTATCCAACGAGTGTTTTGGCCCCGCTGGTGCCACTACTGAAGGCTGGAATCGTCGAGAGCGAAGGCATTTCCGTCGCCAGTCTATCAGGTGCGAGCGGCGCTGGGAAAAAGGTCGATCCGAGCCTACTCTTCGTCGAGATCAACGAGAGTCTGCGTGCCTACGGAGCCCCGAAGCATCGCCATCTTAGCGAAATCGAGCAGGAACTATCGATTGCGGCGGGGAAGAAGGTCACGATCTCCTTTGTTCCTCACTTGGTCCCCGTTACGGCGGGAATCGCGACTACGACCTTCTGTCGCTATACGGGCGATGCGAAGACAATAGGGGATCGCGTGCGCGAAACTTATGCAGCATTTTATCGAGATCGCCCCTTCGTTCGGATTTTGGGAGAGGGGCGATTTGCGGACACGAAAAATGTCGTTCGCACGAATTTCGTTGATATCGGCTGGGTCGTCGATTCACGCACGGGACAGTTGGTTCTCTCCAGCGCTGAGGATAATCTCGGGAAGGGAGCGGGCAGCCAGGCCGTGCAGAGTTTTAATTTAATGTTTGGCTTACCTGAGACCACGGGGTTGCTTCAATTTTGAATCGTCTGTTTTCGCCACAAGTATGGATAAGGAAATGAATATTATTGAGGGAGGCGTGTGTGCTCCCAAGGGTTTTCAAGCGAGCGCTGTCGCGTGCGGGATCAAAAACCCAGCGGTAGAGAGACTGGATCTCATGCTCATCTACTCGGAGTTTCCTACGGTCGGCGCAGCGGCCTATACGCAGAATCAGGTGTGCGCAGCTCCTGTGCGCCTGTCGGCCAGTAATCTGAAATCAGCAGAGCCACGGGCGATCATCGCCAATAGCGGGAACGCGAACGCCTGCACCGGCCCCGATGGTATCGTCCACGCCCGTGCGATGAGTGGAGGTGTGGCAAAGTTGCTGGGGCTGAAGCAGCGTGAGATTCAAGTCTGCTCGACCGGGATCATCGGAGTGCCTCTGCCGATTGATCGGATCGAGCCAAAACTCTCCGATCTGGTGGCTGGATTGGCCTATGACGGCGAAGTCGCTGCTCGGGCGATCATGACCAGTGATACTCGGATGAAAGAGGTGTCTGTCTCTTTTTCTATCGGAGGGAAAGAAGTGCGCATCGGCGCAATCGCGAAAGGTGCTGGCATGATCAATCCGCACATGGCGACGATGCTTTGCTTTATCACTACGGATGCGGCTGTTTCGAAGGCGGAGATCGTGGCAGCAACGAAAGAGGCCGTAGATAAGTCTTTTAACCGCATCACCGTGGATGGCGACATGAGCACGAACGATACAGTGATCGTGCTAGCGAATGGACAGGCGGGCAACAAGACGATCACTCGCAGTGGGGAGGGGAGCGCCGAGTTTCGCGAAGCTCTCAGCCGTGTGATGCTCTGTCTGGCGAAGCGAATTGTGTCAGACGGTGAGCGGGTGACCAAGTTGGTCGAAGTGCAGGTGCGTGGGGCCGCCTCTCATCTGGATGCCGAGCGTGTCGCACGGGCTGTGGCCAATTCCAAACTGGTCAAATGCTCTTGGAACGGAAATGATCCGAACTGGGGCCGTATTCTCCACGCTGTTGGCTATTCGGGAGCACGGGTAAAAGAGGAAATGGTGAGTATCTATCTCAACGGCGTGATCGCTGCTCAGCACGGACGTTCAGCGGGAACGGACGGTGGGAAGTTGATCGATGCCGTGAGTGGGGCGGAGTTCACGGTCGGGATCGATCTCAATATCGGAAAGGGTGAGTTTAGTATCTACACGTCTGATCTCTCACCGGAATACGTCGAGTTTAACCGTACGGAGTATTCGGCGGTGCGTAGAAAATGAACTGTTCGGCCAACTAGCGGAGCGCAATGACCATCACCAGAGGAATAGCCCGAGTTATTGGCGAGGTCTTGGGGCAGTCCTACTACTCCCATCGGCGTATCGAGGCATTGTTTCATGAGAGCGGATTTACTGGAGAGCCGCCGTCGGGTAACTGCTCAGACAAGATCACTTATTGGATTATGCGTGAGTCAGAGGCACGCCCTGACGAGATTGTCCTCATGGTTGGTCGTGCTATAGGCCAGTTCATGGACTCAGACCACGAGTCCCATACTGACGGCAAGCGTAGGATAGAGCTTATTCTTTCGCAGAGTGGCCTTACATACAGCCACGGAGGCCACATCTTCGGTTCCGGCCTTTCCTCGCCAGCTAAGCATCTGGATGATCTACTACGTCGTCAGGCTATCCCGGAGATCGAGATTGAGTTCCAGCGGGCCTTGGCGTCAGTTGAGAGCGATCCCCCTGCTTCTGTCACGGCTGCCTGCGCCATTCTTGAAGCATACTGTCGCATTTACTTGCAGGAGGAGGGAGTCGGATTGCCGAACGACCTTTCAGCGAAGCCACTATGGAACGCTGTTGCTCACCATATCGGATTTGCCCCGGCTTCGCAGACCGATCAGGACTTGAAGAAGGTTTTGTCTGGATTTCTGTCGGTTGTAGATGGTATAGCCTGCTTCCGCACGCACGACGGGAGCGCCCACGGACACGAACGTCGCAGCTACCGCATTTTACCTCGCCATGCTCGTCTTGCCGTCCATGCAGCACACACACTTGTCCTCTTCGGACTTGAGACATGGGCCGCACGCAAGGCCGAACATTAAAGGGTGTAGCGAAGCCGTGGCGAAGGCTTTGACTGCACCCCTTGTTGAACAAGCCAGAGGGAGCGAGGGGGGAGGCTCTATTGCTTCTTATGTTTCCACGGCATGGCCGAGGGAAGAGGTAAGGCAGGAAGCATGCGGAAGCCATCCCTGGGACCGCTGACGCCCTCGTCGGCAATCCAAACTACAGGTGGCGTCAGCTAGGAAAGCATTTCGAATGCCCTTGGATGGTGACGCCTCGCAAAGAGGAAAGAATTACCTACCGGCTGTCGCCGTAGTATTGCAAAGGCCAACGAGGACGTTGGCGGCCCCAGGATGGGCTAGTGAAGGAAGAAAGGAGCGCGGACATTCTTGTCGGCGACTTTTAAAGGAACTGCCATCTGCCAGGAAGATATTTCGGATTGTAAGGGATAGTCTATTTTCGATTATCTAGCGCATCTCGCTGAGCTGCGGAATGTCGTCGCATTCATCCTCTGCGCCTCCGCGCCTCTGCGGGGAACACTTCATGTCCTTCGGCATGATCGAGGCGCGTTCGCCGCCATCCCCACCGCCCCGAGGCCCCGAGCCTTCCCGTGCAGACCGCGACGCCACAAAAGAGGACTTGGCGCAGAAAAGGTGAAAGAATTCCGTAACTATTCAGGTATCTAAGATTAGTTGAATATTTTCAAAAATCAACGAGACTGGCCAAGCCTTGACTGATCGTGCCACAGCCCTTCGCCCTGTTGTTCAAGCTGCGTTTGACGCTGGCGGAATTGATGCCGTTTGCGAA
>CAUJIH010000081.1 GCA_963205275.1 Verrucomicrobiota bacterium | reverse complement strand
ATCCGGTGGGCAAACCACCGGACACCGAGGACACACACGCCACCCGCCCCGGTAGGGGCGGCGGAACGTTTCGTGTGCGATTCCCGTCCAATTCGGGTTGCGTTCCGATATGGGCACATGGGCAAAATCGTTTTCGACGTTCCACCGCCCCTGCCGGGGCGAAATCCATTTTTTGGATGAAACAACCGGTGGTTTGCACCACCGGCTAATTTCTGGCGTCCCTCCGGGACGATGTGGGCGCGAAACGCGGATTCCGGTGGTTTGTAACGTCGTCCGATGCCATCGGCGTTCCACTGGGACGGAACCTTGCGCCGGAGGCGCATGGGAAATTAGCCGGTGGGCAAACCACCGGACACCGAGGACACACACGCCACCCGCCCAGGTAGGGGCGGCGGAACGTTTCGGGTGCGATTCCCGTCCGATCCGGGTTGCGTTTCGACATGGGCACACGGGCAAAATCGTTTTCGACGTTCCACCGCCCCTTCGGGGCGATTTTTGGTTGTTCCGACAACCGGTGGTTTGCACCACCGGTTAATGTCTGGCGTCCCTCCGGGACGATGTGGGCGCGCTTCATGATAATCCCAGCGAGCAGATGAGACGCGGTTCGCGGTTTTGTTCCTCCTCTTCCACGAGACAAAGTCGCCCATCCTCGCGCAGGGAGAACACGAGTTCGATCAAGTCCTGACCCCCGATGCCCGCCTTGAGCTGGCGGTTCAGGGTGTCGGTGGCGGACTGCTGGAGAGGGTGGCGGTAGATTTCCTCCAATGTCTTGTCGAGGCGGCGGATGTATTCCTCGTTGATAAACAAATCTCGTGCGTCGCCTTGCCTTTCGCGCCAGCGTTTGAGGCGCTCATAGGTTTTGAAGCGTGCACCGGAAGGACGGCCCAGCGCACCGCCGGAAGATTTTTCCTCCTCGGCGATGTACGCCATGCCTTGTTGCACGAGAGCATGGTGATCATCCGTGCGGGGCAGGGCAGGTGTGTCGGCGGAGCAGGCGGCGGCTTTGAGGATGGTGAACTGGGATTGAGTGACGGGCTGCCCGTCCTGCCCTATCCATGCCAGAGCGTCGTTGCCCTGTGCGGTGCGAAGATAGACGAGAGCACCCTTGGGGGCTGTCGCCGTGGCTTCATGTGCTTTCGTCGCATAAACGACATTGGGGAGATTTTCGATTTTGGCGATGAGGGAGGAGTCGGCGTCGATAGCATTTTTCCAGATTTGATAGGCGTAGGAAGCCAAGTCCACTTCGGTGTCGTCGTCATCAAGGATTCCGTTTTTCTCTGTGTAGAGGTCGCGGATGAGGGTTTCATTCCTTTTGTCCTCGGCGTCATCGAAGAAAACTTCGTCGGAGCCGACGACTTCCCTGTTCTCGATCAGACGCTGCCGCACGCGGGCACGCAGGCGGATGAGCCGCTCCACGCCATCGGCGGGAACAAAGGAGTAGGCCAGAATGGTGTCGGCCTGCTGGCCGATGCGATCCACACGGCCCGCGCGCTGGATGAGCCGGATGATGGCCCAGGGCAGGTCGTAATTGACGATGACATGGGCGTCCTGGAGGTTTTGCCCCTCGGAGAGGACATCGGTGGCGATGAGGACGCGGAGTTCGTCAGCCTTGGTAATGTGCTGCCGCTTGCCGTTCGAGTCGGGCGAGAAGCGCCAAGCCAGCGCCGTGGGGTCGGTGCTCTGGCCGGTGGCTTCAGCGGCGTGTGTGATGCCGTGCGCGGCGAGCTGGGTGTTGAGATAACGGGCGGTATCGGCGAATTGGGTGAAGATGAGAATCTTGTCTCGCGGGTGCTTCTCGCTGATGAGTTCAATGAGGGCGGCGAGTTTGTTGTCGTCCTGCGGATTCCATTCGCCGCAGGTTTTCAGCACGTCGAGGAGGGAGCGGGCATCGCCGAGCAAATCTTTGGCGAGATCTTTGATGAACAGGCCGGGCGACAGCCACTTGAAACGAGTTCTGAACGTGCTGCTGTAAACCCTGTAAATCTCGGCAGCACGGGTGCGGTAATCGGTCTCGGTGCGGAGGCTATTGCTGAGGGTGGCGTCTTTCTCCTCCTCACCATCCGCATCCGCCAGCAGACCATCGAGATCTTCGTCGCAATGGCGGGTGTCGAGCAGTTCCGCCTCCTGCGTGCCAATGGGAATGTCCAGTCCCTGCTCAATGGCGTGCAGGAGGATGAAGTTTCGGAGAATGTGCCGCTCGATGGAGAGGATGAAGGCCGGACCGGCACTTTCGAGGCGCTTGAAGAGATTGGTGCGGCAAAATCCCATGAGCCGCGTGCCCGCGCGTGAGAGGCCGTCGATGATCTTCGCCTGCTGCGGTGAGGGTGGCGACTTAGGCCGTGGCGCGATGTAATTCCCGAGACCGTAGCGGGGGAGGATGAGAGCGTTGACTGCATTGACGACGGCATTGCCATAGAAACGGGCGTAAGGGTCGGCAGGGTTGTTTTCGTCAATCGGGAACGTGAGATTTCTGGGCAGGCGTTTCGGGAAGTAGGACTTTCTGCCGTCGGCGAAGAGGAGGTATTTTTTGCCGTCGCCGTCGTCCTTGGTGTAATGTTGCATGATGAAGCCGCGCGTGCGGCGCACCATGTAAAGGCGCATGAGTTCGCGCCAATCGTCGGGGATTTCGCTTTTCTCGAAGGCTGCGAGAGTGCGGACGCCGCACTGGTGGCGGCGGATGAACTCGTGTTCGCCGCCGAGCTGGGACAGCAGTTGTTCCGGGCGGATGCCGATGTCGGTGTCTTCGTTCAGGAACAGGCCGAGCTGTGCGGAGAGGTCGAGGTAGGTCTTGTTGTAGGGCGTGGCCGAGAGCAGGACGGCGAGGCTGTCGTTGCGTTCAATGTAATCGCGGATGACGCGCCAGCGCTTGCCTTCCTTGTTGCGGAGGTTGTGCGATTCATCAATGAGCACCAAGCGATAGCGGCGGGTTTTTTCCGGCAGTTCGTTGATGACCCGGGACAGCGGCAGAATTTTCGCGTGCAGGCGGTAGCGGTGGGCGTAGTCCTCCCACATGGGCATGAGGTTCTTGGGACAGAGGATGAGAGTCTCGGTGTGGTAGTCGTCCTCGAAGATTTTGGCGAGGGCGGTGGCCATCATGGATTTTCCGAGTCCCACCACGTCGCCTATGATGACGCCGCCGCGTTTGTTGAGGTGGTGTGCCGCGATTTTGACCGCCGCGATCTGGAAATCGAAGAGCGTGTCACCGAATACGGCGGGGATACGAAATTCGGAAAGTCCGGCTCGCGCTTCTTGCGCGAGATGGTAGGCCATCTTGAGATAAACGTGATAGGGCGGCAGCAGGCGCTCGCCCGCCCAGCTTTCGTCAATGATGTCGGCCAGTTCTTTGGAAATGTCTAGGCACCAGCGATCAGCCCAGCGATCCTCGAACCACTGGGTGAGCTTGTTGCAGGCATCGTGCTCCAGCACGTCCACATTGAGTTCGCCCTGTCCCTTGAGGCCCGAAAAAGTGAGATTGGAACTGCCGAGGAAGGCGGTGGTGGGGTTGTTCACGTCCTCCCGATACAGCAAATAGAGCTTGGCGTGCAGAGGATGGCGCAGATGAACCTTGACGACGAGTTTGTCGGCGCGGATTTGTGCCGCGAGCTGGCGCAGGGTGGCCTCGTCGGCATTACTGGGTGCGCCGAGGGTCAGTTGCTGGCGAAAATCCTCCGCAAGTCGGCGCTTTTCGCGCAGTGCGGTCTGATGATCGAGCGAAGTTTCGCCATAAGGGGAACGCAAGGCCTGACGCAACTCCTCACGCGGGGTGACGTGCATGCCAACCAGCAATCGGCATCCTCCCGGCAACTGATCAACGCGATCAGAAAGATGGCTCCAACCGCGCAGATTGAAATAACCGACACAGCAATCAATGCGCTCGGCGACATCAAGCGACTTCTGAAGTGCGGGGAGGAGGGGTAACTCGATATTGTCGAAAATACGTGGCATGGCTCATCTATCTTGGTAGCCGAAAGAAAGCGATGATAGCCCGCCCGCGCGAATTTTCCCATTCAGAAATTTCTTCCTGGCAGACGCCAGCAGTAATTAGGGCTGCCGACGAGGACGTCAGCGGTCCCAGGGATGACTTACACAGACAGGATTGTCTGTGCTACTCTTCCCGCATTCCCAGCCTCAAAGAGGCGCACTATGCTAGCCCAAGACAGTGCAAAGCTGGACGAATGCGATGATCCAGTTCAAGGTATGATCTGCCTATTCGAAGTGCTGTCCGTAGTCGGAATACGCCTGATTCAGTGCGGAGACGATCTTCGCGGCCTCGTCCGAATTCCGAGTCTGTGCGAGTGCCGTCACGCGCTCCATTTGAGGGACTAGCCAGTCATGAAGAGCGTCGTGCGCAGGACCGCTCATTGTGCAACTTTTGATAAGCCCCTGGTTCTGTTCCTTCAGTGCTGCCGAAAGGCCGAGGAAATCAGAATCTCCTTTCGCCACGAATTCTTGGACTAGCTTTTGCCCCTGCGCTACAAAGGGTTTCATCTCTGGATTCACAGGCCACTTTTCCCCATCGGGCTTGCTTGCGGACGCACCCTCGGCATGATCGGCGTGCGCATGAGCCTCTGAATGTGAATGACCTTCGCCATGAGAGTGCTCGGTGGCATGTTTCTCGCAGGAAACCAAAAAGCAAACTGCGGGGATCAACAAAAGTAAAGAGGTGATTTTCATGAGATCAGGAAGTTTCTAAATGCTCACCAGAGCTAGATCGAACGAAGATGGTATCTCGCTTCGATAAAAAAGAAAGACAATTCCTCTATTGGAACAATCTCAAGGGATTCTGTATGTCGTTTCCTTCGATATCTGAAACAGTGTTTCTCACTGAAAATCGATCAGAATGCGAATGTTTTCCTCAAAGGGCACTTTGATTCCGCTCCCGTAGGCCCAGTTTTGAGGCTGAGTCCAGGCGGAAGTGGTGATCCGGGAGGAGATGCTTTGACCGTCAGGCATCTCGAGTTCGATCCAGATTCGGCGAAGCGCGAAGGAGTCCTGACCGGGGTTGTGAAGCTCGAATTGATTTCTGCTGGGTTTCAGGCGGGAGATCGCTTCAGGAGTCAATAGGACTTTGGCGTCGGCCCATTCACCCAGCGTTTCCTTGCCTCCAGCAGGGGCCATGGGGCCTACGGTGATTCCATTGAGGACGGCCTCGGATCCGTATTGTCCTGTGCCTCCGCTCAGGCCCAGCCCCTGATAGTGCAGCCAGGCCCGTTTGGCGGAACGCAGCTCGCGGAGGGCTGCTTCGTCGGCGGGATGAGGCCCGGGTTCGCGCAGGTAGGGAGCGACGTCATCGCTGAGTTCATAGTGCCAAGCTTTCGACGCCTGGAAAAGTCCCATATCCGCCCAAGCAGCCCAATCTCCAGAAGTATTCCCGGCTGATCCGGGATCGGCAATCAGGCGAGTTTTGACCGTTTTTTCAGCCCACGGTGAAAGGTCGGCACTGATCTCGTGCCACCCGTGACGGATGACATGCAACTCTGTCGCAATGCGTGCCTCGGCTCCGTCGCTGACTTCAATTCGGTAGTCTATCCCGTCCCCTGGGTCCGAGCCGTCGCGCTTGCCTACCTGGGCACGAAAAACGGTAGGTTGATCCGGCACGCGGAAGCTATCGTATTCCAGAAATACACTGCCAGAGACTCCGTTTTTATAAGGCGGATGCATGGTGACTCCCGCTTTATTGACTCCGCCGCAGATGATGTTGTTCTGTCGGGCGACTGAAGCTCCGGTATTGGGATCGATGTGAAAGTCGTCTTTTCCTTGTGAGTGAAGGCCGCCTTTCCAATAAGTGGGAAGCTCGATGGAGGACGGAACATCCCGTTCCTCGGCGGACAGAACGGCCTGCAGGGTCTCTGATCCCTGTGATGTGACAACTTTTATCTCAATCAAATGGGCGTCCTGTCGCGCTGAATCGGGCAGTGGGAATGCGATCACTCCGCGAGTATGCGGCTCCATCGCGAGCTTCTTCGACTGACCTTCCCAGTGCGCTTCGATTGTCGTGGATGTGGGGAGATGGCTCGTCAGAGCGATCTGAAGCTGATCTTGGGCAAGCGTCAGACGGCTTTCGATGGGCTTGCTGATGAGAAAGTCGATCCATTGGCCTGGCTCGGCTTCGTGCCAGTAGTGAGTGCCCAGTGCGGCATCCTTAGGAATCGCGATCCGAGGGTTTTTACTGCCCTGGATGGCGAGTTCCTGTCCCGGAGTGACGGAAAACAAATCACAGGCGAGAGCGCTCTGAGGAGCGCTCAAACGACCTTTTACCCGATAGCTGAAAGCGCCCTCCACAGGCAGGATGTATGTCAATCCTCGTGAGTTCCTCGTCTGCGCTGCGCCGATCACTTCGCCCGATTCCTTCACTGCCTCGACAGAATCAGCAGTGAACGCGAAGCCACAGTCAGCCCCTCTGACCGGGATGATTTCGAACTCCGTAGGGCTGACAATGCGACAGATCGCCGGGCCATCGGCAGCGGACTTTCTCCATCGTGTGAATTTTCCCCTCCCGTCTATGAAGAGATAAGCAGCACTTTCTGAGTAGTCGATGCGATGCTCATCCACCCGACCGGAATACACATCGACCTGACGGTCCTGACTCCATCCAGCGTAACCATAGGGGGGAAGCTGAACTTCGCGTTCGCCTACCGAGACTCGCATGTCTTTCGCACTGCTTCCATTCACGATGGTGACTGTCCCATCCTGATATTCGGTGACGATCTGCGAGTTGCGATAGGCTCCGCTGGCCACGGCCTGTGATGTGTCGAGCAGATTCCCGCGATCATCGGCGTAGCGGATGGTCTTGACCTCGGATCGAGCATAGCGCGAGTGCAGCTTCAGGGGCATGTAATAGCTGCGCAGGGCGAGCGTGGGATCAGCCCCCATCGACAGAAAGAAACCAGTGTGTCCAAAGGCAATCTCAGCGGCGAAAAAGGGATCGTAGTCATTAGGATCCTGCGGCACTTGCTCGCGCCCCCAGAACATGCCGGGATTGCCCATGCCGAAATTGTTGTTCAAGGGTTGAACTTTTCGCAGATTGAAGTCCACGAGCCAGGGATTGCGGAAGAGTTCGGCGTCAGGGTCCTGTCCGTAGTTGCCGTCTGTAAGACCGGAGTATAGCCACTGATGGCGACCTTCGGAGTAGACCGGTCCCTGCCAAGCCTGCTTCTGCAGGAGCATGATTTCACCGTAGGCGTAAAAGGTCGCAGCAAAAGTGCCCGCACCGGGGACGCGGGCATCGTAGTCCGTCCGGCTCCAGGGAGATACTGCGGTATGCACGTCACAGTAGGCCGTACCGAAGTGAAATTTCTTCTGAATCAGCGGCGGAAGCTTCTCGGCGAAGTCAACGGCCAGCGCAGGCTTGGGAGCATAGCAGCGATACCAGGCCGTGCCGAGCTGGTTGGAAGATGTGCGGGAAATGAGATCCGGCGACCAGTATTCATTCACCGGAGCGAAGTCGGTAAAGTTGTTATAGGGGCCGTAGAGATAGCCGAGTTGATCCCGGATAAAGCGGGTGTAAGCCTCCTGTGAAGGATCGCCTCCCTTTCCCGGAGCAGTTTTCGTGCGGAAGGTGAAGCTCTCCTGATTATCTCGCCACATGGTTTCATGATCCGTGATTACAAGATCGCGGATCCCGTAACGATGCACACGGGCGAAGTAGTCCTTGTCCCTCTGCCGGTCAGGACTCGCTCCGTGGGCCATCCAGACCCGCGTGGCCGTTTCATTTTTCCATGGAGATTTGGGATTGGGAATGTTCGGCAGCACTTCCTCGAATTGCGGGGCGATGGTGAGGAAAAATCTCTCGTAGCAATCATTGCGGCGTCCATCGGTTTTGGGCAGGTAGCGCGTGCCGCCCTGATAAAACACTTGCCCGTCCTCCACGGTGCGGCGACCGAACATTTCCGAGGCGTTCGACAAATACCAGTCGGTGTTTCCTGCCAGAAAGAGAGGCGAATCAGCCCGGCCCAGGATGAGCACGCCAGGGCGGTTCTCGAGCGAATCACATCGCATGAAGGGATTCCATACCATGCGCGAATCGTGAACCCCGCGTGCTCCGCCATACACCACCTCTGAGACATTCCCGCCTTTTGAGAGCGTATCGATCACGAGCGATTTTCCCCAGAGACGATAGACGTAAGTGACTGACTGAGTGACTTTCCCGACGGATACGATCCAAGAAGATCGCACCTCATCGCCTTCGAGTTTCGTTGCCTGATGCTCCAGCTTCTCGGGGGGCAATGCAGCCTGGCCATTCCACAGCCGAACACCGCCATCTGCGAGAGGAAGAAACCAATCTTGATCGTCCCAACGAGCCTGGATATCGCTCCAGGTGCCTTGCTTTGGCCGGAGACGATAGGTGAGCGATCCGTCCTCTCCCTGATACTCGAAAAGAAAATCACCGTTTTCCTGACGAATCGTCGAGCGCGAGGATTTCGCCAGATTCGTCGGCAGGATGGTTTCTGACCGGGTGGGGAAGGGTAGCTTGCCCGATCCAGTGTTGAAGCCCGTCTGACTGTCATCCAGCATGGGAATGCCGCGCTGCGGGCGGGGCGGAATCCAGAGTGGATCGGTTTTATCCATCAACACGGCGAAGTTGTCGAAATAGAGGATTTTTTCGTCCTGATTGCGGATGTTGGTGAAGCGGAATCCATTGAAGGCGCATTTCCCTGTGAGTTGCGCTTTTTCCTCGGGAGTTAGAACGTGATAGAGTACGAACCATTCCTTCCAAAGTAATCGTCCCAGAGCGATCTCCACCTCCATTCCCTGCTCATTTTGGAAAATCGCGCTCAGAGCGGGGGTGAATTTTGCTTCGGGCGAGCTGGGCAGGGTATTCGCCCAGACCCAGAATGATACGGTATCCCAGGGCTGCGTAAGCGGGATGGGGCGAGCGGGCTTCAGCCGGATGCTGCCCGACGCTGCGGAGTCGGCTCGATAGCTCAGCTTGCCGACATGTTCGCCCCACAATTGCAGCTCGCGGGTACTGTCGAAATCAGATGTGGCATGCTCGGACTCGACCTCCCAGCCGTCCACATTCTCGAAATCGATGAGAGGTGGGTACAAATCCTGAGTGCGATTGGCCCAGATCATTTCGTAGGGGCGGGTGCCGACAGTCTCTTCTGCCCGAGCGTTGAGTGGCTGGATCGCTGCGACGATTAGCAGGATCACCAGAGAAGAGAGCCGGAGGATTGTCATGGAAAGTAGAACCGAAGCAAATCTCGATAGAATAGAGCGAACTGCAAATCAACTCTATGAAATTCCGAAATACGTCATCCCGCCCCATGATTCTTCATGCAGATTAGTCAAGTTTGCCTTACGATTGCCCGCCGTGATGATGCCAAAGTTTCACAGTTTCCTTTTTGTTTCAGTCGTCGTAGCCGTCGGCACTGCGAGCAGGATGTTCGCAGTGGAGTCGGCTCTGGTGTTCGAGAAAGACGTGCGTCCGATCCTGAAGGCCCAGTGCTTCCACTGTCATGGAGAAGACGGGGAGAAGAAGGGAGAGCTAGACGTACGGCTCGCGCGACTGCTTCAGAAAGGTGGAAAGTCCGGGCCATCTGTGGTCGCAGGAAAACCAGAGCAGAGTCATATTCTCGAAATGCTCAAGAGCGGGAAAATGCCGAAAGAGGGGACGAAGCTCCCCGATGAGGACATCGCCATCATCGAACGGTGGATTCGGGAAGGCGCTCGCACTGCACGCCCAGAACCCGAGGATCCGGATAAGGCTCCGTTGTTCACCTCGGAGGAGTCGTCCTGGTGGTCGCTACAGCCGATTCAGAGACCAGAGATCCCCGCTCAGAACGACTCACGAGGGAGAAATCCGATTGATGCGTTTCTCGCCGCAAAATTGAAAGAAAAAGGCCTGACTTTTTCCGATTCAGCTGACGCAGCAACCTTGAATCGTCGATTGGCCTTCGATTTGACAGGATTACCTGCGGACACAGTCGGTGAAAAGAAAGGAGAAAATTATACAGACAGTGAGTGGTCTGCTCTGGTGGATCATTATTTGGCTTTGCCCGCCTATGGGGAGCGCTGGGGGCGTCACTGGTTGGACGTGGCGGGATACGCAGACTCCGACGGATACAACGAGCAGGACACCATTCGGGAGAACGCTTGGAAGTATCGCGACTACGTGATCCAATCCCTGAATGCGGACAAGCCTTATAAGCTGTTCGTAAAGGAACAGTTGGCTGGGGACGAGATGGCGGAGAAACAGGGGCTGAATCAAGATGCTCCCGATGCGAAGGCTCGGGCGCGCTATGCGGAACTGCTGACAGCGACGGGATTCCTACGCATGGCGGCGGACGGAACGATGACGGAGAACACGGTTCTGGCACGGAACGAATCCATCGTGGACACGATGAAGATCGTCGGGACAGCTTTTTACGGGATGACGCTGAATTGCGCAGAGTGCCACGATCATCGTCATGATCCGATCACGCAGAAGGATTACTATGAGCTGCGTGCGGTTTTTGAACCAGGCTTTAACCCCAAGCAATGGCGACGTCCGATGGAGCGACTCGTCTCTCTGCAAACGAAGGAGGACAAAGCGCGGGCTGCCGAAATCGAGGTGGAGGCGAAAAAGATCGATGATGCTCGTTTGGCCAAACAAGAGGTCTTCATCACTGAAGTTCTGGAAAAGGAACTGGCTCGGCGTCCCGAGATCGAACGTGAACCACTCCGGAAGGCTTACCGCACTGTCGTCAAAGATCGTACACCGGAGCAAGTAGCGCTGCTGAAAAAGAATCCCAGTATAGAGAAACTGAACGGTAGCTCTCTTTATCTCTACGACACGACTTACAAAACGAAGCATGCAGACGAACTCAAGAAGATGGCAGAGGAGGCGGCGAAGATTCGCGCTACGAAGCCTCAGGAGGAGAAAGTCCAGGCCTTCACCGAGCTGCCTGCGAAGAACGGCGAGTTTCCCAAGGCCTTCCTCCTGCATCGAGGCAATCCAGAGAATCCCACGGTGGAGGTGAAACCCTCCGATCTAGATGTGCTGGCAATCTGGCGAAAAACCGAGATTCCGGAGAAGACGTCTGAGCTAAAAACTAGCGGACGTCGATTGGCTCTGGCGGAAATGTTGACTGATGGCGAGCATCCTCTCTTGGCTCGGGTGATCGTGAATCGCGTCTGGATGCATCACTTCGGGACAGGACTTGTGAAGACGGTGGCTGATTTTGGCCATCTCGGAGATACGCCCAGCCATCCGGAGTTGCTCGACTGGCTGGCATCGGAGTTCATGGCCAAGGGTTGGAGCCTCAAGCAACTGCATCGCATGATTCTCACCAGCTATGCATGGAGACAGAAATCGGATCGAGATGAACTGCGAGAGAGAATCGATCCTGACAATCGCCTGCTGAGTCGTCAGAGCAAGCATCGACTCGAGGCTGAGGCGTTGCGAGATGCTTTGCTGAGCGTGTCTGGAGCATTGAATCCAAAGAGGGGAGGCCAGCCTGTTCCAGTCAGTCTGACGGAAGAAGGGCGGGTGGTTCTGGGGGTTGATACTCGTGATGCGGCGGGCAGACAGACGGGAAAATTCGTCTCGCTCGAAGGCGAGGAGTATCGACGCAGTGTTTACGTGCAAATTCGTCGCAAGAATCCGTTCGAAATCTTCGCTGCATTCGATGCCCCGGACATGACGGTGGCGAACTGCGAGATTCGCCCAAATACAACAGTCAGTCCTCAGAGTCTGCTCCTGATGAACAATCCGGAAATGCGCGAGTTCGCCCGCCTCTTCGCAGAGCGGATTCTCAAGGGGCACGAAGCGGCACCAGTCGAGGAGCTGGTCAGCGCCGCCTGGCAAATCGCCTATGGACGGCCACCAGTCGCTGATGAGCTAAAATCTGGGAGTGCTTATTTACAGCAACAGATCGAGCAATACACCCGTGAGCCTGCGAAGTTCGAGAACGCGCTCGGAGTAGCCGATGCGAAGGTCGCTCCGCCGAAGGTGCTCGGCTTGGCCGCTCTCGGACAGGCGCTGATGAGCGCGAACGAATTCCTGTATATCGACTGAGTGATTCCAGTTTGGATCATTATCTTGCAATCTTCTACTTCATGCTAACTCGACGAAATTTTCTGGAACGTGGGTACGGACTCGGAGGCATCGCTCTGGCCTCCCTGCTGAAGGAACAGGGCCTGCTGGCTAATTCCGAGATCGCGGCTGAAGGGAGCAAGGTATTCGATAATCATCCCAAGCCACCCCAGCACGGATTCGGACGTGCTCGGGCGATGATTTCGATGTTCATGCAGGGTGGGCCGAGCCATATCGATCTCTTCGATCCCAAACCAGTGCTGGATCGACTGGATGGTAAGGATTTTCCTGGCGAACTGAAATTCGACGATGCAGCGGGTGCCAGTCGCGAAGTGATGGCGGCTCCTTGGAAGTTTTCAAAACATGGTGAATGCGGGATGGATTTCAGCGAGCTAGTGCCGCACATGGCCGGGATCGCCGACGACATCACGATGATCCGTTCGATGTACACGGGAGTAAACAATCACGGTCAATCGATTAACGCGCTGCACAACGGCTCCATCCTGACCGGACGGCCAACGCTGGGAAGCTGGGTCTGCTATGGACTGGGATCGGAAAATGAAAATCTGCCTGCATACGTCGCTCTAACCGATCCTCGAGGACTGCCTGTGCTAGGGGTTGATAATTTCACGAACGGCTGGCTCCCATCGGTGTATCAGGGGACAGTGATTCGCTCAAAAGAGCCGCGCATTCTCAATCTCGATCCACCGAAGTCGCTGCAGGGAGCGGTGCAAGGGCGCTATCTTGATTTCGTCGGCGCACTGAATCAACGACATTTGAACTCACGTCCGGGCGAGCAGGAGCTGGAGGCACGCATCCAGAGCTTTGAACTGGCTGCTCGGATGCAGATCGCTGCGAAGGAGGTGCTGGATCTCTCGGATGAGACCGAGGAGACAAAGCGGATGTATGGGATCGGAGAACAGCCGACGGACGACTTTGGAACACGTTGTCTGATCGCACGTCGTCTGGTCGAGAGAGGGGTGCGATTCATCTCAATTTTTACAGGAAATCAGACATGGGATAGTCACAGTAATCTGATCACCAATCTTCCCGCCGCCTGTGCCTATGTGGATAAACCGGCGGCAGCGCTCGTGCGCGACCTGAAACAGCGCGGCCTGCTCGACACTACCATCGTTCACTGGGGCGGAGAAATGGGGCGTCTGCCAGTGATTCAGAATCGCTCAGGTGCGGCGAAAGGAGACCGGAAGACCGTCGGGCGCGATCACAACACCTACGGGTTCAGCATGTGGGTGGCCGGTGGAGGTTTTAAGGGCGGCCATGTGCATGGGGCGACTGATGAGTTCGGCCATCGAGCGGTGGAGGGTATCGTGAATCACTTCGACTACCATGCGACCCTTCTCCATCTGTTCGGCTTCGATTCTCGCGACCTGACCTATAGACGAAACGGTGTAGCTCAGTCACTGATCACCGATCTCAACGCCCGCGTCGTGAGCGAGCTTCTGGCGTGAGATTCTCAAGACAAATTCCCCCGAATCAAGCCGTGAAAATTCACGCTTTCTTCTGGACAATTTTCTCACTCCGCCCCAATCTCTCCGAAACACGTTTTCATTCACTATGCCTCACGCTCAGACCAACGGAATTCAGATGTATTACGAGGAACGCGGAGGCGGTGATCCGGTTCTTTTGTTGATGGGAATCACTGCTTCCGGCGACGTGTGGCAGGCCCATGCGGATCATTGGAGCGAGGAGTTTCGCTGCATCATGCCAGACAATCGGGGAGTCGGTCGATCGGATAAGACTCCTGGCGATTATTCCAGCGCCATGATGGCCGATGACTGCGCTGGGCTGCTGGATGCGCTGTCACTGGATCGAGTGCGTGTCGTCGGCGTCTCCATGGGTTCGATTATCGCTCAGCAGATGTGTTTGAGGCATCCAGAGCGGGTAAAAAGCGCCGTCCTGATGTGTCCTTGGGCGCGAGTGGATCGCTATGCTCGCGGCATTTTCGACCATATGGTGACGTGTAAGGCCCACCTCGACAACAAGCAGTTTCTGGAGTGGATTCAGCTCCTGATCTTCACGAAACCATTCTGGGACAATGATGAGGCATACGAAGGCCTGCTGGCTGGGCGACAGGGATTCGATGAGAATCCATTCCCCCAGCCTTTGCACGGGCTTCGTGGGCAGGCAGCAGCCTGCGTGGAGCACAACGTGGTAGATCGCTTGGGCGAGATCAAAGCTCCCTGCCTAGTGATCGGAGGAAAAGACGACATCTTTGTCCCGATGTGGATGCAAGAGGAGGTCGCCAATGGAATCCCGAATTGCGAACACCATTTTTACGAAGGGGCGGGACATGCCTTTCACTGGGAAAAAATCGATGACTTCAATCCTCGGGTTCGAGAATGGTTGCAAAATCATTGATGTAACAATGTGTATATCAATTAAATAGATTATATTTTCACGCAATTACAATATGGCTAATATTCGATTTGGGTCACAGGTTTATACTTGGTTCATGCAGGGAACGGGCAAGGGCTATAACAACAAGCTCGACCACATGATCGCTGTCGCTGCGAAAGCGGGGTTTACGGGGATCGAACCCATGGTCCTCGAAATTTCTGAAAGTGCTCTTGGATGTGGGAAATACTGGTTGGGAGATTTCTGCGATCCCATCCGAATGAAGGACGCCCTCGATACGCACGGAATGCAACTCTGTGGATTATCCCTCGTCTGTAGCTGGGACGGTGATGAGGAAACTCCCGCCGAACGGGCCGCTGCCGACTTCACGATTGATTTTCTGAAACACTTTCCTGGAGCACTGATGGGGACGGTGACACTGCCGAGCGGACGGCACGATCTTCATCGCCGACGCCTGAATGTCGCTCGCAACTTGAATACGGTATCCAAGCGAGGTGCCGATGCTGGGCTAGTTTGTAGCTATCACCCCAACAGCCCTCCAGCCTCTCTCGTGCGAACACAGGAGGACTACGACGTAGTTCTGAACAGCCTCGATCCTTCCGTGACCGGCTGGACTCCCGATGTCGGGCACATCATTCGAGGCGGAATGGATGTGATCGCGACACTGAACAAGTGGCAGCATCTGGTGAATCACATTCACTACAAAGACTTCTCTGGCAACGGTCCGGAACCTTGGGCGCAAATGGGAACCGGAAAGCTCGACTTTCATCGCATCACCGAATGGCTGGTCGCGCACAAGCATAAAGGCTGGATCATTTGTGAAGATGAAGCCCATGTCGCGATCGATGATCCCGATGGCGTTACCCTCCAGAATGGGGAGTGGTGCAAGGAGAATCTCTATCCCATTGTCGGGCTTTGAGGCTCCAATCTGACCCAGTGTGGCCCACCACTCGACCCTATCGGGATCTGTGATTTATGATTGCCTCTCGCACCGTAAATCGCATCACATCGGTGTTTGAACGCGTTCCAGACGGTCCGCGCTTTCGTCCCTTTTTGGAGTTGTTGCTTCCCCTTCTAGGACTAGG
This sequence comes from Verrucomicrobiota bacterium, assembly GCA_963205275.1. GTDB lineage: Bacteria > Verrucomicrobiota > Verrucomicrobiia > Verrucomicrobiales > DEV007 > Arctic95D-9. Next base: position 28,854 of record CAUJIH010000081.1, on the reverse strand, counting down.
CCTAGCCACATGGCTAATCCGAATTACCGACTTCGATATGGACGCCGCTCGCTGGCTCCAAAAAGTCGGCGGTGGCGATTGGAAAGGCGGCGATCATCCGTTCTGGCGAGGACTATATCAGTGGGGGCCTTACCCGGCGACACTGACGATGATCCTATCCCTGATCGGAGTCGTCCTAGGATGGCGCTTTGGAGGACTTCGTCGCTGGCGAAAGGTCTTACTGTTTCTGATTCTCTGTGAGTTCATCGGACCTCTGTTCATCGTGAATTTGGTTCTCAAGGATCACTGGGGAAGACCGCGCCCGAGAGAGGTGGCTGAACTCGGGGGATGGACTGAGTTCGAGCCAGTTCTCCATTACAAGGCGGGGAATGATGGGAAGTCATTCCCCAGCGGACATGCGACGGCTGGATTTTATTTTCTCGCGGGCTATTTTCTGTTTCGCCGTCAGTCTAAAGAGGTAGCGGCGAGTATGATCTTCGGAGCACTCTGTTTTGGAGGACTGCTCGGCATAGCGCGCATGGTCCAAGGCGGACATTTTTTATCCGATATCCTCTGGAGTGCGGCGATTTGCTGGTTCGTCCCGATGATCCTTTATTATTCGATGGGAATGGATCGTGCGCCATTGATTGACCGTGAATCGATAACAAAGCATATCCCTCTCTGGAGAAAAATTGCGTTTGGAGTAGGATTACCGATTCTCATCGTGCCAGCGCTATATTTCGTTCCCTACAAGGAAGAACGTTCGTACAAATTTGATCGCATTAATAAAGGAACGGAGAATTTACGAATTCATTTGGCCTTAGCAGCGGGAAGAGCCGAGATCGTTCCCGGAGAGAAACTTTCGATTACGGGCAATGCGTTTGGGCATGGCTTTCCGACAGCACATCTCGGGAAAACAATAGAAGCGCGAGAGGATAAAAATGGAATCTATTTCATTTATGGAGAGCATGTTAGTAAATCATTTCACGAGCTGGATACGCGCGTGCGAATCGAGATTCCGTGGAGCCGCGTTCGGAGCCTGACTTTGCGTACGGGAAAGGCTGATGTGACGCTCAGGCTTGACCCTTCAGAGCAGAAAACTCTTCTAAGAATCCAGAAAGGAGAAGGGACGCTAACAATCGACGCGCAGGGGCAGGGAATTGAAGACATCTCAAAGAAACCGGACTTATCAAAAAATGCCAATTCTCAGTCAGCAGATGCAGCCGTAACAGCAGTATATCGACTGAAAGTAGAACCAGAGTTTCAGGGAGTGCTGAAAGTGATACCTTAGAAGTGCTGTGGTCTCGTGGCACCTCCGCTCTTATTAAGATCGACTCGCTTTTCGATTCTCCGAGTGTACCGTTGCCGATTATTCCTATGGAATCGGATTTTCGAAGTAAGGAGACGAGTTGGTTATCCTTCAATGCACGAGTGCTGCAGGAGGCTGCGGATCCCAGCGTACCCTTGTATGAGAGAATCAAGTTTCTCGGCATCTACAGCTCGAATCTAGACGAATTCTTCCGAGTCCGCGTCGCGACGCTCCGACGCTTAGCAGATTTGGGCGATGGTTGGAGGCGTCTCAATATTCCCGATCCGTGCGAAACTCTAAAGAAGGTTCACAATCTAGTCTCTGATCAGGCCAAGGAGTTCGACACGGTATATGAGGAAATCCGGACTGACCTGAGGAAGAAGGGGATTCGCATCATTGATGAAAATGATGTGCCGAGTTCTATGCGCGACTATCTCCAATCGTACTTTCGCCGTGAAGTCAGCCCGCATATTTTTCCTACGATCCTGAAATCGACGGCAGAACTGCCCAGACTGCGTGACTTACCGATGTATCTCGCCGTCCGGGCGACGAAAGCAGGTGGAAAGGGGCGACCGATGCATGCCCTGATCGCGATTCCTCAGAATCTCCCGCGCTTCATCCCTCTGCCGAAACGGAAGCAAGGAGACGATCAACTGGTGATGTACCTCGATGACATCATCCGCTTTGGATTGAATGAAGTGTTCGCCACATTTTCCTATGATGTATTCGAGTCCTATGCGATTAAGTTCACACGAGATTCAGAGATGGAGATGGAATCGGATGACGATTTCACCGAGAGTTTCTTCACTCGTCTCGAAGGAGGACTGAAGGCTCGAGAAGGAGGTGCGCCGGTCCGGGCAAACTTTGACAAGCAATTCCCGAGACACTTTCTGAACCTCGTTCTTCGCAAATTGGATCTAGTGGAGGAGGATACGCTTTATCCTGGTGCACGTTATCACAACAGGCGCGATCTGATGAACTTTCCAGACTTTGGAATTCCTGGGCTGCGCTACGAGAAGCCAGAACCGATTCCCGTTCGCGCCTTCACGAAGCGTGATCCGGGTATGTTCGCAGCGATTCGGAAGCATGATGTGTTGATCCACATTCCTTACCAATCCTTTCGACGCCTGATCACCTTCCTGCAGGAAGCGGCGATCGATCCACTCGTTCAGAGTATCTCGATCACTCAGTATCGGCTGGCGAAGGGATCTTGTGTCGCGAAAGCGCTACAGGCGGCGGCACAGAATGGGAAGCACGTCTTCGTCCTAGTAGAAGCGCAGGCTCGCTTTGATGAAGAGGCTAATATCAAATGGGCGACTCTCTACCGCGATGCAGGCGTGCAGGTCCAACTGGGAGTCCAGGGACTGAAGGTTCACTCGAAGCTCGTCCATGTGATTCGGCGTGAGCACGGACGGGATCGCAGCTATACGGTCTTGGGAACCGGTAATTTCAACGAGGATACGGCGACGATTTTCGCCGATCACCTATTATTTACCTACAATCAGGAGATCGGAGAGGACACTGCGGAGATTTTTCGCTTCTTCCGGCAGTCCTATCTGAAGCCGAGGCTCCGACATCTCAAAATCGCTCCTTATGATCTGCGCGAATTTCTGACGGATAAGGTAGAACGAGAAATTCAGTATCATCTCGAGGGGCGTCCGTCCGGAATCTCAGTCAAGTTGAATAACTTCTCAGATCGTGAGGTGAACAGTCTCTTTCAAAGAGCTGCAGATAGCGGGGTTCCAATTCGAATGATCGTTCGGGGGATGTTTTCTCTAGTGATTTCCGAAGAGAGTTCCATTGAGGCAATCAGTATTGTCGATAAGTATCTGGAACACTCGCGTATGCTAATTTTCACTAATGGCGGTGATCCTGAGGTGTATCTCTGCTCAGCGGACCTGATGTCACGCAATCTCGATTCACGAGTTGAGACAGTCATTCCTGTTTATGATCCAAAACTCAGAGAGGAACTCAGTCGCTATTTCGATATCCAGTGGAGCGATAACTCAAAAGCTCGCATTCTGGATCGCCAACTGTCGAATCGCCATCGCACGAGAAAAGGCAAGGAGAAGAATGTGAGGGCACAGTTCGCCTTAGAAACCTTCTTGCGTCAGCAGAATGTGAAGTGAGGGGGCAGAAACCCAAGAAGACTCAAGTTCTGTGATTTCGAGCAGAATCCCTCATTTCATTCCCAGCGCCTTCCGCAAGATCGGTTCCATGGCGTCGGCCTGACGCATGAAACCAAGATCGCTGGGATGAGAACCGTCAGTAGTGGCTTCGTTGTCCGTCCCCAGTAGATCGGCTCCGGGGATGTAGTAGAGGTTCTTCTCACCGGATGCGATTAGGGTATCATAGGCATGGGTCAAGGCGGAGCGAGAGTTCGCGTGTCGTTCGCGCTTCTCCTTCATGATCCAAGCATTCCCATAGGTGCGATCCTCGACCAAAATGATCGGAGCATCTGGCCTGACTTTGCGCAATTGCCGAACGAGTGGCTCCGTACGTTCGGCGACCTCAGCAGCGGTCATGTTGGGCAGGCAATCAATCACGTATAGAGCCGCATCGATTTCCGCCAGCAGCGCTCCGACTTCCGACTCCATCTTCCCGTTTCCGGAGAAACCCAGATTAATCACGGGGCGATCCAAGCGACGCCCGAGAATCGCTGGATGCGGCATTCCAGGGCGAGACGCACAGGCACCGTGCTGAATCGATGTCCCGTAGAAGACGATAGGCTTCTCCTTTCTCGGTGCAATCGGTTCAAAGATGCTGCCTTTGGGCACCCCAATCTCGATCTTTTTCGTCGAATTATAGAGAGGCAGATAGCCCATCCATGTGCGTTTCCCGTGATCGATTCCTGAGATTGTATGGCTCGTCTGTGGCGCTGTAGGTTTCGTGACATCCACCCACTTCCACTTTCCATCGTCGAGCGCATACAGATCCACGCCGCTTACCCCCGTCGCAGGCATGTGAACCATCCCGAGAGTCGGATTCACCACTTCATAGCGGATTGAAATTTTGGTCGCGTCCGTATTGAAGCGAAAACTCAATCCAGCGCTGTTTCGGGAAAGGCTCCAGACCGGGCCGCGCACCACACCTTCTGCTTTCGCCGGGAGGCGATCATAGCGTGCCGCCAGCTCCTCCGGCTGCCAGCCTTGGCCTTCTACACCCCAAGTTGCGACATCGTACCAGATCAGTTCTTCCGTTGCCTTTTTGGCCTCTTCCGCTCTCACCGACATGGACAGCGCGACGGTCAGGGCAAAACAAAGGCTGAGGAAGGGAAGGGGACAGCATGTGTTCTTCATTTGGTCAGAATGGATCGTTCGAGCGATTCCGTCAATCCTGTTCATCTTTCGAGTTTTCATTCGCTTGTCGCTCCAGCCACCACAGGGCTTCCTCCCGCGACTGATGAGTTCCGTCTAACTGGAGATCGTGTGCCGTTCGCAATACCCGTCCGAGAGCAGGCCCGGACTTCCAGTCGAGTGCGATCAGATCTTCCCCTCGCAGGAACCAATCGGGGAGCAGAGGCCTTGTCGTCTCAGGGAATTCTCGTTGCTTATTCAGAATAAACTCGTAGTTCCCGAGTTTCCGATGGCTGCTGAGGCAATCGACACGGTGCAGCTCCAGTTCGTCTGCGAAGTGAGGACGTGCCATGAATCGCCTGAGTGTTGAAAGGCGCATCTTTTGCGCATCTTTAAAGCGCATGTGATGCTCCACCGCCTCAGAGACGGTGTCGATCACGGCATTGGGGTAGCGAAATCGCTGTAAAATCTTTCGCGTCATCTCTGCTCCGACTCTCTCGTGCGCAGGCGAGCAGATACGGGCCTTTTCGACATCGAAATAGGATGTAGCCGGCTTCGCGATGTCGTGAAACAGAACGGAGAGAACCAGCGTCAGTCCAGCATCGGCAGGCAGGAGCGAGATCATCGCTCGTGTGTGGACGAAAACATCACCTTCCGGATGAAACTCGGGCGCTTGCTCGCAGCCCTGCAGGGCCATCACTTCGGGCAGAAGGATTGCCATGAGACCACTCTCGGTCAGGAGATCAAAACCGCGCAATCGATGTGGACTGATCCAGATGCGATCTAGCTCGCTCTGAATTCGTTCAGGGCTGATGCTGCGAATGTGAGGCACTGCAGCACAGAGAGCCAGCCAGGTCGCTGTCTCGATCTGAAAATCCAGCACCGTGGCGAAACGAATCGCTCGTAGGAGCCGCAGAAAATCCTCTCCGAACCGCTCAGAGGGATTCCCGATGGCTCGCAGGAGTCCGACTTTCAGATCAGCCTGGCCATCCACATAATCGATGATCGTTTTCGTGAGCGGGTCGTAGAACAGCCCGTTGATCGTAAAATCGCGTCGTTTGGCATCTTCTTTGGCGGAGGAAAAACGTACGAAATCCGGTCTGCGCCCATCGTGATAAGCCCCGTCCTCTCGAAAGGTGGCGATCTCAAAAGAAAACCCTCCGTAGCGAACCAGAACCACTCCGAAATGGGCACCTACGACTCCTGATCGGGGGTAGATTTGTAGAATCTCCTCCGGCGTCGCTGAACTCACGATATCGTAGTCCTTCGGAGCGACTCCTCGCAGGAGATCTCGCACGCAGCCTCCGGCAAAGTAGGCTTCATATCCAGCACCGTGCAGAGTGGTCACGATCTGTGTCGCAACTTCCTGCATCGGTGAATCTATCGGATCTTTAGCTAAGTCGCTCATTTTCGCAGAGGAGCGATCCATGAGGGCAAAAGTAATCCCAGATCGGATGCGTAAACGCGCATGACGTGGCCTTCGACCTTCACGTCATCAAAGTGCCACCACTCGGTCTCGATCGAGCGGAATCCCGCTTCTTTCATCGTCTTCTGCAGGAGAGCGAGCCGCGCTGCAATTTCTGGATTCCCTCCCTTGTAATCTGCTGCTGCTTTCTCGGAGAATTCGTCAAAACCTGAGGGCATCGCGACTTCGGTGCCGTCGAGGCGAACTAAGGTGAGATCGACGGAGACTCCGTAGCAGTGCCAGGAGAGACCATTGCTCGGCGGAACGACGAAGCGCTCATCCTGCACCGCGTCCCAGAGAGCTAGGTGCGCCTCTGGAGGACGCCAGGCATCCCAGATTTTCAGAGCATAGCCGTGTTCTTGCAGAGCCAGTGCCACCTTGCGCAACTTATCCGCCGTACCCTTGTGCAGAAAACACGGCATGTCCGTCCGATAGAGCGGGCGCTTGGCGGCGGAGGTCACGCGGTAACGTAGATCGATGAACACTCCAGGGACGACCGATTCTATGGGAACTAGGCGATACCCCTTCGCCTTGCGATAAAGTGTCGTCTTCGGATCGCGCTTGAAAAGATTGTCAAGGCCTTCTGCATGAGGCAGAAAGATGCAGAACAAGCAAAGCAAAACGACAATCCGGGGTAGGGGAAGCATGGGACTCTAAATTTCAGGCGTATCACGTAAATATTCCTTTTTCAAATCTCAAAATGCCATTCATCCTTCCGTATGCGAACAATATCCGGACTTTATTCAATTCTTCTCGCCTGCCTCCTGACGACTCTTCCTGCGATCAGCGAGGATTTCTCTTCGAATACGCTACCCAAAGGCTGGAAAGTCGCCGTGGGCAGTTGGAAAGTCGCTGACGGAGTCTTAGTGGGAAGCGAGCAGCCCGCAGATCATCATCCCTCTGTGCTTCTCATTCCCGATCCTCATGTGAGTTCCAAAATCCATTTTCGTCTTCGCTTTGATGGGGCGAGAGCGTTCAGTCTGAGCTACAATCATTCGAAGGGACACTTGGCTCGATTGATAATTGCCAAAGGACAAGCAATGCTACAAATGGATAAGGATAAAAACGATCCCGAGTCCAAACCGGTGACTCTGGCAAAGTCCGCCTTTACTCCCAAACCGGGTGAATGGGTGGATCTGGGCTCTACGATTAAAGGAACTCAATTCACTGTAACTCTCGGCGACATCACGCTCACTGGCTCCAATCCGAATCTCGCGAAGGAGAAAACGGGCTATCGACTGGTCGTATCTGGACAGTCAGTAGCAGTTGACGATCTCGCAATTGAGAGCAAAAAGTGATCCACGCAATACCTGATTGATCTATCGAACGATTCAATTTTGCTATGAAAGTCCTTACTTTCCTCATTTTTGCCGCTCTTGTCTTACCTCTGGCAGCCGGAGACTTTCAATCTCTCTTTGACGGAAAGACGCTTTCTGGCTGGACGGCAGAAAATGGAGGTCAGCCAGGGGGCGGTTGGGTCGTCCGAGATGGCGAGCTGCGCCTGCAAGGAAAAGGCGGCAATCTCATTTCTGAGAAAGAATATACGAATTTCGAGCTAGAATGGGAATGGAAGCTCTCTGAAGGCGGGAATAACGGAGTGAAATACTGGGTAAGCAAAGTCGAGGGGAAACAGTGGCTCGGAATCGAATATCAGATGCTCGACGATGAGAAACATCCGGATGGAGCAAAGAATGCCAGCCACCGGACGGCTGCTTTTTATGACATCCAAGCACCTTCGGTAAAAACTCCACTGAAACCTATCGGAGAATGGAATCTCAGTCGTGTGATCGCACAAAATGGGAAAATTCAGCACTGGCTGAACGGAGTTTTGGTCGGTGAGGTAGATACGAACTCTGATGCGTGGAAACAAGCGCTGGCTCAGAGCAAGTTCAAAAACAAGGAAAAATTCGCTCCTGGGCACGGACGCATCTTGATCACAGATCACAACGATCCGGTGGCGTTCCGAAAGATTCGAATCCGCGATCTGGATTTGAAGTAAGGCGGCAGGATCTGCGAATTCACTGAAGAAAGAAGATCAATTCGAAATATAGATTCATAACTTCATACAATATTTGTAATGTAAAATTGAATCCATGAAAGTCGCCCGAGGTCTCCAGATATGAATCAACGGCTCACCCGGTCTCCCGTGTGCTTCGATCTTCTTTCGCCTTGCTGCGGTTAAGCTGAATGTAGGAACCTTCGAGAGAAAACGTAATCCTCGATAAGCTCTGAGAGTCCTTTACGCGAATGCTTTGATAAAAGCGACTTCCAATGCCAGTGACTCGTTGACATTCGTGTTCAGTCGATCACGAAGCGCTTCCGCCGCAGATAGTCTCACGAGGAGATCATCGTCGCTATAGCGTTGCGCCAGAAGTGAGGTCGCAGGAGAAAATTCGGGCAGATCTAGGCTTTTCCCTCCGTGTTTCTGCCGCAGTGCATCACCAAACCAGATGATCAGATACTCTAGCAGACGCTGGCGACGATCCAGATACTCGGATGCAGCGAGCGCTGACCAGTAGTCCTCTCGCTGCTTCAGATAGGTCCCTTCTGTCGTATTCCGATAGTGCGCGATCTCGGCTTTTGCGGCTTCATCGTTGGCTTTCTCTACCTCCCTCTTTATGGATTTCAACAGATTGGAGAACTGCGTCATCAGAGCTAATGCCCCTGCGAGCCTCGGACGAGGCTCTTGAGCGTGATCAGCGAGCGCGGACAGAAATTCCCCGACTGACTCGTCATAGCTCAATGGCCCTGAAGTGCCGAGCAGTGGCACTCGAATGCAGCGCGAAAGAATGGTGTCTAGCAGCAGATCAGGCCGTGAAGTCAGCAAAAGTAAACGGCTGTTCGCCGGAGGCTCCTCCAGTGTTTTCAGGAAGGCGTTGCTCGCCTCTGATCCCATCCGATCCGCATCGCGGATGATGGCGAACTTGGTAACCCCCGACGGTGCCGCCGTCTGCAAGATATGCTCCAGCGAGCGAATGGACGCGATACTGATACGACGAGCCCTTGATTCTGGTGAAACGATCGCGACATACTGAGAGCGAAGATCATCCAAGGTCTCCGGATGATTTGGACGCGGAACTGCGTCAGCCATCTGCACGATGTGCATCGCCAGACGCTCCTTTCCACTACCAGGAGGTCCGATCAGAAGATAGGCATGCGCCAGCCGACCCTTGGCCTTGGCTAGATCGATTAGTTCAATCGCTCGTTCGAGATGAAAGCTCATGCACGGTTTTCTTCAGATTACATGCCATTGGGTCTTTGTTCTCGGGAAATCGGCTTTTCTATTTCCTGCGTTGCACGAAAGCCGATCTCGTTGAACAATGCCCTTTCACACTCATTCGAAACACCCATCTCATGTCAACTTCAACTGAAATTACCTTTGGCTCTCGTGCAGATCGCTCTGCCGTGGAGCAGGGCCTGAGCTTTGCTCCTAAATTCGATTCCGACGGACTGATCGTGGCGGTGGCTCAGGATGAAAGCACCAATGAAATACTGATGGTCGCCTACATGAACGAGGAGTCGCTGAAACAGACTTTGGAAATCGGCGAAGCGGTTTACTATTCTCGCAGTCGAAAGGAACTCTGGCACAAAGGAGCGACTTCGGGACATACCCAAGTCGTGAAGAAAATCCTTACCGATTGCGATCAAGATGCCTTGGTGTTAAAAGTTCACCAACATGGTCCCGGTTGCTGTCATACGGGCTACCGGTCCTGCTTCTTCCGAAAAGTGGAAAAGCTCGGCGATCCCGTAGAACTGAGTGCTGAAATCGCGGATCGTGCCTACGATCCAGGTAAGGTGTATGGGTGATCCCCTACCCTTCAGCCTCTGGCTTTTTTACCCAATGCCCCCTTTCTCCAATGAAATCGCTCTGGAACAATCAGGAAGCCGCTCAGTTTTCTAAGCCGCTAGCACGGCGTGTTTACACATCTCGCCTGCTCGGAAAAAATCCCGACCTCGTCCTGCACGGAGGCGGAAACACCTCGGTGAAGGTGCGACAGCCGGATTTCTTTGGCTCGCCGATCGATGTCCTCTATGTAAAGGGGTCGGGCTGGGATCTCGCCACGATTGAGGAAGCGGGCTTCGCTCCGGTGCGAATCGAGCCACTCCTGCGTCTAGCTCAGTTCGATCAACTCTCTGACAGTGAAATGGTAAGGCAAATGCGAGCCGCGATGCTGGACCCCGGAGCGCCTACTCCCAGCATCGAGACCATCCTGCACGCTTCGATTCCGCAAATTTACGTGGATCATACCCACGCGGATGCCATCGTGGCGATGACGAATCATCAGGGAGGTGAACAAGCAGTGCGGGATCTCTACGGCGACCGAGTCGCTATCGTCCCGTATGTGATGCCGGGATTCGATCTTGCGAAAGCCGTGAAAACAGCTCTGAACAATCTGGATGTTACTCGATTGGAAGGGATCGTCCTGATGAATCACGGGCTTTTCACCATGCACGATGACGCACGGGAAAGCTACGAGGCGATGATCCGTCTGGTCACTGAGGCGGAGGACTTTCTAGCCCGTGCTGCGGGTTCTTCGTTCTCCCTGCCCGTGGCGACGACGAAAGAAGATTTGCACGGTCTGGCGGCAATTCGCAAATCGGTCTCTGAACTGCGAGGCACACCTGTTCTCGCCTCGTTAGATGCCTCGTCAGAGGCCGTTGGCTTCGCCAGTCGTCACGATACGCCCGATCTAGCGACTCGCGGCCCTCTGACACCGGATCATACGATACGAACCAAGCGCGTCCCGGCTGTCATCGGAGCTGATTCTCAGGTGGATTTGGAAAAATTTGCCGAAGATTATCGAGCCTATTTCTTGGCCAATCAAAAGGGAGAGACTATGCTTTCCCCTGATCCTCGCTGGGCAGTCTGGCAGAATCATGGCGTGATCAGTTTCGGCACCAGTGAAGCCGAAGCAATGATCGTTCAGGACATCGCGACGCATACTTGGCAGACCATTCAGACTGTGGAAGCTGCATTTCCCGGAGGCTGGAGACCGCTCCCTGCCGATCAACTCTTTGCAGTGGAATACTGGGAGCTGGAACAGGCGAAGCTGAAGCAGTCAAAAACGCCTCTGCTTCATCAGGGGAAGGTGGCCATCGTCACCGGAGCCGCTGCTGGAATCGGATTCGCCTGTGCAGAAGCGCTGGCAGACCAAGGGGCCAGAGTCGTGGGAATCGACCTGAATCCCGAGATCGTCGAGGAAATGGCCCGTATCGGAGGAGTCGGAATCGTAGCAAACCTCACGGACGACACAGCCGTGACCGAGGCTGTCGCTGAAACCGTGCGTCGCTACGGAGGACTGGATATTCTGGTGAGCAATGCGGGGATTTTCACTGCCGGAGCGTTTCTCGAGGACTTGGAAGAATCAAATTGGGACAAGTCGATGGCGGTCAATGTGACCAGTCACCAAAAGTTGTTGAAACACACCATCCCTTTCCTGAAGCGTGGCATTGATTCGGCGATTATCCTCGTCGGCTCTCGCAACGTCCATGCTCCGGGCGCCGGGGCCGCCAGCTACTCCTGCGCCAAAGCCGCTCTCACCCAGCTCTGCCGTGTCGCAGCGCTGGAACTGGCTCCGCACGGCGTGCGATGTAATATTATTCACCCGGATGCTGTTTTCGACACTAAACTCTGGACACAGGAGAATCTACAGCGTTCCGCCGAGCGCTACCACATGACGGTGGAAGAGTATAAAACTCGAAATCTTCTGAAAACCGAAATCAAATCCCGTGACGTGGGTCGGATGGTCGCAGCCATGGCAGGACCAGTTTTCGGTAAGACCACTGGAGCGCAAATCCCTGTCGATGGCGGGAATGATCGTGTGATTTGATCTGGCCGAGCGATGTAACAAATCCGTCTTGGCACGAGCTGCGGAAGGGTGCTACTGTCCGCAGTCGAGAGAATAATGCCTGAAACAGACAGCATGGAGTCAGCGGACCTGCCCGCCGAACGAGGCTTGGCCGATGATAGGCTTTCTCCCCGGATTCGGAGTGCGCTGGAGCAGTTCCGCAATCGCCTCTGGTCGCTAAAGATTGCGGAAGGAGCGCTTTCGGGGATCGTAGGGCTGACCTTTTCCTTCCTGCTGGCTTTTCTTTGTGATCGTCTCATGGATCCTCCTCAGTGGCTGCGGTGGAGTCTGCTGGGATCGGGATTGATTGCTCCTTTTCTCATCTTTCCAGTGATTTGGCATCGCTGGGTCTGGCGACGGCGTTCGCTCAACCATTCCGCACGCATGATCCGCCGACGACTGCCTGGATTCGGAGATGAGTTGCTCGGAATCGTCGAACTGGCTCAGGAAGGATCGTCACGACAGAATCGTACCCTCGTGACCGCAGCGATGCGTCAAGTGGAGGCGCGAATCGGTGAGCAGCAGTTGGTCGATCTCTTGCATGAAGAGCGACGTCGCAATTTGCAGCGCGCTGTTTCGGTGATGCTGCTCCTGATCACTGGACTTTTCATCTTAGCGCCGCGTGCTACGGCGATTACGCTCGTCCGTTGGGTGGCCCCGTGGAAGCCGATTCCTCGCTATGTATTCGCTCGCATCGAGCCACCTCCGACCACGATGACGGTCGCTTGGGCGGAGTCCTTCCCTCTCACCTTCACTCTCGCATCAGATACCGACTGGCAGCCGTCTCACGCCTCTCTGCGATTGACTAGCGGAGAGCGACTCAAGGCACAAAAAGACGAAAATCGTTACTCATTCTCCATCGCCCCACTGAAAGACGAAAGCCTCCTTCATTATCGCATCGGAGATGCTGTGGGAAGGATTCGCATCGAGCCTCGGCTTCGCCCAGAACTACGTGAACTGGTGGCTGTGACGCGACTCCCGGATTATCTGCGACGCACGGAAGACCTCGTCCTGCCGATTCGGGGGGAGGATCTCGCCGTAGTAGAAGGTTCCTCCGTAATCGTGCGTGGAACGGCCAGCAGTGAGCTAATCTCGGCAGAGATGAATGAGAATCCGATTCCTAGAGAGGGCACGGAGTTCTCGACGCCCGCTCTCTCGCTGGAGTCGCCGCTATCGCTGACCCTCACTTGGGAGGATGTTCACGGACTTCGTGCGAAGTCGCCCCTGCACCTCGCGATTTCGTCTGTTCCGGATAAAGCAGCGGAGATTTACGCTCACCTCGTCGAGGATAAGCGCTTCGTTCTGGAAGGCGATGCGCTTCTATTCGATTTGGTCGCCAATGACGATTTCGGCGTGCAGGCGGTCGGATTGCAGTGGCGTCCTGCAGAGGAACAAGCCGCCGACAGGGAGGCGAAGACCTCACTCGAGACAGCCGGGGAAAAAATCGTTGCTGCCGGGGCACCGAATCAGACATCGCTGCAGATTCGAGGCGTCTTTTCCAGCAGTCGAGAAAACTTGCCCCCTGGGATCTATGAAGTCCGTGCCTTCGCACTGGATTACCTGCCCGGCAGAGAGCGCTCGCTTTCTCCTGCTTTTCCCCTTCGCATCCTCAGCCGAGATGAGCATGTCCGCTGGCTTGCAGAAGAATTTCGGAAATGGCTTCGAGGCGCAAGGGAAAGCTTCGAGCGTGAGCAGCAGGCTCACGAGACGAATCAGGGGCTGCACGCATTGTCGAATGAGGAGTTAGACGATCCCAAAGCTCGGGATCAGCTTCAGACTCAGGCTTCCTCTGAATCGGCGAATGCGCAGCGTCTGGAGGCTCTCTCGAAGGCGGGACGCTCACTGATCGAGGAAGCAACAAAAAATCCTGATTTTGAGGCGCGACAGCTCGAACACTGGGCGGAAAAAGTGCAGAGCTTGAGTGAAATTGGCAGTACTCGGATGCCGAAAGTCGCCGACTTGCTCCGACAATCTTCCCGAGCACCGTCTGCAGAGATCGCGGCACCATCGGAAGAAGCTCCTGCTCGTCAGCCGCTGAGTCGCTCGCTGAAAGAACAGAGCGAACTGTTGAAAGAATTCGCACAGGTGGTCGATGAACTAGAACAACTGCTGGCCGGGATGGAGTCCAGCACTTTCGTGAATCGACTGAAGGCTGCTTCCAAAGCTCAGACCGAACTGGCCGAAGAGCTGACGACAATCTTGGCGGACAGTTTTGGAACGCCCTGGAGCAGCGTTCCGCAAAAGCTCCGCGTGATTTTAGAGAACATCCGGACAAGCGAAGAGTCGCAGAGCGTCTTTATCCGCCAGATCCAATCCGATCTGGAGGCGTATTACTTGCATAAACAAGAAGCCATTTTAAAAGCGGTGCTTGACCAGATGAAGGACCTGTCGGCCATCACGGCGATTCGGGACATCGGACTCGGTGCCATCGGGAATTTGAGCGGACGAACGATCTCCTCCTGCGAATTTTGGGCGGATACCCTCGACCGCTGGGCCGAAGAACTGGTTCCGGCAGCTTCTGATCAAGACCAGAACGCCCAGGAACAGAACGAAGCCAAAAGTCTGCCGCCAGAAATCACTCTGCAGATCATGCGTGCGCTGCGTAAACAAATTCAGATTCGTGAGGAAACTCGTGAAGCTGAAAACGCACACGGAGCACTGACTCACGAATCCTACGCCGCACGCGTCGCTCCTATCGAGAAATCTCAGACAAAAGTTCGTGAAGATCTCGATGCCACGATCAAAGCCGTGGATAATCTCCCTGACGCAGGGGCTTTTGGTAACGAGCGGCAACTGCTCGAAGCGGTGTCTGACCTGATGCGTCGTTCCAGCGCCGTCCTGATCCGTCCTGACACCGGACCAGAGACGATCGCCTACCAGACCGAAGCCATCGAGTTACTGCTCCAGTCGAAGCGCCAGAAATCCCCCTCCGGCGGTGGCGGCAAGTCCAACGGCGGATCGAACTCCGCGAGTGGAAATGGCGGAGGCAGACAAAGCGGCGCTCTCAGCGACATCGGCCCCCAGAGTGGTGAACTCGGTGCACCGACTCTGCCTGCCGAGACCACCACCCCCGCTACCGGACGTGCGGGGAGAGAACTTCCCGACGAATTTCGCCAAGGACTCGATCAATACTTTAACAAGATCGAAGCAGCTCCCCCAGCACCCTCCTCGCCATGAAGCCTTTCTTTCATCCCCTGCCCTTTCTCCTGATTTTAACCCTTGGCTCCGCGAGCCTGTTTCTTCGTGCCCAAGAGGCGGAAAAATCGGATCAGAAAACTCCTTCAAATGGAGAATCCCCTGCTGCCGATGCTTCTCTGGAGGCAATTATTTCCCGTCACATTACGAACCTAGCCGACGAGGAGCGCAAGACGCGCATGAAATTCATGCAAATCGTCATCGACGACGCCGCTCGAATTTGTCAGCTCGATCAAGCGCAGAAAGATCGCCTCTCGCTGGCGGCCAGTGGAGCTGTCGAACGTTCGATGAAAGAGTGGCACGTTCAAGCCGAGCGCTATTTCCGCTCGCGTCTGGAGAAAAGCGACCCCGATGAGATCAAGGAAAAGCTAGAGTCGATGGGATCAATGAACTTCGGCAGCAATCGATCCGAAGAGGAAGGCGAGTCCAATGACCTCTGGCGCGATGCGTTGAAAGATGTGCTTTCAGAGGAACAAATCGGTCAATATGAGGCAACACTGAAACGGCGCGAAGACGACCGCAACGACGCTTTCGCTCGCCTTTCCCTCGCCATGCTCGACGAATTGCTTCGACTGACCCCGGAACAGCGGACGAAATTAGGCGAAATCGTGACGAGTGCGGTTCGGGAAAACCTGCGCGAAGTTCGTCGTTACTGGGGCGAATACTTTGAGCAGGGCATGTTTCTGTCCTTCGCCAACTTTGCCGAAGCGGAAACTCTGCAGAGCATCCTGACCGAATCTCAGTTCAATCAACTCCGAGATGTTACAGGGTCCTTCGAACACTTCTGGGACCAAAAGCGCCGTCTGCGTCGTGCGATGGATAAAGCGGCAAAAAATCGTAAGGAAAAGGCGGGAAAAGCCGCTAAAAACGGCGACGGTCTGGGAGATGTTCCGAAAGATCTGAAAATCGACGCTCTTCCTAAGGAGGGCAATGCCGGAGCACTGCGTATGCCAGGGCCGGGAGTGAGAATCAAAGTAGACTGAATCCGCGACTACCAGATCATGCTCCCCCGCCCGTTCATTCTCTGGATGTCGCTTTTGGCGACTGCCCTTTGCGCAGTTGCTCCATCGACTTACGCCCAGGCCCCTTCGCTCCCGTTCGGCGGTGAGATTCCCGTCGAAGTCGATACGATCTATGATCGCGGCATCGGCTATCTGACGAAAATCCAGAATGATGACGGCTCTTGGCACGGGGCTTCCGGCAATGGCATCACTGGCCTCTGTCTGATGGCCTTTCTCGCCAGCGGTGAAGATCCGAACTTTGGGCCGCATCATCCACAGATCGCTGCTGCTCTGCGCTCGCTGATTCAGTCTCAGGAGAAGGATAGCGGCTACATCCCCGATAGCATGTACCATCACGGCTTCGCCATGCTTGCGCTCGCTGAGGCCTACGGTGCTGTGGATGAAGATCTGATCTGGAACGGAAGTGAACCCGAAGGCACGCGCCGCTCCATTGCGATCGCTTTGGAAAAGGCCATCTCACTGGCCGTCACGGCTCAGAAGGCGAATCGCTGGGGCGGCTGGCGCTACTCCCCTACCTCCACTGATGCCGACACCTCCGTCACTGGATGCGTATTGATGGGCCTGCTGGCCTGTCGCAATGCCGGGCTGTCTGTCCCAGATGAGACACTGAACTCCGCCATCGTTTACATGCAGAGAAACACCGCATCTTCTGGTTTCGTCGCGTACGCCGGAGGGATCGGAGGTGCGGGAGAGTCGAGCGCCCGATCTGCTGTCGCCACGCTGGTCTACGCCGTTTCTCACCATCGTGATACGGACGAATACCGCGCAGCCCTGCAGCACATCGTTCAACGGATCGATCACGTCGAGACTGCACATCCGCAGTATTACATCTACTACATGGCCCAGGCCCTGTTCCAGGCCGATCCCGTGCGCTGGAGTCAGTGGAATAGAACCCAAGCGGCCACATTGGCATCCGAGCAAGCGCCTGATGGAAGTTTTCCCGGCAGCTATGGCGAGGCCTACTGTACGGCGATGTCCCTGCTCTCTCTGGCGCTCAATTATCGATATCTCCCCATATACGAACGATTCTGACCTATCCTGACTCTCACATGTTCGCCCGCATCAGACACTGTTTGATCCTTCAGCAGACCCTCTTAGGTCTGGCAGCGGCGCTCTGTTTGCTCAATCTCTCCTCAGCGGAGCAATCTTCGCGTTCTGCGAAGCTTCGCTGGCGAAATGGAGACGAGGTCTTCGGCCAACTCTTGCCCCAGTCGGGAGAGCGGATTTGCTTCATTGCGCCCACATTTGCCGCCCCTTTCGCACTGGACCGACGGCAGATCGATTCTCTGACCTTCTCGGAGGAGAACGAGACTCCTGCGTTCGCTGAGGCGCCTTTCGAAATTTTCCTGAAAAATGGAGACCAGTTTCGAGGCGACCTTGTGACAGTGGAACAGAATACGCTCACATTTCGAACTCCGTTTTTTCCCGACCCTGTTCGCCTGCCACAGAGCCAAATTCGTCGCATCGTTCGAGTCAGTGGGCCGGGACGAGCCTGGATCGGACCCGGCGGACTCGACGGCCTCATATCCACCGGACGTGATCGTAAACCGATGGACTGGACAGAGGGTCGTGCGGGATCGCTCACCACCCATCAGTGGCTAGGGGACTTGTTCCGCTCCATCAATCTGCCTTCTCAGGTCGAGCTGCGTTTTCGTCTTACCTTCCCGAGCGGATCACCAGATTTCGAAGTCGGTGTCCTGCATAGTCCAGAGTATGGCCCGATGCTGGAGACATGGAATCACCGTCTGGTCCTCACCTTTGGGAATCATTTCGCCCCGGCAATCGACCTTTCTCCGGGAGTCAAAGATCTAACGCTTCGGCTTTTCTGGAATCAGGAAACGGGTGAGGTTCGCCTCTGTGACATGTCGGGAAAAACTCTCGCTGCGGTGAAGGGAGAAAAGATTAACGAAGAGCCCAATCCTCCCGGTCGTCAGAAGAGTCCTTCCTATGAGCAAGGGTTCTACCTGCTCAGCCGGAATACTGCCATGACGCTGCAGTATCTTCACGTCTTCGAATGGGATGGCAAAACGATCACTGAAATTCAGCCGGATAGTCCTCGAATCCAATGGCGAAGTGGCGCAGCTTGGCTGAATCCCGACGACCTAAAACTGGTGACTGGAGAAAAGACCATGCATCGTGGGACCGAGTCGCGATCCCTTTCCGATCTAATCGAGTGGACCTTCCCTAAGAATCTCGACGAGCCATCCACAGCTCCGACCGCCGGAACGGTTCACGTTCTCTGGCCTAGTGGTATTTCGATGAGCGGTCGAGGTCTGAATATTTCGCCCTCTGAGCTTATTCTTCAGCCCGATTGGAGCGAATCCCCCATTGCTGTGAAGCTCGACGGTGCTAAGAGTCTCCGCTTTGATAATCCGGACGTTCTCATCGCGAGAGGAGGCGACATCCTTTCTGCTGATTCTGCCCGGATGCAAGGCAGTCTACATCTGGTTCCAGAGAATTCCACGCTCAACGACGCAGGTGATTCCTTCCTCGCTTGGCAAGCCGTGGGGGCTGAGACGCCGGTTCCCTTTGCTCCAAAAATTCCATTCACCGTGACGCGATCCGCGCTGGCGGGAGAGAGGGCTGCTTCGACTGGAGTATTCTCTCAGACGCGCCTCCATCTGAATACGGATGAAATCGTGACGGGGGAACTCGTCTCACTCTCTCCCGATCAGGTGGATTTCTCCAGTCTGATCACTGGTCATATTGAGATTGCCACAGCCGATTGGCGTGGAGTCGATCTTGGCTGGACGGGGCGCATCTTTCAGGACTTTCGCGATTCCGCTTGGCGTGTCGCTGACGGCGATCAGAATCAAGTGACTCTGACCCCGAAATCTGTGACGATGGAGGCAGGAGCGATCACGAATTCATCCCTGCTCTTGGGAGATCGCATTGACTTCGACATTAGCGGTGAAGGCGGAGGCATGAACCTGCTTCGACTGAGATTGTTTCTCTCTGAGACCGATCCTACGGCTCCTTCAGCGGATATCGACTTCTCGATTCGAGGGAAGAACCTCACGATTGGACGAATCACGGATGCTTCAGGGCGAGGCTTTTCCGGACGCGACGGGAAACTAGATGAAAAGCACAATCACATCACGGTTCTTATCCGCTCTACTCAAATCGAAGTTTTCCTCAATGGCAAACTCGTAGCAGACTTTGCCAATAAGCCATCATTCCGCTCTGGCCATGGAATTCGTTTCCAAAAATATCTGGTCGAAGGAGCCCAGAATAGCACACTGCGCTTGGGGCACTTTCAGATCACTTCCCAGTCTGGAAACCTGATCGATCCGATACTCGACTCTCGTGCCGCACGCGATCTTTTCACGATTCCACGCTCGCAGAAGGAGAAGCCCCCTTCCCACCTGCTCATCGGAACGAATGGTGACATCCTGCGCGGGAGTCTGGAGTCGATTCATCAGGACACAATCTCCTTTGAAGCGAACGGGAAAAAGTTACTTCTTCCGCGCTCTCGCGTCGCCAGTCTCATGCGCTCCGATCCGCCACTGCCTGCGCAGGAGGCAAGGGTGCAGGCGACATCATCCCTGCCCGCCCACCTTGGGAAGTCCGACATGGGATCGCAAGCACTTGAAGACGACTTGGAAAGTGAGAATAGCCTCTCAGTGAAGCAAGCGCAAAACCGTGAGAAAGAGCGCCAGCAAAGACTCAGTAAATACGACTTTCGAGTTTCTCACAACCTCATCCTCCGTAACGGCACGCGACTTCATGTGCTCGGGAAAGGAATTGAAGGGGGTAAGCTCATCGGCGAATCTGCTGTTCTGGGAAAGTGCCAAGTATCACTCGAGCAACTGAGCAGCCTCGTTTATTTCCCTCCTCTGCCTCTGGCCGAGACTGATTCTTTGGAATCGATGGCATTCGATGGCTGGCAGTTCACAGATGCCCCTGAACCGCGCATCCAGAGGGAAGACGGAGCGCCCGAGTCTCCGCTCATCGGAAAGTCGGCTCCAGAGTTCGATCTCACCCGACTCGACGGAGAAATTTTCAGCCTTTCAAAACAGCGAGGGAAAATCGTCGTTCTCGAATTCTGGGCGACTTGGAACCGAGACTGCGTCAAAATGATGCCCGAAGTCGAAGCTGCGGTCGACGCATTTCCACCGGACTCAGTCGTCCATCTCGCGATCAACCATGGGGAGTCTCCTGTAATGGTGAATCAATTCCTCGAAGGCCGCAAGTGGCAGAGCAAGCCCGTCGCGATCGACACGAATCAGAAGATCGCCCGCCTCTTCGAGGCAGATCGCGTTCCCTACATCGTCGTGATTCGCCCCGATGGCCAGATTTCTTGGATCCATGGCGGGCCATCTGAAAATATGGGCGAAACTCTGTTACGAGCAATCACCGCTGCCGGACGAGAAAAGCAGACGCCATGAGAATTACGAAAAATTCTTAATTTTGACTCTCAGGACTCGACAGGACTTTCTCCCTCCTCTACGCTGCCCGTCACATCACACAGACTGACTATGAAAATATCACTCATTCTCACCGCTCTCTTCGCGCTGCCATTCTTCTGCGCCGAGAATACCCACGCCGACTCCTGTGCAGACAGCAAGTTCCAGACACCTCGCTACGAGCAGATCATGCCCTATCGTCACTACCAGGACAGGGATCGCTATAATGCCGCTCCCTGCTGCGGACAGATAGCGCCTATCGCTCCCTACTGGATCAAAACAGTCGTCGTGAGAAAAGAGCGCATTCCACACACCACCACCGATCGCTGGGGGAACGAGCGTTGCCGCCGTATCGTCGCCACTACCTACAAGGCGATCTACTCTGATGGAAGCTGTCGCGTGTGGACGGAGCGTGGCTGATTCAGCAGCCTACGACTGAGCTTTCGGGGCGGCTTCACAGCCGTCCGGAACCTCTGGTGAGAACGGAAAGTACTCGCTGCGCACCGCTACGACTGTGTAATAGACATAAGTCACGATCCCGTAGAGCAGTCCGATCACTACCCCGGTATCCACGAGACCATGCCAAGGGTCAGGTAGATAGCGGACGAAAACCACCAGAGCGATGATGGTCAGCGTCAGACAGATTGCAGTGATTTGTGTCCGACGCTTCGCATGAAAGTAACCCATGCAGAAAGCCGGAGCTAAAATCGCATGGAGTCGATTCGAATGATCGCGCAGATGACGAATCCGAGCCGCAGTTCGGGGAGAAAAGCGTTTCTGAAAGCCGCGATATCCTTCCGAGTATAACATAAAGAACAGAAATACCGCTAGGAATACCCAATGTTTGGTCTCCAGTGGCACCTGAAATGCCTCCAGAGCACGAGGCGTCAGTCGCCAGATCGCACAGGACAGCATGGTGAAAACACCCAAGAATCCCCAGAACGCGCCCAAATTTTTCATAGATATTCCATCCCCCAGCCGTGTGCCGTCCACTCCTGCAGAAAAAGCGATGAGACCAATCCTTGCAGAGAGGACGACTGCAAGAAAAATTACCTTAGCGATTCAGGATTTCTTTTCTCTGAGACTTGGCTCATGCGACTGCGGCGACTTCTTTGTCCGAATCAGAAATTTCTGCTTCGGTCTCGGAAAGCAGGCGGAAGCCGGACTCAATCCCTCCGAGCAGTTCCTCGAACTCATTCAGGGATTCATCGAGTTCATCCAGACGCGCCAGCAAGGCCTCCCCTAGGACACCTCGCACGGTCTGCGCTTCGGCTTCCTCGGGTGTCTCAGCGGCTTCCTCCACTACTTCCTCAAATTCATCCCCTATCGTAACGGTCTCAACTGTCCCAATGGTAAATTCGGTCGCAAGCAGTGGAACGGCAAACGGCTGATTCCTCTTTTCCGCGATTTCTGGAAGGGGCTCTGTCTCATAAGGGAAAACCACCTCTTCCTTCGGAGCAGTCGCAACCTCTGGCGCCACGGGTAACAATACTTCCGCCACCACCATCGCTGCCGGAGTGATCTCCACGACTTCCTCGTCGCACTGCTCTTCTTCTAAGAGAACTTTCGTTTCTGTTTCGATCACTTCTGTTTCCGTTTCGATTCCGAACACGACTTCCTCTTTGACGAAGGCCTGTGCACGTTCCGCTTCCGCCACTTCAACAGATTCTTCCTGTGGGATTTCAACAGCGGTTTCCGCTGCCTCTGCATTCTCTGTAGAATCGAGAACATCCTCCAGAGGTTCCACCTTCGGAATGGGAGATGATCGCATCAACAGGGCAAGTCCAGCGGCCGCTTCCTGAAGCTCGTCGAGATATTCGCTCGATGGGGTCTTTTGCTTCTGGGCTAAATCCGTTTTGGTGCCGATTCGGAGAGTGACCTCATTCTCATCTCTCTCCCCATCCACCTCTTCAGGGAGATCATCCGACTGTCTCCAGTTTCCGGGTGAGTGATGCAGAGCTGACCCCGCATCCTGTTTGCCGGAGGTAATGCGTGCGTACACCAACACTCCCGCCAGACAGAGCAGGCCACCGATGGCTAACAGGTAAATCCAGAATTCCATGATCAAGAATCTAGATCATCAAGAATTCCTGAATAGAATCAACCTTAAAATGTCATTTGAGACAAGTTTTACAAAAATTTAAAAACTTTATCTTCACTGTGAACCGAGATCGCTCCTTACGCTCTTCGGTAATTGACAGACTTCGGATTCCGTTTTCTCGTTTGCTCGCTCTCTTCTACGAGCGTCTGTCCGATGAACTCCCCTTTCTCGCAGGTGCGATCTTTTTTGCTGGCGGCCATTCTGTCCATCCTACCTCTCACCAATACCCATGCCTTCAATGGCGAACGAGTCACCGAAGGCGACCTGACGATCGAAATCGGCACGGTGGTTCGAGTGGACGCAGCGAGCGCAAAGGATGAGGCAGCAGAGTCTCTCTCGAAAACGGGCACTCCTGTCCAGGTGCCTGTCATTCTCTCCAACGCGGGCGCTCAGCCCCTGTCCATTCATCTGCGCGCGAGTTCAGTCGCCGAAGATGTGATCATTCATCAACCCGAGCGTACAGCGGAGCTTCCCGCCAAGGGAAATACCAAAATCACCTTTGCGTTCTCGCTCACGGAGAAAGCTGAGATTGGTCTGTATCCCTTTCACATTGTTGCAAATTCGACGACGAAATCACCCTCCGTAGGGGCTCACGCAGTACAAATTTTTTCTACAGAATCGCTCCTTCCACCCCGCGATTCATCTCGATTCCAAAAGCAGGGAGCCGTCGCAGTTGTCCCGGAGATCGGAGCACTCGATCTCACTTCACTGCACAATCAGCAGGTCAGCTATCAGATTTTTAATCAAGAGAAGCCCGTCACGCTTCCCATCGGATGGCAAGGTGCGGATCGGGAATCAGGGATGAGTCTTTCCCAGCATCCCGTGGATCGCCCAGATCCTCGCATGAGCCTGAATCTGCACCCGCCCTACCGAAAAGGAGCGGGCACGATGTTCGTCGAATACCGCCTCAGTCTTCCCAAAACAAGCTCGCTTCGATTCTCCTTTGACCAAGCGATCCGCGACAGCAAGCCCGATGAAGGAACGAGCGATGGAGTCACCTTCCGCGTGCGAGTGGATGGAAAGGTTCTCTTTGACCGCCACTCTGACTCGAAGACTTGGCTTCATGGCGAAGTCGATCTTTCTCCGTTCGCCGGTCGCGAAATCGTATTGAGTTTGGAATGTCATCCTGGACCAAAAAATAATACGAACTGCGACTCTGCCTACTGGGGTGCGCCCACCGTAAGCGCCGGGAATCCTCCCACAGAAGAGAGCGCGGAGTCGCGGACCGAGCGTGAAAATCTTGCCCGTCAGGTTCTGTCGGGCAACCCATCGTCTGATAAAGCCATCGTTTTTCCTCTGGGGCCGGAGCGACAGGCAGTCATCGTCCCCGGCCCCAGGGGGATCATCGATGCTGTAATCGCTCTTTCGGCGAAGGGAAAAACGACTCTCATGGACGGATTCGAGATTGAATTGGATCAACAAAGCCTGCGCCAATGGCCCTCCTCTGCTCAAGTCGTGCACGTCGCGACCCATCGCGACGGGAATGCGCTGCGAATCGATCACGACATCGTGACGCCCCAGGGGCACGTCACTCTGCCGGTGAAGCTCTGGGCAGATGGGCCCGGACTCCGGATTCAGATCGTCGATCCTGCTGACTCGCAATCGCGAATCACGCGACTTGCTCCCGGGACCTTCGAACATCAGGCTCAGCGCATGTATTACGGGCACGGATACTGCATCGTCCATCCGCAGAAATTCACAGCCCGAGGCGGTGGGCATGATCTGGCCGCCAGCCACGTCGGCATGGACTTCACGAACGGCCTTTCCCTACTGGTCGCCAGTGAAATGCCACCGGATGCGTTCGAGGTCGATCCTGATCGTCATCGCTATGCACTCGTCTCTCATCCTGCGTCGACCTACACCCTGCTACCGGGAGCTGACGGTGCTTTTGATTCTGCCATCGCATTTCGCTCCATCGATCCCCGGACCGCAGCTCCTGCTGTCGCGAAAAAGGCAGGTCGCTTCGTTTTCGATCTCTGGGGAGGAGATTACAGGGAAAACGCCGATCTCCTAGAGCGATGTTTTCACTATGGTCTGACAGATTCTCTGGTCATTCTTCACAACTGGCAACGATGGGGATATGACTATCGACTTCCCGATATTTTTCCACCCAATCCCAAGCTAGGCACCATTGAGGACCTGCGACACCTGGGCGAGCTTTGTAGGAAACATGGCGTCTTGTGGGGACTCCATGACAACTACATCGACATCTACCCAGATGCTGAGGGCTTTTCTTACGATCTGACCAGCTTTCATCCGGATGGTCGTCCGCGTTTGGCCTGGTTGAACGAGGGACGACAGGCTCAGAGTTACCAGTTTCGCCCAGACCGACTGCGACCCTTTCTCGAAAGAAACCTCTCACTGATCCAAGATGCGTTTCATCCGACGACCTCTTTCGTCGATGTCTGGTCGTCGATGAACGTATTCGACTTTTATGATCGCGATGGTCAGTTCCATTCTCGCACGGAGACTCGAAAGGCCTGGGGAGATGCCTTTTCTACCATCCGGAAAACATTCGGCGGGAACGCGCCCACCATCAGCGAGGCGGGGAGCGATCAGCTCGTCGGACAGCTCGACGGGGCAGACTGTCAATTTCTGATGATCGCGCAAAAGGGTGATCGCCATGTGGCGGAGCGTCCCTGCGACGATTGGGAGCGCGTTCCCTGGTTCGATGCCGTACTACATTCGCGTTTTTCTCTTCACGGGGTCGGCTATTCCGTACGCTATCAGGGGCCTCTGTCTCGTGACCTCCACGGGATCGGCAGCGATGACTACATCAGTGCCGAGATACTGACCGGACACGCTCTGATGGTGGACCGTGGCAGCTTGATCCACGATGCCGTTCGGAAATATTGGCTCGCTCAGGACATCATTGCATCGCTGCGATCTGACGAAATCAAAAGCGTGACTTTCGATCACGACGATATTCATCGCCTGATAGTACGATGGAAATCAGGAGCGACGATTCATGTGAATCGTGGAAAAGACGACTGGAAAATCGATGGTCGAATTCTACCTGAATATGGGTTTCTCGCTCGCTCCGGAGACGCTGAAGCCTCCATCGAGCGAATTCGGGGGCAGGTCGTGGAGCAATCGCGTTCGCTTGGCAAAACCTACTTCAACGGACGTGGCTTCGTTCCCAATACTCCTCTGGAGATCCGTCCTCGTGCTGCGGGATTAGAGGATTTAGGAAATCGTGAGTTTCGACTGCTGGTTGACTGGGAGGCAAAACAGGCGACGGAAACCGATATGAGCGTCTTTTACCACTTTGTTTCTGCATCCGGTGAAGCCAAAGAAGAAAGCACGAAAGACATGTTTACCGGCGGAGGAGATCCGACTCCGCCGAGTTCCCAGTGGCAGGGCAAGATTCAGACAGGCAAGAACTGGAAAATCCGGATTCCAGAAAACTTCGAGCCTGGAGAGTATTCGATTCGCGTGGGACTCTTCGACAGAAAAGGTCGTGGCCAGCGTGCGCACCTGCGTGGAAGCGACGACGGGAATCATCGCTATGAAATCGCTCGCCTCGTACTCGAAGGAAATTCGCAGCAACCGGGTCAAATCACCGCGATTCGGATGATCGAGAGCCAACTCCCTGAGTCTCCTCATCTAATGCCCAATCTGACAACGACAGATTTTGGTGATGCGATCACGAGCAATGGGATTCGAATCATCACAGAAGCGGAGAGCATTCGCGTCACTCCCCTTCCCGACGAACCCATGACCGCTCTGTCTCTGCGACCGGAGAAAATCACAGGCTCGAAATTCGTTCCCGAACGAATCGAAGCCTGCGATATCACAGGACAAGTAATTCGGAAAATCGATTTTCAGATGAAGGATTCATTACTCAGCTTTTCACCAATTCCAGAAGGATTCTCCTACCGTATCGTCAAGGCGAAGCCCTGAATTCCTGAAGCCGTGAAAACCAGTGAGCCCGTGGCAAGAAGTGAAGAAATCAATTTTTCCAATATCTATCGGTGAACGCCTTCACGATATTGCAATCGACTGATACGCTACACATTCCAATGCTCTAGGATATTACATGCCTAGGGAACGCTGGAGATTTTTATCCACAGATTTCACGGATGGACACAGATTTTTTTATTTTTATCTGTGAAAATCTGCGCAATCTGTGAATGCCCTACTCCACAACTCGCGCCATCGCTGCTTGTTCGTCCGGAGTCTGATCACGTTCCTTCTCCTTTTATAAAATCTGTGAAAATCTGCGTAATCTGTGGATTTCTAGAAAGAAAATAGGAAACGTTTGTATTCGAGCGACGTTCCGCCGAAGTTGATCAGCAGAGCCTCCTGATACACAGCTTCAAGAAAACCATGACCAAGGGTGTTATACACAGTCATGGCAGCTCCGATAATGGCGAAGGTTTGAAGGTCACGCATGATGTTACCGAAGTTTTATCCACAGATTTCACGGATGGACACAGATTTTTTTATTTTTATCTGTGAAAATCTGCGCAATCTGTGGATGACCTACTCCACAACTCGCGCCATCGCAGCTTGTTCGTCGAGAGACTGATCACGTTCCTTTTCCTTTGATAAAATCTGTGAAAATCTGCGTAATCTGTGGATTCCTAGGAAGAAAATAGGAAGCGTTTGTATTCGACTGACGATCCGCCGGAGTTGATCAGCAGAGCCTCCTGATACACAGCTTCAAGAAAACCATGACCAAGGGTGTTATACGCAGTCACGGCAGCTCCGATAATGGCGA
This sequence comes from Verrucomicrobiota bacterium, assembly GCA_963205275.1. Taxonomy (GTDB): domain Bacteria; phylum Verrucomicrobiota; class Verrucomicrobiia; order Verrucomicrobiales; family DEV007; genus Arctic95D-9. Next base: position 1,509 of record CAUJIH010000081.1, on the reverse strand, counting down.
AGGTTTGAAGGTCACGCATGATATTACCGAAGTTTTATCCACAGATTTCACGGATGGACACAGATTTTTTTATTTTTATCTGTGAAAATCTGCGCAATCTGCGGATGACCTACTCCACAACTCGCGCCATCGCAGCTTGTTCGTCGAGAGACTGATCACGTTCCTTTTCCTTTGATAAAATCTGTGGAAATCTGCGTAATCTGTGGATTCCTAGGAAGAAAATAGGAAACGTTTGTATTCGAGCGACGATCCGCCGAAGTTTTATTCACAGATTTCACGGATTTCCATCGATGCTTTGGCAACGCATGTGATGTCGATATCCGAGAGCCGACGGTAGGGGCTATATGGGATTCACTCGGTCTCGCATGACTCCTCATACGTCATCCCAAATACCGTCTCCGTCAGCCAGTGGCGGAAGGACTCGTTGTCTTGGAATTGTTTGAAGAGCTGGGCGTCGTCCGCAAAGAGGGCTGTGATGACGCGCTTGAGCGCCTTGTCGTGCTCGATCCGGGCGTTCTGCCGGTCGGAGTTCTTTTTGGCATTCTGGTAAGCCTGGTCGGCGTTCACCTTCTCGGGAATTTCGCCCGTGATGCGGCCCTCCATCCGGTGCGGATCGGCAAACAAGCCACCGAACTGGTCGTTGAATGCCTTCACGATATTCGAGAGCCTGTCCATCTCCGGTACCGGCTTCCGACCACCACCCTCTAGGTTCCATGGCTCGATCTCTGCATCGGCATCCGGCAGGGCGATGGCCAGTGTCGCCTTCTTCTCGGCCCGGTAGCTGTCCATATCGATGGATTCCAAGATTCCTTTGGCCAGGTCCTCTTCCTTGGGTGCGGGCAATTTCGGGATGAGGAAATTCAGAAAAATCGAGAGTTTTTCCCATTCCTGCACGCCATACGGCAGGATAGTGGCGAGAAAATCGTAGGTGCGGGTGAATGCCTTCGCCTTGCCTTTGAAATCCACCTGCTCGTCCTCGTCGAGGTCCTCCACATAGGCGGCCACGCAGTGATCCAGAATTGGGTCGAGCTTGTCGCGATCGTCGCCGCTCAGATACAGCTCCACCAGCTCATCGATTTGCGCCGGAGAATATACCTGATAGCGGTCCATTTCGTCCTTGAGAGTGTGCAGTTTGTTCGGGTCCGTTTCCCTGCTGAGGACGGTGGTGCGGTAGTAGGCGGCGAAGGACTTCTCGATGACTTCCGTGTCGTTCTGGAAATCGAGGATGAACACATCGTGTTTCTTCGGATGCGCTCGGTTCAGCCGCGACAGCGTCTGCACGGCCTTGATGCCGGACAGCGCCTTGTCCACATACATGGTGTGCAGCAATGGCTCATCGTAGCCGGTCTGGAATTTATCGGCGCAAATCAGAAAGCGATACGGATCCTCCTGAATCCGGTCGGCAATTTCACCACTGGGAAATCCGTTCAGTTTCGCTTCGCTGACCTTCTCCCCGTTGAACTCCGGCTCGCCGGAAAAGGCGACGATCGCCTTGTAGGGACTTTTCAT
>CAUJIH010000080.1 GCA_963205275.1 Verrucomicrobiota bacterium | reverse complement strand
CCCTTATGCGTTTCTGCTGGGACAGAACGATCTCCACGAGTTGCTTCCGTGGCTGACGCATCAGGTCTTTCCGATTGAATCCCATCGGAGGCACGATTAGATCAGAATTATCAATTGTCAAGAGGCGCTAATCAATTACAGCCCGCCGCATCCTGTGTAATGTCTCGAATCATGTTCGAACGCAGTCCGCCTGGCGTGGACTGTGATAGTGAAGTGAAGCGGATTCTGCTTACATCGTCCTGACCTGTGATCCATGAGAAAGCGGCCAGTAAAAAAATGGAAAGCCACCAAAAATTAGTATTCCTTATTCTCAATGATGACATAAGATTTTCAGTGAAAATAAAATTTTTAAAAATGAAATAATTTTTAGAATGAAATTTACATAGATTGTGTTACATTTTCTTATATTGCAAGACAAAATTCAGAAGTATTGATTTTCTGGAGACCCATATAAATTGATGACTGAAAGCATTCGTTCTTTTCATAGTTGATGTCCTCTCGTTCAAACACAGAGAAGGCTTTTAGCCTGACTGAGTTGCTCCTCATCGTTGCGGTGATCGGAATATTGGCGGCTATCGCTCTTCCGACGATCAGTAATCTGCGAGGAGTAGCGAAGAGAACGGTGGCTGTGCAGAATGCGAAGAGCATCTCGCAGATGTCAGGAGCGCTCGCCGCTCTCGGCGTAGCTCATGTGATCCCAGACTCGATGGGAGGGGTTCCAGCCACGGCGCGGTTGCTGCGAGAAGGGGTCATCGTGCCGGAGGGGCCGATGGCGGGGGAGAAATTCGTCCTGACGGGGTTGAACGATGACGAAATTGATTTTGTCGCAGAGTTTCTCTACGTCCAATATGATAGGACTGAGTTGCGACTGATTTTTAAGGATCCAGACAATCAGGGAATGATGAAGGCTGTCTGGGACTCGATGAACGGCCTTCTCGCCTCGATACCCTGTGGATTCTGACCATGATCAGATCTGTGGCAAGAGACGCTCTGTTAATCCAGACGCTCCGTTAATCCAGAGCGACTTTTCTGAGATTCATTGAGTCGATATCTGCTTTTTATCGAGCCAACGATCCAAGTGCTGACGGATCTTTCTGATCCACCAATCCGCCAGAGGACTCATCAGGAGCCAAGGTAAGGTAAGAAGTGTGGTAGAGAGTGCCCCAACATACACATCGGTGAACCAGTGAGCGCCTACCATGATACGCGGTGCTGACAACAGGATTGTCAAGAGGACTCCGACCGCAGCAACTTGTCGTCGTGCAAATCGAAAAAGAAAGGCGACGAAGATCATGAGGATAACCCCGTGATCACTGGGAAAGCTCTGGTTGGAAATGTCCCGATGACGGATATCGATCAGATTTCTGAGACGATTCGAGTCACCAAATGTCGCTGTAGGACTGGGGCGATGACAAGTGATGCTGATTTCGCACAGAGCAGAGATCAGAAGAAAGGTGCCCACCATCAGCACACTTACGCTAATCCAGTAGCGCCATCGATCTTGGCGAGGAGAAATATGCACCGACCAAAGGAGGAGTAGGCACATGAACCCCGCCGAGATGAAGTCGAAAAGACGCGTGTTCAGAATCGCGAGGATCTTGATCCATACTGGGTATTGAAGATCTACGAATTGATTAAAGAAGCGGAAAATGTTTTCATCGAGCGACTGCCAGAATGGCGGAATATTCCAGAGCCAACTCAGGAGTAGGAGAACTCCTGCCAGTGAATAGGCTAGGATTTTGAATATCTGCGATTTCGGTTGATCTGGCATCTCGATACAATACTGATCCGACGCGAAGCCGTTTAAAAGAGGTTCTCTCAGAGAGTGACGCAGCTCAGCAGAACTTGCAAGTCAGTTATTCTCTAGTGGCCCATCGTCTGCGCTAGGCGTCGGAATCGTGCTCTCATCCTTTGGGGGATTTCGACCGAGAAAGGGATATTGCTCGATATCGACTACTTGCCCGCTCACGGGTCCGCTTTCATCCGCCAGCCAGTAAACGGCAGCGGCAGCGATTTCCTCTGGCTTTAGCAGGCGACCTTCCGGAGCGTAGGTTTTCGGTAGACGCGAAGGCCAGTCGGAAGAGAGACCATGCTCACGCTTTCGTTGCTCTTCGTTCTCTGTCAATACCCAACCTGGATTGATCTGGTTGACACGGACACCGTTTTCTCGCATCAGTGTATCTCCCAGATTCCGAGTCATGGTCATGAGCGCTCCCTTGGAGACGGCATAGGGGAGCAGGTTTGGTTCCCCGCTCCAAGCATTGACGCTGCCGATGTTGAGAATACATCCACGACGTGCAGTGAGATGAGGAAGCGCCGCTTTGATCAGAAGAAATGGAGCGATGGTATTGATCTGGATGATTTGAGAAAAGAGCGCACTGTCAGTGGTATGAAGATTGCCAGTAGCGATGAGGGCCGCATTGTTCACTACGGCATCGAGTCGTCCGAAGTGCTCGATGGCAAGCGATACCAGTCGTTCCGGGCAGGATTGATCAGCCAAATCTCCGATGTGTAAAATCGCTCGGTCTTCGCCGATTTCTGAAAGGACTTGTGCGCCGAGCTCTGCTTCCAGTCCGTGAATTACGATGCGGGCACCTTCGGCAGCGCATCGGAGTGCGATGGATCGACCGATGCCAGTGGTGCTTCCAGTGATGATGATGACTTTATCTGAGAGTCGCATGGCCGGACAGAGTAGCGGAGAAGATTACTAGATTCAATGCGATCCTGCCATGGACTCTCACGGTTCGTGAGATACGCTCGACGCCCCAGTAGCGAGTAGACTGAGCCACAGCGCGGTGCTGAAGAGCAGGAGGCAGGAGAACCCGGCCAGACCGGCGAGAGGGAGTAGAAACGCGCTCCAATTCCATGATCCCCAGGATACGCCAGGCCAAAGCATGGGCAGAATACGCAAAGTAACCGCTAAGTTGCCCATTCCTACTGCCCCCCACATGCATTTCTCACCCCGTGGGCGTCCTCGCCCGAACCCAGGGAGCATTTTCCAACCGACTGAGACGATGAGTAGAGTCATAAAGCCTGCTCCCATCGCATGACGAGGAATATTTTTCTGTGTGAGTTCTGACGGAACTGACATTCCGCTGTAGTGCAGGGCAGAGAGAATCAAAGCCACAGCGGCGATGACTGCCCAGCACCAAGCGCTGACTACCCCTACATCAGCGGGACCTGCCCACACGCGATGCCGAGTCTGCGTTCGTGTCACAATTTTCCGTGGATGAAAGATTCGAACCGTCCATGCTCCGAGGAGGATTCCTGTCGCCTGGAACCCAGCGGATCCGATCAGAAATTCAGGAGATGGGAAGAGGGTCGAAAGGATCGTCAAGATCAGTCCCAGAGCCAGACAGATGGAAGCAATGAATAAACCACGAGACCATGGGAGCAGAATCCAGAAAGTGAGGGGAAAAAGTCGTGCCGACATCGCGATGGCAATAGCTGCCATGAAGTCGAAGAGCATCAGATCGAGGGCGAGAGCGTGTGATGCTAGGGGGAGAACCGCGAGGTTCAGTCCAGCACGTAAGGCACTGATCCCCCCGATGCACCAAGCGATTTGAGCGGCTGCTAGAGCTAGGGCGGAGAGGCACAGTAGGGGAGCGGCTTGGCGAAAGCCTTTATTCTCTGCGAGAGGGCGTCCGGTACGAAAAGTAGCGATCAGGATCAGTAGAAGTCCGCAGACTCCGGTCAGAACCAAAATCAGACCAGCGATGACTGCTCCGTTGAGCCAAGGCAGAAGAAAGCTGGAATCGTTCGAATTTAGTGTTGCGAGGGTCAGTTGTCCCGTAATTCGTAACACCAGACCCAGCACGAGACACCAGAAGCAGCGATTCACCCACTCAGGGCAGAGTAGTTTTACACCCCGGAGACGTGGCAAAAAGTGCAGCGCGACTCCGAGGATCATCGCACCGCCCCATCCGATCAGAAATGCTGTGGCATGGCTCTGGACAGCGGCGGGATACCAGAGTGGTGAGGGCACCTCGATCAGCCAGGTCGCCGTCATGGTGGTTGCTAGTCCGAAGCCGGGTAATAAACCGCAGAGGAGCGCCAAGAATACAAAGCGTTTCCATAAATGCTCGGGCTTCATTAATGTCGATTCTGAAAAGATGATTCTGATTTTCTACGATCAAACGACGCAGGAGACGGTCTGGCAAGGAGGATAAATAACAGTGTTTGAATCGTCCCCACCCCATTCTACCGGGGTTCTTTGCACTTCTCTCGTAATCTAAAATGTATCTGTATAGCGCAAAATCGGATTTGAGAGATGGAATGTAAGGCGATAGATCTTTCTACGGCTCTCCGATTTCTGACATGCGCGCTCTTCGTTCTGTGTATCCTATTTTTTCCGCTTCACTTGTTCTAGTCAGTCTAACGGGAATCGCAGTTTCGGAGACCACTCCATCGACTCTTCCTGCGGCACCTGTTGATGCCAGTTTAGGAGTCCGTTCTCCCTTGATCGCCACAGGATGGGATTCACCGACGACTCGCAAGTTTCGCGATGGCCTCGCGAAATTCGAACAGTGGGGGATTTTTGACGGAACCACGCTACGAGCTGAGCGCGTGATGCCTGATGGCAAGCTTCAGTCAGGAAGTTTCGCATTTTCCCGCCAAGCTTGGCGCTGGGAGGAATTTGCTGAACCTCTGGCAGATCTGAAAGCTGCGAAACCCGCAAGCTGTCGGGAGAATTTCCTGATGCTCTACTCGAATCCGGGAGACGTGGATTGGTTCGATGATGAGGGATGGAAGGTCGTTACTGAGCACTGGCGACTGCTCTCACGTCTGGCGAAGCAAGGTGGCCTGCGAGGGCTCCTGTTCGATGCAGAACCCTATACGCCACCTCATTCACAATTTCTTTATGGTGCGCAGCCGCAGGCTGGTCAACATAGTTTCTCAGAGTATCAGGTGATGGCTCGTCAGCGAGGACGAGAAGTGATGAAAGCGGCAAGCGCTGAATTTCCAGAGATGATGATTTTCTCCTATCGTCTGTTTTCCGATATGCTGGGACTTTTAGACAGTGGAGAACTGAGTCAGGCGCTCGAGGCACACACCTATGGTTTACTGCCCTCATTCGTGGATGGCTGGCTGGACGAGATGCCACTGGCCATGCGCGTAGTCGAGGGGACAGAGGACATCGGTTATCGAGCGAATTCTCCGGATGCGTACAATGCGGCCTTTACGAGATTAAAGCTGCGGATGCCGGAGTTTGTTCGACCAGAACATCGAGAGAAGCTGGTTCGACAGTTCCGAGTGGGGCAGAGTCTGTATTTAGATGCCTATGCGAACCCTCCCGGCGATCCTTGGCACATCGACAGCACGGGCAGTACCCCCACTGCTCGACTGAGAGCGAATGTTGCCTCGGCGCTGGCTGCCAGTGATGGAATCGTATGGATCTACGGAGAAAAGGCAAATTGGTGGCCATCTGGTAATGCGAAATATCCGACTTGGCCGGATCGACTACCGGGTGCGTTAGCCGCGCTCCGCTATGCGAAGGATCCGATGAGCTTTGCGCGAGAACTGGCGCATCGCAATCCTCCTCTCAAGAACTTGCTCGCAAATGGCGATTTTTCTGATGCGCCCGCCTCTGATGGGCCGCCCAAGGGATGGTTTCAATGGCAGGAAGAGGGGTCTCATGGGAAGGTGTGCTCCGTAGATGGGCAGGTAGAACTCAGCCGAATGCGCCATGGGGTGATCGGTATGACGATACCGGTGAAAGAGGGCAGTGCGTATGTCCTGCGCTTGCGCATGAAGTCAGAGGGAAAGGGACGTGGTTTTCTCTCCGTCGGATGGAAAAATGCAGAAGGGGCTTGGACCGCTCATTCACAGAACCGGAAATTTATGCCAGTAGGGAGCGCGGACGAGAAAGATTGGAGCGATATCATCGGGATTCTGGAGGTGCCGCCCAGTGCGGGACAGCTCGTCTTTCTAGTGACGGCGACGGGGCAAGAGAGTGAAAGAGATCTCTGTCGATTCGATGATGCTGCGCTGATGCTGGTGCCGGAGTCACTCAAGTGATCACCGCCACCGCAGGTGATATTCGAAAAAAGGGAAGAACCGGCGCGAGGCTCGATTCTTCCCTTTCCGGGAGAATTTCTTCGATCTATGGAGCGGATCAGGTCGGTTGTTCGCCGCGAGCCATCACTACCTTACCTGTCCGTACGGTTTCGATAATGTGGTAGTGGTTGAGCAAATGAATCGCTGCGTCCACCTTGTCGCTGGCTCCTTCAATGCGAATTACGATAGAACTCTCAGTAAAATCCACGGTCTTCCCGGCGAAATGTTCGACGATTTGAAGGATCTCAGTCCGCTGAGCGGCATTCTCTGTTTTTACTTTGATGAGAACCATCTCTCGAACCACAGAATTTTCCGGAAGGTGTTCCTGACAGTGGATCACATCGATCAGCTTGTTGCACTGTTGGATGATCTGAGGTAGCGAAGCGGGATCCCCGCTGATTCCCAGTGTTAGTCGTGAGAATCGAGGGTCGCGTCCTTGGGAGACGACGAGGGAATCGATGTTATAGGCTCGGCGTGCGAAGATTTGACAGATGCGCATCAGCACGCCCGGCTTGTTGGTCACGTGCATGCTCAGAGTGCGGCCGTGCATGACTTCGGGAGATGGCTTCGGTTTGATATCGGCGGTGATAATCTCACTGGACATGGCTAGAAAAGGGTGGGGAATAAAGACAGAATGAGTATAAGAAAAAGACTTTAAGCAGGAGGGAACGGGTTGAGTTCGGGGAAAATCTTCTCCGAACTCAAGCACATAAGCGGCCATGGATCAGGTGGACCCAATTGGCTTTTCCATACGGTGTTTGGGTTCTTCAATCAACATCTCGTCTAGGGAGGCTCCGGCGGGAATCATGGGGAATACGTTGTCCGTTTTGATGCACTCCGCGTTGATCACGATGGGGCCATCATTGTATGCCAACGCTTCCTGCAGCTTCTTGCGCACGTCAGCGGGGCGGCGGATGTGAATTCCTTTCGCACCGTATGCTTCCGCAAGTTTTACGAAATCGGGATTTCCGACTAGATCCACACCGCTTTCACGATTATCAAAGAAGAGCTGCTGCCACTGACGCACCATGCCGAGATAGTGATTGTTTAGTACCAGAATTTTCAGTGGGAGCTTACTGATCACGGCTGTGGCTAGCTCAAAGAGGGTCATCTGAAATCCTCCGTCACCTAGCACGGCCACCACCAATTCATCTGGGCAGGCGAACTGTGCTCCGATTGCAGCGGGGAAGCCGAAGCCCATCGTCCCGGCTCCACCCGAGCTGATCCACTTGAATGCCGCGTCGCTCTTGTAATACTGAGCGGCCCACATCTGGTGCTGACCCACATCGGTTACAACAATGGCTTTGCCCTCGGTCAGTGCGTAGAGTTCATCCAGCACATGTTGCATGCGCAGGCCGCCCTGCTTCTTATAATTGAGCGGGAATTTTTTCTTGTAGCCGTTGATGTGCGCTTGCCATTCAGGATGTTCCGCCTTTTCGATCAAGGGAAGCAGTTGTTTGAGCGCTGTTTTGGCATCGCCCACCACGGACACGTCTGGAACGATCATTTTCCCGATCTCCGAACGGTCGATGTCGATATGAACGATCTTTGCCTGCTTGGCGAAACGGCTCGGCTGGCCGATGATACGGTCGTCGAATCGAGAACCGATGTTAATAATCAGGTCGCATTCGCACATCGCCTTATTCGCGTAGGCCGTGCCGTGCATCCCCAGCATTCCGAGCGAGCGAGGGTGATCTTCAGGGAACACGCCCTTTCCGAGTAGCGTGTTTGTCACCACGGCGTCCACACGATTAGCCAGGTCCGCTAGCTCGGGTTCTGCTCCGGAGAGCATGGCGCCGTGTCCGGCGAGAATCAGGGGCTTTTTCGAAAGATTAATCAGGCGTGAAGCCTCTTCGATCGAGGTTCCATCGATATCGTAACCGCTCTCGGGATGATAACCGGGAAGATCGATCTCAGGATCGAGATCGCCAGTGAAGTTCGACTGGCTTACGTTCTTTGGAACATCGATCAAAACGACCCCAGGACGACCCGAGGTAGCGATATAATGCGCTTCCTTCGCGATGCGAGGGAGGTCATTTGTCTCACGAACGAGATAATTGTGCTTTACCACGGGCATGGAGATCCCGAAGGTGTCGGCCTCCTGAAAGGCGTCCTTTCCGAGCATCCAAGTCACCTGCTGTCCGGTAACTACGATCATCGGAATTGAATCCATCTGGGCAGTCATCAGGCCAGAGATTGTATTCCCCGCTCCTGGACCTGAGGTTACGAGAACCACTGCCGGTTTACCGGTGGCTCGTGCATACCCGTCAGCCATGTGTACTGCTCCCTGCTCGTGACGGGTGAGAACGAATTTGATTTTTTTCGCGATAGTTTCGAGAGCGTCGAAAATTGGGAGACAAGCCCCGCCGGAGTATCCGAATACATATTCGATGCCGAGACGCTCGAGCGTCATTACCAGAGCTTGTGCACCGTCAAGTTCTTGGGACGTCGATGTATCTTTCTGAGGTTTTTGCTTCGTTTTTGCAGCCATGGGAATCGTGAATGAAGTGAATGATGGATGAAAGGCGATTTTTGAGTGACTCGCAAGTAAAAAATAGCGAGAATACATTAAAAAATTCAATTTTGTTCATGGAATTACAATTCAGAAATGAATGTTTGTAGAAAAAATGCAATTTATCCGTCTGAGTGATGGAGAAAAAATACGAATTCATCGTTTTTTATGAGGTTTTCATTTTTGGAGCGATATGTCGTAGAGAAGGAATTCAACCGATAAAGGAATCGCGAAATAAATGGATTTCTCTCATGGATGATTTATAATTTCCATAACATCGAAATCAAAAAACTATGGGCTTCATATTTGCATCGATCATTTCTTCTCTCGCGGGTGCCGTCGGATGGTGGATCGGAGACTTCTTCGGAATGGCTGCCGGATTGATGTGTAGCTCTATCGCCAGCGTCGTCGGATACTGGTATGGGGTGAAATGGAATCGTGAATACTTCGGCTGAGTGGGCACTTTGTGCTCTCGCGCTGGTATCGCCAGGGAGGGCAGGCATGATCAATATTCGTAGTGAGGTGTGTCTCGTCCGAAGGGCCGGGAGCGATGTTCGTCGTCGAAAAGCTTTTGTGATCCGTACTTGCTCCCTCTCTCAAATGCTGGCATAGCATTGGAATTTCAATGAGAATTCGGACGGGAGTTGTCGGTGTCGGAGCCATCGGGCGAAATCATGCCAGAATCTATGCGGAACTTGATTCGGCAGAGCTTGTCGCAATTTACGATCAGGATTTTGATCGAGCTCAAGAATTAGCGAAGGAGTTTCATACCGAGGCTGTTAGAAATATCGATGAACTCATTTCTCGCGTCGATGCGGCTTCGGTCGCGACGCCGACGGTAACGCATCGCGACGTGGCATCTCGGCTACTGATGGCAAAAAAGCACGTTCTAGTCGAGAAGCCGATTGCCGATTCCGTGGATGATGCCAAGGCGATGATCGATCTTGCTGCGTCGCAGGGCTGCATCCTGCAGGTGGGACACATCGAGCGCTTCAATCCAGTGATGAGTCGGCTCGAGGCCGTGTTGCATCAGCCAAAGTTTATCGAATGTCATCGGCTTTCTCCATTTCCGAAACGAAGCTTGGATATTGGAGTGGTGCTCGACCTTATGATTCACGATTTGGAGATCGTGCTCCACCTTGTGAATTCTCCGATTCAGTCGGTAGATGCTGTAGGGGTAGCAGTTCTGACGCGCCGTGAGGATATCGCGAATGCACGGATCCGTTTCGAGAATGGATGCGTGGCGAATATCACTGCCAGTCGAATTAGCCCGGAGAAGATGCGAAAGATCAGAGTTTTTCAGAGTAACGCTTATTTGTCGCTTGATTATCAGGAGCAGGGGGGCTGGATTTATCGACGAGATGGGATGGAGATCGTGCGCGAAGAAGTATTGGTAGAGCACGATGAGCCGTTGAAACTGGAGCTGGCCGCTTTTGTTCGCTGTGCATCTCGAGGCGAACAACCGAGAGTTACTGGCAGGGAGGGTGCCGCAGCACTCGACGTGGCTCTGGAAATCACCCGGATGATCGAGCGCGGGGAGAAGTAACCTTTCCCATAGAACGGGAGAGAAAGGTCTCGAGAGATCATACTTCCGGTACGGCATCGGAAGGGCGGAGTTGTTTTCGTGATGGGATGACTTGTGATCCTAAAATATTTTCTCAAATACGAGAAGATAGAGTGAGAATTTTAAAATTTTTGATTGCGAAATAGTTTAATACTCTTAAATTTTAAGTCTCACATATGAAGTATTTCGCACTTTTTCTATTTTCGCTTTCTCTTGTGTCCGTTTCTATTCAAGCAGCTCCAAGCTCAAAGGTGCGTGCCTTTCATCCACTCGCGGCGAAAGTAGTTCGGATTGAAACGGCGGGACTGGTAAAGTCAGGGTCAAGTGATGCCTTTCTGCGTGAAGGTTGGCGTCTTTTTGATGAGGGGAAATGGAAAAATGCGATGGAACAGTTTCTATCAGCGCTGGAGATCACTCCTTCGAACCAATCGGCGGCTGAGGGATTGACAATGGCGGTGTATCGTTCTGGTGAAGTCACATCCGCCGTGGCACTCGGAGAGGAATTTGCTCAATCAATGCCGAGAATCCGTTACATGATTGCAGGGGCGGTTCTAGCGGATGCGAGACAGCAAATCGATAGGGGAGAGCTTGCCGCGCTGAAGGAATGTGTAAAATCTCTGCCGAGAGCTAATGGTGCTTATGATGAAGTTCGGACTCTGCTTGAAGCTGCCGCGTGGGAGAAGGTCGATGCTGAAAAGGGCGCTGTTGCCCAGCGGAGCGAGTAGTCTCTGCCTTAAGAAAGGACGGAAAGATAGTGGCTGCTCTCGATTCAAGGCTATCCCGGTTGACATGCGGAACAAAGTCTGTTGATTCAGCCGACGCAATTGATGACCTATCTCGAACGACTCCAGACTCGCATTCAAATCACGGGCAGTGCTCTCTGTGTGGGGATCGATCCTCGCCTTTCCGCTCACTACGGGACAGAAGCGTTGGGAGATTTTTGCGAGCAGGTAATCGGACAGACTGCTGAATTCGCTGCCGCCTTTAAGCCGAATATTGCGTACTTCGAGGCGATGGGGTCTGAAGGATATTGCTTGCTCGAAAAGCTGCTGCCTCGGATGCGAGAAACGGGTGCTCTGGTAGTACTCGATGCGAAGCGGGGAGATATCGGCAGTACGCAAGAGCATTACGTTCAGTGCTACTTTGACCGTTGGGACGTTGATGCCGTCACGCTCAGCCCCTACATGGGATTTGACTCCGTAGAGCCCTTTCTCAGGCATCCGGGGAAGGGAGTGTATCTGCTGGGAGTTACTTCGAATCCCGGTGCCGCCGATCTGGAACTGCATGCTCTAGCCGACGGGAGGAAGGTGTTCGAGTTGGTCGGAGATCTCGCTCGACGCGCAGACTCTACCCCGGTCGGAGAGGGTGGAATCGGTCTCGTACTCGGCCTGACTAATGCCTCGTCTGAGGTGCTGGATCGTCTGCCGGATGTTCCTCTGCTGATTCCCGGTCTAGGAGCACAGGGCGGCGATTTGGATGCTTTGCGTGGAGGCAATCGCTCCGCTCCCTTTCTTGTGAATGTTTCTCGTGGGATTCTCTACGCCGACGAACAGCTCTCCTTTACTGAAAAAGCACAAAATTATGCGAATCGAATTGCCGAAGTCATTTGAGGAAACTGTGGCCCTACTGAAAGAATACGGGGCGGTAGAGGAGGGGCATTTTATCCTCGCTAGTGGGAGACACTCGCCCTACTACGTTAAGAAAGGGAAGCTTGTACAGCATCCTTGGGAGCTTCAGCGCATGATTGAGCAGATCGTCCCGAAGTTAGCCGAACTCGGTAAAGTGGATGTAGTTCTCAGTCCGGCTGTGGGTGGAATCCCTGTGGGGCAGCAGGTGGGGTTGGCTCTCCACGCGAGGACGATTTATGCGGAGCGCAATGGGGCGACGAACGCACTGGAACTCAAACGTGGCTTCGAGATTCATCGAGGGGAGCGAGTTCTCTTGGTTGAGGATGTCATCACCACCGGAGGCACACTGAAGGAGCTGTACCAATTCGTGGAAGCGGAAGGCGGAATGATTGCGGGAATCTTTGTTCTGGTGAACCGATCCAAAACTTCCGATCTGGATTCCCACCCCATCGTTTCGTGCATGGCTGTTGATTTTCCGACCTTTCCCCCTGACGCGATCCCGTCTACGTTGGCTGTAATCCCAGCTTTTCGGCCTGGGACGAAGCGGGTTGAGTGACTCGGGAGCTTCGAAAGCGATTCTCAAAATTGCCGTTCCTCGGACGAAAAGTAAGAACAGGATTGAAATAAATTTTTTTTCCTTTACAGAATTGAGTGATTGCTTCAAAAACGAGCGTTACCAATCAAGAACACCTATTTAAATCCAAGATGTCTTCGAATCTGACCCTTCCCGGAATCTTTCGCCGTTTTCTCCTGATCGCCGTCGGGACCTCCTTGTTTCTGACCCTGAATTCGCCCCGTGCATGGAGTCAGGATGCCCCTGCTGCTGATCCCGTTGCTGCTGCCAGCAGTGGTAGTGACGAGCCAACAAAGGCACCCACCACACTGATGGATATGATCATCGGGGGCGGGATATTCATGGTGCCGATTGGTATGCTTTCGGTCTGGGCGATTACCCTCTCTGTTTTTCTGACCCTTCAGCTTTCCCGAAGAAAATATATTCCCAACGCGCTGAGGGCTACGATCATGGAGGATATGAGTGAAGTGAAGGTGCGTAGCGCCATCGAAACTGCTTCGCAAGACCCTTCCTTCCTCGGACGTCTGATTACCGTTGCCTATATGAAGGTGGATGCAACCGATACAGAAAATCTGGGGCGTCCAGGAGTCGAAGATGCGATCGCTGACTTCACCGTGCGTGAGAATCTCGGGATGATGACGATGATCGGTTATCTCTCAATTATCGCTCAGGGCGCGACGATGCTGGGGTTGTTTGGAACGGTCGCGGGGATGGTGTTAGCCTTCGATTCGATGGGACTCAGTGGTGGTTCCGATCCTGGTGCTCTGGCAGGAAACATCTCGCTGGCTCTGATCACTACGGCAGGGGGCCTAGTAATCGCCATTCCCGCAATTTTCCTTTTTTATGCCTTTAAAAATCGCTATAACAGGTTGGTCAGCGATGCTCAACAGGTTGTAATCGAAGGCGTCGACGAGGCAATTAAAGCGATTAAAGCAGATCAGATGCTGGCACGTGTGCCGGAAGGAATCGCGGGAGCCTGATTGCGAGACCTTGACCCCTTTCGGGATTCCAATGCAATTACTCTGAACCAGACCTTCTTTAGGTACCATGGCTTCAACAAAAAAACGAGCAACTCCCGAATATGAGGATGGAGTGCCGATGGACATGTCGCCGATGATCGACATGACGTTCCTGCTGCTCGTCTTTTTCATGGTCGCCTCTCACCTGATCACTGTACAGATTGACAGACGGGTCAATGCTCCGACAGCAAAGAATGCACAAGTCGCCAAGGATACGACAGGGCGAATCGTGATCAATGTATTGGAAGACGGAAGTGTGTTTGGGTATGACCAAGAGGATCTACCGACTTCGGAGGCGATTGAAGACTACGTGGACTCGATCAAAAAGGCGAACGATGATAAGGGAATGACAACTCGGCTCAATTTGCGAGCGGACAAAAAGGTGGATACCCGTGTAATCAAAAAGGTCGTTCAGGCGGCTGGAAAAGCTGGGGTGAATGAGGTGATCTTCGGCAGTCTCACAGTCGAAAAGGATGAAAAGTAAGTAATTTTTACCCTCTCCCAAGATTTATGGCGCGCAAACCTCTTCCCTCTGAGCCGGATCCGGCTCTGGATATGTCTCCGATGATCGATCAGAGCTTCCTGCTGCTGATTTATTTCCTCGTTACTTCCACTTTGGAGCCGACGGAAGCGGATCTGGCCATGACAATGCCGACGAGTCAGGCAGCTGCGGGAAGTGAACATGTTGATATTGATATGACAACGATCAATGTCAATTCTGCCGGACATGTGGTGATGAACGACGAGGTGCTCGATACCGACGCTTCCTCGCGGGAGGTCCCACTCCTTCTGGATCGACTTCATACGTATGTTGAGGCAGCCAAGCTGACAGGTTCGGAGCCGATGGTGATTATTAAGGCCGATGACTCAGCGAAGGGGCAGCGTTTTATCGATGTGTTGAACGCACTCGCTGACCCGAGTGTCAACATCAGTAAGGTAACGATCACTGGATTCTCTGAGAAGTGAATTCAGGTTTCTGTTTTTCCAATATTAGCGGGCTTCCGATGATTCTTCGATCTTCCGGAGGTCTGTAAATCTGATGATAACTGATAGTTTTTGATGAAGAGTGTTTGTTTGTTCCGTTTCGCCGCGAGTGTCACGCTCTCCTTTTTAATTTCCTTTTCTGGAAGTCATGCCTTTGCACAGGCGACTGGCGGAGACGCGATTGAGGAATTGTATCAAAAGGCTGTGGAATTGAGTGGGTCTGGGCAGGCAGCCCAAGCGGTAGCTACTTTTGATAAGATGCTGGAAATCTCGAAGGGAAAAGAGCGCTTGTATGAAGACTTTGGTGCCGCTGCCGGCGGGGTCATGTTCGACTACGGCGTAGCCTTGCTGATCGTTCAAGACTGGGAGAGGGCGAGACAGGCCTTCATTGATTGTATCGATTCGGACAAGATTGCCTCTGATGTCCAGACTCCGATGCGGACGAAGAATCCGCGAGGAGTTTTGGCCAAGTATCAGCTTGGGTATTGTGAAGCCCAGCTAGGGAATCACGAGGAGGCTCTGAAGCTATATGACGAGTATATGGCGGCGAATCCTCCCCAGGAAGAAGTGGAGCAGATGCGCAACAGCTTCAAACTGCGCTATGCGACTTCCTTGATTCACCTAAAGCGGATGGATGAAGGTCGCAAACTGATTCAGGAACTCTTCGACAACGCCAAAGCATGGGATGTAACCCCCGTTTTTCTTATGCAGGGTGTTCTCGAACTCGGACTGGGCTTGACTGAGGAGGCGAGTGCTGCCTCCGGTGATACTGCGGCGATTGATAAAATTTCTGAGAGCGGGCACGAGTTTCTGGACAAGAACGAATCCTCCTTGCACATGGGACCCTTCGATCAGTTCCGCTTCGGCTTCGTGGATCGCCTGAAGAAGTTGGGTTTTGAATCGACGAAAGTGGGACTCTACTCTCTCGCTCTGCGCTATTTTTCCTACCTGCCCACGATTCAGGATATTCGTGACGACATCAATCTGAATATCGCCCGGCTTCCATATGGAGCGACGGTACCTTCTCAGGTTCAAGCGCTGATCAATGATCTGGCGAAACGGGAAGAGGCGGAGGTGCATCCCGATGCTGAGACTCTGCGACTTATCGCCAGCTGTTACGAACGTCTTGGGAATTTCTATGCTCCCCGCATTATCTATTGGAATCTAGCGACTCAGTATCCCAAGCTGCCCACTCAAGTCCGGGATGAGGTTCTGCACGAGGCTTCGCGGCTTTCGGCAGCGCTCGGTGACTTCTCGGGATCTGAGTATTTCGGAGAAAAGTTTATGTCAGAAGCGCCGACGGACAGCAATCTGCGCTCGAATGTTTCCTCCTTCATGCTTTCCTCGCTGTTCACATCACAGAAGTATGATGAGGTGATTCGCGTGGCTGAGGAAGTGCGGAAGACTTTCGAACCGGGAGCGGAGAAGCGTGAGCTAGCGGATGCGCTCTATCCATTAGCTCTCTTCGCAACCAAAAAATATCAGGAGGCGGAGGAACCTTTTACCGAGTACATAAAGAATTACCCCAAAGGTGAGAATCGAGAGGTTGTGATGTATCATCGTGCTAGTGATTCTCTCATCCTCAGAAAGATGCGTGAAGCCGCCGAGCAGTGTGAGGATTTTCTCAAAGAGTATCCAAGTTCTGAACGCTTCTTGGATTCTATTCTGGCGGATCTGTCAGTTGCTCGGTTTAATTTGGGAGATTTTCCCGCATCCATCGCCGCAGTTGATAAGTTAGTCGCAGAGCGTCCTGTTTCACCTCGGGTGGCTCGTGCTCAGAATCTGCGTGGCGATGCGCTTCTGATTCAGGCCTCCCGTCTGCCGAAAGAAGAGGCTGATCAAGCAGCCGATCTGACGAAGTCGGCGGTCGATGCTTATCTGGCTGCGGTCATTGCCGGAAAAGCGGCGCAGCAGAGTGATTCGAAGAATGCTGACTTCTATCGAGAGGCGGTAGGGGAGGCTCTGTGGAAATCCGCTGATCAATATTTCAAAGCGAAGGAGGATGCAAAGGGCTTGGCTCAGTATGATGATTTCATCGCCGGATATACTGGTACGTTTTTTGAGCCTCAACTCACCGCCTTTTCACTCCCTCGTCTGGAAGCGGCGGGACGCGGGGAGGAAGGACTCGGCCAGATGGAGAAGGTGATCGTGGCGGTGGGGACGCGCCCGGCAGAGATGCAGGATGTGCAATTGTTGCGTGAGTGTATCGGGACGTATAGCGAAGTATCCGTGCGGCTCCGAGGAGTGGAGAAGACACTAGCCACTCTAAACAGTTTTCCTGGAGTCGAAACGGGTGATCAGGCCATGCAGACTTGGCTGAAGATTCAGCAGGTGATCGTCCTGCAGGAGTCTCGCAAGGGGATCGCGAAAGACGTGCCTGAATACGCGGCTATCGAGAGCAAAATTGCGGCGATCTTTGAAGATTTACGTCAGTTCGAGAAGCGCGATCTGACCGAATACGCGCTACAGCAGATCGGGCTTTACTTCGCCGGAACAGATAACCCTTTCCTCGGCGTGCCCTACTTTGAGGAATTGTTGGCGCGGACATCTCCGGCTGCTGCTTCCTACAAGGCTCCTGCTGAGATGGAACTCGGCAAGATTGAGATGAGAGCGGCAGATCCCGCTAAAAAGCAGTCTGCTCGCGAGCGCTTTCGTCGCATTATCGAAGATAAGAGTGAAGACGCTCAGCCACTCAAGGCGATGGCCTATCTTAATTTGGCTGATCTGCATATGCAGAACAAGGAATGGCGAGAGGCCTTACCTGTTCTTCAGGAGATCAACCGAGACAAAGACCTCTTTGCTCGCGAGAAAGCGAGACGTGCCGAGGCTGCCTTCAAGCTTGGGGTAGTTTTTGATGAATTGGGCGATCACGCGGCTGCCAACCAAGCGTATGTTTCTGTCTTGGGAACGTATTCAGGCTTCCACGATTGGTTGACTCAGGCTTGGGAGCGCTATATCCCGAACAGTCTGGCTGAGATTGAGAAAGAGCCGGAAACCGATCCGCTCTCGATCGCGCTCAAGCGAAAGAGGAAACTGGCCCTGTATAAGCTCTCAGTGAAGTATATCTATTCTTGGTCGGGTTGGACGGACGAGAACGATTCTCCGTCGGGAGCGCTGGCGCGGCTGCGACGTCGGATTCCGGAGTTGAAAGCCGAATTGAATGTGACACCGGAGGAAGAGGCTAAGATCATGAATGAGCTGGGCATTTCTCCGAAATAATTGAAGATTCAAACAATGGGAGATATCAGAATGAAATCACTGTGTCATGTATTTTCCTGGGGACTTTTTCTGATCCCTGCATTGCTAGCGGCCCAAGTTCGCGAGACTCCGGGATCACTTTCACAAGTGGATGGTGCAAATCCCCAAGGATACATTCAGGGGAGCAACAATGAAGGCATTCTCTTTTCGCCCTCGTCAGGCGGCCAAGCCCAGTTGATTCCTTATTCGAAGATCAATGGAGAGGGACTCGGGAAGCAGATTCGCTTTTCAGAGAAAAACGATCTGATGATATCGCCGCGGGATCTGTTTGCGAAAGAAGATTATGTGGCTGCCGCCGCCGCATTCGGAAAAGTGGCGCAGGATTATGCATTCATTCAGGGAATTCCGATGAACTTCGCGACGGAAGCGCTGTTTTATCAATTAGAGAGTCTCAAGCGGGCAGGTCAGTATGGGGCATTAGGTCCGTTGGTGAATACTTCTCAGGCGGAAACGATCAATACGAAATTGCCTGAGGTATATCGCCGACCACTTGCATTTCTGAAGCTGTGGGCGCTGTTCGGTGCGAATGATATGTCGAAGCTGAAAGAGGCGCTGGCGATCTATCAGGAAACGGCGACGGGAAGTGAAAAGTTACTCAAGGCGCCGAACTTTGTGTCGATGCCTTCAAATGAAATTTCTCAGATCGCCTTTCTCCGGGCGAAGGTCTTTGAATCCGAGGGTGAAAAGAGCAAGGCACTGGATGATTACTATCGCGCTTTTACGGTGGCGTTCGGGAATGACGTGCTGCTTTCAAAGCTCGCCATGGGGGGAGCGATGCAGATTCAGATTTCCGATCCCAAGGTGGCGGAGGATAATAAAGTCGCAGTCGAGCAGCTCAAGGGACTCGCATACATGTATGCACGCCGCTTTGGCAAGGATTCTATGCCTGCGAATTTCCAGAAGTATGCAGTGAAACCAGAGGTCCAGTTGCCGGAGGTAAGTGAAGGAACATCTGCCGAACCTGCTGCTACTGCGGATGGAGCAAAGGCGGGGGAGAAAAAGTCAGAGGCAAAGGATGCTCCAGCAAAGGAGGATGCAAAGGCTTCAATTCCGGACGCGAAGGAAAAGAAGAAGTGAGCTGTAGACGTCTGCATCAGATCGGGATGATGCGTGGGTTTCCACTTCGATTCGTCTGAGAATGAGACTACTCCGACTCATTCCGCTCTGCTGGCTTCTGATCGGAGGATTGCCTCTGACGAGCGTGAGTGCGGAGTTGCGTCCGAATATCATTTTGATTCTTGCTGATGATTTGGGCTACGGAGATTTGCCCGCTTATGGGGCAAAGGATGTGAGGGTGCCGAATCTGGACAAGCTTGCGACAGAGGGGGTGCGCTTCACGCAGGCGTATTCCAATGGGCCGGAATGCACGCCGTCGCGTGCGGCGATTCTGACGGGGCGGCACCCACAGCGACCCGGTGGAATGGAGTGTCCGGTGGGGACGGGAAATGTGGGACGCTATGACGATGCGATCCGTCTGCGTGCGCAGAATGACTTGGGACTGCCGCCGCCAATGGCGTCACTGGCTCCAGGGCTTAAGTCCGTCGGATATCGGACTGCGATTTTTGGCAAGTGGCACATGGGCTATGAGCCAAAATTTAATCCGCTGGATCAGGGCTTCGACCACTTCCTCGGAATTCTGGGTGGAAATGTAGACTATTACGAGCATGTCGAGCTTTCCGAGTTACCGGTATTCTACGAAGACCGAAATCCTGTGAAGCGAGAAGGATATTTGACTGATCTCATTCGTGACGAGGGAAGCGCTTGGCTTCGTAGTCAGAAGCCGGAAGTGCCTTTTTTTCTGTTCCTCAGTTTCACTGCTCCACATTTTCCATTTCGCCCGCCCGGTGTGGAAGCTCAGCCTTTGCCGACTGCTGAGGAGTGGACGAAGGGTACGCGTGCGAATTATGTGGCCATGATCGAGAGTCTGGATTCTGCGATTGGGAAGATTCTGTCGACACTGGACGAGACAGGGGCGGCAATGAATACTCTGGTCGTGTTCGCCAGCGATAATGGAGCGATGCTTCCTGGCTCGAACGCTCCTTTCCGAGATGCGAAGGAAACGCTCTTCGAGGGCGGAATTCGAGTGCCCGTGATCATGCGCTGGCCCGGGAAGATCAGGGCTGGACAGATCAATGAGCAGCCTTGGATGCTGATGGATCTCACGGCTTCATTTCTCGCGATTGCCGATGCAAATCCGCCTGGAGGTCGAGCTCTGGATGGCTATCCGATATTGGTTGATCTGCGGAGGGGGCAGAAGTGGCCGGATCGGGATTTTTTTTGGCGGGCACGACGAGGGAATCGCACGTGGAGAGCGATCCGATCCGGTGATCTGAAGTGGGTTCAGCGAGACGATGCAGGGGAGGGGAAGGAGGAGTGGCTCTTTGATCTTTCGAAGGATCCTGGTGAGACGATGGATCTGAAGCCAACGCGGACGGAAGATGCGAAGAGGCTGTTCGAGCGAGTGAAATCCTGGGAGCTAGAGGTTCAGTCGGAACGATAGGGTTAGAGATTGATTGAAATCAGGTATAGGAATCAGTTGTTGCGACGCGTGCGTGAGGCGAGTTGATCGGGTACGGGAATAACGGAGTCCCGATGCTTTTGGGCGAGCACTTTGAGTTCTTCGAGTAATTCAGGATGCTCAGGAGTGATATCAAAGCGCTCGGCTGGATCGTGATTGATCTCGTAGAGTAGCGGCGGATCGTGAACGACTGGCTCCTGCTTCACATAGGCGGTGTATGTGGCAAAGTGGATTTTGTAGTCACCTTTGCGCACAGCATAGAGTTGCGCTCCCTTGTAAAAAAACATTTCCTCGCGTGGGCTGGGGCCGGTGCCTTTCAGTGTGGGAGTGAGATCATATCCATCGAGAATTCGGTCTTGAGGCGGAGTTCCACCTGCGAGAGACACAAAGGTCGGGAGCAGGTCGAGCGTGCTGCCCATTTGATACACGATTCCCGGTGAGAGCGTTCCTGGCCAGGACATGACCGCCGGAACGCGGTGTCCGCCCTCCCAAGAGCTACCTTTTCCGTCGCGTAGCAGTCCAGCGCTGCCTCCATGGGTCTTGAATGTCAGCCAAGGGCCATTGTCCGAGGTGAAAATCAGCAGCGTATTCTTCTCAATTCCGATGTCTTTTAGCGCTGCAGCGACCTGACCGACGGACCAGTCGATTTCCTCCAGCACGTCACCATAGATTCCAGCAGGGGAGTGCCCTTTGAATCCAGAGGAGCGAAATAACGGGATATGTGGCAGGTTATGAGCTAAATACAGGAAAAATGGACGATCTTTCAGCTCGTGGATTTTTTTTACCGCTTCTTCGGTGTAGCGCTTCGTGAGGGTGCGCTGGTCGGTCGGCCGTTCGATGATTTTCTCATCGCGCATCAGAGGACAGTTGTATGCTTGGAATTGCTCTTGTTCCGCCAGTTCGAATTGAGAGGTCTTCTTATCGACTCGATCCATGTCGTTGGAATAAGGGATGCCGAAGTAGCTGTCGAAGCCGTTTCGGGTTGGTAGATACTGAGGGAGATGTCCGAGATGCCATTTGCCAACGCAGGCGGTGGCGTAGCCGAGATCTTTCAGCGCTTCAGCGATGGTGATCTCCGATGCGGGGAGACCACCTGTCGAGTCGGGAAAGAGGACGGTATTCGCATCTGATGTCATCCCGCTGCGGATCGGATAACGTCCCGTCATTAGTGCGGCCCGACTGGGCGTACAGACATTGGCGGCTGCATAAAAGGTCGTCCACTTCTGCCCTTCTTGGGCTAGGCGATCCAGATTGGGTGTGCGTATCGTGGGGTGTCCAAAGCAGGATAGATCACCGTATCCCAGATCATCGCAGAAGATAACGACGAAGTTGGGTTGCGTGGCCCGAGCCTTTCCGTCTGCTGCACACGATAAGCTCATCTGCCATGCCGTGAGTAGGAGGAAAAGAGTGAGTAGGGGTGGTGGTAAGATTCTCATGAGAACAAGATAAGAATCTGCTCTCACGACGGTCAAGCGCTCCTTTCGGCGCGGATATGCCGCTCAAATGTCTATAGACTTCTGAATCCGCTTGAAAATCGCGCCGCCATTTCGATACTTCGCCATGCCACGAATTCGTCTTGTCGATCTTTTGCGTAGTGAGTCCTGTCCCGGCAAAGTGTTTGTGCAGGGCTGGGTACGGACGAAACGGGATGCGAAGGGCTTTTCCTTCCTAGAAATCAACGATGGAAGCTGTCTTGCGAACTTACAGGTGATCGCTGATGCGATTCTTCCAGAATACTCCTCCGCAGTTCTGCCTGCGCGCACAGGAGCCTCAGTCGAGGTGATGGGTGAACTCGTCGCCTCGCAAGGGAAGGGGCAGCGCTGGGAGCTGCGAGCAGAAAAGGTCGTTTTGACAGGGTCTGCTCCTGAAGACTACCCTCTTCAAAAGAAGGGACACAGTCTCGAATTTCTGCGTTCCATTGCTCATTTACGTCCTCGTACGAATCTTTTTGGAGCGGTGTTTCGCATTCGCAGCCGCATGGCTTATGCAATTCATCGTTTTTTTCAGGAACGGGGTTTCGTATATGTTCACACGCCCATTATTACCGCCTCAGACTGCGAGGGGGCCGGCGAGATGTTCCGTGTCGTGACGATGGAGAGAGAGAAGGTCCGGACGGGAAAGGAGGAATTTTTCGGCAAGCCGACCTACCTCACTGTCAGCGGGCAGCTCGAGGGTGAGACCTTCGCCTGCGCCCTCTCTGATATTTACACTTTTGGACCGACTTTTCGGGCTGAGAATTCGAATACGTCCCGCCATGCAGCAGAGTTCTGGATGATCGAGCCAGAAATGGCCTTTTGTGACCTAGAGGGTGATATGGCACTGGCTGAGGAGTTGGTGAAAGCACTCGTCGCCGATGCTCTGGATTTCTGTGCTGCGGATCTTGTGTTTTGTAATCAGTTCGTGGACAAGGAACTGATCCAACGCTTGAAGTTCGTTAGAGAGCGATCTTTTCAGCGTATTTCATACACGGAAGCAGTGGCTTTGCTTCTGGCGAGCGGCAAGAGCTTTGAATATCCCGTGGAGAATGGTGTTGCTCTCCAGGCGGAGCACGAGCGCTATCTTACCGAGGAGCATTTCCAGTGCCCGGTGACTGTCTATAACTATCCGAAGGGAATCAAGCCCTTCTACATGCGGAGAAATGATGATGGAGCCACCGTGGCTGCGATGGATCTGTTAGTGCCGGGGATAGGAGAAATCATCGGCGGTAGCCAGAGAGAAGAGAGGCTGGATGTCCTAGAGGCTAATCTACGAGAGCAGGGCCTCGACTTGGATGCCTATCGCTGGTATCTCGATCTACGTCGATATGGCACGGTGCCTCATGCCGGATTCGGACTGGGATTCGAGCGTCTGCTGATGTTTGTGACCGGAGTGGGAAATATTCGGGACGTGATTCCCTTTCCGCGCACCCCGGGGGTGGCCGCGTTCTAATCCCGCTCGATCATGCGTCTGAGCCGGGAATCAGATTTGTGGCTGTCCTGACAGACTGATCATGCAGAAGAGCGAGCGCTGGGAGAATTTTCCTTTTCCAAGTCCTTCGGTCTTGCGAATTTGATAAACGCCGCCGTTCTCGCACAGGAGCAGCAACTCGCCGTTCGGTCCCTGGCGAAGAGCGGAAATCGGCTGTTTTGGGAAGGTTCCCAGAGAAATACGGGAGATTTGATCTGATCCACTGCCGCCCTTGCGCACAGCTAAGAGTTGCCCATCGTGACTACCGAAGATGATCGCTCCGGCTAAGGAGGGAAAGCTTTCGCCCCGATATACCGCACTGCCGACCATGCGAGCCAAGAGGCCTGATTGGCGGTCGATCATGACCGTAGGTGTCGTCACGACTTGCGCCAGACGAGCTCGATCTGCCTTGTTCATCGAGGCGGCGCTTTCCGTCAGAGCCCAGCCGAAGTGTTCCCCGCCGATCCGACTCAGATTGATTTCCTCGCGGTTCGGATGGGCATTTTCAGCGATGCACAGTCCTCGTTGGTAGGGATCGTACGATAGGCTTTCTGGTGCCCGGAGGCCGAAGGCCCAGAGCTCTGGCAGAGCATCGGAGACTAGGCGGAAGGGATTTGTCTCTGGGATGCCATACTGACCGTTCGCAGAATTGCTGCCGAGAGGATCGATCCGCAGAACCTTCCCGTAGGCACTGGAGACAGAAGATGCGTTATTGGAAGGGCTGTCCAAGCCAATCGGGGCGGCGGCTCCGTCTCCCACTCCAAGATAGAGATAGCCCTCTGGATCGAACGCGAGTCCACGCACATTGTGCTCAGAGGAGGGCTGCATGAAGCGCATCAACTCTCGACGTGTCCCCCGAAACTCGTTCGAGTTTACGTCTTCGGCGGTGTACTCATAGAGCACATTCTGGTGATCTTCTTTGTTGGCTCCGAATTCTGGTAGAAAATCTGGACGCGCGGAACCAGCGTGTTCTGAAACGATGACATAGAACCGTCCATATCCGGGGTGCGTATGATCCAGGAAGGCAGGGTGGAGAACTAGGCCGGAAAATCCGCCTTTTGCTTCCGTTTGCTTGTCTGAAAGGGTCGCATAGAGTGTTTGAGTGTGCTCCCCATCGGGCCGGGCGGTGCTGCGCAGGATTTGGCCATCGGCTTGCAGGATAAAGTAGCTGCCGTCTAATGCCCCCGCGATGTCTGTCGGGGCTGTGCTCTCAGCGATACGGTGAGGTTCAGCGTCTAGGGCGATTTCTGTGAGAGGGTGAGAAAGCGCGGTGATCGTATCAAGCGCGGCCCCAGTTTCGGCAACGCTGTCTGAACCAGCCTGATGGATAAAAGCGTAACTCGCCATCCCCAGTCCGACGCATATCAGTGCAAATCCGAGTCGTAGAGCGAGTGGAAGAAGGGGACGAATCATTTGCGATGGAAAGTCGATTTAGAATTTCCATATTTAACACCAAAAATGCGTGTTTTAGCAAGAATGAAACTAAAAGATTTAAAAAATCTCAAAAATGAGATGTTTGATAGGCCGCATTGAGATGCAAGTCTTCCTGTTGCCGTGGAAACAATGCCCTTACCCGAAGCAAGAAAGCTTCAAGGATACCTCCAGACTGTGAGGCGAGATTTGTGCGCCTACAAAAAGGTCCTCTGAATCCGATCGATCTCTACTTTCGAGACTGTGCAGGTGGGAAAGAGGAGGGCTTCAGCATTGAGGGCGGGAATATTTCTCGTATGACTGCGTCCGCTCACGGCTTCTCCAGCTTTTGGCTGAAATAGTATTCCTTCTCCAAATCGCCAGAAGGGCAGAGATCTAGGACGGCTTTTTCAGCGCTGTCGGCCCAGCGAAGAATTTTTTCGTAGTGGCTGGGATGAAAGCGGTAAATTACGTTGTGTCCATTGGCGATGATATCCGGTTTCGTCTTCAGGACGAGCTGCGCACTCTGTCGGAATCCTTCGAATCGGGAGTTATTGAAGGCGCAAAATCCGCCCGTGCCGTTCCATCGGGACGGAGATTGGAAGGTGTCACCACTGAAGAAGACTTTTTGGCCGTCAATCATGGTCATGAAGGCCGCGTGCCACCATGTCTGTCCCGGCATGGGCCAGATTTCGAATTCGTATTCGTTCCAAGTGAATTTACCGCTCTCGGGCAGTAGGCGGTCGGGCTGGATGGGAGCGGCGGGTAGGAAGGGGCGATCCTCTGTATCAGAATGTTGAAGCATTTGAGCGATCCAAGGGTGCATCCAGATTTCAGCTCCATACTTCGCTTTCAAGTCGGGATAGGCATCGGAGTGATCGTAGTGATAGTGGGAGGCGATGGATGCGGCGAGCTTTTTTACTCCGATCAGGGGCAGTGCTGCTTCAATCGCAGGGAGATCGCTCCGGTAGGGATCAATATACAGCGCCTCGCCTGTATCGGACAGGATTACGAGGCCATTACCTCCCACCTGAAAGAGATGGGGTGAGACTTTGCGTGCATTTACGTCGGGAATCGGTTCCAAGGGAATGTAATCGTCACGTTCGCGCTCGGCTATGGATCCCTTTGCACGGATAAATGCCATCAGGCGTTCACTCGCGAGGGCGACTTGATCGTTCGCCTTCTCGCGGATCACAGGGCCATGGGAGGGGCAGAGCAGATCGATCTGACACCAGCCCAGCCGTTGCAGCCCGCTCCATGCCTGGAGGGCTCCGTCCCCAGTCCAGTGATCCCATTCGAGATGGTAGGGTTCCCAAATCTTGCCCTGATCGTACACCGCATCGCCACAGAAGAAAACATTTTTTCCGTGCCAGCTTATCATGACAGTTGTCGCACTCTTGGTATGACCGGGAGTCGGGAGAAAGCGAATCCGATTTTGTCCCCAAAATATGTCGGAACCATAGCCCATCCCGAACTGAATCTTCTCGATCCCTCGCGGAAGGACGCTGAAGCTCGTGGCGTAGCTAATCGGGCGTCCGGTGCGCTGCTCCCAATAGCGTTTCACGCCATCAGGAGTGAGAAAGGCGGATTCCCCCGTCGGGGCGAATATTCGGGCATCGCCCTTGTAGTCGAGCAATCCCTCACACTGATCGCGGTGATGATGGGTGAGAAAGATATAATCGAGATGGTGGACACCGATACTGTCGAGTTTTTTTGTCCAGTCATGGCTTCCGAAATCAATCGCCACAGCACGATCCTGATCTCTCAGAACGTACACGTTGCATGTGTCACGCAGAAGAAAAAGGTCGGGCGAGATTTCTTCGAAGGTCGGATCGGCAGCTGGTGTGAGAGCTGGGAAGGCGAGGATAATGAAAATCCCCATCAGGAGCGTGCTTGCTTTCATGGTCGCAGTTATCGCTTGTCGCGTGTTAATTCCTGTTCGTTACTGCCCGGCAGGGTTTCGTAGTCGGTATCGCTGATCCATCCGGCTTTCATTTTTTCCCCTCGCATATAGCGCTCGTAAAGGTTTCGGCTCGCTTCGGCTGCGTAGGGATAGTTATCGAACAGAAAGCCGCGACCGAACATGCGCGGATCGCCCTGTTCTCGGAGTTCCGCTTCCATCTGTGCGAATAGCTCGGCCCGCACTTTTTCATAGATGGGGTTGTAGGCTAGATTGTGAGTACTATCAGGATTTTCCTTGATGTTGTACAGCTCCTCTGCTGGCTTCATCCCGAAGCTCAGTTCCCAGACCTCCGGATGTTTTCCTTCGCGATTCGCTTGTAAGATTTCCGTCTTTGTCGGGCTGCCGTCGGTGTCCATGTACCCGGTTTCAGGATTTCCAGAGGGCCAGCGACTGGGTTCGTAGTTCTTTTGATAGATGAAGTCGCCTTTTAGGATCGCTCGCACCGGATATCCCTGATCGTGAGGGCGCCCTACGTCGGTTCTTTCGCGACCGAGCAGTATGTGATCGCGCTTTTTATAGCGCGATTCTCTCTCGGATGGCAGGATCAGGTCGCGAATGGACTGGCCCTGCATGGGTTCCATGCCTGCCTGTTTCTCGCTCACCCCGGCGAAATCGAGCATGGTAGGTGCGAAGTCGATGAAGCTGATGTAGTCGTCGATCACTCGACCGGGCTGCGCAATCTTCTTTCCATACATCAGAGCCAGTGGTGAGTGGTTGTCGTACTCGAATACGTGGCCTTTGACACGAGGAAAAGGCATCCCATTATCCGATGTCACGAGGATGAGTGTGTTGTCCATCTGACCGCTCTTTTCTAGGATCGCCAAGATTTTTCCCAAGTTCTGATCGAAGTATTCCACCTCATAGGCGTAGTCGAGCATGTCCGTTTTTGTGACATCGTTATCGATCCAGTAGGGAGGCACGCTCTTGATGTCAGAGATCTTTTTACCGCCCTTTTTGATTCCGGATTCGTATTCATATTTTCGATGCGGTTCGTGTCCGCCGTACCAGAAAAAGAAGGGCTTGTCCTTCGGACGCTCGTCCATGAATGCTTGAAAGTTGGCTGGGTAGTCGATTCGACCGATTCCAGACGTGGGTGGAGTCAATCTTTTTTGGTTGAATTCAGTTCCGGTAAGCATTCGTGGGCTTCCGTCTTCATAGGTGCCCGCATTTCCCGGTCCCCAGCCTTTGCCTGTGTAGGCGGTGGAGTAGCCGTTTCTGCTGAGAGTTTCGACGAAGGTGACGAACTTCGCCGGAAAATAGAAGTTGTGATTGCCTGCTTCCTCCAGTTGCCAAGGGTTCCGTCCCGTCAGGATGGATGCGCGAGAAGGCGCACATTTTGCGTTAGGTGTATAGGTGTGTGTAAAGAGGAGACCCTCGGATGCGATTCGGTCGAAGTTGGGGGTTTTGACCCAGTTGTAACCTTTCCCATAGGCGCTCATGTGCTGCCAAGAGGCGTCGTCGGCGATACAAAATAGAATGTTCGGTCGCTCCACGACGTCACCTTGCGCCTTTCCTAGGAGAAGCGAGGAGAGCAATGCGAGTAGCATCGTCGGGAGAAGAGAAGGGGAAGTGGTCATTTTTTCCGTAGGGCCGAGCGGGCTTGTCGTATCGCGGTATCACCGGATCAGGATACGAGCGAAGCCTGATGTCAGAAGAAGTCGTGATGTCAGAAGAATAGCGTTCAAGATGAAACAGAGTTCTCCATGGATTCACAAGTGAAAATCCCGTAATCCGTCTTTAGTTGCGTGGCGTAGATGCGTAAGAGACCGCATCACGCTTCCTACCATCGCTGGCGCTAGCATGTCCTTCGATGAAATCTGCATCTTGATTTTCACTTGTTCCGCTTCGGAAATGATCGTGAGTAACTCCTCAATGGCTCTCTTGATAACCCGGCTTCGATCTTTCTCGATTCTTTGTGCTGCTCTGGTTTGGATTGCTTTCTCAGGAGGACCGATTCTCAGCGCAGAATTCTCCTGGAGCTGGGATGTCTCAGGAGACCTGCTCGGCTGGGAAGCGGTGAACTTTGAGTCGACGATGGTGAAGGATGGCCAGCTACGCGGGACGACGCGATATGACGCGCAGTTGATTTCTCCGCTGCTCTCTCTGGAGGCCGGAGAAAGGCGTTTCTTGGAATTCAGGCTAAAAAGTGATACAGGCGGGGGTGGCGAGTTGTTTTTTCGAGACCAGAGCGAGGGCTTCAGTGGAGAGCGCCAGATCAGTTTCTCCATCTTGGGTGATGGGCAGTTCCATACCTATCGAGTCGACCTTTCCGCCTATGCGGGGTGGAAAGGACATGTCGCTCAAGTCCGTTTCGATCCACTGAATCCAGCCGGAGCAAAAATCGCTCTGAGAGGACTGCGCTTTGTGGCGAGCGAATCCGGGAACCTAGTGGAGAACGGCAATTTCGAATGGAGTGATACAGCGGGTGGAACGCCCAGTGCTTGGATTTTTGAAGGTTTGACGCTGGTGCTGATTGCTCGTGAGGAATCGGGTCATGCTTTGAGAGCAACAGGGATTGCGAAGGGCGCTTCGATTCGCAGTGCGATGTTTGAGCTTCCTGAAACCGGTGCGCATCGACTCGCTCTTGAGTGGTCAGGGGATGTGATGCCGCAGGTTACCGTGGAGATCTTTAACGTATTTCACGAGTCGATCGGAAAACACGAACTGAAACTCTCTGAGTTGATCACGAAGGACTGGCATCGGGCGGAGGCAAAATTAGAGGTCGAGCCACTGGCTGCTTATGCCCAGATCTCCTTGCCCGTCGAAATGGGAAGGACTTTGGAACTCATTTCCGTTTCGCTGCTGGCAGAAGCGAGGCCTGATGCGATTGCTGCATCCGCCACAACCTCCACTTCAGCCCCTGAGGTAAAAGCAGTACCCACATTTACTGCTCTCCCGAAACCTGCCGTGTGTCGGCTGAAGTATCTGCCGGGAAGGATTCCGAGCTTGGAAATCGATGGAGAGACGGTTTCACCCATGCATGTGCTGACGATGCGGACAACAGCGGAGATGGACGAGCGCATCCTCGAAAATACTCGCAATGCCGGGATCGAGGTCCTCTGGCTAAATCTGCCGCAGGGCTTTGCATGGAAACCGGATGCAGCTCCTGACTTTTCCGAACTCGATCTGCGATTGGCGGAGGTCGCCGCTGTTCATCCAGAGGCTCGTATCGTGCTCAATGTGCCGCTTGATCCCGTTTACAATCCTGGAATGCGGGAGTGGTTGAATTTGTATCCCGATGAACTGGCCCGCAAAGACGACGGTGATACGAATGTCGGTGGCTATCGCGGTTCGAAGATCCGTGCTCCCTCCTATGCATCCGAAGTCTGGTTGCGTGACGCGGGGGAGGCTTGGCGGGCGTTGATTCGCCATGTGCGCACAGGTCCCCATGCAGGACGAGTGATCGGCTATGTTCCGATCTCGGGAATCTCCTGGGAGTGGTTTTACTGGGGATCGCAAAGTAAGGACTTTCTGGACTATTCGGCACCGTTTGTTCGCGCCTTTCGTTCTTGGCTGAGGCAGATCTATGACGGTAAAATCGAAGCACTGAACAGGGCTTGGAATCGGCACTATTCCAGCTTTGATGAAATCACTGTGCCAACGCGAGCCGAACGAGATAACGCGAATCCCCATCTCTTTCTCGATCCGAAAACGCAGGGTGCGGTCATCGATTTGCATGCCTTCATTGCCCACCTTGTTTCAGATGATGTGCTTCACTTTTGCCGTATCGTGAAGGAGGAGACGCAGGGCGAATCCATCTGCGGCACCTACTATGGGTATGTGATGTACATCGGCTATGCCTACTTCGGTGTTCATTCCGGTCATTTTGCTCTTCAGAAAGTGCTTGAGTCTCCAGAGATCGATTTTCTCATGTCGCCCTCGCGCTACGGGTATCGCAGTCTCGGAGATGGAACTGGCTTTATGACGACCGTGGATGCCTGTAAGCTCCATGGAAAGCTCTACATCGACCAGATCGACATCCGCACCTTCCGGGGAACGGGGCCAAGCGGTCAGATTTCACGTATTCCCTCACTGGCGGGTAGTGTTGAGGTTCTGCGGCGTGAGTTTGCGAATTGCCTTGTCAACGGTGTCGCTCCACAGTGGTATGACTTCGGGAACGGATGGATCACCGGCGATCAGCGCCTGATGCAAGCGGTGGGACAGATGAAAAAAATCGAGTCTGAACTCCTACACGCTCCGCGCCAGGCCGTTGATCCGCAACACTCGATTGCTGTCGTCGTCAGCGAGACTTCGATTCTTCACTGCAAGGTAAATTCCCCGATCCAGAATGCCGCCGTAAACAATCAGATCAATCCTCTCAACGGGATGGGTATTGCTTGGGATGCATACCTGGCGGGCGATTTGGAATCAATTCCCGATTATCCCTGTTATTTGTTCTTGAACTGCTTCGATCTTACCGCCCAGCAAAAGCGCTTCATCGAAGAAAAATTGAAGCGGAGCGGCAAGGTTCTCGTCTGGATCTATGCACCGGGGATTCTCGAGCCGGTGCAGGGGAGGCCGCGAGCCGAGACCTCACTTGATGCGACGAGGATCGCTGAGGTAACGGGCTTCGACGTTCGCCCCGTCGAGGACGGATCACTCTTGGTACAGATGGATGGTGCGGCCAAGCCGCTAGGAACAGGGATGAAAGCCGCTGGAGTCGTGATGAACTACGGCGATTCACACGTCGTTACGCCTCGCTTCGGTGTATTCAACGGAGACGTTCAGGGAGTGTATGTAGAGAATGGCGGGGGGGCGTTGTCCGTGAAAAAATTCTCCGATTGGACATCGATCTACTCTGCTGCCCCCACGCTTTCCTCCGGATTGCTGCGAGAGATCGCCCGACTTGCAAAGGTGCCGGTAGTGAACGAGCAGGAAAAAGATGTTACCTATGTTTCCGGAAATCTCTTTGCCGTCCACAGTCTGAGCGGTGGCGAGCGGAGTTTTTTCGTCGGAAAAGACTGTCTCAAAGTGAAGGAGCTGTTCTCGAGATCGGAGTATGCGGTGAAAGACGGACGATTTAAAGCGGTGCTCGAGCCGGGTGGAACAACTCTGTTTTTAATCGAGAGGTGAAGAGAGGGGCAGTCTGCAGGTGATTGTGTGTTTTTCTCTGCAGACCATTGCGTCAATGAGTGATATTTTTTGGTTGCCCTTTGTCTTTAGACAAGAGATGATCCCTTTATGTCTGCGCGTTTTCCTGCTAACCCTGACCGTCGCACCTTTCTTTGGCAATCTGTCGCGGCTGCCCTTGCTGGCAGTGCTTTGAGTCGTCTGACTGCGGCGGATGGAGAGACGGTCGTTTTACCTTTCGAGAACGGAGTTCGAAAATTAGCGACCTTTCCGGAGAAGCGCCCGCTGATCCTCCAGACCCATCGCCCTCCACAGTTGGAGACTCCGTTTTCGGTATTCAACGAGGGAATTTTGACTCCTAATGATGCGTTTTACGTCCGTTATCACTTGGCAGGAATTCCCACGTCCATCGATACGGATACTTTTCGCCTTTCCATTAAAGGCACGGTGACTACGCCCCTAGAGCTGTCCATGAAGGATTTGAGGACGCAGTTCGAGCAGGTGGAAGTCGTCGCAGTCGCTCAGTGCTCTGGCAATAGTCGGGGATTTTCTAAGCCCCGTGTCGGAGGCGGCCAGCTCGGACATGGAGCGATGGGCAATGCTCGCTGGCAGGGAGTTCGCTTGAAAGATGTGCTGGAGAAGGCGGGACTTTCACCGGACACGAAACAGATCACCTTTGATGGACTGGATGCCGCACCGCTGCCGGGGACGCCGGATTATGTGAAGGCACTGGACATCGAGCAGATTATAGCCGGAGAGGTGTATCTGGCTCATACGATGAACGGTGAGCCACTGCCTATGCTGAATGGCTATCCACTGCGCGTGATCGTGCCCGGTTATTACGCCACGTACTGGGTGAAGCATGTGAATACAATTACGGCTCTGGATGCTCCCTTCGAAGGGTTTTGGGTTAAGGCAGCGTATCGCATTCCCGATAATGAAAGCGGCTGTATCGAGCCTGGCACGAAACCATCCTCCACCATTCCGATCAATCGGATGAAAATTCGGTCGTTTATTACGAGTCATCTCGATGGTGCCGAGGTCTCAGCAGAGCAGCCCACAGTCGTTCGCGGGATCGCCTTTGACGGCGGTGAAGGCATCCGCGAGGTACAGTTTTCTGCGGATGGAGGCGAGACTTGGCGCTCGGCAGATTTGGGAGAGGATCTCGGGAAATACAGCTTTCGGGAGTGGACGATTCGCCAGACTCCGACAAAGAAGGGATCTGTGGTCTGGATGAGTCGAGCGATCAATCGAATTGGCCAAACTCAGCCGATGGAAGCTCTTTGGAACCCCGCTGGGTATCTTCGAAATGTCGTTGAACCTGTTCATCTCACCGTTGCATAATTTTTTCTATGAAGCCGATTCTACTGACTCTTTGTCTTTGCCTCTTTTCCGCCTGGACCTATGGCGAGGGCAAATCGATTGAATTACCGATTGAGACTGACACGTATCGTCCAGGACCGAATGTTGAGTTGGTAAAGGCGCAGTGTCTGATCTGCCACTCGGTAGAATACACTGCCTCTCAGCCGCCGATGGATGGGACTTTCTGGAAAGGAATCGTCGTGAAGATGAAGGAAAAATTCGGTGCTCCGATCCCTGACGATAGCATCGCTCCGTTGACGGAATATTTGACGGCTGTTTACGGAAAGAAGAATTAACGGGTGCTGGAGAAGCGGGAGCTTGCTTCTCACTGTTCCACTTCAGATTCGGAATACCACATGTTTGGGGCTAATATCGATCACAAGGACGGAGATCCTCGCATAGCGGATGCACTGGATGCGCTGAAGATTAAATACACGATTGATCGTGATGGCGATTTTCGGATGGTGTTCGAACTGAGTGATGGCCGCAGTCAGATTGGATTTATCAAATCTCGGACATATAATTTCGCTGGAGTCGAACTTCGCGAGATATTCTCTGCCGGATTACGCTCCGAAGGGCCCTTCGATTCCCGCACCTGTAATCTTCTGCTGAAGGAAAATGCTCGTGTAAAGATCGGTGCATGGCAGGTTCAGTCGAACTCTGAGGACGAGCATATGGCTCTTTTTTCCGTCGCTGTTGCAGCCGAGTTGTCCGCAGAGGAACTCTTGGCTGTGCTGATGGCCGTGCTAAAGACGGCTGATGAAATGGAGCAGCGTCTGGATGGCCGAGACGATTTCTGAATTGACTCAGACATTTTCCTGATTCCGGAACGCGATCACGCTCTCGTTTAGCGTCTGTTTTGAGTTCGGGAAGATTGATTCGCGTATCCTCTTGCGATAGCCTGAGCGTATTCGATTGATCTCTAGTTGATGAAAATTTCTCGCTTCTGCGCTCCGTTATCCCTACTGCTTCTGCTCTGCCCCGTCCTTGTGCTCGCCGCACCTCTTCGGATATTTATTCGATCTGGAGAAAAGACGCATGGTCCCGGAGCACACGATTATCCGTCCTTTCTGGCCGATTGGCAGCATTTGCTCAATGAGAGAGGGGCGACAGCGACCGGAGGAACGGCCTTCCCTACCGCAGAACAGTTGAAAGATACGGATGTTCTGATCCTCCACAGTGAAGAGGCGGGAAATATCGAGCCTCAGGATCGCAAAAATCTCGATGCGTATCTCGCCAGAGGCGGTGGCTTGGTTGTCCTCCACGGCGGGGCCGTATCACGTGATGCCGACTGGTATCGAGACGTCATTGGCGGCTCTTGGCGATTTGGTCAGACGAAGTGGCTGGAAGGGCCGCTGTCGCTCTACTTCACGGATCGTGAGAATCCCATCACCACGGGATGCTCGAACTTCGACCTGAATGACGAGATCTATTATGACATGGACATACGTCCAGAAGCGAAAATTCTCGCAGCAGCCTATACTCCGAAGGCGAAGGACGGGAGTCTGCCGCAGGGGAGGGTCGATGCCGTGAATATCTACGACATTCAGCCACAGATCTGGACTTATGAACGAGACCACTATCGCGCCTTCGTGAGCCTCCCCGGTCATCTCTACAAGAATTTTTCCCACAATTCCATCCGCACGATCCTGTTGCGTGGAATCGCTTGGGCAGGGAAGCGGACGAATGTCGATGAACTCTGCAAGCCTGAGGAACTAGGGATCGCTTTGCGCTATCCGGAGGGAGGGCCGAGTCGTCCTGAGAAGGCAGCGGAGAAGATGGAGCTTCATCCTGAGTTCTCGATTTCTCTTGTCGCAGCGGAACCTTTGATCACAAAAGTTCTCAATCTGGATTGGGATGAAAAGGGGCGTCTTTGGGTGGTGGAAACTCCGGAATATCCCAATGGCCTGCGCAAGGCGAACACCGACTTCTGGAAGGACAGTGGCTCGCTGAAACCTGGGCAAATCGAGCGCAAACCGCAGGATCGTATCAGCATACTCTCCGACGAAAACGGCGACGGAGTGATGGATCGCAAGCACGTCTTCGCTGATGGACTCGAGTTGGCGACGAGTTTTGTTTTTTACAAAAGCGGAGTGATCGTTAGTTCTGCTCCTGATATCTGGTTTCTGGAGGATACTGATGGGGATCAAATCGCAGATCGTCGAACGAAGCTTTATTCGGGACTCGGCACTTTCGACACCCATGCGGTGATGAATAACCTGCGCTGGGGGCTCGATGGCTGGGTATATGCCACGCACGGATACAGTCGTGGCGATATTAGCGCGCTCGGCAGTGAGGATAAGACTCCCGTTAATATCGCATCGGGGGTGGTGCGATTCCGTCCGGATGGGAGTAAAATTGAGATGTATTCCAGTCGCAATGGTAATTGCTGGGGGCTGGACATGACTTCAGATGGCCAGTGTTTTTGGACGCAGCCGACCAGCGGAACGGTGCTGTTTCACACTGTTTTACCGGAATTCGTTCTTGCTCAGGGCGGGATTCCGGGGACGACGAGTTGGCACGGGATGATTGTTCAGGAGAAAGTGCATCCCAAGATTCACTGGGAACAGCAAGCCTATCGACAGATCGATCTCGTTGGCTCATATACGGCTGCTGCAGGTTGTGCGATTTATGAGGGTGGTGCCTGGCCTGAGAAATGGAATTACAGCTACTTTGTCGGCGAGCCGACGGTTAATATCATCAGCCAGTATTTCGTGAAGCCTGATGGCGTGACCTATCGGGCTGAACGCGAGGCCGGGCGGGAGAATACGGAATTCCTGCGCAGCAGTGATCTCTGGTTTCGTCCAGTAGAGAATAGGGTTGGGCCGGATGGTGCACTGTATGTAGTCGATTTTTGCAATCAGGCGGTGATTCACAATGACACCCGTGGCCCTCTTCACGGTCCGGCGAATGCGGCGGTGCGGCCGGATCGGGATCACTATTTTGGTCGGATTTGGCGAATTCAGCATCGAGAGGCGAAGAAGATTTCCACACCCGAGATGGATCAATCCCAGCCCGAAACGCTGCGAGCCGCCCTGAGCAGTCCGAACGGACATACGCGGCAGCTTGCGTTTCGCCTGCTGCGAGAGGCAGGGCAGGAGATACCATCAGTTAAAATCGGTTCGACTGCCTATCAGGCCTGGGAGGCACATCGTAAGGTGAAAGATGACGCGGATCGAAAGCAGATTCGTGAGGGCTTTCTCCGAGCCCAGGACGACTGGACTCGTTCCGCCTACCTTGCGATTGCTCATCAACAGCCCTTGGAGTTTCTTCGCGATGCTCTCATGACAAAAGTTGAGAGCAAGCAAGAAGAAGCGCTGGCTCAGTGGGCAGGTCTCCTGACGGATGCAGTGCTTGCAGGAGACAAACCCGAAATTACCGCGATTTTCCAGTCGCTGACTGAGGGTCCGAACCGGGTCACTGCCACTGGGACAACCGTTCTCGATCATCTCTCTGCAAAGCGTGATTTAAAGGTGGAACTCTCTGACTCGCTCACCGCGCAATTGCTAGCTCTGGCGACGGAACCCGCCACGGCGAATCACGTCCTGCCTCTGGTCGTTCGATGGGACTCGGGAGGTCGAATGAAGTCTAAAATCGCTGACATGGTAGCGGAATTGGCCGAGGCACTTCAGAATACGTCTGCGCCCGTTGGTGATCGAATCAAAGTCGCGTCCTTACTGGCTCGCACTGACACGGAAGAGGCTAAAAAGTCGCTTTTGACCATTTTGACAAAAGAAGGCGAAAATCGGGAATTGCAGGAGTCTATCGTGCGTGAACTCGGTGAGAATGGTTCGGCTGATGCCTTAGTCCGTTCTTGGTCCCGGATCGTTTCGCGTTTGCGTGGACGTGCCTTCGGAGAGATCGTGAAGCGACCAGAGGCAGCGCTGGCATTGCTCGACGGCATCGCCTCGGGGCAAGTGAAACACGCAGAACTCGGGCCGGGGAATATCGCACGACTGAGGACGCATCCCGATGCTGCCGTGGCGAAGCGGGCAGGGGAGATGCTCGACCAGCTCCTACCTGGCACCAAGGAAAAGAGTGCGATCATTGCGAAACTCCTGCCGGATGTTTCCAAACTTGGCGACGCAGTCAAAGGTCGTGTCCTGTTCGAGGCCGCGTGCGCTGTTTGTCACCGCTACGGCGCTCTCGGGAAGCTGGAAGTGGGACCGTCTTTGACCGGGATGGGGAGTCACGGTGTAGCAGAGTTGCTTAGCCATATAGTCGATCCGAATCGCGAAGTAGATCCCAGCTTCTGGCAGTGGAATATCACGCTCAAAAACGGCGATGCACTCGCCGGAGTCATTGTACGAGAGAATCCCTCCGGCTTTACTCTGCGGAATCAGGGCGGGGATATTGAGGTAAAAAAGGAAGACGTTGCGAAGCGTGAAAACACCTTTCGCAGTCTGATGCCGGAGGGACTGGAAAGTCTGGGAGCCGAAGGGCTGCGCAACCTTCTCAGTTTCCTTTCGGCGGAAGATGGTCGCTATCGAGTGGTGGATCTGCGTGATGCTTACACGGCAGACTCGCGACGTGGACTCTTTCAGTCTGCTGACACGAGAAATGATTCCGTTTTTCCAGTTCGATTCGGGAATATCCGCAGCCATGAGATCCCGTTCTATCTGATGGAGGCGAAAACCAGCACGACTGGACGGAATTTGGTGGTGCTGAAAGGAGGACGAGAAGGCGCGGCCGCTGTGGGGTATCCTCAGAAGGTAACGATTCCCGTCAATCTGCCTGCGACACGCTTTTATTTTCTGAGTGGGATCGCCGGATGGGGTTTTCCTGCGATTCGCGATGCTCGCCCGGTGTTGAAGGTGACGGTAACGCATCAGGACGGAACGACGGAGGTGACCGAACTAAAAAATGGAGTTGAGTTCGCAGACTACAATCGCGAAATCCAGGTTCCCGGCTCAATTCTGACCGAGGGCGTCGTCAGTCGCGGTCAGGCTCGGATCATCACTCTCCCTGTGCGGCCTGGCTCAGCGGTGAAATCCATGACATTGGAAAGTTATGACAATCAGATCTCTCCCGTGGTGATGGCGATTACAGCCGATCTTTCTACCGGAGCTTCACCCGTGGAGACGGTATCAAAGAACGAGATGAAAACAGCACCGAAGGCGAGAGCTGAGAAAAATCCCGATCTCAATGCGCAGCCCTCTGCGTCTGCGAAAATCGATCTATCAAAGGAAGCTCCGACCAGCATCGCCGCCACGGGAATGCACTTCATCGAGCCTCGTCCGACATCTGATACGATCCGAGTTTTGCTGGTCGGGTCGGGTTCTTCTCATCATTTCCCTCGCGACTTCATCGCTGCAGATGTGGCGCTACTGAGGAATCAGCCGAAAACAGATGTTGCCGGAACGATGAACCTCGATGAGGCATTGCGACTCATGCCCCAGGCGGATGTGCTCGTATTTTCTGGGAATCATGATCAGTGGGGCACAGCTCCATTTCAAAAGGCTTTACACGACTTTGCCGACGCGGGGAAGGGAATGCTTTTCGTCCACGCCGCGACTTGGTCTCATCCTTGGGAGGGATACAATCAGCGATTCATTCAGGGCGGGACGAAAGCGCACGGACGGGGTGAAGTGACGACTGATGTGGCTGCGATTCAGCATCCAGTGATGAAGGGATTGCCTGAGACCTTTCAGATCGCGGATGAAAGCTATCACTTTAGCTTCTTCGAAAATTCCAGTGCCACTGTTCTCGCGGTAAATCGGCCTGACGGCAAGAGTCCCGAAAGTCATCCGGCATTGTGGGTGGTAAAGGATTCAAAAGCCCGAATTGTTTGTTACACGCACGGTCACGATGATGCCTCCCACGACAACCCGAATTATCGCTTAATTCTCGAAAATGCCGTGCGATGGGTGAGTGAACGGCACTGAGCGCCGGAATGCTTTGTCAGAAATATGGTCTTTCATGCTAGAAATTCCCCAAAAGTTCGCTATCCTCAACAGTTAAGATCGATTCCTCCTTACTGACCATGACTGAAAGTTCTACTTCTGCTTTCTCCGCTCCCCTTCACTGGAGCGGTATAGTTTCTGCTCTGCTGATTGTCTCGATCTTCACGTCATTGTCGATCTACGCCAATCCCACTGATGGGCAAGTGAGAGCGGGGCAGGCGACAATTTCAACGAGTGGATCGACGCTTACGGTGAACCAGCTCACGGATCGGGCCATCATCCACTGGCAGGATTTCTCCATTCCGGCGGGCAGCACCACGAAGTTCGTTCAGCCTTCAGCAACTAGTGCGGCCCTCAATCGCGTGCTCGGTGGCAATCCCAGTCAGATTTACGGGAATCTCGAAGCGAATGGTCAGGTCTATCTCATCAATCCCAACGGAGTGCTCGTGGGTGCGAGCGGGGTGATCAATACGGCGGGCTTCATCGCCTCGACTCTCGATCTGCCGGATGGTGATTTCCTCGCCGGAGGCGACCTTCGCTTTCAGGGGAATTCGACGGCTTCGGTGGTGAACCTGGGAAAAATCAGCGGCAGCGAGAGGGATGTGATTCTAATCGCCCGGACGGTGGAGAACCACGGGACAATCGAGGCACCCAAGGGAACGGCGGCTCTGGCAGCGGGGAGTGAGGTGCTGGTGAAAGCGACAGGAGACGAGCGTGTATTCGTGCAGGCGGGGAGTTCTGCAGAGACATCAACAGCGACTCAGGCGGGATTGATCAAAGCGGCGGCGGCTGAGATTAAGGCGGCGGGTGGCAATGAATACGCACTGGCCATCAAGCATAGCGGCGTGACTCGTGCGACGGGCGTGACGAAGGAGGGCGGACGCATTCTATTGAGCGCAGGGAAGGGCAAGGTGGAGCAGAGTGGGAAGCTGGTAGCCCGGACGAGCACGAAGAGCGGGGGCAAGGTCCGGATCGAAGCCGATCATGTGGAATTGACGAAAAAATCGAAGATCGATGTGTCCGGAGAGGGCGTGGGCAACGGTGGGGAAGTCTTGATCGGAGGC
>CAUJIH010000079.1 GCA_963205275.1 Verrucomicrobiota bacterium | reverse complement strand
TGCTCACGAGAGGACTCGAACCTCCACGGGTCTCCCCACTAGAACCTGAATCTAGCGCGTCTACCAATTCCGCCACGTGAGCGATGATGCCGAAGCGGATGGCAAGAAACACGCTTTTTTGAATCGGGCAAATGCTTTTCTTTGCGTGCGATCAGTTTCATCGCAAACTGCCAGATGAGAATCTCTCGGATACTGGGATGGCGCGACGCGAGAAAGCTGGATGTGGCGATGCAAATGGCTCTGGATGAGGCTGTGTTTCGCTATACCTTGGCCTCCGGAATGGCCTGCGCTCGATTCTATGGATGGGAAGAGGCGGCGACGACGGTGGGCTATTTTCATCGCATACCCCTGCCGGAAGCGACGACCGTGCGGCGCTTTACGGGCGGTGGCCTAGTGGAGCACGGGGAAGATCTGACTTTCGTTCTGACCATCCCAACAGGCAGCGATCTGGCGCGTGCCACAGCAGTGAATCGCTATCGCTGGATTCATGAAAAAATCGCGAAGTCGCTCAAGAATGCAGGCTACTGCGTGCGACTGTCCGATGGTGAGCCGTCGGCAGAAATAGGGCCATGTTTCGTGCGTCCGGTTCCGTGGGATCTCCTAGATGAACCAACAGGGCGAAAGATCGGAGGCGGAGCACAGCGGCGCTCGCGAGGAGCAGTGATTCATCAGGGAAGTCTACGACTGCCGAACTCGCTACGCTCGCCGAAGGCGGAATGGATCGCAGAAATGCTCGGAAGACTGGCAGAAGTTCCAGAGGAAATGCCGGGACCAATGCAGGACGAACTGATGCAAGAGGCGGAACGGCTGATGAGAGAGCGATACGGGAGGGAAGAATGGAATCTGGGACGTGCAGGGTCGTAGGGAAAAGAGTGGGAGGAGCGTCACGCAGAAGCGCGAAGAGAGACGTGCGATTTCGCTTGCAAGGGGGTGGAAACACGAGAGAAACTGAGTCGCTATGAGTGAAGAGTTTTTCCCCACGATCCCGAAAATCGCTTATGAAGGTCCGAAATCGCGAAATCCGCTCGCGTTCAAACACTATAATGCTGCGGAGCTAGTCGGAGGAAAAACGATGCGAGAGCACCTGCGCTTCGCCGGTGCATACTGGCACACGATGCGGAATGGGCTGGGCGATCCCTTTGGCGGTGCGACGGCGGAACGCCCATGGGATGACGGGAGCGATTCGGTCGAAAATGCAAAGCGGCGCGTCTGGGCGATGTTTGAATTTTTGCAAAAATGTGGACTGGATTATTACTGTTTCCACGACCGCGATGTCGCTCCGGAATTGAACGACCTAGCGGCGTCGAACGACGCGCTGGATGCGGTAGCAGAAGAGTTGAAGAAAGCGCAGCAGGCGACAGGAATACGTCTGCTGTGGGGAACCGCCTGCCTCTTCTCCCACAAGCGTTACAATCAAGGAGCGGCGACATCTCCCTACGCAGATGTGTTCGCCTATGCCGCAGCTCAGGTGAAGAAGGCGATGGAGATCACCCATAGACTGGGAGGCGAGGGCTACGTGTTCTGGGGCGGTCGGGAAGGCTATGCGACCCTCTACAATACAGACATCAAGCGCGAGTTATCCCATCTAGCGGCCTTGCTACGGATGGCGGTGGCACACAAGAAGAAGATCGGCTTCACCGGCGCTCTCTACATCGAACCGAAGCCGAGGGAGCCCTCGACGCATCAGTACGACTCCGACACTGCGACCTGTCTGAATTTCCTGCGGGAGCATGGGCTGATGGGCGAGCTGAAACTGAATATCGAGACGAATCACGCAACGCTGGCTGGGCATACGATGATGCACGAGCTAGAGGTGGCGATCGCAGCGAATGCGCTGGGATCGATCGATGCCAATCGGGGGGATGAATTGATCGGCTGGGATACGGATCAGTTCCCGACGGATCTCTACCTGACGACGCAGATCATGCTGTGCGTGCTACGCATGGGAGGCTTCTCGACCGGAGGACTGAACTTCGATGCGAAATGTCGTCGAGAGAGTTTCGAGCCGGAGGATCTCTTCCACGCACACATCGGCGGGATGGACGCCTTCGCACGGGGTCTGAAGATTGCTCATGCGATTCTGGAAGACGGACGACTGGAGGCTTTCCGAAAAGAGCGCTATGAATCGTTCGACTCGGGAATCGGAGCGAAAATCGAGGCGGGAGAAGTGGGATTCTCTGAGCTGGAGGCCTATGCTCTGAATCAAGGCGAGCCACTGACACGCAGTGGTCGCCAAGAGATGCTGGAGAATTTGATCAACGAATTTATCTGAGGGAAAATCCACCTGATCTGATGCTAACATTTCGATTATTCGGATTCCCGGTGCGAATCCACTGGATGTTCTGGGTGCTGTGCGGCTTCCTGGGGATGCCGTATCTGGAGCAAAGCGGACCGGTGGCGCTGGGACGATTTCTCTTACTGACGGTGGTGGTGCTGGGTTCTGTCCTCTGGCATGAACTAGGTCACGCCTGGGCGAGGAAGCGATTCGGTGCGGCATGGTCAGAAATCATGCTCTATGGCTTCGGCGGTCTATGTTCTGGCCCGGGGCTGTTTACGCGATGGGAATCGGTGATCATCGCAGCAGCCGGTCCGGGTGCGAGCCTAGCGCTAGGAGGAGTGGTGCTGGGCATCAGGATGCTATCTGGATTACCAAACGCCTGGCTGGACTTCGCCATCGGCTGGCTGCTGTGGGTGAATATCGGCTGGGCGATCCTGAATCTGTTGCCTATTTTGCCCCTCGATGGTGGACACATTGCGGCGGGAATCGCAGGGCCGCGTCGCGCTCGTGGCGTGGCATGGCTGGGAGTGGTGTTCTCCGCAATCTTGATCGTACTTGGCCTGATGATGGGAGAGCTATTCGCCGTGGTGATTTTCGGGATGCTGGCTTGGGGAAACTGGCAGACGTTACGCGGAGGAAGCGTCCGCGGCCTCGGAGGAATTTGATCGAGGAGGTTTTGAGAGCGCACCAGACACGGTAGGTGCAATTGATACCAACCTAGGGGGCACCTACGCGCCCGCGCTCTCACGCTAGTTCCGCTGCAGGCGGCTCTCGATGAGATAGAGTGTGACTTTCCCGACGATAGCGAGGCTGTCGGCGCTGATTTTGTCGAGAGTATCGGCGGGGGTATGCCAAGAAGGATAATCGAAATCAATGATGTCGATGGTGGGGATTCCGGCGATCACGCTCAAGGGGACGTGGTCATCAATGATATAATCGGCACCGACTCCAATCTCGCGGCGATACCCGAGATCCTGTGCGGCCCCGAGCAGTTCACGTCCAAGATTCTGAAGCCTTTCCTGCACATCCACAATATCGACCACGTAGTCGCCTTTTTCTTTAGCAGCGGACAGCTCCCGAATAGACTGAGGCGGGAGATTGACGGCAGCGCGGACGTTGAGGGACGCATCGCCCACCATATCCAGCAGGAGTCCCCATCGCGGACGATGTTTGATCGGCTGTCGATTCCATTCCGCAGCGTAATAGCGGCTGCCATACAGGCCATCACTAGCGGTGATATTGGTGCCGAAGGCTTCCTCACCAT
This sequence comes from Verrucomicrobiota bacterium, assembly GCA_963205275.1. Classification (GTDB taxonomy): domain Bacteria; phylum Verrucomicrobiota; class Verrucomicrobiia; order Verrucomicrobiales; family DEV007; genus Arctic95D-9. The sequence goes on along the minus strand of CAUJIH010000079.1, from coordinate 36,020 downwards.
CGAAAAAAACCAGCTCGATTCCAGAGGCGAGTTTTGGTTCTTGCGCGAGAACTTGCGCTAGTTCGAGCAGCAGACCGGTACTGGAACCTCCGTCATTGGCCCCGACAAAGGTGAGGGTATCATAGGGTTTCGTGTCATAGTGAGAGCAGAGAATACCCGTCACATCCTGCCTCCAGGAAGCTTCGCCAAAACGGGCACGGAGATTGGTGAAGGAGACCTTTCCACGGGGTGTTTTCTTTTCAAAGGTCTGACGCTGTACATTCCAGCCAGACGCGATGAGATGAGATTCGATGTACTGACGACTCCTCTCGATCGGCTCAGACGCCGCCGGACGCGGTCCGAAGGCGACCAATGCAGCCACATGATCAAGTGCTCGCTGGCCGTCGACGCTCTCGTGCAGTGAAGCTGAAAAACTCCCCGTCACAGGCTGACCATCGCAACTCTGAAGACAAAGCGTGAGAACGAGCAGGAGGATCGCCGAAAGGGACGAAGAAAATAGACACTTCATGTAGTTCCGGAATCGGATGGATCAGTCGAGTCGAATCCCCATCAACTCCAGAATGCGATCGAGATCCTCATTTCCGTAATATTCGATCTCGATCTTCCCTCGCTTTTCACCATGCTGGATGGCGATATTCGTAGCGAAGCGACCTCGGAGCTGATCCTGAATCTGACGGATGTACGTCTCCGTCTGAGGCGGAAGCTTGGCCGCAGAGGGAGATTTTTTGCCGGTGGTTTTGCCACCTACCGTTTCCGAAACCAGCTTCTCTGTATCCCGGACATTGAGTTTCTTTTTCACCACCAAGTCAGCGAGCATTCGCTGATCGGCCAGAGTCTTGAGCCCGAGCAGTGCCTTCGCATGACCCGCACTGAGAAGGCGGCGAGAAACGAGCGTCTGCACTTCAGGATCAAGATCCAGTAAGCGGATGGCATTGGCGACGGTCGCACGGTTCTTTCCCACGCGCTGGGCGATCTCCTCCTGCTTGAGTTGAAAATCTTGGGCCAGTCGTGCGAAGGCTTCTGCTTCCTCCAGCGGATCGAGGTCCTCGCGCTGGAGATTCTCGATCAGTGCCAGTTCGAGCACATCGCGATCCGACGCCTCACGCTCGATCACAGGGACTTGAGCTAGTCCGAGTTTCGTAGCCGCTCGCCAGCGACGTTCACCGGCGATCAATTCGTATTTTTCACCTACCTTTCGAACGATGAGAGGCTGGATTAGCCCATGTTCGCGGATCGATTCGACGAGTTCGGAGAGACTCTCTTCATTAAAATTCTTCCGAGGTTGAAAAGGAGATGCGATGACATCACTCAGTTCTAGGCGCAACACATGCTCTCCTGTATCCGGATGCGCTTCATTCTCCTCACGAGTCCCCTGCACCGGCACGGCGCTAGGAGAGTCTGACCAAGGAGTGCGGATCAGCGCCCCGAGTCCTCGTCCGAGACCTTTTTTGGGTGGTGGGCTATCACTGGACATAAGAAGATAGGGAAAAGTGGGATTCGACGACCAATTTCAGAGAGTTCATCCTTCGACAAGTGGGTACGAGTGATCTTCATGCGAAATGTCGCTCGTGATGGCGGCCTGTTCAGACGCGTTTCTTACGATCCCTTTTTCCACGATGCCTTTGCCGACAAGATAACCTTCCAGATCCTCTCCACCGATACCGCTGAGTACGGCCCCATCGATTATTACACAGGGTGAGATCGATTGTCCGCTTTTTTGCTCCATTTCCCAGCGAAAAGCTGGATTTTTTAAAATATCCTTTTCCGTAAATTCTAAAGCGTAGCGCCCGAGAACTGTGCGGATTTCATGACTCCAGCCGCAGTAGGTTTTCAGATAGGCGGTAATTTTCGGTGAGGATGCGGACATCTTGGATCAGGTCAGAAGCTCGCGAATGAATACGCCACACCCTTGATTTTCGCAAATTCCTTTGGTCGCATCCATTGATAGCGCTCGATAACAGTGGGTGGCCGTGTGTAGCCGTGGGTAGCAATGTCTTTCTCGCCTTTTTCTTTCTCGCCTTTTTCTTTCTCGCCTATTTTCAGGCGGAAGAGAAATGCTCGATACTGGGTTCGAACCAGTGACCCCCTGCGTGTGAAGCAGGTGCTCTACCCCTGAGCTAACCGAGCGATCAGAAGGCCGCGATTCTACCCCGGAGTCTCTCCTATAGCAAGCGATACCTTGAAGATGACGCTCAAAACTTTCATTGAGTCGTACAATATTCCTAACAAATTTCCTAACAAATTCAAAATCATAATCAATCTCTAAATTTATGAAAATTATTTGAAAATATTGAAATTTCCACGATCTTCCGATGATGCGTTCAGCTAAACCATCGCTCGGGTTCATGCTCGTGATCGGCAGTCTCGTAACCGCTATTCTGGCGGCTGCGTTCGGCCTCGGCATCTCGTACCTGCGAGAAGCCCAATCACGACGCCAGGATCTCGAGTCCGATTTCGCGATGAAAGCGGCCACTTTCGCCCATCTCCTGACGCCAGAATCCCTACTGATCGAGTCGGACGAATCTGATGCGATGCCTGCCTCTGCGCGCCTCTTTCTCCATCGCGTCAATTACAGCCTCCGGGAGGAACCAGTTGCACGCATTCTCCTCTATGAGATAGCAGATGAGGGCAGTTCTGATCTTCGGCTGATCTGTGACTTTGGGCTGGGAAGTCTACCCTCTGTGGAAAGTGACCCTCTGGTGACAGAGATGCTGAAAGAATCGAGCAGCAACGATCAGGCTGTCTATCAGTCGTCACCTGATGCAGACTCAAGCCTGAAATCTCTCTCTGAAAGACTTTGGGGACTGTTTGGGAAGGGCCAACCGATTACCCTAGGAGCAGCAATCCCGACCGTTGTCGCGGAGAAACATCTGCTCATGGTCGCAGAATCGCAGATTCAGGCTCAGTATCTATCCTTTGCCCACGTGATAGGCTTGCGTCACTTCCTTCCCCTATTGGGATTACTGCCTCTCTTCGGATCTCTGATAATCATCAGCGCGTGGTTCACTCGTAATCTGAGCGGACTCGCTCGCGGGATGCAAACCGTCGCGGAAGGACGCTATGATTACCGACTCAAGGAAGCCGGTCCACCGGAGATCGAAAAGGTACATGCAAGTTTTAACGTGATGGCTGAAAGCCTGCAACTTGCAAAAGATCAGTTTCGCCAATCCATCACGGAAATTCAGGTTTCAAAACAGCAAGCGGAAGTCGCGCAACAAGCGAAATCCGATTTCTTGGCGAATATGAGTCACGAGATCCGAACTCCAATGAACGGAATCATTGGCACAACGAGTCTGCTGATGGAAACAAATCTCACGATCGAGCAACGTGAGCTAGTTCAGATCATGCGATCAAGCGGGCAATCCCTGGTTCATCTCATCAACGACGTGCTCGATTTTTCCAAACTGGAATCAGATAAGATGGAGCTGGAGAGCATTCCTATCGACATCGTGACACTGATTGAGGAAACGATCGAGATGTTTGCTTACTACGCGGCAGAGAGCGGCCTAGAGCTTCTTTACCACATCGACCTCCGAATTCCATCTCTGATCTACGGTGATCGTGAGCGACTGAAACAGGTTTTAGTAAATCTCGTCGGTAATGCATTGAAATTCACGAATAAAGGTGAAATTATCATCACGGTGCGACTGAGTTCTCGCCAGACTGAAACAGGGAGTGAATCTCTCATCCGCTTCAGCGTTCGAGACTCTGGGATCGGAATCGCTCCTGAGCACCATGAACGCATCTTTGAGGCCTTCACTCAAGCAGACGCCTCGACGACAAGAAAATTCGGTGGCACTGGGCTGGGTCTTGCTATTAGCCGAAAGCTCTGTCAGGCCTTCGGCGGGAGGCTGATGCTCAAAAGTGAACCAGGAAAAGGATCTGAATTCTACTTTGATCTGCCTTTCCGCGAAGTACCTCAGCAGGGACCGGTAAAACCTCAACATCTGGCGGATAATCAACGTCCTCTCCATGAAAAAAGCTGCGTTATCATCACGCACAACGCAGCCTTGAGTTCTCTGATCCAAACCTATTGTGAAGGATGGAAGATGCGATGCGCTCTAGCACAGGCCAGCGATAGCCAAGTGTTGCAAAGGATTGTCGAAGCTCATCCAGACATCGTGGTCTTCGACCCACTATCCATGTCGAATGAACACGCACTGCGCCAATTCGTCGGACAGTTGGTCGGGCATGAAATTCCAACGATTCTCCTATCGTCCATAGGCGAGCGCGGGTTGCGGATTGGCGAAGGTCAGTTCCCCTTGCTGCGAACGCTCTATAAACCTCTCTCGGAACTCAAACTTCTCCGTGAGCTGGTGACGATCCTAGAGAAAAAGTCGGGATCATCGTCCTCTAGCGAAGCTCTGTCGCAATTAAAATTCTCAGACAATGAGAACAAAAAGAATCTAGCAGAGGTATATCCTGCGAAAATTCTGATCGTCGAAGACGTACTGATGAATCAAAAAATCGCCGGAATGGTGCTAGAAAAGCTGGGCTATACCGAAATCGAATTCGCCGGCAACGGGCGCAAGGGGATGCAGCGCGTCGCTCAAGGGGACATCGACCTCGTCTTCATGGATCTACAGATGCCAGTGATGGGGGGAATGGAGGCAACGGAAGCAATTCGGCAGAACTTCAACCTGCCTCGTCAACCAGTCATTATCGCGATGACGGGACACGCTCTAGCCGGAGTTCGTGATTCCTGCATCGCCGGAGGCATGAATGGCTTCGTAGCAAAACCGATCTCGCTGACCGACGTCCGAGTAGCGATCAAAGAAGCCTATGAAGCCGCAGCGAAGGTACCACAGATGGCACTGATGTAAGCCTCATCACTGCACGGGGCCTGTCAACTGGAGCGACAAGGCCCAGTCGAGCAGGGCGCGGCTGTCCTCCTGTACTTGAGGACGAGCACTCTTCAGCACCACAGATATCCGCTCCTTTCCCCCCACACTAGTGCTGCACACTAGGCAATTCCCAGCTGCATAGGTGAATCCGGTCTTCATTCCATTACAACCATCCATCTGCCCGAGAAGACGATTGGTGTTATGCAAGGTAACAACTCGTCCGTCATTGAAGACGAAATCATACGCCTGCTTCGACACCATGTCGCGAAGATCTGTGTTCTGGTAAGCCTCGAAAGCAGCGATCGCCATGTCTCTGGCGGTGGAATACTGGCCTTCCACGGGCAATCCGTGCGGATTGACGAAATGAGAATCCGTCATGCCGATACTTTCCGCAAAAGCGTTCATGCGCTCGGCGAAGGCGGAGATACTGCCAGCGCAGTCGACAGCCAGAGCGGCGGCAATATCATTCCCACTTTTTACCAAGAGAGCCGTCAGAAGCTGCCGTCGGGTGTAGTGTTCCCCCGGTTGCACCCCGACTACGGTCGGTTCCACAGCGAGCACCTCTTTCGGAATCTCCGCCATGCGATCCAGATCGCCGTCTTGGCAGACCACTAGAGCAGTCACCAATTTCTGCGTACTGGCGACCGGAACCTTAGCGTCTGCACTCTTTTTGTGATAAAACTGCATCGTATCTCCATCGATCACAGCCGCATACTGACCGAAAATCTGCGGTGCCGGGGGACCATTCCAAGTTTGTGGAGGAGGGAGCTGTTCCCGCCGTTTCACGATTTCCTCGCGCTGGTGAATCAGCTCCTCCAGCGCCGAGAGATTCGCTTCGCGATCACGCATCGCCTGCTCGCGAGCGGAGAGCGATGCTTCGCGCTCATCGAGGGCAGCTTCGCGCTTCTTTAGACTGCGCATCCGCAGCGAGAGCTGATCGGCTAAGCGCTCGAGCATCTCGACACGCACTTTCGCAGTAGCGGCTCCGCCATCTTCGGAGCGATCATCGGAGCTAGTAGAAATCGCCTGGACGGCTGAGGCTGTCGCCTGCGACGAAGCCTGTTGAGAGAATCCGGGCAGCGACAGAGCTCCGACAAGCCAAAAACTGGATAACAGAATCTTTCCGCGTATCATCGGTTCAAACTCTCACACGCGAGAATTCAAGCCTCATGCAGGCTCGATTGCAAGTCTCCATTTGATGATTGAGAAATTCAGAAATTCGGCTTTTTCGCGTGCTTTTCCGTTTTTCTTCTTTCCCAAGTGCCCGCTTCAAGCAAGATTGGACTCGCCCACTTCATGCCGATGAAAATCATAGCCATTGCAAATCAGAAAGGTGGCGTCGGGAAAACGACCACCTCCGTCAACCTCGGGGCCTGCTTGGCTGAAAGAGGCGTCAGGGTCGTACTGCTCGACCTCGATCCGCAAGCGAACTCGACCAGTGCTCTAGGCTTCACGCCAGGGGAGCACCCTAGCATCTACCAGCGACTGCTCGGTGGAGGCGACGTTTCTAACCTAGTGATGAGAACGAAATATGAAAATCTCTTTCTCATTCCATGCGACATGGATTTGGCCGGATGTGAGATCGAGATGGCTCGTGAAGACGATCATCTCGTGCGTCTGAAGCGGCTGCTCACACCCTTTAAGGCTAATTTCCCTGCGGATTACATGCTGATCGACTGTCCACCGTCTCTCGGAGTGCTGATGACGTCGGCGCTAGCAGCGGCGGACGAGTTGATCGTGCCGCTCCAGTGCGAGTATTTCGGCTTGGAAGGACTTTCGAAAATCGTCGGAGTCCACCAGCAGATTAGAGACTCTGGAGCAAATTCAGAAGTCGTTTTGGAAGGGATTGTAATGACGATGGCCGATAGCCGAACGAATCTCTCATCCATGGTAATCAACGATGTGCGACAGTATTTTCCTCAGGTGACATATCAAACCGTAATTCCGCGTAATATTCGACTCGGCGAAGCGCCCAGCTACGGGCAGACGATCATCGACTATGCGCCAACCTGCTCCGGAGCAATCGCGTATCGAGCTCTGGCGGAGGAATTTCTTCAAAGACACGCGGAAGCCCCAGAGGACTCAATCTCTAGGAGAGACCACTCTGTGTCACAGCCTCTCTAGGCTACTCATCCTAGCCACGAGTAGGCCAGAGAGAATTTTCCCTGAAAATCCGTCTGTTTGGGTTACTATTCCCCCCTTTCTCTCACCTTTTTTATATTTTCCAATGGTCCAGTGGCTCCTCAAACTCATCGTCGGCAGCAGAAATGCGCGTGTGCTTCGCCGTCTCGCTCCGATCGTCGCCCAGATCAACGAAATTGAGCGCAAGCTCCAAGATGAACCCGAAGAAGTTCTCCGGGAAAAAACAGCAACCTGGAAGGCCTATCTGGATCGCTATAATCTGCGTACGGAGAACTACAGCAAACTCATCCTCAGCACCCATCCGGAAGGAAGGAATCGCGAGCTCCTACGCGGCTGGGCGGAGCGCTATGCGGGCCTAGCGAACGACTTCAAGCGAGCGGCTGCCTTTCTCTCTCCTGACGAAGTGGATACCATCGCTGCCGACGACTTGGCGAATCATATTCTGAATGCCCAGCGCTTGTTTCAGGAACTGCGCGACGACTTCCCCGCCCTCCGTGCTGCTTATCTGGAAAAGATTTTGCCCGAAGCGTTCGCTGTCGTGAAAAATACGGCTCGTCGCCTCTGTGGTACGGAATGGCTGGTCTGCGATTACCCAGTCAAGTGGGATATGGTCCACTTCGATGTACAGCTCATCGGTGGGATCGGCCTCCATCGCGGAATGATCGCAGAAATGGCCACTGGGGAAGGAAAAACGTTGGTCGCGACACTGCCCGTCTTCCTGAATGCCCTGACAGGCTTGGGCGTTCACGTCGTGACGGTGAACGACTATCTCGCCCGACGCGATGCCGAGTGGATGGGCTACCTGTTCCAATACCTCGGACTGAGCGTAGGAGTGATCCAGAACGATCTGCGAGGAGAACTGCGGAAGGAGCAGTATGAGAAAGACATCACCTACGGCACGGCGAGCGAGTTCGGATTCGACTACCTGCGTGACAATGGCATGGCGCAGGACGCAGACCAGCAGGTGCAGCGGAATCACTACTTCTCCCTAATCGATGAGGTGGACTCCATCCTGATCGATGAAGCCCGGACACCGCTCATCATTTCCGGTCCTGTTACTGTGAAGCAGGATCAGCAGTTCGATACCTACAAAGCACAGATTCGCGATCTGTATCGGAAACAAACTCAACTTTGTAACGATCTAGCAGCCGAGGCAAAGCGACTCTTCGACGATGGTAATCACGCAGAGGGTGGCATCGTCTATTACAAGATCAAGATGGGGATGCCACGCAACCGGGCTCTGATGCGGGCCATGGAAAATGCCGACGTTCGACGTTCCATTGAGAAAGCGGAGTTAGAATTCTACCGAGATCCACAGAAGACTGCCCTTTTCGCCCTGAAGGAAGAACTCTATTTCACCCTTGATCCGAAGGCACACGAGGCGGAATTGACCGAGATGGGCCGTCAGTTTCTCAGTCCTGGGGACCCGACGGCTTTCGTGCTGCCGGATTTGGCTGAAGCATTTTCTGTGATCGATGGGAATCACAGTCTCACTGACGCGCAAAAGGCAGTGCAGAAACGAGAGATGCAGCAGAAGCTGTCGGCTCAGGCGGAGAAGATGCACACGATCTCCCAACTGATGAAAGCCTACACGCTCTACGAAAAAGATATCCACTACGTCGTAGAGGATAATCGTGTCATGATCGTGGATGAAAACACCGGGCGCAAAATGCCCGGTCGCCGATGGTCAGACGGCCTCCACCAAGCAGTGGAGGCGAAAGAAGGGGTCGATATCGAGGCAGAGACGCAAACCTATGCCACGATCACTATCCAGAATTACTTCCGTCTTTACGAAAAACTGGGGGGGATGACGGGGACGGCCGAGACCGAGGCTGCCGAGTTTCACGACATTTACAAGCTGGAGGTACTGGTGGTACCGACCAATCGACCGATCGCACGAATCGATCAGAACGATAGAATCTACAAAACTCAGCGAGAAAAGTTCAAATCCGTCATCGATCTGGTCAAAGAACGTCATGTGCTAGGGCAGCCGATTCTTCTCGGAACCGCCAGTGTCGAGGCATCGGAAATTATCTCTCGTATGCTGAACCGTGAGAGAATCGCTCACTCCGTGCTCAATGCGAAATTTCACCTTCAAGAGGCAGAAATCGTCTCTCGTGCGGGGCAGACAGGTGCCGTCACTGTGGCCACGAATATGGCTGGACGAGGCACGGACATCAAGCTAGGCGAAGGAGTCGCAGAAAAAGGCGGCTTGTTCGTGATCGGTACGGAGCGGCATCGCAGTCGCCGTGTGGATCGCCAGCTTCGCGGTCGATGCTCGCGCCAAGGCGATCCCGGCATGTCGGTTTTCTACGTCAGTTTCGAAGATGATCTAATGATGCAGTTCGGTGCTGCCGAACGCATGACAAAGATGATGGATCGCTTCGGCCTAGAAGAAGGCCAGGAGTTAGAGCATCCTTGGCTGAACAAGTCTGTCGAAACCGCTCAGAAGAAAGTCGAGACTCGCGACTATCTCGCCCGGAAACACATTCTGGACTACGACGACGTGATGAACAATCAGCGATCCGTAGTGTATGGCTTCCGCAATGAGGTGCTTCGCACCGAAGATCCTCACTCGCTCATCGGTGAGATCATCGAAGATGCCGTACCGAAATTCCTGGACGACTGTCACGATTCTGAACTGAATCGCCTGAACCCAGATACTGTGCTCCAGACTGTCAATACGACCTTCCCTCTGGGACTCACTGCTCAGGATATCGGAGAGCACGATCAAGACGACGACTCCCTGACCGCATTCATCATCAGCCAGATCAAAGCGGCCTATGATGTAAAAATGGAGCATGAAGATCCAGCCAGAGGTGAGGATTTGGAGCGCTGGATCATCCTCCACAGCATCGATCAACTCTGGCAGGAACATCTCTTCGAAATGGATGGACTAAGAGATTCGATCAGCAATTACCGCTTTGCCCAAAAAGATCCTCTAGTCGAATACAAGCACGCTGCTTACGAAATTTTCGTTGGCCTTATGGATCGAATCAAGGGGGAGGTTCTCGGGAATCTTTTCCGCACCACGACCATCCGCCCAGACGATTACAATCGCCTCCTGCGCGGCATCCAGATGAGCCGCCCCGACATGCTGGCCTCCGGCGATGTAGACATCGCCCCTGCTCCACCCAAACCAGAAATCCAGATTCCAAAGGCTCCGCAGCGTCGGGAAATGCCCAAAGTAGGACGCAACGATCTCTGCCCCTGCGGCAGCGGGAAAAAGTATAAGTCCTGTTGTGGAAAAAGCTGATTTGAGCCAGCCTTCCCAAGCCTGTGCATCTCTATCTGCACATTCCGTTCTGTCACCACATCTGTCCCTATTGTGCCTTTTACAAGCACACTCCTGGACATCTCGCCAACCGTACCTTCGTCGACGCGATTCTGACCGAGGCCGAGCGAAGAATCCCTGAAGGATACGCACCTGCCACGGTCTACTTCGGAGGCGGAACCCCCACCCTGCTGAGCTCGTCTCTGCTGGATCGGCTGATGCGAGGATTGCATGATCGAATCGACCTGAGCGCAGTGAGGGAATGGACGATCGAGGCCAATCCCGCCACCTTTGATCTCAAAAAAGCCTCTCTGATGCGCTCTCTTGGAGCGGACCGCATCAGCTTGGGCGTGCAATCCTTCACTCCTACGATCCTAAGCACCCTCGGGCGGGATCACTCTCCCGAAGAAGCCATTTCCGCCTTCACCATTCTCCGTGAGGCAGGATTCTCCAATGTGAGCATCGACCTGATGTTCTCGATTCCCGGTCAGGATGCATCGATGTGGCAAGCTGATTTAGACCGAGCCATCGCACTCGCTCCAGAACACATCTCCGCCTACAATCTCACCTACGAAGCAGACACTGAGTTTCTGCAAAGACATCGTCGAGGAGAACTCGACGCCGACGAAGACAGGGATGCCACGCTCTTTTATCAGAGCATCGACACCCTGGAAGCTGCCGGATATCTCCACTATGAGATCTCCAATTTCGCTCAGTCTAACTTCGAATCTCAGCATAACCGCGCTTACTGGGAGGGAGCGGATTACATTGGACTCGGACCCAGCGCTGTATCCACCCTTCACGACGAACGCAGCAAGACCCTGCCCGACACCGCCGCGTATGTACGAGCCATTCTTGCCGGACTCGATACACGAGTGGAAATCGAATCACTCACGGCAGCAGACCGTCGTCTAGAGTCTCTGGCCATGCTCCTGCGCACCAAGGAAGGTGCGCCCCTCTCATCCGCCTCTTCACTAGACCCTCTTCCCTCACTGATCGAAGAGGGTTGGATCGAACTTCGGAGAGATCGCATCGTGCTGACTCGCACAGGAAAAGCGCTCGCCGATCCGATCATCGCTGCTTTAGCGTGATCGTGAATTTTCTGTGCTGGACAATCTCCTCTGATGAAGGACACAATCTGATCTCTCATCATGAGTTCTCCTTTCTCCTCTGAGTCCGCTCCATCAGCCTCATCATTTCTGACGCAATCGACAGCAGCGCTCGTCGTCGATGGCGATCTCCCTCTACGCCTGAGTCTCAAGACATTTCTGCGTGAATACACAGGTCTGGAGGATGTCCACACGACTGCTGACGCCACTGAGGCTCTGGAAATCATCCAAACACATCCTTCGATCGAAGTCATCCTGCTCGCAGCCTCACTTCCCGATGGGGAGGGTCTCTCACTGATCGACGCATTGGCAGAATCGGGCCGCCCGCTCTCCATCCTTCTGATGGCCAATTCTGATGCGGAGAATCTTGAAAGTGAATTTAGGAAACGAGGGAATGAAAACCTGCTGACGAATCATTTTCTGACAAAGCCTCTCTCCTTCGAGGATCTCGAACCCGTCATCCTCGCTGCCCGCGACGAGGTTCACGCAGCCAAATCACGCCTGCTGGCGGTCCCTCCTCCGACTCAGATCGTGGAACAGCCACCTGCAGAGACAGAGACTCCTACCCTCATCGCCGATCCAGCCGAACAAATTGCTCCCACCATCATAGCAACTCCGGCAGAAGATCTTTCTTCACCACCTACCACGGCATCCACCATGCTCGAAAGCATTCTCACTCGCCTTTCCAATCAGGATAAGCACATCGCGGCACTGGAAAAGAAGCTCGCTCGACAGCGCCGAAAGTGGAGATGGGATATCATCAAAGTAATCATACTCGGGGTTCTGATCTGGACAGGACTTCAGCGTGGATGGTTCCGTCCTCTCGCACCCTATTGGCACAAAGCCGATTCAGTCGTTCGCCCCACAGTGGAAGACTGGATCACGAAATATAAAGCCTACCGCTACGGCGAATCGGAAGTCCCCAAAGCTCCGGAGAAGAAAGAATCGCCAAGTTCTGAAAAACCTCGCAAGCAGAAAAAGGCAGAGGATCCGAAAACCATCCTCCCCGAGTCACCCGAATCGCCCAGAGGAGTCGTGCTCTGATGCGGAATCAAGCGCCTCAACACTGAAGGCACAGACCGTCCCAGGCCAGATGAACGTTCTTGGGTAAGCTCGGTTCGATCACGCGATAGTCCATGCGGCATGAAAAGTGCGTCAGCCAAGTCTGCCGTGCATTCACTTCCCTCGCCAGAGTCACTGCCTCACTGACTGACAGATGAGTCCGATGCCCCTCAGGCTGTAATCCGTCGATGATCAGAAGGCCAATCCCCTGCAGTCGCTCTCGACTCTCTGGATGCAGACTTTTCATATCGGGTAGATAGGCGAACAAGCGATGCCCCTCACTCGAAAAAAGAAAGCCGACTGTCTCCACTTTTCCATGATCGACGGGGAGAGCCTCAACCTCGAATTCGCCGATGCGGAACGCTCCTCTCACCGGATGCGGTTCGGTTTTCAAATACCCCCGGTAGCGATTCTTCCCATCGAACACGTACGAAAAGGCCGCTCGGAGCCGTTCCAGACAGCTCTCTGTCGCATAGATGGGCATTTCAGAGTCCTCTGCGATGGTAAAACGACGCAGATCGTCGAATCCCATCAGATGATCACTGTGCGCATGGGTGAACAGCACCGCATCGAGATGACGTATGCCCTCCCGTAGACACTGCTGGCGAAAGTCAGGTCCCGTATCCACAGCTAAAGAAGTCTTCTCCGTCCGAATCCAGAGAGAAGAGCGAAGTCTCTTGTTCTTCGGATCATCCGACGAGCACACCGCACAGTCACAGCCGATCATGGGCACTCCAACAGAAGTGCCCGTCCCAAGAAAAACAATTTCCGTCTTTGTCCCCATTGCGTAGCGTGAATGTCTGCTCCATACTCCCGCCACAGGAGCAGCGCAATGCTTTCGATCCTAAAAATTAAGAATCTCGCACTCGTCGATGACCTCTCCTGGGAGCTGGGAGGCGGTCTCATCTGCGTCACAGGACAGACTGGAGCCGGAAAGTCGATGATCGTCGGTGCCCTGAAACTCATCCTCGGCGAGCGTGCCAATCACGATCTCATCCGCACCGGCGAGAGTACCTGCTCCGTCGAGGCCGTCTTCGAACTCGACTCCAATCTTGATCAGATCAATGCCCTGCTGACCAACGCTGGACTCGAGTCCTGTGAAGGAAATTCTCTCGTGGTGAAGCGCACCTTCGGCGGTGGAGCGAACAAGCAATTCGTCAACTGCTCGCCCTGCACTTTGGCCTTGCTGAAGTCGCTCGGTTCCCTGCTAGTCGATCTCCATGGTCCGCACGAGCATCAGTCGTTGCTCTCACAGGATCGACAGCTCGCCATGCTGGACGCCTATGCAGGAGCGATGCCAGAGCGACGGGCCTACCGCGACTTATACACCCGGTGGAGCCGCGAAAAGGAGGAACTCGATCAGTTTCGCAATCAGCGACTCGCCAGCGATCAGGAGATCGAACTACTCCGCTATCAAGTCGATGAAATCTCCGCTGCCGATCTGAATCCAGAGGAAGTGGAGGAACTCGAGCGCCGCTATCGCCAGACACAGAATTCCTCTCGCTTAGTTGAAAACGCCAACCAAGCGGTGGACCTGCTTCACGCCGCCTCAGCCAGCCTCTCCAATGCTCAACGCTGCCTTCATGAGCTGGAGCGCTTCGACTCGAAGATTGGCGAATCCTTGTCCGGATTTGAATCCGCTCGGCTCGAGATCGAGGAACTCGAATCCACTCTAAGCGAATACTCAGAAGAACTCGAAATCGATCCCCTCGAAGTAGCCCGCATTGAGGACAGAATTGATCAGATCGAGACTCTCAAAAGAAAATATGGGCAAAGCATCGAGGACGTTCTTGCCTACGAGCGCCAGGCTCGACAGCGTCTGAACTCGGTCGATGGGCGCGAAGCTGAACTCCTGCGCTTGACTGCATCGGTGGAAAAAAGCGCGGTAGAACTTGTCGAATGTGGATCAGTTCTGTCAAAGAAGCGCCTTCCCGCCGCAAAATCTCTCGCCAAAGAGATTGCAGGACATCTCGACGATCTAGGATTCAACCGATCTATTTTTGACATCGAGATCACTCCCCTGCTCTCTCTTGGTCCTCGTGGCAGCGAAAGTATCGACTTCCTCTTCGGCCCGAATCCCGGCGAGCCACTCAAGCCCTTGCGCGTGATCGCTTCCAGTGGAGAAATGTCTCGTGTAATGCTGGCCGTGAAAGCGGCTCTGGCCGACCAGGATCGCATCCCTCTCATGGTCTTCGATGAGATCGATGCCAACGTCGGTGGCGAAGTCGCTGTCTCCGTCGGACGCAAGATGGCCTTCCTCGGAGCGCATCACCAAGTCATCGCCATCACGCACATGCCCCAAGTCGCCGCTCTAGCCCATCACCATTTCGTGGTCTCAAAAGAAGTCGAGAACGATACCACCAATTCACGACTCGAGTCCGTCACAGATCGAGAGCGCATCGCCGAACTCGCCAGAATGCTGGGAGGCAGCTCGCCCGAAACCCTAGCCCTAGCCGAGCGCATGCTCGCCGACGGACCCAAGAAGAGGAAGTGAATCACAGCGAGTCGCCTTACTGAGGCTCCAGCGCATCATCCGCACAGACCCGCTGTCTCACGGCGATCAGCGTAATCAGTGCCGCCGCCGATAGATAGAATCCCACAGCGTAAAGTCCCAATCCGTCCGCTAGGCGCATCGCGATGTAGGGGGCCATGGAGGCCCCGAGTATCCCCGCCAGATTAAATGCCAGAGACGTACCCGTGTAGCGCACGGGCGCAGGAAACATCTCCGACAGAAAGGTCCCCCCTGCTCCATAGGTCAATCCCATCAATCCCATCCCCAGTGACAGGAAGAGCAGCACGCGCCCAAGACTGTCCGACGGAAACATCGGAGTAAACAGAAGACCGAAAACGAGAATCAGCACCGTGGAGATCGTCATCGTCCGCCGTCGTCCATGACGATCTGCATACACGGCGGAAATCGGGATCCCGATTCCGAAAAAAAGCACGCTTCCCATCTGCAAAAGCAAAAACTGATCGCGAGAATACCCGAGTCGTGTCGTTCCCCACCCTAGCGTGAAGACTGTCATCAGATAAAACAGAACAAATGTCGCCAGCATGGCGAACATCCCGGAAACGACAGACAATGGATGATTACGAAAAACGGTGATCATCGGTAGTCGCTCGCGCTGGTCGTGTTCCAGCACCTTTTGAAAAGCCGGAGTCTCATTGATTTTCAGTCGCACCCACAGGCCGAGAAAGACAAGCACAGCACTGCAGATAAATGGAATTCGCCATCCCCATTCCAGAAACTGCGTATTACTGAGCAATTTGGAAAGAGAGAAGAAGGTCAGCGAAGCAAAGAGAAAACCAATCGGAGCACCGAGCTGAGGAAACATCCCGTACCAAGCACGCTTGCCAGGAGGCGCATTCTCCGTCGCCAGCAACACGGCTCCGCCCCATTCTCCCCCTAGACCAAGCCCCTGTCCTAGGCGACACAGCGCCAACAGAATCGGTGCCACGATGCCGATCTGTTCATAGGTCGGGAGGAGTCCGATCAAGACTGTCGAAATCCCCATCAGCAGCAAGGCCGCTACTAATGTCGCCTTCCGTCCGATTCGATCCCCAAAATGGCCGAAGATCACAGAACCTACGGGACGAGCAAAAAATGCGAGCGCAAAAGTCGCCAGTGATTCAAGAATCGCAGAAGCATCACTGCTCTTCGGAAAGAACAAATGCGGAAAAACTAGAACAGCAGCTGTCGCGTAGATGTAAAAGTCAAAAAATTCAATCGTCGTCCCCGCCAGACTCGCTGTCAGAATTCTCCACCGAGAGTTCAGAGGAGACGCAACTCCTGAGTCAGACGACATATCTCCACCTCCGTCGCAATGCGCCACCTTTCAAATTGGCCCAGAAAATGGTTCCCATGAAAAGGATTCATGGCTCTAGGATGGGCAAAACCTAATTTTTCTTTCGACGCAAAAACGCCGGCACATCCATATCTTCACCATCGATAATCGCCGAATCAGAGGAACCCATAGCCTTGTCCGCTCCGACGAGTGGCTCGAGCTGTAGCATTTCCTGCTGCTGGTAACTCGGTGCCTCTTCCGTCGGCATAGTTGGAGCCTGACTAGGAGGCAATATGGGAGGAACAGCAGTCTTCGCACTTCCCGACTTTCCACCCCCGATGCGAGTCAGGCTGATCGTCTGCCCCCCGTCATCTGTGGCCGCTACACGTGCCGTAGAAGGAATCTCATGTCGAGGCATCGGAGGGGGCGCCGACTGCACTCCAGATGTAGCAGCCTCCATCGCACGGGCGATAGGATTAACATCTTCTGGCTCATTCAAATCAGCGTCACGCTCTCTGCGAAAAATTTGAGGTAGTGGCTCTGGGGCATAAGCCGGGCGCTCTTCCTGCTCTGAAATCGACTCTCCCATCTCCTCCAGCGGCTCAAACACCGAGGCGTCACTGTCCGTATAAGGAGCTTCCACATATCCGGCTGTCTCATAAGTAGCAGATGTCGCTTCGTCCACTACTTCTCCGTAATAGCCTTGATGGGAATCCACGGAGATTTCATCAAACATAGAGATCGGCACTTCATCACTGACTGCCACCCCACTACCCATTCCCAAACTGACCGATGGAGCCGAAACCTCGACGGCACTGGTCGTTTGATGGCTTGTAGCACTCGGACCAGCGATGGAACTGATAATTGTAACCGTCAGATTGCTCCCCAATCGCTTGTCTGTGCCCGTTCCGAACAAAATCTGAGTCTGCGCTCCCACATGTTTGGTGATTTCCTCCATTACCAATTGAACCTCAAACAGAGTCATCGAATCACCTCCGGCGACTTGCACCAGAACGGAACGCGCCTCATTGAGTAATTTTCCGCGATCCAACAGCGGACATTTCAGTGCCTGCTCTAGAGCCTCATGCGAGCGATTATCACCCTTAGCCACTCCATATCCGAACAGACACCGCGAGTCGTCTGCATCCAAAGCCGAGAGGAGATCATCCATTCCGATCCGAATAATTCCCGGACGGAATACCACATTCATCGTAGCACGGATGCTCTGGCTGATAATCCGGTCCGCCGCTGCAAACGCCTGCGTTACCCCATCCTTTGCGACGATCAATTCGCCCATACGATCATTGTCAAAGGTGATGACCGCATTCGCGTAGCGTGAAATTGAGGAGAGCGCAGTACTCGCCTGATCAAATCGACGCGCTCCTTCGAAAGAGAAAGGCATAGTGGCGAAGACGACAAGAAACACACCTTCCTCCCGTGCAATCCGGCAGACTTCTGGAGCAGCCCCCGAGCCAGTGCCTCCGCCTAAGCCGACACAAAGAAAGAGCATTTTTGACTTTCTGACAAGACTGCGGATATCGTCCACTGCCTCCAGCGCCGCCTGTTTCCCTAACTCTGGATCGCCACCAGTTCCCATTCCCTTGAGAAGGGTCGAACCTAATTGAATCTTTCGGGTCGAGACAGAACTCGTGAGCGCACGGACGTCGGTATTCAAAGTAATCAATTCCGCGTCGTCGCTTCCCTCCAGCGCCATGCGATCAAGCACGTTCGCTCCGGCACCACCGATTCCGATTACCGTGATTCCTGAAATTTGATTCTCGGAAGGATCGCCCTTTTCTGCTGGGTTGTATTCTATCATCTGTTTTAGCGATTAGAATTTCAGTTTGATTGAATTCGCGAGATTGTCAAAAGATTATCATCAAACAATTCCCCTCAGCGCCCAGAACCGAGAATTCTCTCGATTCTGGATCCCAAACGGCGTAAGATCCCTCTCTTCGGCTTCTGAGCATCAATCATTTGAATATAGCGAATGATGCCAATCGGGGTTGCACACTGCGGGTTTTCAAAAAATGCTGCGGGGCCGGACATTGCCTCAGAATCAGCCTTTTGCACGGGCAGTCCAAAGATCTTCTCCGTCAGTTCGTACAATCCATTCATCAAACTGGAGCCACCCGTCAGAACGATCCCCCTACCAATTTTCTGCATACAGCCAGCATCTTCGATCCGCTTTTGGATGACGGAAAGCATCTCGACGGCACGCGCATTGATAATCTGATTGAGCATCGAACGACTCACTTCTTTATTAATATCACCACCAGATGACACGATTTCATCTTCGCCCTGCCAAGGAGTCACACTCCCATACGTAATCTTCAGCTTTTCCGCTCGTGCGTTGGTGATCTTCAGCACATGAGCGATATCTCCCGTGATATGCTCGCCTCCGATCGGGACGCATCCAGAAGCCACGGGTGCACCATCTACATAGCAGATATAATCGGAGGTTCCTCCGCCGATATCGATCAGCAGCACGCCACCCATTTTCAGATCGCGGTTCAACAGGGCACAAGCAGCCGCATACGGAGCGAACACAATCTCATCCACATGCACCTCATCACGGATACACCGAATCGAATTCTGAATCCGGGACTTTACTCCATGAATCAGGTGAAAATCTGCTTCCAGCTTCTGACCTAGCATACCGACCGGATTCGGAATCCGACTATTACCATCGAGATAGTAGCTCTGGATCAGGGAATGGATTAACGCGTGATCCTGAGGAAGTGGCACATCACAGGCATTCTTTCGCACTTCCTCCAAATCCTCGTATGAAATTTCTACCTGATCATCCGCCACCCGAATTGACCCCCGCGAATTAAAGCCCGCGATGTGTCCGCCCGTCAAAGACAGAATGACATTCCCTATATTGACGGAGGCCCGGTCCTCCGCTCTCGCCAGAGCATCCTGAAGGCAGGTCTGCACCATGGTCGGATCAACGATCTCACCCTTCCTGACCCCTGCAGAAGCGTGCTGACCGATTCCCAAAATCTTAATTGCACCATCACTCCGCACTTCACCCACGACTACACACACCTTTGATGTGCCAATCTCAAGCCCCACATATATCGTTGACGATCCCATGTAATAGTCGGTTCCTGTTCTAATTATTGATTCCGGAGAAACTTATCCTCCCTTCAAAATTGATCGCAAATGCTTTTCCTCCGCAGATAGCTCTGTCGCTGCCGCTTCCTGATAAGCGACAGAACGCACCTGCTCGTCGGGAAGCACTGACTTCACATGGGTTGGACTCGTCGCCTGCTGCGACTTCATCGCAATTCCTGTCGAAGGCAGCGACTCGTCAAAAGTGACAGGGATATTCTTCTCCGCCAAGAGATTCGCACTCATCAGAACTTTTCCAGCCTCCTTCATCTGATCGAGAATCAGTGCCAGATCGTCGATTCCTCGCGAGAAATCATCGACTCGATAAGTGGCGACCAATCCGGTGGAATACTCGCAATCCATCGCCCATCCCTCTCGAATTCGAACTTCGCGGATCGTGAGTCCCTGCGATAAGAATCGCGCATCGCTGGCTACGATGAACTTCAGAGCGGCACGCACCGCCGATGATTCGATTTCACCTCCGTCCTTCGGTTCGGCTGTCTCAAAAGACTCAATCGACGGGAGAGAAGTGAGTCCGTCGTTCAGACTCAGACAACGGAACAAAAAGCCGTCTTTGTCCATCAGAAATCCTCGATCGAGATCGTACGGACGAATCCCTTGGGCTGGCGAGGCGAGCCAAGCGACGGGGATGCGCTCCTCTACCGCGATGCGAAGGCGATCCGGGAGTTCTCGCGTGACCTCTGTCGCCTCTACCTGCGGAAGGGCGCATATCTGATTTTGGATGCGATCTAGGTCGAGCTTCATCAGGTTCATTCCGGGAGAGACATTGGCGATCTCGATGAGCTTTGATTCGTCGAGGTTTCCGTCAGATTGAACGAGGAGGTGTTTTAAAATGAATTCGTCGCTCTCAAAAAATATTTGAGCATACGCCCACTTCCCGAGCAGCGGCAGACTGACCAAAAGACAGGCGATGGCAGTCAACTTTGTCAGCAACGCACGCCTTTGATACCGCTTGCGAGGATTAACACGAGTCACAGGCTCGTCCTCATCACAATACAGCCAGTCGCTCTCAGAGGACGACTGACGCCTGGAGAACAGGCTCTTCAGTCGATTCTTTCGAGTATTTGCGCCAGGGGACTTTCTTCGCATATACTAGAATTTAACAAAGTTTTCATATCTTTCAAATTCTGAATTAAAAAACGAAGCTCCACACTGGAATCTACAAGACGTTCTCAGCTGCAGGCGGCCTCTTTTCCGTAAAAAGAGTCGAGGCTAGAATCGGCCGCTAAGAAGCCAGCGACAACGCAAGAATTCGCTCGCAGAGATCCGGATACTCCCATCCGATGGCACGTGCGGCCTTCGGCAGAAGGCTTGTCTCCGTCATGCCGGGAATGGTATTCACCTCTAGGACAAAGGGACGGGCGTCCTCAGTGCGTAGGAGCACATCGACGCGAGAGTATATCTCGATTCCTAGCGCATCGTGCGCCTTTCGTGCTTCGCTCTGCACTTGGCGAGTCACCTCCTCCGGTAAATCAGCGGGACAAAAATAATCCGTGCCTCCATGGCCGGTCATCCAAGGATACTTGTTCGAAATGTCGTAAAAACCAGAGCGCGGCTGGATGTGAATGACGGGAAGTACACGATCTCCCACAATTCCGACCGTTAGCTCCTTTCCCTCAATCAGTTCTTCGACCAAAAGATCGTCTGAAAATCGTCCCGCATCCTCGACAGCTCCCAGCCAGTCTTCTGCCTGACGCACCAGATGAACTCCGACACTAGATCCCTCTCGTGGTGGCTTTACCACACATGGAATTCCGATCTGCGTGGAAGGATTAGCCGCTTCACTCTTATGAATCAACGCCCACTTCGGAGTCGAGACCCCGGCTTCCACAAAGCGTCGTTTACTTAAGATTTTGTCAAATGCAGTCCGCGAACTTACCTCTCGCGCTCCGGTGTAGGGAATCCCCCGACTCTCTAGTTCCGCCTGCAATTCTCCATCCTCGCCATAGGTTCCGTGAATGACATTGAATGCGACGTCGGCTCCGACAGGAAGCTCAAACCCCTTCCCCTTCACATCGACCAGAGTGACTTGGGCAACTCGACCCTCCAGAGCTTTAGCGACGCCCCGGGCGGAAGCCAGGGACACTTCGCGCTCGGATCCCGGACCACCCGCCAGAACGGCCACATGCAATTTGCTGATTTCTGATATCATACTTTGATTCTTTTCAAATTTACTCTGTTGCTTCCAAAAAGCGTGATCAGGACAACGTTTCCGAACTAATCTCAATTCCAATCAAAGAAAATATTATACAGGTTCATCCTGCCCGATGATTTGCACCTCGGTCTCCAATTCGATGCCCCGAGCCTGCCGAGCGGCTTCCTGAACTCCAGCGATCAGTTCCAGCACATTATTCGCACTCGCTCCTCCTTTATTGACGATGAAGTTCCCGTGCACCCCACTGACTTGGGCTGGTCCGACCGCTGTTTCCTTCAGTCCGACCTCATCGATCAACTGCCCGGCCCCAATTTCGACGGGATTTTTAAATATACATCCCGCACTGGCAGCGATCGGTTGAGACTTCTTTCGCTTTTGCTTCGATGCCTCCATTTTTGCCGCGATCTCATCGGCGGGAGTCGGAGTCCCGATGAATACGGCAGACACCGCTACATTGTGCGCCAGCTCCGGCACATTGCGGTAGCGATGGGTGATCTCCTCCACAGACTTTTCGATAATCACCCCTCTCGCATCCACCATGCGGACACTCTGCACATGACGAAAAGTCTCGCTTCCCATCGCTCCAGCATTCATCCGCAGACAACCGCCGACATTGCCGGGGATCCCCTCCATCCACTCTAGGCCGCCCAATCCCGCAGACTGGGCAGCTGCGGCCAGCGCCTTAAACTTAACTCCTGCTCCGACGTGAATCGTATTCCCCTCTACGCGGAGTTCGTTAAATTCTCCATCCACCGGATTCACCACGACTCCGGGGATCCCACCATCGCGGACGAGGAGATTCGATCCTCGACCTACGGCTCGCAGAGGAATGCCGCTCTCTGCACAATGGCGAACGATTCTCGCTAGCCCCTCGACGGTCTTCGGCCCGATCCAGAACTGAGCTGGACCACCGACTCTCATCGTCGTATGAAAACTCATCGGCTCATAGAGCTTCACGACAGCATCCGACTCACCTAGCACTTCGCGAAGCCGATCCAGAACGGTCAGATCGCGGACCAGACGCGTTCCTACCTCGTGAATATTGCCTGCCCCCAGAGTAATGAACCAATCACCGGGGCGCAAACTGTGTCCCACGGCGAGATGGAGCGTAGCCAAATCAGGGTGAGATATCACCGTCTCGACCTCACCATTTTCTTTCACGGACTCAACCACTGTTTCTCCCGTTATATTCGGGATGGGCAGCTCACTGGCAGGATAAATATCTGTTACCCATAGTTCATCCACCCCGTCAAAACATCGTCCAAATTCTTCACGCAGCTTCTCTGTCCGTGTGTAACGATGTGGCTGGAAGGCCACAACCAGTCGCCCTGCGTGTTGTGAACGGGCTGTCTGAATTGTAGCGGCGATTTCTGATGGATGGTGCCCGTAGTCGTCGATAATGGTAATCCGCTCACTGTTCCGTTTTAGTTCAAATCGACGCTTTGCACCGCGAAACGAACCTAAAGCCTCATCCACCCGTTCGAATGAGATGCCTAAATCCGCTGCCAGAGCGATCGCTGCGAGCGAATTCAGCACATTATGTCGACCAGGGATCCCTAGAAAAACTCGACCAAGCGGCTCTCCACGATGCAGCACGGTGAACTCCGTTCCCGCGCCTCTCGGCGAAAGATCGGATGCGGAAAAATCGCAGTCGGGAGTCCAGCCGTAGCTGATCACATGATTCCTCCCCTCGCAAACCCGTCGAGCCCCGGCGTCCTCTGCACAGTAGATGACCTTGCCTCTCGTCTGATCGCAGAATTGGCCGAACACGGCACAAATCGCATCCAAATCCGCATAATAGTCGAGATGATCCGCCTCAACATTGAGCAAAATCGCATACTCCGGATGGAACTCTACCAAAGTGCCATCACTTTCATCCCCCTCCGCGACGAACCACTCGCCTTTCTCCTCCCAGTTGGCATTGGTACCCAGAATCGGAATCTCAGCTCCGATATAATGCGAGGGAGTCTTCCCTCCCGTGCGCAAGACGTGCGCTGATAATGAGGACGTCGTCGTCTTTCCGTGAGTTCCGGCCACGACGATCCCTTTCTTCCCCAGCATCACAGATGACAGAGCCTCGGCTCGGCGTAGGCAGGGAATTCCCAGACTCAGCGCCTGCTGATACGATGGATTATCAGAGCGGATCGCACTGGTATAGACCACTACATCTGCCTTCGCTACGGCCTCAGCCGAATGAGGACTCGAAAACTCCAGCCCCGCTTTCTCTAGCCGCTCGGTTTCTCGCGAAGTCACACGATCCGATCCTGAAACACGATGGCCTAGCCCGAGAAACAAGGACGCCAGCCCACTCATCCCGGAGCCAGCCACCCCGATCAGATGAATTTGGAGAGGCTTTTCACGATAAGCAAAGCGTTCGGCCCATAGAGCGACAGCATCATTCATAAAATTCTAACAATCGATCAGTCCACAGCAGGTTTGTTCTATTTCGGAAATGCGATCCGAGATCACCTGACAGACTCTCTCCGATGCGCTCACGGCATCAAGAGAAAGTGCTGAGTCAGACAGAGCCCGGAGCCTCTCATCATCAGTAATCATCACACGGATTCGCTCACAGAAAGTGCTTTCATCCAGTTCGCTCTGTCGCCACAATTCCGCAGCACCTGCTCTCTGAAAGATCGCTGCATTCTTGGTCTGATGATCCTCAGCGGCGAAGGGATACGGGATCAGGATCGAAGGGATACCAAAATGAGCAAGTTCGCTCAGCGTCGAAGCCCCAGCTCGACAGACGGCCAAGTCCGCAGCAGCGAGCGCAAACTGCATCTCAGAACAAAACGCCCGCAGAACACCTGCCTCCGGGTGGCTCTCATACGCAGGACTCACCAAATCGAAGTCAGCAGGTCCACTGATGTGCAGCACTTGGATTCCGGCTTGCTCGAAGTCCGGAAGACTCGCCGCGACCAGTTCATTAATCCTCCGCGCACCCTGACTACCTCCCATCACCAGCAGCACTTTTCCCTCCGGACGAAGACCGAAGAAATCACGCCCCTCCTCACGAGTCGGACGATTCACTAACGCCGGCCGCAAAGGTGTGCCCACCGTCACCACGGGCGATCGCCCGCTAAAGAGCGAAGCACAGTCTTCAAAACCGGTCAGAACAACGCGAGAGAACTTCGCATTGATCCGATTGGCCTTACCGGGGATCGCATTCGACTCATGGACAAACGTAGGCAGCCCCAGCCATTTTCCAGCCATCAACGGCGGAGTCGAGGTAAAACCACCCATACCGAGCACCGCGTCGGCCTTCACCTCGCGCAGGAGTCGTCGACACTCGAAAAACGACTTCAGAAATCCGAGGAGAAATCCCGGCATTCGAGGAGAGAGTATCCCTGACATCGCCACCGACGGCATGCGAACAAAGCGCAGATGCCCAAAGCCCTCTGCCGCGAGAGCATCAATCTGCTTCTCCGAGATCAACAGGCAGACATCGCCTCCTTGTCTGCGCCACTCTTCAGCCACAGCAATCCCCGGAAAGAGGTGTCCCCCCGTTCCGCCACAGGCAATCACAAGCTGTTTCCCCGAAATCATTAAATCTTGTTAAATATCTGAGTTTGCGCGATTCAACAGCGAATTCAACCTCAGATCGCGTCTTCTCCTCCTTTTTTACGATTCACAGCGCAAAAACACTCAGATGCTCTTCTTCGCTCTCATGGCTCGCCTTTCGTGGACGACCACATTGAGAGACTGCGGCAGCACTCGGATCTCCTGAGGTGTCATCCCGACCAAATCACCGTCCACCTGAATTTCCAGCGCCGGGCTAGAAGCGATCTTCACTGATTCCACCTGCCAGTGCGCTACTGCATGGGTGGCATTCCGCAAATCCGCCTGCTTATCCTGAATCAACCGATCCAGTCCTGTCATCTTCCCCGCCAGTTGAATCAGGCTCTCGATGTCCATCCGTTTGAGCAGAAAGACATCCAACTTCCCGTCAGAAATATTCACCGACGGAGCCAGCGTGAGCCGCCCCACTCCGATCGTCCCCACATTCGCGACGACACAAGCCACTCCTGAGGCCTTGATGGTCTCGCGTCCATCCAGAACGAGTTCATAATCCGCCTCCGGCATCGTGCCGTGACTGGATTTCAGAGCCGTCCAGATGTAGGCCCACTTCCCCACATGATCTTTCAAATCGCGAGACGCTTGCACCGCACTCACCTCCAGACCACACCCCAGCCGCAGGAGAAAGGGGTGATCACCCATCATTCCCACATCAATTCTACGGGTAGCAAAGATTTCTCCTTTGAGCAATTCACATGCATCGGTCAATCGAGAAGGCAACAACAACTCAGCCGCCACCAGATTGCCCGTGCCTCCGCCCAGAATTAGCAAGGGAACATCCGTCCCCAGCAGCCCCGTCGCTACATCCTTTACCGTCCCATCGCCTCCATACACGGCCACCACCTCGCTTTCCTGTTCAATCGCCTGACGGGCGAATCGTGCCCCGTCACCAAATTCGTGCGTCACAGACACATTCCACCGGATTCCAGCACGCCGAAACACATGATTAACAATTCCCAAGACTGGAACACGCCGTGAGGGCGCGGGATTCACGATCACATGAACCAGCTTAGGGCGGTGATGCGTCTCCAATTTCATACCTCCGATGCAGGTCTTTCAAGCACCAATATCCTGAGTCAGAACAATATCAGCGTCGTGCATTCATAAACCGAAACACATAGTATAGAAGCTGACCCAGCGAAGCAAGTGCAGCCACCACATACGTCATCGCAGCCCAAAAAAGCGCGTTCTTTGCCTTTCGCTGATCCAAGCCACCCAGTGCCTGAGACTGTCCCAGCCAGGCCAGTGCTCGACGGCTGGCGTCGAATTCAACTGGCAGCGTCACGACGGAAAACAGAGTGGTCATCGCAAAGAGAACAATCCCGATCCCGAGGACAATCACGCTCCCCGATGCCGCTAGAATCAACCCGATCAGCAGCACAATCTGCACCATTCGGCTCGCGATGCTCACCATCGGCACTAATGCAGAACGCAATCGCAGCGCCGCATACGCCTGAGCATGTTGCACAGCGTGCCCACACTCATGTGCGGCGACAGCAGCTGCTGCGACGTTCGCTCCATAGTACACATCCTGGCTCAGGTTCACGGTCTTCTTCAGAGGATCGTAGTGATCGGTGAGTTGCCCTGGGACAGAGACGATTCTCACATCATTGATTCCGAAAGCACGGAGCATCCGCTCTGCGATCTGCGCCCCTGTGACTCCGGTCTGACTTTGAGAATATTCGGCGAAACGACGTCGCAGCGTATTGCTGACCAGCCAACTGGCCAGCATCGCCCCTCCGATCAGAATCAAATAAAAAGGATCCATCATCGGAGGAGAATGCATAGAATGTTGCGCAAAAATCTGGATCATAGTCAGTCGGGCGCTCTCTCAGAGATACACACGTGCTACGATACGAGATTCTGAGAGAATTTCAAAGTCCGGTTATTGAATCCGCACACTCATCGTCAAGCGACGGATGGATCGCCTTCATCGCCTAAGTCCCAGCGCAAATCCGATCACTGACGCCCCGGTCGAGGGTAGGTGCTCTTTGAGAAACAGCCCCACCGCCTGGATCTGTGTCATCGCTTGGAGACTACCATCCTTCACAGTCTGATTAAACTGACTCCATACGTGAACATACCCCTGATAATCTAGCCACCACACGACTGCCCCCACCACAGTAATCAGCGCCACTCCCGTCTTAAAGGCCGTTCGCAGAATCGATGCGGCTACCATCGCAACGATGAAGCTGATTCCCATCTGAATCATCTTCTGACTCCACCAGTCGCCATTTGATACCATCTCCTGCCCCACTCCGGGATCAGACTGCCAGTTTGCATTCAGAGCGATGGATGAAGCCTGTGAAGCTGGCGTTATCCCCTGATCCGGACGAGAATAGTCACGAATCCCTCGCCAGCCCATCCCGGCCATCACGATTACCCCCGCAGTCACGATCCAGCGCATTTTCACGCCAAACAATCCACCGATCACTTTTCCAATGCCCAACATACGGAATTAAATTTACTGCTCGAATGATCGCTTAAATTCCGGAATCCTCTTGATGCCTCTCACCGATACGCATAAATCAGCGACCATCGCTGCGTGAGAGCCAGCTCCCCGTGCAGTGCGATGCGGAGATAATACACGCCTGTCTGCTCCGGACTGATCGCTAGGCTCGACACATTCGTCGAATCTCCAGTCTCTATCTGAGCCTCCACCTGCTCTCCCCGCCCGTCGTAGATACTCAAGCTCACGATGGCGCGTCGATCCGGTACCGCCAACCAGAATCGGTAATCGTTGCGTTTGAACAACTGCGCCTGCACTAGTTTCACTTTTCCTGATGCGATCTCCCCACCCCAAGACGATTCGCGCAGGACGTAACGTTCCTCACCCACGAGTTGTCGCATCGCCGTCTGTTGAGCGGTCAACTTCGCCTCGTCCACCTCTGGTAGGATAAGATCCGAGGAGCGATCTTCAGAAGAATTCTGAGCACGCGCAGGATAAATCGCTCCGACCAGTAAGGCGATCATCACAGAGCGTCTCGCGAGACGAGAATCAACTCTCATAAATCGCTGCCACGAGGTTATTCGTCGAAAGGGAAATTTCGATCACCTTCCCCTCACTTATCACCCCTCTGGCGTCGGTCCTCATGAGCGATTCCAGATGCTCCAGCGTTCGGGTAATCTGTGCGAACACCTTTCCTCTCTTGGAACGGGCCGACAGGCTGTCGAACTCTTTTCGGAGCTCCTTCACAAGATCAGGCTGATTTAGCAGATCCGACCCTTCCACTGAGTAATTTTGTTTCAATACTGCCGCCAACGCCTCCGTCCCGCCCAGCCAACCACCTAGACTGACCAGTCCAACCAGCTCTTCATCGCGGATTTCTGACATCTTCTTCAGCACGGTTTGTCGCGTCTTATCGAGTTCTTTACGGCACACCGACCAGTTCCCCACCCCAGCAGCACTCACGATCGCATTCGCATGCTGCTCTACAGAGTCCACTACACCCAGCGACGTGGATAGACGCAGAACTTCACGTCCCACCCGTCTCACGGCTTCCTTGTCCTGTGCCTGGACCGCGATGAAGCCATCCGACACAACCAAGCCGAACAACATCGCCGTGCGCGAACGATTCGCATCCAGCTTGATCTCACGCGCCTTGACCTGCTTCGCCCAATCCTGAGTGCCTAGCTTGTCGAGAGAAGCGAAAATTTCCAGAGGAATCGGAATCACCGTCGACTCCACCACCCGTAGATTCGCGTCACTGAGATCGATATGCTTCGGAGCCTGCTGAGCTGAAACTGTGGAAATGAGACCGACTAAAACGAAGGACGAGAAGCAAAGACGAGCATTCATGATTTTCGTTCAAGAAATAAATACATTATAGCAGTAATAATTCTTTTGAAAAGCTAATATTTTAATATACTCAATTACTACAAAGCACGGGCAAAGGCCCCACCATCCACCAGCAGCATCTCTCCTGTAATGTAGCTACCCGCCTCGCTCGCCAGCATCAAGACCGGTCCGGCCAGCTCTCTCGGCTGCCCCCAGCGCTTCAGAGCTGTGCGTTGGGAAAAGACTTCCTTCTCTGGTTCGCTCAGCAAGCTCATAGGCATATCGGTGAGGAAAGGCCCTGGGCCGATGGCATTGACCGTAATCCCGTGAGGCCCCAAATCCAGAGCGCTCGCCTTGGTTAGACCGATGAGAGCAGCTTTTGACGCAGAATAAGAATTCCGTCCTGGCCTCGACCCCACCCCCAGAACAGAGGAAATATGGATGATGCGTCCCCAGCGCTGAGCCTTCATCTCCGGGACTAAAGCGCGACTGATACGCATTCCAGCAGTTACATTGATCTCCAGAGTGCGATCCCATGTCTCATCTTCGATCTCGTCGATAGGCTGTGGCGTATTAACTCCTGCATTATTGACGAAAATATCCACCGTGCCGAACTCCTTTAACGCATGTGTCGCCAGCGCATCCGATTCCTCTCGCCGTGATAAATCAGCGACGAAAATACGTATATCAGCGCCCGGAACTGTTGCGGTGATTTCGCTGGCCGAGGCCTTCAGCTCATCCTCGTGACGGCTCGCGATTAATACTCTCGCTCCCGCCTCTGCCAGCCCCCGGGTGATGGCTTTCCCCAATCCTCGGTTTCCGCCCGTCACGAGCGCACTCCGCCCGGTGAGATCGAATAAATCAGATGCCATGGCGTACGATGTACTCAGACACGGATTCCGCAAGTGATCACGTTTCCAAAATCGAGTCCCTCCGGAAAGTCTTCGCATTTCATCCGAATGATCGCATCTTTTGCGTCGTGTATGAAACCCGTTCTGCTGATCGATCCCTCTGACAACCTCGCCGTCGCCCTGCGCTCCCTTGCGTCAGGAGAAACCGTCGAAGTCGGAGAGTCGCCGATCACGCTCGCCGAAGCGATCCCTCAAAAGCACAAATTCGCCTTATCTGCACTCGCGCCTGGTGACCGCGCACGCATGTACGGCGTGACCGTCGGCGTCGTTACACGCCCTATCCCCCAGGGCGGACTGATCTCGACTTCTAATCTGAAGCACGATACTGATGCCTACTCACGAAAGCGCGAAGACACTCGTTCATGGACTTCACCATCCATTGATCGCTGGCAGGGTCGGACATTCGACGGCTACCACCGCTCTGATGGCTCCGTCGGAACAGCGAATCACTGGATCGTCGTCCCCATGGTTTTTTGCGAAACCCGCAATGTCACCGCGATTCGCACGGCCTTTGAGCGAGCGCTCGGATATGAAAAAACCTCCCATTATCAGCGACTCGCAAATCAACTGGTCGAAGCCTACCGTCAGGGTGCTGATACCGCAAGCCTACTGCAGATTTCCGCCGAGACTCCCTCCTCAGCATCCAGTCCTGTATTCCCCAATATCGACGGAATCCAGTTTTTGATTCACACGATGGGTTGCGGAGGAACGCGCAACGATGCCGCCTCACTCTGCGGTTTGCTCGCCGGATACATCACCCATCCCAATGTCGCCGGGGCTACCGTCCTCAGCTTGGGTTGTGAAAACGCTCAGCTCGACCTTCTCCATGCGGCGATTAAGGAGCGATCACCCCGTTTTGACAAGCCGCTACTCACGTATCGGCAGCAGAGCTTTCCCAGCGAGCGCGTCCTACTCGACACTGCGATTCGCGAGACCTTCGCAGCCTTAGTAGAGGCGAATCAAATCGAGCGCCGCCCCGCTTCACTCGATCATCTCAGCATAGGAGTCGAATGCGGTGGCAGTGATGGGTTTTCCGGCATCTCAGCGAATCCAGCAGTCGGAGCACTGTCGGATCGAGTCGTCGCGATGGGCGGGAAAATCATTCTCTCAGAATTTCCCGAGCTTTGCGGAGTCGAGCAGGAGCTGATCAATCGCTGCGTATCGGACGAAGTCGCCGATAGCTTCGTTCAAATGATCTCTCACTATGCAAAGCTGGCGAAAGTAGTCGGCAGCGATCTCTCGCAGAATCCGAGTCCCGGCAACATCCGCGACGGACTGATCACGGATGCCATCAAGTCCGCCGGTGCCGCGAAGAAAGGAGGAACCTCTCCCGTCGCCGCCGCCATCGACTACCCCGAAGTCGCCACGGAGCCGGGACTGACCCTACTCTGCACACCCGGAGGCGACGCTGAATGCACAACGGCGCTCGCCGCTTCTCATGCAAACGTAATTCTATTCACGACGGGACTCGGAACTCCGATGGGAAACCCTGTCTGCCCCGTGATCAAAATCAGTACTAATACCGAACTCGCAGAACGACTGCCCGATCTGATCGACTTCGATGCCGGAGCAATTATCCGGGGACTGTCCACTATTGACGAAACGGGAGAGGACCTGCTCGATCTCGTAATCGAAGTCGCCTCGGGTCGGAGAACAACCAAAGCTCAAAGTTTGGGACAAGCCGACTTCCAGCCTTGGAAGCGGGATATATCTCTTTAATTCCTGTCGCTTAGCGAGTGAGCGATCGCCGCTATCACCCGGCGTAAGGACGCAAGACACACAAATCAGGTGCGAACTCGGAACAGCTACTAGCGAGCAATTTCCGAGTTTCTACACCTCTCGTCCGTCTTCCAATCGAGAAAATCAGCAATGATTTTCATTTTTGCGATTTTTTCTCTTGCACCGTTTAATATTTCCGTAGTATTAACGTTCACTGATATCTATTCTCCTATTCCTAAATCCACATTCAACCGCACCGACTCACCGCTATGGCACACATTCTTGTTGTTGACGACGAACCGCTCATCCTCAATCTAATGGCAAAATCCTGCCGCATCCAGGGCCATACGGTCTCAGAAGCAGGCAGCGGCCAAGAAGCACTGAAGCAGCTCGATTCATCCAATCCTGATCTCATGATCGTCGATCTTAATCTCGGCGATATGACGGGGCTAGATGTCATTCGACACTGCAATGAAAAACACGCGGGAACTAGAGTCATCATGGTCACTGGCTTCGGTACCATCGAGTCCGCCGTCGAGGCGATGCGCTTGGGGGCATTCGACTACGTGACCAAGCCGCTCGAACTGGCCGACCTCCAAAAAACGGTTCACTTGGCGCTGAATTCCAGAAAATCCGCTTCCGCCGAAGCATCTGCAGAAATGATCGCTCCTCTTACGCTCCCCATTCCCGAAGGAATGATCGGAAGCAGCAGTAAAATGCGGACAATTCAGGCCACGATCAAACGAATCGCTGACAAGGACTCGCCCGTCCTGCTCGAGGGTGAATTTGGCGCGGGCAAGCAAACCGTTGCCCGCAATATTCACAATATTAGCCATCGCTCTCCTGCTCTCTTTAAGACACTCCAGTGCTCCGCACTGCCAGAAGATCTGTTAGAGTCCGAACTATTCGGCAGTCCGAACAGTCGTGCGACGACCCTATTCGCCCGTGCCGCTGGCGGCACCCTGCTTCTGGAAGAAATTAATCTCCTGCCCATGCGCCTGCAAAGTAAGCTGGATGCGTATTTGGAGGAAGTTTCTACTCGGCGTACTCTCGGTAATCTCCCGCCAGAAATGGATGTTCGCTTCATCGCCTCCTCAGCGGTTCCACTGCAGAAATTGGTCGATGATGGAAACTTCCGCGAAGATCTCTTCTACAAAATTTCCATCATCCCCATTCAGGTCCCGGCTCTGCGTTCTCGCCCTGAAGACATCCTTCCTCTAATCGAACACTTCCTGAAAAGGCACGCTGATCGGACGAAATCGAAGATATTGGAGGTCGATAAATACGCACTGCGGCTGCTCCAAGGCTACAACTGGCCAGGGAACATCGACGAGCTAGAAAACGCGCTAGAGCGTGCCTGCGCCTTTGCGGAAGGCGGGAAGATTCGTCCCATGGATCTACCTCCGAAAGTCGCGCAGAAAGTGGAAATCACCGACGAAGACGAAAAAACGGTCCATCACATGCCCATCGGTACGCCTCTTTCGGATTATGTTAAAAAGCAGGAAAAGCTCTTCATTCAGGAGACTATCCGTTACAATGACAATTCCCCAGCCAAGGCAGCCAGCATGCTCGGCGTCAGCATCGCTACACTCTATCGCAAGCTGAATGTAAAAAAGGAACTGAGGAAGTAAAGAGTCTTCAGACTCATCGTCGATTAGCGAACGATCCAATGCAATCTAAGGAAACGTCATTCGATTGACGTTTTCTCTCTTCGCACGCATTCTTTCCGTAAACCATGCCGACGATTTCCGAAGGTCCCCCCGCTACTATCTCTCTCCGTCTGGCGCATGACGCCTATACGGTGCTTGTCGATTCCGATATACTCTCTCGGGCGGCCCAATTGACACAGGCATGGACCGAACTCTCGGCGAAGGCAGCAGCTCTGGTAACGGACTCGAACGTCGCACCGCTCTACGCCGAGGGCGTGCGAACATCTCTTGAATCCGCTGGATTTCGCGTGACTACGATCATCGTCCCAGCGGGTGAATCATCGAAGAGCATGGCACAGGTCGCCTCGATCTGCGGGCAGATGCTGCGCGCCGGCCTGGATCGGAAGTCCGTCCTCTTCGCCCTCGGTGGTGGCGTAGTGGGCGATCTCGCTGGCTTTGCCGCCGCGATTTTTCAGCGTGGGATTCCCTGCATTCAGATCCCCACGACTATCGTCAGCCAGGTGGACAGCTCGGTCGGCGGAAAGACTGGAGTGAATACTGCCGAGGGCAAAAACCTACTCGGAGCCTTCCACCAACCGCGTCTCGTGCTCGCGGACGTCAATACTCTGGCCACCTTGCCCGACCGGGAATTCAACGAGGGTTTCGCTGAAATCATCAAACACGCCGCGATTCGCGATGCGAGCCTGCTCGATCTGGCTGAGGACAGAGCCTCCATCCGCTCGCATTTGGTGGAGTTGATCGCCCGCAATGTTGCCATTAAAGCCACCATCGTGGAAGAGGACGAGCGAGAAACCTCGGGCACTCGAGCATTACTCAACTTCGGACATACGCTCGGTCATGGAATCGAAGCCGCAGGAGGCTACGGACGCTTTCTTCACGGAGAGGCAATTAGTCTCGGATTGGTAGCTGCAGTGCATCTATCAGTGGAAAAAGCAGGATTATCAGCGGAGGAAGCCAATCGCATCATCCAGTCACTGAAAATCTGGGATCTCCCAACGATTTTACCCGACGATGTCTCAGATGAAGACATTCTCGCAGCGATGGAGCGTGACAAAAAGTTCGATGCTGGGCAAATTCGCTTCGTTCTCATTCGTTCCCTCGGAGACGCTTTCGTATCGGATGCGATAAACCGCGACGACCTCGCCCGGACTCTGATCGGGCTCCGTGAATGAAGGCGGACCCCCAGGAGGATTTCCATTACCGATCCCCTTCCATCTCATTTCCCAATACAGAAATTAGCGAAGATTTCTCCGAGAATCGTCTCCGTATCCGTACGTCCGACGATGTCGCCAATTGCTGAAAGTGTCTCTCGTAACTCGATGGATACGAACTCGGGCGAGAGCTTATCCAAGAGCGCCTGCCTCGCTTCATCCAATGCAGACTGGGCAATTTGTAGACAGCGCTGATGCCTAGCATTGATCGCGATCATGTCGCCAGACGTCCGCAACTCTGTACCCTCCGTAAGAATCGCATACAGAGCTTCGCGAAACGCATCCACAGAGGCATCTTCACGCGTGGAGACGGAGATTCCTTCGACCTTCTTCCAATCATCGTGCCGAGGTAAATCGGATTTGTTCAGCACCATGACCGAAGTCGCACCTGCAGGAACCTCCACCATCTCAACGTCGTCAGCGCTCTGATTCGCATCGACAACGAAAATCACCAATTCCGCTCCCGCAATCTGCTCACGACTCCTCGCTACACCCTGTTGCTCGATCTCCTCCCCCCCCTCCCGTAGCCCGGCCGTATCGACTAGCATCAGAGGGATTCCCTTCAGGTCGATCAGTGCTTCGATCGTATCGCGCGTCGTCCCCGCCTGATCGCTAACAATGGCTCGCTGATAGCCCAACAAGCGATTCAGCAGACTCGATTTCCCGGCATTCGGAGGGCCGCACAAGACCGTTCGGATTCCCTCGCGCAGCATCTGACCCTGTCGAGCCGTAGATAGCAGTCTCTTCAGTCTCTGCTCGATCTGACGAATGTTCCCTAAAATCACCTCGAATGACTCTGGTTCAATATCCTCCTCTGGAAAGTCGATATAGGCCTCAACATGCGCCAGAACAGACACTAGGTCCCGACGGATCTCCTCTACCTCTCGCCCCAGAAGCCCTCCCAACTGCTGTCCAGCAGCTTTCAGTGCCAGATCGGTACGTGCAGAAATCACGTCCATGATCGCCTCCGCCTGAGTGAGATCAAGACGCCCATTTAAAAAGGCTCGCTCCGAAAATTCTCCTGGCGCAGCAGCTTCAGCCCCCGCTTCGAGCAGTGTTTCCAGAATCCGATGCGTCACATACACCCCGCCATGACAGGTGATTTCCACCACATCCTCACCAGTAAAACTGTTCGGCCCTAGGAAAGCGCACAACAGAACCTCATCAAGAATCTGGCCGGAGGAATCGAGAATGCGTCCAAAATGCTGTTGTCGCGGGAGCCATGAGTCCCGAGGACGCCCGGAAAAAACTCGCCCCGCCACATCGAGGGCACTACCGCCACTCACGCGAATCAGAGCGACTGCTCCCGTGCCAGGTGCAGTGGCGATAGCGGCGATGGTGGAATTGAACATCAGGAGAAAATTTAAGCAGCCAAGCTTCCCGCCATTTCCCATCCCTGCAATGGGGAAAAACCAGGGCTTACGCATGGGTAGAATGGAAAATATAGTGAATAAAAAGTAAAAATAAAGCTGCACGAATTACCATAATTGCTGTCTAAATTATGGATGTCCATTGATTCTAATTCTCCTGTCGATTCCTCTCCACGCTTTTCCTCTGACCCTTCCGCGCTTGCTCCAGGTGCTTTACCCATCGCCCACCTGCTCGAAGGCTTGCGCAGTATCCCTGATTCCCGTGCCCAAGGACAG
>CAUJIH010000078.1 GCA_963205275.1 Verrucomicrobiota bacterium | reverse complement strand
GCTCTCGTCTCTCTGTTAGTCGTCTATTTCCCTGCCCTCGCCGTTCTTGCCATCTGGTGGTTCAGCGAGGGAGATCTCGCTGCATTTCAGGGACCTGGACGGCTGGTTTTTATCGCTGCGATGATTTCCTTGATTTGGGTGCTACGACGCTTCTTTCGAGAATCTTCTAGCTCTGGCACGAAGAGTAATGGGAGAAAAATTCGTAGTGAGAAGACTCACAGTTTGATTCAGCAACTGCGCTGGCTCTGGATGGCGGCCCTGCTCGTGTTTCCTGCGGGATTCGCTGTGCTGGCGGCTCTGGGACATTTTTTGACGGCGGTCATGCTGTCCTATCTCCTGCAGAAAACGCTCATCGTGATTTTGGGTGGAGTTCTCGTCGATTCTCTGCTGACCCGTTGGGCTGCTCTGAAAGCACGCCGCATGGCGCTCGCTGATGCCTTGGCACAGAGAGAGACGCGGCGAGCGGCGCAAGAGGAGGCTGAGAGCGGGAAAGAAGAGGGTGGGCCGAGTGCTGCGGACGAGTCTTTCATTCCTACGGAAGAGGATGTGGCGGTGGACTGGACCCTAGTGAGCGAGCAGACGGGCAATCTGATTCGGGCGCTGGTGATTCTCCTTGTCTTATTCGGATGCTGGCTCGCCTGGTCGGAGGTTCTGCCGACTCTAAAATATCTAGATCGGCGAGAACTGTTCGCAGGGATCACTCTCATTACTCTGATTCGGCTGATGATCCTCGGGACGGTGACTACGGTGATTTTTCAGAATCTTCCAGGTCTCATGGAGTTAGGCTTTCTTCGCGCCCTTGATCTAGATGCGGGGGTGAGAAATGCCGTGGTGACTCTCGCTCAGTATGCTGTGGTAGCGGTCGCTACGGTGATCACGTTTCGGATGCTGGGACTAGACTGGTCACAATTCAGTTGGATCGCGGCGGCTCTCAGTGTCGGACTTGGCTTCGGACTACAGGAAGTCGTGGCCAATTTCGTCAGTGGTTTGATCCTGCTCTTCGAGCGCCCCATTCGATTAGGCGATCTCGTGACCGTCGATGGAGTGGACGGCGTGGTGACGAAAATCCGAATCCGTGCCACGACCATTACAAACTCAGATAAGAAAGAATTCATCGTTCCGAACAAAGAATTTATTACCGGGACGATTCTGAACTGGACGCTATCCAATCGCGATTCCCGACTGGTGTTCACTATCGGGATCGCGTATGACTCTGATGTGGCCAAAGCACGAGAAATTCTTCTAGAGATCGCCTGTTCACAGCCGGAAATCCTCACAGACCCAGCTCCAGGTGCTGTATTCTATCGTTTTGCCGAAAGTAATCTGGAGCTGAGGTTGCACTGTTTCGTCTCAGGGCCAGAATATCGGGCGGAAATGACCAATCGGATCAATTCCCTGATTCTTCGACGATTCTCTGAGGCGGGAATCGAGATGCCTTTCCCTCAGAGTGATGTTCATCTCCGGATGGAGCCCTCACCCATTCATGTCAGAATCGAAGAGTAAGAAAGCAGCGGAGAGAGGTAGCTTCATCCGACGTGACGAGTGGAAGGTGCGCAAGATGAGAGCGGCGGGGAGTGAGAACGCAACGGTGACTTCACATGGCGACAGGCTCTTGCTGAATCAGACTGGCTAGAACGTCGATGATGGGCAGATCGTATCGCTTTCGCTCACGGAAGACGCTGACGTTTTCATATCCTGCCTCGGAAAGGTGGGCCAGAGCTCCCTCGAACTGGTCGCCCACTCGATCTGGAGAGTGCGAGTCTGATCCGATCACGACCGGAATCCCTCGCTCCGCCATCAGGGATAGCATTCTCGGTCCTGGATTCATTTCCACATACGATTTATTCATGCCCGATGTATTTAATTCCATCGCAACTCCCGTCTCAGCGATCCGATCAAGCGCTTTAACGATGGTAGGTTCGATGCGATCGAAATTCCAGTCTGCCGGGGCGGCGTTTTTCACCAAGTCTGGATGAGACAGACAGTCGAAGAGTCCGCTTTCTGCCGACTCCGCTAGGTGGGTGAAATACTGCTCCTGAAAGCGAATGGTATCCCCATGCCAGAAGGCGTCGATATATTCTGGGATATGCCAGTGAACCGACCCCAAAATATAGTGAAATTCGGCTCGGGCGTGCAGGCTGCGTAACCAGCCCTCCATGCCGGGGAAGAAGTCGCTCTCCATGCCGAGTAATACGTCAAAGCCAACCGGTGCAGCGTCGGTCGCTTCTTTTACGAGCGCTACGTACTCACCAAATTGCTCGGGTGCCATTCTCACCCGACTAGAAAAGCCGTTCGGCATGGGGCTGTGGCAGGTCATAATGATTCCTGCCAAGCCGCGCTCCAGCCCGTGCTGCATGTAGAGGATGGGATGCCCCTGCGCATGTTTGCACAGAGGTGTGTGCATGTGACTGTCGAAGAAGAGAGGCGCAGACATGAATGGTTCCTTAAGATCACGCCGATACGCGGATGCGCTAGTCCGATTTTGTCATTTTGGGTCATCGGACACGGATTCACTCGGCCTGAATGTAGGATGGAGATATATTGAGCTGACTGCGGATCAAAAACTTTATCATCTACTTCTCACACGCTTCTCATCGCCAATTTCGTCCGTAACGCTTCTCTCACAATGTCCGGAACAAAGCGATCAATATTGCCCCCGAGGCTTGCGACTTCCTTCACGATGTGGGAGCTGAGATAGATGTTTTTCTGACTGGGCATCAGGAAGATCGTTTCCAATGTATCGTCGAGACTCCGATTCATCAGTGCCATCTGGAATTCGTATTCAAAATCAGAAACGGCTCGCAGGCCCCGAATTACCGCATTGGCTTTTTCCTCTCTGAAAAAATCGACTAGCAGACCGTGGAAGGTTTTCACCTCGACTCCGGGGATCTGGGCGGCGGCGGCCCAGATCAATGCGACTCTTTCATCCATCGTAAAAAGCCCCGTCTTCGCGTGATTCACCGCCACAGCTACGATCACCCGGTCGCAGATTCGAGCGGCTCGTCCGATCACGTCGAGATGGCCGTTGTGGATGGGGTCAAAACTGCCTGGATATATCGCCGTCTTCATAGGAGAATGTCTGTGTCCTTGACATTTTGGCAGCAAAGCAGAGAAATATTCAAAGACAATTCATTAGATGCCATTATTATCGAATTCATGAAGCAAATTCTTTCGCTGCTTTGCGTCGTTTCCATTGTCACTTTTTCGCTGCTGCTCATTTCTTGCGAAGGGGTGCCGGGAGGCACTGATCCCGGAATGACTGCGGCGACAGGAGCAGCGACCGAAAACATGGATGCGACGGGTTTTCTCGCTACGGGAAATGCTGCCCTGACGAAGTGGCTGGACGAGCGCTTCGAGGTGGATTACAAGCACATGACGCCTCAACTGATTTTCGATCAGGTGCCGCTGAATGATATTTACTATCAGTCATCCAATTTGCCGACGAATGCGGCCCCCTTTAATTTCTCTAGCAAGGCAGTCTCCCGGCGAGAATTGCTCAAGAGGATCTCGACGCATTGGAATCTGGATATGTCTCTGGTCACCGATGCTGCGGGCACCCCAAGTGCGGTGAAGGTAGTCGGGCGAGGCTAATTCGAGTGTGTAGGACATTAAAAATCTACGTCCTGGGCCTCTCCTGAGCCGATCTTTCCGTTTCGGATTACGGTGCGAGTGAGATTCGCCCCTGCGGCGACCGTTCCATCCGGCCAGATGACGGATTCTCGGACAATGGCCCGCCTTTCAATCACGGCACCTGCTCCCACAGAACTGAGAAAATCTAGGCTTGCTTCAGGGTGAATCTCCGCTAGGGGAGAAATTCGATTCCGTGTTTCTCCGGTGGCCACCGGATAGGAGGGAAAGTCCGCGCTGAGAAGAGTGAGCGAATCGAGATAGCTGCTACGGGTGCCCAGATCGTACCATGCTCCCGAATCAACGATCACACCACCGACCTTTTCACCCGCTCGGATGGCTCGCAGGATCGGATAGACCACAGACTCGATCTTTCCTTTCGCGAGCCACTCTAAAAATGCGGGGGAAACGACATAAATCCCAGTGAACTGGCAGCGATCAGGCCAGTCAGGGCGGAGTTCGCCTCTCAGATCGACGATTCGTCCGCTATCCGAATCATATCCGACTCGCAATTCACTCCCGGTAGAGCGCAAAGCCATCGTAATGAGATTCCCGCAGCGCTGATGTTCTTCGACAACAGGAGACAAGGGGAGATCAGTGAGGATGTCCGCATTGTACACCAGAAACGGTGCGTCCTTCGGGAGCCAGTCACGGAGATTGTCGATCCCGCCTCCTGTGTCGAGCAAGATGGGTTCGTGGCGGAACAGGATTGGATGATTTGCGTAATGTGCCTCAGGGAAAGTGCTCTGATACGCTTCCGGGCAGTGATGCGTATTGATTGCGAATTCGTCTATTCCCAAATCGTGGATGAGATGATCCATCGCATACGTGATCAGTGGGCGATTCCACAGAGGTACGAGCGGTTTGGGTAAATGCTCCGTTAGAGGACGCAGGCGAGTTCCTAGGCCAGCTCCGAGTAAAAATGCCTTGGAAAGAATCTCCATATTTTCGAGCTTCGAAAGTGTGCTGAATACTCTGCTTGGTCAAGATTGCGGAGCCGGATGATCGATAATCCATTGAATTCCCATGTCGAGTTCGGACAAAAATCGCGGGTTCGCACGGGCCATATCGTGAGAGACTCCGGGGATGATTACTAGCTTATGCGGAGTGTCTGGCCCTAATCTATCGATGAGGCTTGTGTCATCCAGAGGATCTAGCTCCCCTGCGAACTGGACGACAGGGATGCCTGCCAGGCCTGAAGCGAGATCTGTGAGCGGAAATGAGCCTTCCCCATTGGGGACCTTCCCTAACAGATCCACCGTAGTGATTCCATATCGGCTACGCCGTCCAGGTGCCACAGCCAGAACACCCTGAAGATGCGGGCTTCGCTCGGGAGCGGATGCGGCGGTCAGCGACCAGTCTGCGCCCGTGGACCATCCCACATACCAAACGGGCGAATCGGGAGGGAGTCCTGCCTGGGTACGAACTAAATCTGCTGCGGCTTGGAAGCCTTCCACCAGTGTCTTCTGATCAAAAATTCCGCGTGGATCGGCGAATTTTCGGCAATCCCATCCTCCTACAGCATAACCAGCTGCTGCCAGGTACTCAGCCACCGGCTCTTCCCATTGATCTGACCAGCCTCCATCCCCGGAAGCGATGATCATTGTTCCTTTCGGATGACTGGTGCGGTAATAGAGAATCTCAAATGGTCCGGATGAGAGCGGCAGAAGGATTCGCTTGGCCGAAGGACTCGTGTAACGCCGTGGTGTCAGAATATGCCACGCAAACCATCCGATAGGGATCAGCAATAAAATCTGAATTACCCATAGACCTCCTCGTAAGTAGCTAATCAGGCACATTTTCATTCCGCTGGTTCCGGAGCATCAGATCTGTCAGGACCTGGGATCACACCTGAGTCAGTGGGCTTTTTCTCCTCGGGCTTTCGTCCGATCAGCCGTGTCACGTCCAGTAAAGCGGCGGGAACATCCCAGATCTTTGCCACCGCTAGGTAGCGAGGACGCCATTCAGGATGGAACTTTTCCTTCCAAGCTCGCAGTCCTGTGAAATTGTAAAATCGCTCCCCGTGATCGTAGATGAGTCGTCCCATCCGGTTCCACACAGGGCCAGGACGATTCAGTTCCAGACCAGACAGTGGTGCCATCCCTAGATTGAACCAGAGATATCCTCTCTCCTGAGCCCACAACATCAGTCGTATCATCAGCGCATCCATCGTGCCGTTTGGTGCGTCTGGAATATGCCGCATCAGATCGATGGATAGCTCTTCTTTCCCGTCACTCGGCCAGAGATTAGCGAAGCTCGTCACTCTGCCTGCTACTCGGATCACCGCGACAGGAACGCGGCTTAAATAGTCTTCATCAAACCAACCTAGGGAAAATCCCTTCTCGCGAGCATTTCTCGTCTGTAGCCAAGCATCCGAGATTATACGAAGTTCCGACAGGTGAGCCGAGCCCTGTGAAGGTTCCCAGATCTCGAATTGCCACTCCTCACGTTCGATTCGCTTCGCCGCGCTACGGAATTTTCTGAAATCCGGTTTGTTGAGGTCAAATTTTGTCAGATTCACCAGAGCCTCCTCGCCCAGTTTGAATACATGGAGCCCGATCTCCACGCAGGCTGGGACGAGAGGTGCTCTCACCTGATATAGCACCGGGCGCATTCCCTCGTCGTGAGCCTGTTCCACGAAGCGCCAGTACAGACCCTCGAATTTTTCCGGATTTCCGACCGGATCACCTAGCCCCACCCTAGTTCGTCCCTGATCGCCGAACATCATGAAGGCGCTTTGATCATAGTTGAACAGGAACTTTTTATCCCCTAGGAGCGCTAGCGCAGACGATGAATTCGGACTCGATGCCACCATACTCGCTATGATTTCGAGATTCGGAGTCATGCCTGACGAGCGGGGCGGAGCGGGACGGAGCCACTGAAGAAGAGCGATGAAAAAAATGATGATCAGACTGATCGCCAATGCTCGCAGGAATCTCGACGTATCATCACTAAAGGAGGCGCGCCACCACAGTTCTGTATCATAGCCCACATGACGGCTGGCATAAAAGCCCACCCACAGAATGATCGCAACCATTCCGATAATCAGAGCCCACCATTGAGGAGTAAAACGTCGACTTAAAAGCGCCGCATGGCGATAGAATTGCTGTCTGACCGGTAGAAGAGCGGCGAGGAAGATGCTCAAAATGATCGCTTCCTCCCAGTCGAACCCTTTTAATAGCGAAAATACGATTCCGCCTGCTGCCATCGCAACAGCAATCCACCACGCCATCGCTACGCGCCGCAGCAGACCGTGAGCGACCACAATCATCAGTGTCCCGGCGATGCTGGAGAGAAAGTGAGACGCCTCGACGAAAGGCAGGGGGAGTAGCCTCTCCAGAAGCACGCGCCGTCCTTGTTCTATCGGTGTAGACGCGGACAGCATTAGCACGAATCCTCCTACGAGAGCGCCCATGCTGGCGATTCTGGGTGCCAGCGTCGCCCAGACTTTCACGACACTCCCCGCGGCAACTTGGGCCAAACTCTGCTTTGCCCAAATCTCCCGAATCGCGACCAGAGTAATCGCGATCAGAAATGGGATCAGGTAATAGGTGAGGCGGTAGGTTAGGAGCGCTCCGGCCATGGCTGGTGCAGCGATCATGCCTTCCGAGAGTTTGCTGATCGACAGCTCGATTACGCCCATCCCTCCCGGAACGTGACTCGCCGCCCCCAGAGCCTGGCCGACGGCCGTTGCCGCCAGCAGAGGGATC
Source organism: Verrucomicrobiota bacterium (assembly GCA_963205275.1). Classification (GTDB taxonomy): domain Bacteria; phylum Verrucomicrobiota; class Verrucomicrobiia; order Verrucomicrobiales; family DEV007; genus Arctic95D-9. The sequence continues at coordinate 36,028 of CAUJIH010000078.1, read as the reverse complement.
GTAGAAACGCCTTCCGGCATCAGCATCCTCAGAGCCAGTCCTGCACAGAGCCAATCCATCGTCGATAACAGGACAGCCACCGACAAAATTCTCCAGCGCGGCATCACAGCGGACAGCCAGCGGATCGGTTTCCGCACGGTAGAAAGGGCGAAGGCCACGACGCTGATCCCTAGCAAGGCGGCTCCAATCCCACGTCCTGCGGCCGCCGATAGCCAGGGTAGCTCCGGAGGCGAGATCAGTAGCAAGGTTCCCGCCAAAACCGAATGCCCCAACCATCCGACCACCATCAGATAACCTGTGATTCGTGCGACTTCTGCACCGCTCAGGCCACACTGACCGTAGAATCGCAGTCGGATTGATCCGCCTCCGAGGACCGTGCCCCCTCCATTCATCGCGAATGAACCAGCCAGAAATGCAGTTCCCAGAACCTCGCCCTTCGGCAGTGATCGCCCCAGCCATCGCATCGCCACTAGATCCAGAGATGCGTTGAAAATCAGGCTTAATAATGTGAATGCCAGTGCATACGTTATATGGATGCCGCCGATCTCACTCAGGGCCTTGTGCAAGTCTCGAAGATGAAACCCGCCCCACTCGCGGTACAGCACCCGCAGAGCGATGATCAACAGGATTAGCCAGGCATAGCGACCGAGCAACGAGAGCAGCCCTCGCCACCAGCTCTGTCCAGTCTCTTCTCCGTCCTTTTGCATCGAATTCGAATATCTTCGTGAGCGCTTGGGGTCGAAAAGCGCTCACTTTTCTTCAAGCATCAGGGAGCGGAATTTTGCGATCTCGGTGGGAGTCACTCCATAGTGTTCCAGATAGGCTTCTATCCTCTTGTGGAAAGGCTCTCCAGGTTTCGCATACGACTTCACGCCAGCCATGAGTCGATCCCAGCGCCCCTCATAGACAAAAGACTGAGATGCTGTGATCTCCCAGTCACGCCGTAGATCATCGGGATCGACTCCGAGAAGTCCGTTCAGGATGAAGGCGAGAGAGCCAGTGCGATCCGCTCCGGCGATGCAATGGAAGTCGATAGGATAATTCGTCGGGTCAAGGAAGAGTCGAAAATTCTCCACGGATACTTTTGCCTCTGTCTCGCGGTAAATCTGATGGTAGGAGGGCGAAGAGCGTCGAATCCAGTTTACCGATGGACCTGCTGGAGAATCCATCATCGCACCGATTTCGGCATCGGTTCGCAGATCGAGAAAGAAGCGCAACTCTGGACTGACGGTTGAGATCGTCTCGCCTTCGATCAGTGACTTCAAGATGATTTCGGAACGAGCGGAATCAGACCAAATCGCAAAGATCACAAACAAGGTGAGGCAAAAGGCAACCAGTCGTGTGGGCATGATGTAGATACTGTGAGTACAATGGAACGAATGCGGCGAGATGCATTAGATCCGAAAAATGGCGCGAGTCGCCGAGTCCGAATGTTACGGGCAGATTCTCCGATGGACAAGAGGCAAGAGAGGAGAGGGGACCTCCTAGGGAAAACAGGCTTTGTATCAGAGCAGGAGCGGAGCAACTCGATCACAGCCCTCGGTGATGGCGTAGGGAGTGAGCGGGCTGAAATTTTTTCAAGAAGCGCTCCTCGGATTCCAAGTCTCCTACGAGAAAGATGCGACCTGAATCGGGTAGCTCGTATTCGGCAGGCGGATTATCGATGCGTGTGCCATTACTCTCGACGGCGATAATGCTGCAGCCGGTGAGAGATCGCACCTCGAGTTCGGCAATCGGGTGCCCTTTCATCGAATCCGGAATCTGAAAGGGAAAGATATTGACTCCTTCGGCGAGGAGGAGATGATCGGAGCCAAGGAGAACATTCAGAACAGTATTGGATCCCATCGATGCGTTGGACAGCACCAGATCCGCACCAGCCCTCAGAAGGGTGGCGACGTTCCGATCCAGTGTCGAGCGCGAGATGATATGGAAGGCATTGCGCAGTCGTCGAAAGAAGATCGTGAGAGCAACGTTCGTGTCATCGTCATGGGTGGTCAGGATGACGGATGATGCTTCGCGAGCCATTGCCTGGCGGAGTATATCCATCTCAGTCGCGTCACCGATTACGGCTTCTGGGATTTCTTTGACTCGATCAGGATTGCGTTCGATCAAGGAAATGTCACAGACGTCGAGTTCTTTGAGGGCACGATAGGTAGCGCGTCCTACTTTTCCTCCGCCTACGATCAACACACGCGGGCGGCAAGAAGCTCGATTGGGGAAGACTTCATTGAACTTCCTAATTTGATCCGGCGTTCCCGCGAGAACGAACAGGGTCTGCTCTGTAATGGTGAGGTCGGGATCTGCGATCGCAAGTGCCCCGTGGTGCCAGGTGCCGATGACATTGACTCCGGTTCGCGTCCGGATTTCGCTCGTGCGAAGCGTTTCAGAGACGAGTGATGTGCCCGCCGCCGCCGCTTCGGCGATGTGGAGATTATCGAGATGGCCGATAACATGGGCGTCCGTATCGCGGAGGGCGATACGACGGGCCAGTGCTTGCCCCATCATTTCTTCTAGTCGGAGAACGTAGGTGGCCCCCGCCAGTTCCAGCACGTCACGTGAGGCGTTCGAGTCAGCGGAGACGACGATGGGAAGATTGGGTGCCTGTTCTCGAGCGGTGAAGGTGACGTTCGCATTGATCATGTCACTGCGGGTGGATACCAGCATCGCCGCTTGGGCTATCCTCATCTTCTGGTAGGTATGCGGATCATCCAGATCTCCGACAGCAGATCGGATGCCTCGCTCGTCCAGCGATAGGGCTTCGGCGACAGTGGGGCAGAGGACGACGTAGGGATGATGATATTTCTCTATCATCGGGATGAGTGCCGAGGCTACAGCATCGTAATAAGTCAGGATCACGTGATTTTGCCAAGTTGCAGGGAGTTCACGCGGTGTTCTTACGGCGGCCTGTGCTCTCATCCAGGGAGCGTAAAAAAACTGGATGAAAGTGAAGGGGAGTAGAATGAGCATATGAATCACTCCAGTCACGAGAACGCAGATAGAAAACAGACGACCAAGATCGCTGTGGAAGGTGATGTCGCCGAATCCCAGCGTGGTCATCACGGTCAGTGTCCAGTAGAGTCCGGTGATCCAGGAATGTTCCTGCCCCTCGCGCACCATGAGGAAGTGGAAGAGAATGGTGAAAAGAGTCACCCACGCCAAGAGCGCGAACATGAGCCGAATCAACGGCTTCAGATTGCTGCGGCTTGTGCGGTCCTGAAGAACGGCAGTGATAACAGAGATCAGACCTTTCATTTTCGATATGGTGCTACGATGCGAGGTGTTTCGCAAATGACCATGCGAGAATCTGGACGAAAGCTGGGAAGTGAGATAGTCTCGTGAAATGCGCTTCAGTTGGAAGTCTCTGCTGATTGGGAAATGGACCTGGATGTGGCCTCTCGTGATGCTGGCGGAGCTGTATCTCTGCCTGACTCTACTGGCGTTTTTCTTTACGGATCGCCTGCTTTTTATTCCGCCGCCTTCTTCCTACGGAAAGGATTGGCCTGGGCTGATCTATCTGAAGAGTTCGGTAGGGGAGGAAATTGCCGCTTGGTGGAGTCCTCCGCGATCTGGTCGTCCGGTGATTCTCTATGCTCACGGGAATGCAGAGGATATTGGACAGAATGTCGATCTGTTCGAGGCTTGGGCTTCGGAAGGTTTTGGTGTGCTGGCCTACGACTATCCTGGCTACGGCCTGTCCGGGAGGAGCGCGAGCGTTGAAGGCTGCGAGAGAGCTGCATTCGCTGCATGGATGTTTCTACAGGATACCGGAGTTTCTTCAGATTCTCTTTGTATCGTCGGTCGCTCCGTGGGGAGCGGCCCCAGTGTCTGGTTGGCAGAGCGAGTTAGACCCGCTGGACTCGTTCTGATATCACCCTTCAAGTCCGTGTATTCCGTTCCTTTTCGAATCGGGATTTTTCCCTGGGATCATTTTCAGAATCTGAAACGCCTGCGCACCATGACGACGCCTCTTCTGGTGATTCATGGGGAATCAGATACGGTGATTCCTGCTGCTCACGGGCGAGTTCTTGTTGCGGCAAGCGCTGCGAAGGAGAAAGACTTCGTTGGTATCACGAACGCTGATCACAACGACCTTTTCTCCGTCGCAGGAGAGGAAATTCTCGATGTGATCCAGAGCTTTATTCAAGAGCATGTCGCTCGTGAAAGCAGATCGCCGCATTGAGTCCCTTGCAAAGTGGGCACATTTCGCCACCTTGCAGCATGGCTTATCGCTTTCTCCACCGACGTCGTGTCGAATTCGCCGACACAGATGCCGCAGGAATCATGCATTTTACCAACTTCTTTCGCTTCATGGAGGTGGCAGAACATGCGTTCTACCGATCTCAAGGACTCTCTGTGCATCCTTCGAGTCTCCATGCCTCTGATCAGCGGGTCGGATGGCCACGGGTTCACGCTTCAGCGGATTACCGCCAGCCACTCTTTTTCGAGGAGGAGGTGGAAATCGAACTGCTGGTAGAAGAGCTTCGACAGAAGACGATCCACTATTATTTCCAGTGCTGGAAGAATCCCGATGACAGCACCTCTCGTATTCTGGCTGCCAGTGGACGATTCGTGGTGATCTGTGTGACAGCGGATGCTGAATCGCGCCGAATGAAAGCAGTTGCGATCCCGGAAGAATGGCGCGAAAGACTCGAAGCGGCTCCTGCCGGAATGATTCCTGCTCCGGCTCTTGCTGCATCGTCTCAGTGAGGCAAATGTAAGTATAAATCCGATTTTTAACCCTGTTTGATTGAACGATTAATCCTATTCATGGAATCTATGAACAGTCTCTCTTGGCTCGTATTCGCCCTTAGCACCGCAGTGGCGTGGGGACTCTACGGAATTTTTCTCCACATGGGACAAGTGGGGATGGGCGATCCGGTGAACGGGCGCTACAAGGCCTTCCTCTTCGTGGGCGTCGCTTATTTCCTGACGGCAGTGATCGCACCGCTCGTGGTGTTGGCAGCAAAGGGAACGGACTGGAGTTTCCCGGCTAAGGGGTTATGGTTGTCGCTGATCGCTGGAACGCTCGGGGCAATTGGCGCGTTTTTGGTTTTACTCTCTCTAGGGGCCGCTCTCGCTGCGAAGGTAGAAAACGCACCTGCCGTCGTGATGGCCATCGTCTTCGCCGGTGCTCCCATCATTAATGCCATCGTATCGATCACACTTTCTCACGACTGGGGGAAAGTGCGCTGGCAATTCATGCTAGGACTTCTGCTCGCGGCTACGGGAGGCTTCTTGGTGACGAAGTTCAAGCCCGTCCGTTCTCCTGGATCTAAGCCTGCGGATAAGGTGGTGGTCGTCACCGAGTCCCCAGAGGCGGGTTTCGCGAGCGAGGAATAACGCAAATCTCAGACGAGACTTTCTTCGATTCTGCCTGTATGCTTACCACGATGGTAGAACGTCCCAAGATCGAAGCGATCCAGATGGATCGTCTCAACAGGCTGCTGGCTCTGATTCGGCGGAAGAATCCCTTTTACAGAGATCGGCTGGATAAAGCAGGCTTGGGAAAGGGGAAGGTCACCGTAGCGGAATTTCTCGAAAAGATGCCGTTTACTTCGAAGATGGATCTGATTTGGGACAGAGAGGAATTCTCGCCCTACGGATCGAACCTTTCAGAGCCTTTGACGAAGTATTCACGCGTATGTCAGAGCAGTGGAACCATGCGAGGACCGCTGGCTTTCATCGACACTGCCGAGAGCTGGTCTGCCATGCTCGACTGCTGGGATCGAGTGTATGAGGCGACTGGAGTTTCTCCAAATGAGAGGATTTTCTTCGCTTTCTCCTTCGGGCCGTTTCTCGGCTTTTGGACAGCATTTGAGTCAGCCACGCGTCGAGGAAATTTGTCTATCCCTGGAGGAGGACTCGGGAGTCAGGCACGACTCCATGCAATGGCGCTTCATCAGGTCGAGGTGCTCTGCTGTACCCCCACCTACGCGATTCGGCTCGGGGAGATCTATGCGGAGCACAAGGGAGATGAGATCGCTGCGATTCAGGTAAAAAAAATCATCGTGGCGGGAGAGCCTGGCGGCAGTATTCCAGAGGTGCGAAACCGGATTTCTCGCCTATGGAAAGGAGCACGAGTCTTCGATCACCACGGTATGACCGAGACGGGACCGATCACCTATGAACACCCAGAACTCGCATTTTCTCTGTGCGTAATCGAGGATGCGTATATCGCCGAAGTGATTGATCGGGAGACTCACAAAGAAGTGGCCGAAGGAGAGATCGGAGAGTTAGTGATCACCACGCTCACCCGCACGGCGAGTCCGCTCCTGCGCTACCGGACTGGCGACCTAGTAGAAAAGGGCTTTTACACTCCGAAAACAGGGGAGCCGGTGCTTTGCTTGAAAGGTGGCATTATTAGTCGCATCGATGAGATGGTGGTGATCCGGGGGGTCAATATCTATCCGAGCGCGATCGAGAAAATTATTCGCAGTTTTCCTGAGATTATCGAGTTCCAGGTGGTCGAATCGACTCGCCAGTCGATGGCGGAATTGGAAGTCCTGATCGAGGCCGAGAGGGGAACTGGCAACGGGCTGGAGAGTCGAGTGCAGAGTGAACTGGCCGAAGCCTTCGCCCTGCGGATTCCAGTGAAGAGGGTTGAATCAGGTGAGTTGCCTCGATACGAGTTCAAGTCGAAGCGCTGGTTGAAGAAATAGGTTTTTGTGATTGCGAGAACTTCTCGAGTTCACTCACCGAATACTTTCAAAAATTCGTTATGTCGATGACGGTCATAGCAGTAGGCCTGTAAGCCGTGTTCCGCACCGACTTTACAGTTTTCGGCCAGATCATCGACGTAAACGGTCTCTTCCGGTTTCAGGGAAAGGCGGTTAATCGTGCAGGTGAAAATCGCAGGATCGGGCTTCATTAGGCCGACTTCATGGGAGTAGATCGCTCCATCGAAAAGAGAAAAGACTGGGTAGTGCGATTGGAAGAAATCGGCGTGAAGCTCGTTTGTGTTCGAGAGGAGATAGAGCGGGATTCCTCGTGATTTTAGGGATTCGATGAAGTGAATCAGTGGCAGATTTGGATCGAACATATCGGCGTAGATGGCGCGGAAGCTTTGCGCATCCTCGCTGTAGCCGATCTCGTCGCAGACTTCAGTGACGAATTGCCCGGACGGGATTTGTCCGAGTTCGAGAGCTCTTCCACGAGAGCGAATTGCGGAGGCAACCTCGTCGGCGGATACTCGGGAACGCTCAGCTAGGCGTCGAGCGGGAATGGAGAAATCAAAGGGCAGGATCACATTACCGATATCGAAAAGAAAGGCAGATGGCATGGGGGGAGTCGGATGAAAATCTACGGGCGATAGCAGGCCCTAACACGAGACGATAACACTCGATCTGCAGAATGAAAAGGATTGCAGCGAGGATTCGATAATCCGATACTATCAGACCATTTCGGCTTTCACTCCGGCCTAATATCCCCAATGCCCCTTCCTAAAAATAAAGCGTGGTTTCCTCTCAAGTCTTGGGGATGGGGGTGGGGCTATCCGACACGGTGGCAGGGATGGGTGAGTCTGACGGTTTTCGTGATCGCCCTGATGATTGGATCACCCCTAGCGGCGAAGAATATCGCTCTCTACGTCCTGTTTTGTTTGGGGATGAGCGCTATTCTCGGAATTGTCGTCTATTGGAAGGGAGAGAGAATTTCCTGGGTTTGGCAGCGAGGGAAAAAGTGCGGTGACGACACGCCGACCAAGTAAGTCTGGGAGCGTTTTGTGTCAGATCGACGCAAGTGTGTCATTTTGACGCAAATAACCATAAGGTCGAGACTATTTGTCTCTATCTAATTGTGCTAAATGAGAGGGAAGTAAGTGAATGAAAACTCATAACAATTTCATAGTTAGCATAATGGATCATTAGGTTAAAAGTTGGCACGAAGGTTGCTACTTAAAAGGGTAAAGAGAAATCATCAGGGAGTCCTCTAGGGACTTCATTTTATCCCCCAACCCCCAAATACATTTTATTTTCCATGAGCAAAATATTAGGAATAGACCTCGGAACCACAAATTCGTGCATGGCCGTGATGGAAGGCGGTCAGGCGATCGTGCTGGAAAATGCAGAGGGAGCAAGAACTACTCCGTCTGTTGTCGCCTTCACGAAGGACGGTGAGCGATTGGTCGGTCAATCGGCCAAGCGACAGGCGATCACGAATCCCCGCAATACGGTTTTTTCAGCGAAGCGACTGATCGGGCGCAAGTTCGATGAACTTTCGGACGGTGAGAAAAATACTCCTTACACGATTGTGAAGGCCGCCAATGGCGATGCGCACATTCAGGTGGAAGTCGGTGGTCAGACGAAAGTGTATAGCCCGCAGGAAATTTCTGCGATGGTGCTGTCCAAGTTGAAGGCGGACGCGGAGGCTCGCCTCGGTGAGTCCGTAACTGCTGCCGTGATCACCGTGCCTGCCTATTTCAACGACTCTCAGAGAAATGCTACCAAGGCCGCAGGAGAGATCGCTGGGCTGGACGTGAAGCGGATCGTGAACGAGCCGACCGCTGCTGCCTTGTCTTATGGCCTCGACAAGAAAGGCGAGGAAAAGATCGCCGTGTATGATCTGGGCGGCGGAACCTTCGATATCTCAGTTCTGGAAATTGAAGAAGGATTCTTCGAAGTTCTCGCAACAGACGGTGATACGCGCCTCGGCGGCGATGACTGGGACTCTGCGATTATCAAGTGGGTCGTCGATGGCTTCAAGAGCGATACAGGAATTGACTTGAACGGTCAGCCGGATGCCCTGCAGCGCATCCGTGAGGAAGCAGAAAAGGCGAAGGTGGCACTCTCTTCGACTCAGTCCTATGAGATTAATCTGCCCTTCGTTACGGCAGATCAGACCGGGCCGAAGCACATTCAGAAGACTCTGTCTCGTGCGGCACTTGAACAAATGACGGATTCTCTCTTTGAACGGACGAAGGGGCCGGTCAAGGCCTGTCTAAAAGAAGCGGGAGTTAGCATTGGTGATATCGACGAGTTGGTTTTGGTCGGTGGAATGACTCGTATGCCGAAGGTCGTCGAGACTGCTAAATCTCTCGCAGGCAAGGATCCTCACCAAGGTGTCAATCCCGACGAAGTCGTCGCCATCGGCGCAGCGATTCAGGGCGGCGTTCTGGCGAAAGACCCGACACTTGGCGATGTGGTTCTTTTGGACGTGACTCCGCTGACTCTCTCGATCGAGACGATGGGTGGCATCGCCACTCCAATGATCGAACGGAATACAACGATTCCAGTCAAGAAGTCTCAAATTTTCTCGACAGCCGCTGATAATCAGCCGTCTGTAGACATCGTAATTTGCCAAGGGGAGCGCAAGATGGTCTCCGACAACAAAGTGCTCGGAACTTTCCGTCTGGACGGGATAGCTCCCGCTCATCGAGGCATTCCTCAGATCGAGGTGACTTTTGACATCGACCGAAACGGAATTCTGAAAGTATCGGCGAAGGACAATGGAACCGGGAAGGAGCAGAATATTTCCATCCAGGGTTCGAGCGGACTGAGTTCGGAGGAGATCGACAAAGCCAAGCGTGAAGCTGAGGAGTTCGCCGAAGCGGACAAGAAGCGCTTTGAAGGAATCGAAGCTCGAAATCTGGCCGATAACGCAGTTTACACTGTGCGCAAGCAACTCAGCGAGTTGGGCGATCAGCTTCCGGCTGACACCAAGTCGGAAATCGAGACTGCGGTCGCCGAAGTCGAAGAAGCGATCAAATCTGACGATACGGATCGCATTCGGAAATCAACAGAAGCGCTGCAGACAAAGTTCTCCCAAATGGCGGCGGCTGCGCAACAAGCGACCGGAGCTGGAGCTGCTCATACGGCGGATGCAGGACCGAGCGAGCCGAAGAAAGCCAGCGGCGACGTAGTTGATGCTGAGTTCGAGGAAGTTGACTCCTGATTTAATTTTTTTACAAACATCTCAAACAAAAACTTTTGGTTCCGATAGCGTAACCAACGATTCTCGGAATCTTTTAACCCAACAAAAAAGCAAAAACAAACCCCATCGAATAATGGCAAATCAAATCACACCACTAGGGACTCGCGTGCTCGTGAAGCGCATTGAGGCATCCGAACAAAAATCTGAAGGCGGAATCTTTCTCCCCGACACAGCGAAGGAAAAGCCACAGGAGGCAGAAGTGCTCGCACTCGGAAACGGGAAGAACGATGAAGGAAAGATCATCGAATTCTCCGTGAAGGTCGGAGACAAGGTTCTGATTTCCAAGTACGGAGGAACTGAGGTCAAAGTCAACGGTGAAGAATGCGTCATCGTCAGCGAAGGCGATATCCTTGGAATTCTTTCCTGAAACTGAAATTGGCTGCTGAGAACATCTACAGCAGCGAACAACTAATTTTTACACAATACATTAAATCTAAATATTATGGCTAAAAAACTGTCATTCGACGAAGAAGCTCGCCAAGCACTGCTTGTGGGAGTTCGTAAGCTTGCGAAAGCGGTCAAGGCAACACTCGGGCCTGCAGGCCGGAATGTGATCCTCGAGAAGAAATTCGGCAGCCCCACGATCACTAAGGACGGTGTGACCGTCGCCAAGGAGATCGAACTGAGCTGTGCCTATGAAAATATGGGTGCCCAGCTGATCAAGGAAGTCTCCTCCAAGACCTCCGACATCGCAGGTGACGGCACCACCACGGCGACCGTTCTCGCAGAAGCGATTTTCGCTGAGGGTCTCCGCAACGTGACCGCCGGAGCGAACCCGATCAGCCTGCAGCGTGGCATCAACAAGGCTGCTGCGGCTCTGATCGAAAAACTCCGCGAGATTTCCACCGAAGTAACCGATACGTCCGGTATCGCACAGGTGGCCACCGTTTCTGCCAACTGGGACACCGAGATCGGCAACATTATCGCCGATGCGATGGACAAAGTGGGCAAGGATGGAACGATCACCGTCGAAGAAGCCAAGGGCATCGAGACGACGCTGGACGTGGTCGAAGGGATGCAGTTCGATAAGGGCTACCTTTCTCCCTACATGGTGGATGCCAGCCGGGCTGAAAGCATGACCTGCGAACTGGAAAATGCTCTGATCCTGCTCCACGAGAAGAAGATCTCCAATCTGAAGGACATGCTGCCGCTGCTGGAGAAGGTAGCGCAAAGCCAACGGCCACTGCTGATCATCGCTGAAGATGTGGAAGGCGAAGCGCTTGCTACATTAGTGGTGAACAAACTGCGCGGCACACTGAACGCCGTCGCGGTTAAGGCTCCTGGCTTCGGGGATCGTCGCAAGGCGATGCTCGAGGACATCGCGATCCTCACCGGTGGCAAAGTCATCACAGAAGATCTCGGAATCAAGCTCGAGAGCGTTACTCTGGATGACCTCGGCCAGGCCAAGAGCATTAAGATTACGAAGGATGAGACTACGATCATCGAAGGTCTGGGCGATTCCGACCGCATCAGCGGACGGGTGTCACAGATTCGTCGTCAGATCGAAGAGACTACTTCGGACTATGATCGTGAGAAGCTCCAAGAGCGTCTGGCCAAGCTGGCAGGTGGTGTCGCCGTGATCAACGTCGGCGCAGCGACCGAAACGGAAATGAAGGAGAAGAAGGCTCGTGTCGAAGACGCCCTGCACGCAACTCGTGCAGCTGTGGAAGAAGGGATCGTGCCCGGTGGTGGAACAGCTCTCATCCGTGCGCAATCCGCTCTGGGCGATCTGGGTCTGACGGGTGATGAAGCAACCGGTGCAGCGATTGTCGCCCGCGCGATCGAGGCTCCTCTTCGTCAGCTTGCGGAAAACGCCGGTCGTGAAGGTGCTCTGATCGTCGAGAAGGTCAAGAACTCGAAAGGCAACGTCGGTTACAACGTCGTGACCGATGCCTATGAAGACCTGATCAAGAACGGTGTCGTCGATCCAACTAAGGTAACGCGCAGCGCTCTCCAGAACGCCGCTTCGATCTCTGGACTTCTACTGACCACCGAGTGTCTCATCGCTGATATCCCTGAGAAGCAGGATGCCGGTGCCGAGCACAGCCACGACCATGGCATGGGCGGCATGATGTAAGAGCATCCCGAGCTTTCGGATAAAAAGCAAATTCGAGACCGGGCGCATCGAAAGGTGCGCTCGGTTTTTTTGTGGAGAAGAGGGACGCACCATTCTCACAAGTCGATGAGCGATTGATGCCTTTACCGCAATGCGAGCGCTGACGAATTAGGGAAAAGAAACGAGATGCGTCGCTATGGAGACTCCCTTGACCATCTCACCCTGCTGCCTGCATGATCAGCCACCACAGAGCGAAGGGAAGCTTGCGATACGTTTGTGCCTCCTGATCGCTAATTTCCCGACATTGTGGGCGTAGAGATTCGATCACTTTTCGCACGGCTCCGACGCTGGCCGGATCATCGAATACGACATTTAACTCGCGCGAAAGATGGAAGGAGCGGTAGTTGATGTTGGATGATCCGATGAAGGCCATCCGATCATCGACCAGTGCACATTTATAATGGAGAGGGGTAGTCTCGGACTCGTACATCCAGACTTTAGCACCAGCCTTCTGCAAATCGCGAACTCCATACAGAGAAGCATAGCGAAAGCGAGGATCACGAGTCCGGGCTGAGAGAATGAGGTGGACATCCACTCCGCGTGCGGACAGGGTGCGGATACGTTCTAGGATTCCTTCGTTGGTGAAGGTGTAGGGTTCGACTAGCCAAACGGATCGACGGGCGCTGGCACATAGACCATCCACCATTGCCAGCCCGAAAGGAGGCTGCCGCTTGATATCATCCTGATTAAAGATCCAGAATCCGATTTTTTCATCGCGAATTTTAGAGTTAGGAAAGGTCTGAGGGCTGACTTGCTCATCTCCGAAGATTTTGCTCTCGTGCCAAGTTCGAACAAAGGATTCACGCAGGTGTTGTGCTGCCAGTGGAGAGTCGAATTCGACCATGAAGTCGAGATTGCCCCCTTTCTCCGAATCCATCAGGCTGGAGTCGCTGAGATTCGCCCCACCGAGGAGGACTGTGCGTCCGTCGATGATCCAATATTTTCGATGATCACGTTCGAAGGCCCGGAGTAGGGTTTTTCCCCAATAGGGATGAAACTCTGCGACAGAGACACCTCGCTCCTTCAGATACGAAAATGCTTGTGTTTCCATGACGAAACGTGAGGAAGCATCCCCGATGACGCGAACTTCCACTCCCGAAGCCGATTTCTCTGCCAGGGCATCCAAAAGCTGACGGGAGAAGGGGCCATCGGTCAGGAGAAAAGTGCCGACGAGGATTTGTTTCTTCGCTGAGTGAATCAGCTCCATCATCGCTTGTCGAATTTCAGTGCCACCATCGTATATCTTGGGTGAAGAAACAGGTGTCTTCTCGAGTTGAATCGTCCGACGGTAAAAGGTGGAGAGATTCTCGTCCGAGGATGCGGGAATTTTCGTTCCGGTGCGAAGGGCGCAGGAATTGAGGCTGAGCGAAGCGAGGAAAAACAAACACAGCGCTGGAAACGCTGATGAGATCGAGGGATACGATAATTTCATCGCAACATCGAGGTCACATAATCGATCAGAGTCTGGAAGTCATCCTCACCGAGGGATTTCCCTGAGGAGCAGTCTGGCAGAATATCGTCTGCAGGCCAGGAACAGGCAATCTCAGATTTTGTGAGGGCGAAGGTATTGCCCGCACGATCAATGAAGTGTGATATGTCGCCCTTCCCCGGTCTTTCCCAGCCGATTCTGATCCGACCGTTTTTATCTTCAAAGCGGCGACGCACAAAAGACTGCGGACTGTGATTGTCTGTCAGCCATTTGCTAAGGTTTTGCGAGAAAGCCTCGTCGGATCGTGATGAGGAACTCGGGGGGAATGTCTCGCTCTCTCCGTGAATGTCGTGGCAGACAGCGCATCCCAGCGTTTGGAAAAGATGGCGTCCTCGCATTACCTTACTCTGTGTCATGGGCGGAGTGAGTGATGGGGGTTCTGTCGGGTTGACTCCCAGCAACAGGCCCGCGTGGCTGCGCAGTTGATCATCCCTTTCCGGATCGGTGTGAAGTTCACCCAGCCACTGCACCGTCGATTCAGCGAGCTTGGACTTCATTTGACCGAGGAGCGAAATGACGAGGGGTTCTAGATCCATGTCATCCTTCGCCAGTGCGATGAGAGTGCCTTGGTCCGAGAGCCGCATCTGCTGCGCCATCATTCGACGCAACAGAAGTCCACGATCAATCCGTAGTGTCTTCAGTGAGTTCTGAACGATCCGATCAATACGCTCAGACTCGCTCCATCGATTCCCGTTTTGATCTTTGGTACCCCACAGGTGAACCAGTGTCCCGAGGATTTCACCTCGAAGAGTAGGGTCGGTGGCTCGATTCAGACGATCTATCAATTCGTGTACCACGCCGGGATCGCGGCTCTCTGCGAAGAGGGCGAGAAAGATCTGCCGATGCGATGCGCTCTCCGCAGTATCTAGGGCGTGAAACAAGGTCTCCCAAGATTGCGTCGCGAGTAGATAGCGCTGAGCTGCCTTAGCTAAAGCAGGGTTTGAATTTGTGGAAAAAAGCATCGCAGAATCCTGAAAAGCAGAAGATACGGCATCATGATCTCGCAATATGTTGAGAACGGCGATGTTCAGTTCAGGCGCTTCCTCTGCCTTGAGCTCGGGCAGGGTGAATTCATCTCCGATGCCGGGAACTCTGGCTAGAGCGGTCATCGCGGGAATCTGTAGTTTGAGATTCGGCGATTGAAAAAAGCGGCGGAGCCAGCGGAGTCTTTGCTCACCTTCCAGCCCATCGGCGAGGGCGATGACGGAGGTATGTAGAGAGTCGGAATGTTCTCCCAAGAGCGCGGATTTTAAGATCGGAGAGGGATCGAGCTTGCGCCGCAGGATTTGAGCGACGGCTTCGCGACGAATGGATGGCCTTTGCGCCTTTTCTATCCATGAGGCGAGTTCTTCGTCGGGAACCTTTTGCCAATCAGTTCCATCGATTTTCGAGAGTGGTTCGTGTAGAAGCAGGGCTAGGTAGAAATGTCCTGAATCCTCCAACACCAGCCAGAAGGCATTCCCATCGCGTTCGATTTTCACTATGCCGTCAGCTTCTCCGAAAGCCTCGTCTTCAGCCGTTGCGGACACTTCATCCGTGGATTGATCTGCTCCTGAACCGGGAGTGTCCATCCAGGCATGAAGCAAACCGTCGTCACCGAGGCGCAAGTCGGAGAGCTTTGCGTGCGGAACTGAGTTCTTCGCTGCTTTGGACAAGATTGCCCTGAATCCATCCAGTTCCTTGGCGGATAATGTATAAAGACGCTCACCGTCCCAAGCGATTCGTGCATCCGTAGCGAGCTTGTCTCGATAGAGGAGGGGAGCCAGTTCGTCCTGTAGACTCGGATTGATGCGATAGACCCGCCCAACCGTCTTTTGAGTATCGTTCTGATCGCGGAAGTGTAGCAGGAGCAGAGCGTCGGACGAAGCCGTCGGGACGATTTGCATGATTCTGATTACATCGTTCGGAAGAGGGACCATTGCTGCTAGATGCCAACCTGTTCGTAGTCGGATCATCTGCCCCACTCCCTGACAGGCGGCGGTGTGGAGTGAGACTTTCGTCTGATCTCTCGCTGAAATGGCAGATGGAATTTCGTCCTCAGAGCGATAGATCGCGATTTCCCTGAGTCTCCAAGAGCCTCCCACAGGTATGGAGAGGCGAAGGAATCGGATCGGAATCGGAGCAAATCGGGAGATGTAGACCTGATCCTCAGTCGCCTTCGTGGAGTGCGTATCCGCCAGATGAGTCCAGGTCAGTCCATCTGCGGATCCTTCGAGAAGAAAATCCTTCGGTGCGGCGTCTCCCCACGATAGAGCGGCGGAGGCAGTCGAAGACGTAGTGGTGAGTTTTGCCAGAAGAATCTTAGGACCGTGAGTCGCCGGAATCCAAACCGTATTGGGATCTCCATCGACAGCCAACGAGGCATTGTCTGAAGAGCCTTCTTTGAGCCCACTCCGATCTTGCCATGTGGATATTGTGAGTGCAGCACCGAGCATCAGGTTCGGTCCGAGAGAGGGAATCGGTTCTTTCGGAATCGAAACGCCGAGCTTGGAAAGCGACTTGTTCGGAGGGATTTTGACAAAGGAAGTCTGTGACGAATCGTTCACTGCCCATAAAATTCCCTGTGCGACCAGATCGAGAAACCAAGGATCGGCTAGTGTCGTCAGCGAATTTCCCAAGGTCGTCACGAACACTTTCGATTCCTTGGGGCCGTAGCGATGTGACCAAATCAGAGGACGACGATGTTTTTCGGATTCGTCCGTATCTGTGGTATCAGCGAAAACCTCGATCCCAGGCTTCTGCATCGTGAGACGGTAGGTTTCCTCCAATCTGAACTTCTTTGGGAAAGGGCAGGGAAAGGGCAGGGGAGCAGCTTTCACTCCGAAGGCCGTAATTTCGTCCTCCTGCCCGAGAGAGCGAACCTGGGCACCGATAAAATCCAGCCATCGACTGTCGGTGGAAAAAGAGAGCGTCGATGCGTGAAGGATTACGGCAGGAACTCCGGCGAGATGTGGAGCGATTACTCGATCAACGCAGGCCGCGTCCTTTGTCAGTGGAAAGCAGTAGTCGTGAATCACTAGGTCTGCTTCTGTGGCCCAGTTGGCTGAGGGAAACAGGATTGTTCCCTCGTCACTGTGCCCCAATCCACCGAGATGAAGCGACCACTGAACACTGCGCGACAATCTCTCGCGTATTCCAGCAGCGAGAATTTTTGCACGCATCGGATAATCGTGCGCAGCTCCTCCAGATACGAGCAAAATACGGAGGGGGGCGGGTGTAGGAGCCGGAGTCGGCAGCGATTCTTTTTTTTCCTCCTCAGCGTTCGTTCGTCCCTGAAAGCAGAGTCCTAGGGTGACTCCGAAAAGGATGTGAAGCACAATGGACGGCATGACAGACAGTTTGACGCTCTCTTTCTGACAAAAGCAGTGGGTGCAGCGAGAGAATCCGCTCCTTCCGAATCCATGCAAATTTAATCTTGCGCCGTGTTCTCTGATTCTATAACGCGAGGCAGGATCTCTACGATGTCGGCGAAGACGATCCCAGCGTCATCGTGAAGCTGATTGCATCGTCCGTAGAGAACGTCGCCTACTTTCTGGTTCAGTGCCGAGGCGATCAGTTCGTCTGCCGGGACGGAAAAGTAGGCGACTGGAGCACCGTGGTGGCTGACGTGAAATTCCGCCAGTAGGCCCCCCAGAGGCTTGTGCCGATCCGTGACTTCGTGAGCCATCCCTGCGGGAAAGCTCTCCAGTTGAATTGCGATGGCTCCGAACTCCACAGGCTGGTTCGAAAGCTGGGAATGCAGTGTTACTAGGCGCATCTCGAAATGCTCGCTGGACTCATGCTCCTGAGCCTCTAGGCTGAGCGGTGATCGATGAAATGCGGTCAGGGTGGGCGTCATATCGTTCGTATGAACCAGCAAACTGCGATAAGGCTCCGGGACTTCAGTTCCTCCCAGAAAGTGGAAATTCGGGAGAGCGAGGTTTCGCCTCTCATAGAAATAATGCAGCGGCATCAGCCAAGCGAGCGCCGAGTACAGCTCTGCATCCGCTTGTTCGAGATTAGGTGTAACGCGCATTCCGATGCTGTGGTAAGAAGAAGCCGGGCAGGAACCAGTCGATCTGAAGCAGTCCCTCCCGCGAGACTCGGATCAAGTCTCCGTCGATGGAGAAGAATCCTCGATGGATCAGATCGTTCAGATGATCGGGAAAGCGTTCCACCGGATCTAGCTTGTATTTGTTGATGAAATACTGTCGACTGATGTATCCCAGCTTAATCTGCAGGACGAACTCGCGAACGAATCGCTCTTCTTCAGTCGTGGGATAAGCCCTCGAAATGGGATAGGCGCCTCGATTCATCTCCATTATGTAGGGACCGAGATCGGCTAGATTTTGATAGTGGATGCCGCCGAAGTGACCGAAACTGGCGACTCCCGCAGATAGCAAATCCGCTCCGGCCCATAGACTATCTCGATATACGAAGCGCGTCTTTTCTGGATTTTTCACCACTGTGTAGGCGCTGTTGACTGTGTAACCGGCTTTTTCGAACTCGCTAAATGCCCAAGACACCCACGCCCGCTTCGTCGGCCAGTCGGCGACGGGAGCAGAGACCTGCCCCACGTCTTTCATTTCGCGATAGATCGTCGTGTTATATGGAATCTCCATCTGATAGATCGTCACACAGTCAGGATTCTGCTCGATCGCCGTGTGGACAGTCCGCTCCCAGTTTTCCGGAGTCTCGTCCATCATTCCTGCGATCAGATCGATATTGAGCTGAT
This sequence comes from Verrucomicrobiota bacterium, assembly GCA_963205275.1. Lineage (GTDB taxonomy): Bacteria > Verrucomicrobiota > Verrucomicrobiia > Verrucomicrobiales > DEV007 > Arctic95D-9. The sequence continues at coordinate 17,782 of CAUJIH010000078.1, read as the reverse complement.
CGAAACCGAGGGTTTGAGCGAAACTGATCGCACGGAATGCCTCCTTTGAGCGATGCGCCCGGCCATTGACCTCCAACAGGTGATCGTCAAAGCTCTCGATCCCGAGACTCAGCCGTGTTACTCCGACCTCTCGTAGCGCTTCCAGTTTCTTTTCTGTCAGCGTCCCTGGTTCGGCTTCGAATGCGACTTCCTCCGCCTCGTCCCAAGGAAAGCAAGCCTTCATCCGGCTGGTCAGACTCTGGAGTTGCTCGATGGATAAGTAGCTCGGAGTCCCCCCGCCGAAATAGACGAACTGCGGCTTCCGGCCTGCCAGATACGGAGATCGAGCATAGAGTTCGTATTCACGAATCCCCTCATCCAGATAGGCATTGATTTGAGCCGCGTTTTTATCGGTGTATACCCGGAAGTAGCAGAAGTGACAGCGCTTTCGACAGAACGGGATATGAAAATAGACTCCCAGTGGAGTTGATGGAGGCGGGGGTGAGGCCAGCCTGTCGAAAACTGCGCCTACATGTTCTTCCTTCCAGAAGGAAAAGGGAGGATAATTCGCCACGAAATAGTTTCCGACCTCTGTCTGCTCGATTGTGTCTGGTTTCAGAGGAACCTGAAGTTTCTCGATGACTCCGAGATGTTGATGTGATTGGGGCGAGGAAGTTTTTTCGGTAGAGCTCATCAAAATTCTGTCCACAGAGGGAAAGGCTTCTCCCTGTGTGGAGAGCCTTTCATTTTCTGAAACCATACACGATGCCATCCTCTCCGCAAACGACGAGGAACTCCCGCGATGCCGCCGGAGAAGATTTGATTTTTGCCCCAAGTTCGTACTTCCATTCTTCGCTTCCATCAGTGACTCGGATTGCGTAAATCCGTCCGTCCATCCCACACTGCCACAGGGTTTCTCCACAGATGATGGGGGAACTCGACAAGGCGCGAGGTGTAACGAGGCTCCACACCTCCTGTCCTGTGTCGCGGCGATAGGCTACCAACTTCTTGTCTGGTCCGGCCACGTAGAGTAGAGTTTCGTCGAGGGCAGGCGAGGCGGTGTATTCTACGCCGGTTTTCGTCGTCCAAAGAGTCTCGCCCGTCGCGATCCGGATGGCCATGACCTCTCCTCCGTTATGGGCCACGTAGCAAATTCCGTCAGCCACTGCCGAAGTGTTCGCCACATAGGCACCGATTTCGATCTCTCGATTCTCCCTCATTCCCTCCGGAACATCTCCGGCGGGGATGACGTGCAGCATTCCATCACAGCCGCCGAAGACGATGTCGATGATCCCTTCCTGACTGCGCACGAGCGATGGTGTAGCGACTACGTAGTTCCCCGTCTCCTGTTTCCACTTTTCTGCTCCGGTGTCCGCATCTAGGCAGTATAGATTGGAGTCATGGCTCCCGATGAAAATTCGGGTGGAGTTCCCCTCCTTCAGAAAATTCACCCCGCCCTCGATTTTACCCTCCGATGCAAAGTGCCATAGTTCCTTCCCGTCCGCAGTGGAGAGAGCGTAAATCGTCCCATAGGTATCGCCAAAAAACACCCGATCCCCATCGACAGCCGCTGGAGCGATGATCGGGCCGGAGGCGCGAAAACTCCACGTTTGTGCGCCGGATTTCAGATCCAGTGCGTAGAAATTCCCATCCTGACTGCCAACGAAGACACGTCCGCCAGCAATCACAGGCGACGCCTCGATCGGGGGACGACGTTTCCCTTCTTCCTGCGGCGTCTCAAACTTCCACGCTAGGGTGAGCGGCGGTGCCAGATTCTCTCGGCTGCGCCCCTGCATCTCGGGATCACCCCGGAAGAGTGGCCAGTCGGACAGTTGTGAGGATTGATCCTGCGTTTTCGATTGATCCGTCGGAGAGCTTTCCGATGTCTCTCGACAACTAATCAGGAGGAAGACTAAACAGATCGATGAGAGGAGAAGGCGAACTTTCACAAAAAAAGGTGAACGAAAGCACGAAAAAGAAAACCAATCTTTCTGAAAGAATCTTTTGGTTGAAAGATATGATAGGAGAGTTATTTTTATTAAGTTTTCCATAAAATAAATCACTTTAAATAAAATGACCTCTCAAGCTCAGAGATTTCTGTCGCGTCGGGACACGATTCGATCTCTTTGTTATTCTGCATTGACCCTACTTCCCTTTGCCGGTGGTCGAGCCGATGAAACGGAAGGTCGAACCCCTGAGTGGCTGGATCAGATCACTCGTGAAGCTCCGGGGAATCACGCAAACTTTCGCCCGGTGAGTCTCGAATATACGCTCGATTGGAATCATCGCATCAACGCGGGACGAGTTGGACTCTCGATCAGGAAACCAAGTGAAAAGAGGAATGGCCAGTTCGTGGGAGATGCTGCGGGGCAGAGCACCGGCTTCGCTCGCTTTCTCTATCCCTATGATTTTAAGGCTCAATCCATCGTGAATCAAAAGACTCTACGGCCAGTTTCTTTTCAACTAGTCGAGAACGAGTGTGGCGATGAGAATCGCTATGATGTGCAATTCGAGAAGCGGCGTCAGATCTATTCCGCTACCTCGATCTCTAAAGGAAAGACTTATCACAAGTCCGGGAATTTTGACTTCGACTGTGGCTATGATGCTCTATCTTCTGCGTGTTATTTGCGCGGCAGGCCTCTGAACGAGGGCGAAACAATCTCGATGATTGTGACTCCTTTTAATCGGCCGTATTTCACTACATTTACGGTAACGGGGCGGGAGAAGCACAAGGTCAAGAGCACTACCTATGCCGCGATCAAGCTGGATGCCAAAGTCAGCAAACTGAATGCCGATTTGAGTCTCACGTCTTATGAAAAGGTGAAGAAGACGACGCTCTGGTTCAGCGATGACGAGTATCGGATTCCGCTGGAACTACAGTCTCAACTAGCCTTTGGTTACGTGTCCGCTCGACTGGATAAGCTCAACTGGCTGGAGTAGCCGGGCAAGCTCTCAGAAACCGAAAGTCTCATCTTGATTTTCGGTGAGCATCCCACTACAGTGCCGATCTTCTTCTCAAAATGCCGGTGTGGCGGAATGGTAGACGCGCGCGACTCAAAATCGCGTTTCTTGCGAAGTGCGGGTTCGAGTCCCGCCGCCGGTATTATATCGATGTGGGGATTGCTCAATAGATATTGATATTGTTTTTGAGGAGGTAAAGGAGGATGCTGGCGGCAATGTTTTGGAGTTTTCTGGTGTAACTGTGGGCTTTTCGGCGACGGCGAGCTAGGTAATAACGCGAGCGGTTATTGTGGCTTTCTATCGTGAAGGTGTGTGCTTTGCCTTGGAGATGGCTGTTCTTTTTAAAGATGATTCCGTCGGAGGCCAGAAGTCGGTGTAGGATGTGATATGCTTGCCATGAGGAAGTTGCGCATCCAATACCAGACTGTTTCGGTTCCACGGTTACTCAGCGCCCATCCATAGACCTTCTTGGAAGCACGATCAATAGTCCGCCACAGCCAGCAGGCCTCTTTTGTTACCTACATAGGTCCACAACTCGTCCGCCTCCCCCATTCCACCTCTTCTGGCCCAACAGCTTCAAGGGTTTTGCCCTCCACCGCCACCAAGACCCAGTTCATGATGGAATTGTCACTGCCCCCTATAGTTTCCATAGTGCAAGTGCTTTTTCATTTTTTAACCCCTACTTGAGTAGTTATCTGTTAAATGTGATTGTGTGCTGCAATACACTTTTTCCCGATGAATCGTCGATCACTTCTTGAACTAGCTGCTGGAGCTGCTATTGGCCTGCCGCATTCTGCTAAGTCTGAAAATGTGTCACCAGCAAGGCCATTTCGCTTTCTTTATGCCACTGACATTCACGTTCAGCCTGAACGGGGAGGATTCGACGGATGGAAGCAGTGTGTGACAAAGATGAATGTCGTTTCCTCAGTTCCAGAAGCAGAGGCGGACTTTCTTATCACCGGAGGAGATCTGATTCTGGACGGGCTGGAGGCATCGATCGAGCGATCCCGTCTCGAATGGTCTCTATTCGATGAGGGATTAAAGGAATTTCGCCTGCCTTGTTATCACACGATCGGAAATCACGATGTCGTGGGCTGGTCTCCGAAATCCGTCGTTGCTTCCGATCATCACGATTACGGAAAGAGGGCCTTCGCGGATCGATATGGAGAGGGGAAAACCTATCGAAGTTTCGACTACGGAGGTTGGCATTTCGTGCTACTCGATTCCATCGGACGCAACGTCTCTACTGGTGAGTATGAAGGACGCATTGACGATGAACAACTCTCTTGGCTCGAAGGGGATCTAGCGCGGACTGGGAAGGAAACGCCGATCATCCTCGTCTCGCACATTCCCTTTTATTCTGTTTGGCACCAGGTTCTGAAAGGCCCAGGGTTTCATCTGGATGGAAAGGCGCTCGTCGCTAATGTATTTGAGTTCAGGAAGATACTTGAGGCGCACAACGTGAAGCTCGTCCTCTCAGGGCATGGGCACGTTCTCGAAAAGATCGAGATCGGACGTATTCACTACATTCAGGGAGGGGCTGTCTGCGGAATGTGGTGGAAAGGACCAGTTTACGGAAATCCAGAAGGGTTCGGAATTGTGGAGTGTCGCCCGGACGGAAGCTTTTCGTGGCAATACGAGTCCTTCGACTGGAAGATCCGGGCTTGATCGCGATCTGAAGCGTAAGTATCGACTTGCACGCAGAATCGATCACACGGCATCTCGGACCTGTATCATGGTCTTCAGGATGGTATTCCAAGTATCCGGAGTCTCCAGCATGGCATTGGGGAACATACAGCCGTCCCAACAAATGTGAGAAATGCCGCGCTCTGCGTAATCTTTTAGCCAGTATTGCGAACAGCGGACGATATCGAGCTTCCCGTTCGGGTCATCGGCAGGACAATGCTTACCCGTCTTGTCGTGGCTGCCTGCGCCGTGGACGGTGCCGTCATTCTGTGCGACGTGGAAGTCGATGGTCCAAGGACGGAGTTGGTCCGTCATTTTCTCGTAGGCGGCGTAGAATTCCTCAGTCGTGTAGCCCTCGTGTAACAGAGCATGTTCTGGGGCGTTGTAGCCCAGAAGATACAGATAGGTGTGGGCAAGGTCGGCTTGGAAGCCGAGTGTCTCAGGCATTCCCACTTCTTCGAGCAAGTTGAGCATGTCTCGCCAACTGTGCATTCCTGCCCAGCAGATTTCGCCTTCGGCAGCGAGACGTTCACCGTGATCTGCGGCGATTCTAGCCGCTTCGCGGAAGGTTTCTGCGATGCGTTTCGTATTCGCTTCAGGATGTTCACGCCAGTGATTGACTCCGAATTCAGCGGAGTCGATCCGGATAATGCCGCGGTTGCGTAACCCGTGCTGGTTGAAGACTCCAGCGATTCGACATGCAACTTTTACCGCCTCCAGAAATTTCGCTCGTGCAGCGTCATCTCCCATCGCGGAATCGCCAACAGTCCCCGGCCAGACCGGAGCCACGAGCGATCCGACCTCAAATCCACGACTCGCGATAGAGTCGGCAATATTTCTCAAGTCGTCGTCAGAGGCTTCGGGATCGGTATGGGGAAGAAACAGAAAGTAGTCGATCCCATCGAATCTCTGACCGTTCACCTCAGCAGCGGCTGTGAGGTCAAGCATTCGCTCCAGAGAGATCGGTGGTTCCTGATCGTGCCCGTCGCCTTTTCCCACGAGACCGGGCCACATCGCATTATGAAGTTTGAGAGAGGACATGAGCAAATAAAATTGAGCAAATAAAATTGAGCGAAGGATGGAAAGATGGTCTCCAGAATACACAAATGAGAAGAAGCGGCAAGTACGAAGCGTAATACAGCGAGATACGTTCATACGCAGGTTCTCCTGTTGACCGGAGCTTCTGATAGGCCTAGCGTTACTGATTCTGAACATGAATTTGACTCATATTTTCGCTGCGAGCGCTGCGAGCATTCTCATTGCCATCGGCTCAGCCACTCTCCTCGAAGCTGATGATGCGGAACCGGGAGAGACGGCGTCTTCGAGTTCAAAACCAGTGATCGAGACTCTCTCCGGTGCTCCCGCTCAACCGACTGGTACGGTTAAAAGATCGGATTCGGAGTGGAAAAAAATTCTTACTCCTGAACAATATCGGATTCTTCGCGAGGCAGGAACTGAAAAGCCGAATGGAGAGGTATATGAGCAGTTCAATGCCCAAGGCGGTGGGACATACTATTGTGCGGGGTGTGGGGCCGAGCTATTCACCTCAAATGAAAAGTTTAGTTCCCACTGCGGATGGCCCTCTTTTTACGACGAGTCCAAAGTGAAGAATGTGAAGTACCAGACGGATTATCTCTTGGGTTACGCCCGCACCGAAGTCCGCTGCAAAGTGTGCGACGGACACTTGGGGCACGTCTTTGAGGGGGAGAAATTCGATACACCGACTGATAAGCGGTATTGCATCAATGGCACAGTTCTGAAGTTTGTACCATTCTCCGAGCAGAAGGCAGAGTCGAAGGAGGTCGACAAAGCTCAGAAGGAGACGAGTGCAAAAGGTGCTGACGAGAAGAAGTAAGATCATCGAGCGAATCGATGCAGTCGCTGCCGAGACGAGTTTTAGAGCTGTGAGTCGCTGCTGATTGTGACTTGATCCTACGGTGGGCTGTGCAAAAATGCCCTCCTTTCTCTCTTATGTCTGAGCATTTTCGCGCTTTTTCATTCGTGGATCGGATTCTTGCTGACGAATCCGGAAAGCGAATTTCAGGGCGTTATCATATTTCCCCCGATCTTCCCAGTTTTCCGTCGGCTCTGGTTACGGAAGCGATCGGTCAACTCGCAGCTTGGTCGTCGATCGCAGCGACGGGATTCACCGTGCGTCCGGTCGCGGGAATCGCTGGACGAGCCATTTTCCACGAAGTCGTAAAGCCAGGAGACGTACTGGATCTGGAGGCGACTTTGGTCAAAGCCGATCTGGAGGCCGTCGGCTATCGTGGCATCGCTAGGGTAGGGGACCGGGTGGTGGTGGAACTGATCGATGCACTCGGTCCCATGGTGCCGATGGAAGAGTTCGATGACCCGACCGCAGTAAGGGAGCGCTATGATCGAATTTTACACGGGGAAGCAGATCGCTTTTCCTTTCGGGACGTACCTAGGGTGGATGTCGGAGAACTCGTCGAGACCGATACTCAGGAGATGACAGGAGTTCTGCACGTGCCTTCGGAAGCGTCTTTCTTCGGCGATCATTTTCCTCGAAATCCGGTTTTTCCTGGCACTCTCTTGATTGATGCGAAGCTCCGCTTTGCCATGACTCTCGCGGGAAGGGTAGCGGGAGGGACAGAAGCAGATTCTTGGCGATTGGCGGCGGTCAGTGATGTAAAGCTGCGTAGCTTCATGCCCCCAGGCGATGTTCTGGAAGTCCATGGCAAGGTAGAATTTCGTGACGAAAACGGTCTTCGTGTTATCGTTACCACTCGCAAGGGGCGTCGTCTGAACAGCAGTGCCCGATTTGAACTTGTGCGAGAGTTTTGATATCACGATATGTCTGTAAAAGAAAAACGGCGCGTTGCGATCACGGGCTTGGGCTTGGTGACTCCCGTGGGGAATGACGTGGATACGACCTGGGCGGCTCTGAAAGAAGGAAGGAGCGGTGCTGCCCGGATCACGAACTTTGATGCGAGTGGATTCTCGACGACTTTCGGAGCCGAGGTGAAGGATTTCGATCCAGAAAAGGCGATTGCGGACCGCAAGCTGTTGAAATATGCCTCGCGTTCTCATCGATTCGCACTGGCTGCGGCGGGTGAGGCTCTCGCAGATGCAGGAATCTCTCCGACCGAATCCACGTCTACCCGCTGGGGGCTGGCCGTCGGTGCCGGGATGCTCTCGGTGGATTATACAGATCTGCAAAAGGTGCATCAATATGCCGCTGCGAATGGCGAGTTCAACGCGGACGGGTTGCTCTCGCACGATTTTCCAGGGAATCCGCTCGCTTTCTGCCGCTGGCAGGCGAATGCCGGACAGGCGCTGCTAACGAAGCAGTTCGGGATTCGCGGGTATGCCTCCAGTGTCCATACTGCCTGTGCTTCAGGTGGGCAGGCGATCGGCACGGCTCTGAAAGTGATGCGTCGCGGGCAATGTGACTGGATGCTGACGGGTGGATTTGATTCGATGCTGAATCCTTTGGGAATTTCTGGATTCTGTTTGCTGGGGGCGCTCTCCACCGATAACGAAACTCCTGAGCGGGCGAGCCGCCCCTTCGATTTGACTCGGAACGGGTTCGTATTGGGTGAGGGCGCGGGATTTTTGGTTCTGGAGGACTGGGACAGGGCCGTGGCTCGTGGTGCCCGAATTTACGCAGAATTGGCAGGAGACGGAAATTCTCTCAGCGCGTATCGCATCACCGATTCGCCTCCTGACGGGGATGGCCCGATTCAGGCCATCCGGCAAGCACTGTCTGATGCAGGAATTACCGAAAATGAAATTGACTACGTGAATGCCCACGGAACCTCGACGCAGATGAATGATCGAAGCGAATGCGCGGCGCTGAAAGCTGTTTTTGCTGATCGCATCGGAGATGTCCGTGTCAGTTCCACCAAAAGCTCTATGGGGCACCTGATCGCGGCTGCTGGAGCCGTAGAGGCGGCCGTTTGCTGCTTGGCCATTCGATATGGAATCGCCCCGGTCAATGCGAACTATGAAACTCCTGATCCTGACTGCGACGTGAATCTCGTAATCGGGCAGGCTTCAAAGCAGAGAATCCGCACTGCTCTGTCGAATTCACTCGGGTTTGGCGGATCGAATAGTTCACTCGTTTTTAGAAATCCCGAGGAGGTGAAAGCATGAGTCATTCCGGAGATCCTATCGTTTTTACAGGGAGCGGTATCGTCTGTGGAGCCGGAGGAACAGTCCCCGAGGTATGGGAAAAGCTGAATTCCGGTGAGACGGCGGTGCGCCAGATTTCGCAGTTTGATGCGAGTCACTGGCCGGTGAAAGTCGCTTCTGAGGTCACACTCACTCCTCGCGAGCTTGTGAGTGATCGGAAGTTGCACAAGACGATTTCACGCACGGATTTACTCGGCATTTATGCAGCAGAGAAGGCTTTGGAGAATTCCGGTCTACCCGCCTATCGAGAGGCGCTCCCAGAGGGTGAGCAGGGGGCGTGGAATGATCGCACGGGACTCGTGGTAGGTACTGGTGGTGGCAACTATCAGAGCAATTACGACTTCTTCCCTTTGATGACCGAGGCCATCGCATCTGGAGAGGGGGAGCTATATCATTTTGGTCGTGAACTGGGAAATCAGGTTACGCCTATGTGGCTGCTAAAAAATCTGCCGAACAACGTGCTGTGCCACGTTGGGATTCGAGGCCAATATCGTGGAACCAACGCCTGTATCACCAACCAGTGCGCGAGTGGAATCCTCGCGGTCGCAGAAGCTGCCTGTGCCATTCGGAATGGTGAGGCGGATCGCATTACGGCAGTGGGACACGATACTCCGCTGGAGCCGGAGATGGTATATTATTACCATAAGCTCGGACTGATGTCAGGACGGGCTCCGCGTCCCTTCGACCAAGCACGCGATGGGACGGTCTTCGGGGAAGGGGCCGCTGCTCTGGTTCTGGAGCGAGAAAGCGAAGCTCGCGCCCGAGGGGCATCGATTCTGGGAGAATTTCTTGGATTCGGATGCTGCAATGAGGCCATGGGCATCCTGGATCTCGCTTCGGATGGAAATGGAGTGAGCCGGGCGATTGAGATGGCTCTGGAGTCCTCAGGAATTTCGGCATCGGAGGTCGGAGTCATCTGTGCGCACGGGAACGGCAACAGCACCTCTGATCGTACCGAGATTGCAGGAATTCGACGTATCTTCGGAGATCGGATGCCACCGATGACGGCGATGAAGTGGTGTTACGGCCACCTGATCGCCGCTTCCGGAATCGTGGACACTGTGATGATGCTCGAAGCGCTGAAAAATGGAGTAATTCCCGGCATTGCAACCCTCAGGAACGTGGGAACGGATCTAACCCCCTTGCCTATCTCATCTGACAGTGTCCAGTCAGAGGCGGAAATCGCCCTGATCCTCTGTCGGGGCTTCGCTGGTGTAGATACGGCACTGCTGATTCGCAGACGATAGGGTCTGATGAAGGGGCCGATTATTTGAGAGATTCAGAGAGGCGAGAGACCTAGACTTATTGTGCCTCGGTCTTGCAGTAACGTATCAGCCCTTCGGCGATCTGCTCGGCAAGAATCTGCTGAAACCATTCGGATGCGCAGCGGAGGCTCTCCCAGCGATTCGAAATGAATCCACATTCGACGAGCACCGCCGGGCCATGTGTCAATTCCAAGACCTTCAGATGCTTCGGATGAAAACCACGATTTCTTGAGGCAAGGCGATTTCCGAAAGCGTTCTGAATCTGTAGAGACAACGCCTGTCCTGAAGTGCTTTCCGGCCAGAAAAAGGTCTCCGTTCCCGAGATTGTAGAGTCGGGATGCGCGTTAAAGTGCAGACTGATCAGAATCGCTCCCGGAATACTATTGGCGACTTCTGCTCGCTCCGAAAGCTCCACGAATGAGTCGTCGCGTCGTACTAAGACGGACGAAACGCCGCGATCCGTGAGGACGCGTTCCAGTTGAAGCGCCAAAGCCAAGGTTAAATCCTTTTCGACTCGCCCAAAATAGACGGACCCAGGATCCTTGCCGCCATGCCCTGGATCGAGCACGATCACCGGAAGATGCTCGGCAGCTGAGATACTTCTGGACAGAAGGATCACTGAAAAAGTCAGAAGCCAAAGCGCTCGCAACATAGAAAGATTAAGAAGAATAGATTATGGAAAGTTCCATGAATATAAAGACTATTCAAATATTTTTAAAAATCCAAACAGCTTAAAAATTGTTAATTAGCTGAAACTGAAATTATTAACATTAAATAAAATCTAAGTGAAATTAAAGTAGAGAGGATTAAATTTTAAAAAATTAACTTAAATATCGTTGATATTATAGATAATCTGAAGTTTGTTTTAAAATGGCCCAACCGTCCGTCGTATATTTCGCTGTCTCCCTCGCATCTGCACTCCTGTTTCTAATGATATTTCTGATCAAGATTCCGGAGCTGTATCGTGCATTGAAGAGGATGCAGACCCAGATGGCCGCACGTCGAGACCGAAAGAATGAACTGTTGGCAGATCCTGAACAGATGCTTCTGACAGAAGTTCGACTGGAGGGAATTTATCGCTTTGAGAACATCGAGCCTCACTCGAGCTCAGTATTGTCGGAGATACATCATCAGACTCCGGCGAGCAGGTCGATGGTTCCGTCTGAGACCTCGATTCCCGAACTCACGGTGTTGGCGAGATAAGCGGCGGCAATCTCCTCGAGTTCTGCGAGCGAGGAAACGGTCCCAAATCTTTGTCGGAGAAATTTTCCACCGCGTAGGCCTCGGGTATAGGCCATCAGGCGGGAACGCATGGATTGCATCGCGTGACGCTCTGAGGGGAATTTTCCCCACTCGATCAGCAGGCGTGTGTGTCGGAGGATGAGTTCCCAGCGCTCCTCATCTGAAACAGTGGGAGGAATCGTAGCATTTTCCAGATATTGTCGGGCTTCTCGGAACACCCAGGGAGAACTCATCGCTGCCCGCCCTATCATCACACCTTTGATTCCTGTAGTATTCCGACGATGGGCGACATCGGCACCGCTGGAGATATCTCCGTTCCCAATGACGGGCACGGAGACGCTGTGGCTGCATTGATCGATGATGCCCCAGTCCGCTTCCCCGGAGTATCCCTGTGCCCGAGTGCGCCCGTGGACGGCGATGGCCTGAATGCCGCAGTCTTCCAGTGTTCGGCAGATTTCGGGACCATTGATATGCGATTGATCCCATCCGATTCGGATTTTCGCAGTTACGGGCACTTGACTGCCCACTGCTTTCACGATCGATGATGCGACGTGGGCTAAGGTAGGGCAATCCTTGAGAAGAGACGATCCACCATTTTTTGCCACGACCTTTTTCACGGGACAACCGAAGTTGATATCGATGAAGTCCGGCTGCTTCCATTCGATAATACGTAGCGCAGCCTCCCCCATGCGAGGACCGTCGGCTCCGAAGAGTTGCACGCCGACAGGGCGCTGATCGTCATCAAATTCTGTGTAGATGCGCGTTCTCTCATCTGCCTGCATGATGCCTTCCGCTGAGACGAACTCGGTGACCATCACATCGGCGCCCAGTTCTTTACATAAGCGGCGAAAGATCAGGTCCGTCACTCCCGCCATCGGAGCGAGATAAAGCGGAAAGCGTCCATTTTGGAACCAAGGCAGCATAATATTCCCCAATGTAGGGAGAAATCAGACGAGGGCAAATGGCGGACGTCCGATACTGTAATCTCGTCGTATCAGACGAGACTCAAAATTCGGAAGGAGATCCGCCGATCAAAGCCTGGATCGCCACGATGTATTGAGCGAGGCTCTCGCGAGGTCTGATTTCTTGTGATTTGCGAAGCAGCTCCAAGCCCTTTTCGTAATCGCTGGCACCAATCCGAATGCGGGCGTGATCGTAATAGGCGTCCGCCGAAGATTCGGGGATACGCTCCGCCTGCTCCAGGAGCATCTCCGCTTCTGGAGTCTGATTTGATTCGCTACGAAAGCGTGCTAGCAGGATCAGAGCAGCGCCGTCGAGCGGTTCGCGCCGCGTCCAGTCCTCCAGTTGCTTCGCCCCGCTGGCCCGATCTCCGGTTTCCAACTCCAGAATCGCCCTAGCACGAACCATCCGAGATACGAGGCTCTTCTCTCCTTTCTCCAGATCGAATGCTTTACGATAAAAATCAGATTGATCGAGAATTGTGACCATTTCCTTCCCGTGAGTCCAGTCCTCGCGAGAGAGGAAGAGCTCAATTCCCTCCAAGGCGCGGATCGCGGGAGCAGGTTCGATAGCGGTGAGAGCAGAGCGATAGCGCTCAAGCGCCAGATCAGGGAGATCATCCTGCACGCAGAGGTGCGCGAGGGTGAGAGTGGCGTTCGCATCGAGGGTTCCGGTTCGGTACACTATTTCCAGATCGGTGATGGCATGCTGATTGTCTTCCAGCGCCATCCAAGCATCAGCCTGGAGTCGCCACAGATTCATTTCTTCAGGAGTCTTCTTCAACATTCCTTGTACAAGATCGGCGGCTTCACGTGCATGATTCAGCGCCAGTAAAGATTGGGCTTCGCCTAGCTGCCATTGTCGCTCATCTGGTTGAGTAAGCTGGGCCAGGCGATAGGCGTCCAAGGCAGCCTGGTGATTGCCCTTTACAGCTCGGGCGTAGGCCAGTAGTCCTAGCGTCGTTCCGTCCATCGACCCGAGAGCCAAGGCATGGTCCAAATGAGGCTGAGCAGCGTCCACTTTTCCCGCCTGGATCAGGACGATCGCAAGATTTCGGTGAGCGTCACGAAAATTCGGATACAGCTTCAGGGCTGCCTCGAAGTGCTCGATGCAAGCCGTCGCGTCTCCCGATTCAAACTGGAGGCTTGCTAGGTTGAACTGCATCGCTGCACTTTGCACCAGTAGGCTGGAGTCTTTAAGGATAGCGATTGCTTTCGCTCGATCTCCGTCGGCCATCGCTTTCGCTGAATCACCCAGATATGAGGCTTCATCAGCCGTAATGACTGGCTCAATACGAGAGTCGATTCCATAGCTGGCGGTAACGGATCGACGAAAGGTTTCGCTCTTCCAGAGCGGGTCTATCGGCAGAGGGGCCGCATAGAGACTGGCTGAAGTCAGAAGAAGGGTAAGTGAGGGGAAAAGTCGCATTAGGATTTTAGAATCAGTGGCCAACGAAATAGCGCAGTCACACTGCGGCCATCCTTTTTCGGAGGAGTAAAGCGGGCGCGAGTCGCGAATGATCGAGCCATGGCGGTGAAGTCATCGTGTGGACTCTCAATCACACGTTTAACGGTGACGGCTCCCGCTGAACTAATCAGAACCTCTAGGACAACTTTTGCCTCGGTTACTCCGAGGCGCTTCTGGGCAGAGGGGAAGGCGACGGAAGGTCGATTAATCAGGTGAGGCTGGGAGTCGAGGTCAGCGGAGGAAAACGTCAGATGCGCCAGCGGTGCAGAGGTCGCAGGTGCAAACTCAGAACGTAGCATTTGCATTTCAGGCTTTGGCTCGAGCGATGCTTTGACGGCAGGAGCCGTAGAATCGAGCTCGACTTTCAGGTGTGGTAAATCTGGTGGTGGGGGAGGTGGTGGGGTTAAATCTTGGGGGGGTGGAGGCGGCATCGGCAGGGAAACTTGCGGTACCGTGGTCAGCGAGCGCAGCAGGACAGAGGAAGCGTCCTCATTGCGAAACACGCGGAGACCGACGAGAAAGCCGAGGAGCAGAACGGTGAGAGCTGCTGAACTCGCGATCTTTCCGACTTCAGAGAGTGTCATTTGGTTATTCATTGATCGTAGAGACAAAAACGTTTTTCGAACCGCCCAGTTTTGCTTCATCGAGTACGGAGACGGTCACCTGAGTGGGAGTTTCCTGGTCGGCTTGGATGATCACGGCTCTCGGATCGTGTTTGATCAATCGCGCCACAGTAGCACGCACTCCTTCGACGCCAATCTCTCGTCCGCCGTAATAGACTTGACCACCACGGGTGACGCCGATCAGGATGCATTCACTTTCCAGATCCTGTTGAGTGGCCGCTCGTGGCTTGTTGATCTCGACTCCCGTTTCTTCGACGAAGTGAGTCGTGACGATAAAGAAAATCAGCAAGATGAACACGCAGTCAATCAGCGGCGCGATATCGATGGCGAGAGGACTGCCTTCTTCCGGATCTCCGAAGCGTTGGAATCGTTTTGACATGAAGTTTCAGGAAAGAAGACGTCGTTCGCGGGCGACTCGTTGCAAAATTATGGACTCGGCCTGTTGATAGCGGGCCAGCCGCTCGTCGTAACGACTTTTAAGCCAGGCGCAGATCATATAAGTTGGAACGCCAATGACGAGACCGGTCAGAGTGGTAATCAGAGCTTCGAAGATGCCGCCTGCGATGGCATCCATCGGGGAAACACCGGTCTTGTTTCCGGCGATCGCGAGAAAAGTAGAAAACATCCCTGATACCGTGCCGAGAAGCCCCAGAAGAGGTGCCGATCCGATCAGGACGAAGGCGAATGGAAAGCGTCGCATCGGCTTGGAGAATAGATGCTGACTGACTTCCTGCATTCGCAGCGCTGGATCGGGAGATTTGGCTAAGGCCCTGGCTAGGCTATTGATGGAACTCTCTGCCATCGTGCGCTTTCCCAAAATACGCGTCCATTCCTGAGGCGACAGCAGGATCGCGTCCGGAAAATGCAAGGCATTCCACAGACTCAGAAGGGCATAAGCGATCCCGAAGGCTAAGATGATGAGCACCCAAAATACCCATCCGCCGCCAGACGAGAGCATCTCAAGCTCCTGCAGAAACCGATCCATCAGATTCATCCGTTTTTACTCCGTTCAGAAAGGCGAGACTGGTCATCTCCATGCTGGCTTTGATTCCCTGCACTTTACGTGACAGGAGCGCGTGAAAGATCAGAGAGGGGATGGCCACGATCAACCCGTATTCTGTCGTGATCAAGGCCTCCGCGATACCCGAGGCGAGCTGCTTCGCATCACCAGATCCGAAGACTGTGATCAGGCGGAATGTTTCCATCATCCCTGTTACGGTTCCTAGCAGTCCCAGCAGCGGAGCCGTGGCTGCGGCGATGGCGATGGGGGGAAGCCAGCGTTGCAGCGCTGGTCCGGCCTCCAGGTATTTCTCATACAATGCTTCTTCCAGATCGCTTCGGGTCGCTCCAGGGTTTTGTTCAAGAAATTCTACTCCCTGAGTCAGAATTTTCTGCGAAGGATGTCGTAGTCGTGAGGCTTCGGCGAGAGCGCTTTCAGGCTTGTTCGCGTTTACTGCATTGATGATTGTCTGAACGACGGAGGCCGCCACGGTGCGTATTCTCTTTAACTGAAGCCACTTCAGAATTGCACAAAATAGTGAGATCAGAGCCAGCAGGATGATGGGATAGATCCAGAATCCACCCTTTTTCGTATGCTCTAACAGGCTGTCCTGAGTTTTCTCTAGTTCCAGTGCGAGTCCCATGCTTGGGTCGATGGTAATATCGCTCGCTTTTCCATCGAGTAAGCTCGCTACTATCTGGGGGGATACAGGGCGCACCATACGAGGCTGAAGATCGGGACCTTCTCCAATCAGACCGGCCTGTTTCTTATCGGAGGAGAGAAATAAGCGAGTGGGACCCGCATTGGCGAAGGTTCCATCGATCACCGTCCCATCCTCTGCGACCGAATGTCCGGGCTGGGGATGAATCGCTGCCGGAGCCAGTTTTTCCACTAGAGTCGCGGCATCATCCATCGCATCCGCAGGAGGCGTCTTTGTGGAGGGATCGGTTGGATCAAAAGATTCACTCAGGCGAATGGTTCTCTGGAAATCAGCTAACAGGCTCTCGATGTACACCTTTTCATCTCGCCATGCCTTGATCTCCTTTTCGGCTTTTTCGGCCTCGGCTTCGGCTCCTTCACGCGATGTTCGAGCCAGATCAGCTTTGCGACGCTTGTCTCGCAGGTCTGCCGCGATTTTCTCGGCCTCGATTGCGATGGGAGGTTTTTCTTGGGCGATGTCATCGCGGAGCGCACTCAACTCACTGAGAGCCTTGTTCAGGTCCGCTTGAATAGACGATCTCGCCTTGCTGATGGGAGAATTCTGGTCAGTTGCTCCGTTCTGAGCAGGCAGATTTGGCAGGAATGCGGCAGATAGCCCTAGTATGAGGAGGTATTTTTTCATTCCTGTTTCGTAGAGGGGGAGGGGAGAAGGGGAAGGGTGACGAAGGCGGCTGTTGCCTCGCCCGTCTGAATATCAATAACCTTACGAACAGCCGATGCGATGGAGCGATCCTCTGTCCACTGCCATCCCTCTTTCGTCGGAATCCCGTGACCGCTTAGGGTGCCTGAGTCATCAACATACCAAGCCTGAGACAAGCCCATATAGATTACGCGGACCTCGCGCTTCGCTCCTTGGACCTCTCGGATGTCTGTGACGACCGTAAAGTTACTGTCGAATTCCCGTGCCGCTTGCAGGACTAGCAGCACGTCCCGAACACGATCTTGGAGTGAGCGGTCCTTCTCTGGCTCGCGGATACGCTGGCTTGCGTCTGCAATCTTTTCTTGCAAGGGAGAAGGAAACCCCGATAGCAGAACCTTCACGCTCGCCTCCAAAGTCGTGAATTTCGCATCGAACTCGCTCCGCCATTTGCGAACGTTTGCTTGCTCTTCCGTACTTTTCTTGCGTTGCTCTGAGAGTTCGGTGACTCGAGTTTCGGCCGCCTTCACGAATTCGTTTAGCTGTTCGATCTCCTTTGTGCGGATGGTATTTAGATCTGAGAGAGTCGCCTTTTCGCTCTTCCAAGCAGCAGCTTCCTGCGAGATCAGTTTCTTCGCCTGAATCCACTCACTCGTCATCTTTTGGATGGACTCCGCAGATTGTGCATTCTCCGCGCTCTGCGATTCCTGGCCTCGGCTGAGACTGCCACTGAAATGGCCGAGTAGGAAGACCGCGAGTAGTAGGGGTGATAATGGATTCAATAGTTTTTGGTAACCGCAACGCATAATTGGATAAATTTGAACACCAAGAAGAGTCATCGATTCAGTAACGGTAGCTGTCAAGCGAGTTGACTGTTTTTAGGCGGCTTGTTTTTGACGTTTTTCTAGATTTCTGTTGTCGATTGGGTAGAGATTGACGGAGGTCGTTGGGGCGCAGTTCCGGACTTTTTTGGCGATCCAGCGATCAGGATTCTCTGAGCGCTTCTGCTCGAGTATTTTCTTACGTTTTTCGAGTAGTTCCACGTCTCTTCCGCAGTGCTTCTCTTGTGGAGTTACGAAGTTGA
>CAUJIH010000077.1 GCA_963205275.1 Verrucomicrobiota bacterium | reverse complement strand
ACGAATTTCTTTTCAAGATCAAGTTCGCGTGAAAAGTGCATGATAAAGGGTCCCTGAGAACACCAGTTCAGGAAAAACTCAGTCGATGGGACGGGGAAAAATTACGATCCTTACGAATTCGATTCAATAAAGCGCCCATTTTTGAGCTAAGCGAAACTGTACATAAGCCTTTCACTCATTCAAAGAACAAGCTGCCGCTACGGCGTCAATACGGCTGATTTTTCCTTGAACCTCTCGCGAGCCTCTGTGTAATCTCCACGCAGTATGCGCATTCTCTCTTTCATTTCAGCTCTCGCCCTGCTCGGAATCACAAGCGTCCGGGCAGAGTTCATCGCCGGGTCCGCTCTGATCGATGTCACTCCCACCAGCTTTCCTGTTCTCGTCAATGGCGGCTTCACCAGTAAGACTGCCAACTCTGTCACGACTCCTGTCAGTGCACGCTCGCTCGCCTTCTCCGATGGAAAGGAGAAAATCGTAATGGTCGTGGTCGATAGCTGCATGATCCCTCGCGAGTTAATCGACGAAGTCAAAACGAATGCCTCAAAAAAGGCAGGAATTCCGACGGATCACATTCTGATCTCTGCCGTCCACACACACTCAGCGCCTTCTTGCATGAGCATTCTGGGTACCGAAGCGGATCCCAACTACGTCCCTTTTCTAAAACAAAAACTCGTCGAAGCCATCACCACGCCTCTGGAGAACATGCGCCCCGCCCAGATCGCTTGGGGTGAGATTGACGCCGCCGACTACACCGCTCTGCGGCGCTGGGTGATTCATCCCAAATTCATCCGCGAAGATCCCTTCGGGAATCCCACCGTCCGGGCGAATATGCACGCCGCTACTGATTGGAAACAGGTCACCGGAGTCAGTGGTCCGGAAGACCCCATTTTGTCCATCATCGCGGTACAGAGCACGGAGGGAAAGCCCATTGGACTGATCGCTAATTTCTCGATGCACTACTTTGGCGATACCGCCATCTCCGCCGATTATTTCGGTCGCTTCTCTAACGGGATGCAGGACAAGTTGGATCTTGGCAAAACCGGCTTCGTCGCCATGATGTCTCAAGGATGCAGCGGCGATGTCTGGCGGCATGACTATGAGAAGACTCCGACTCGCGGAGAAAAGGGCGGAACCATCGAGGAATATTCGGCCAACATGGTCGGGCTGGCGATGAAAGCGATCAGCGACCTCAAATATGAACGCCCTGAATCCATCTCCATCGCCGAAACGCGCATGATGCTCCCCTATCGAGTGCCGGATAAGCAAAAACTGGAGTGGGGCCAACGCATCGCCCAAGAGATCGGTGATCGCCTGCCCAAAACACAGACCGAGGTTTACGCCAAAGAACAGATCTATCTCGATGCGAAAAAAGAAACCGAAGTCGTCGTGCAGGGAATACGCCTCGGAGATAAAATCGCCATCGCATCCACTCCCACGGAGACCTATGCCATTAGCGGATTGAAGATCAAAGCCGCCAGCCCCATTCGGAACACGATGGTCATCGAGCTAGCGAACGGTGCAGACGGTTACATTCCTCCTTGTGAGCAGCATTTACTAGGCGGCTACAATACTTGGCCGGCCCGCTCGGCAGGGCTCGAAGTTCACGCCGAGGCGAAAATCACAGAAGCTGCCATCCAGATGTTGGAGAAATCGATCTCGAAACCGCGAGTGGATCGCCGTGCGACGGACGGACCAGCGGCGAAGAGCATTCTCGCGAGAAACCCACGAGCATACTGGCGTCTCGAAGAGTTCGCGGGACCTCGCGTCGTGGACTCGTCTCCGAATGGTCTCGATGCGATCTACGAGCCGCACATCGTCTATTACCTCCCCGGCCCTCAGTCATCTGCGTATGCGAAAGGTGGCATCAACCGTAGCGCCTTCTTCGTCGGGGATCGCCTCGCAAGCCGAGTTCCGCAAATCAACGCCGGTGACTACACCGTCGCTCTCTGGTTTTGGAGCGGCACGGCCCAAGGCGTAATGGATGCTCCCGAGTGGATTTTCTCTCGTGGCACTGACTTCGGTTCCCGAGCCATCGGCGAGCACGTCGGCCTGAAAGAGGATGCTTCCGGAGTCCGCACTCTGGTGTATGAAGGTGCAGGAAAAACCATCACCTCGAAGGTTGATCACCCCGTCAAGCGCTGGCACTGGCATCATCTCGCCATCGTTCGGACGGGAGAGAAAATCCAACTCTTCCTCGACGGAGTCGCTGTCGGTGACTCCACCGCTCACCCGAAATCCAGTCCGGCGGATACTCTCTACTTCGGAGGAAGCTGCACCGGAGACGAGAATTTCGAAGGTCGACTCGATGAAATCGCTGTCTTTGATCGCGCTCTACCGGCAGACGAGATCGCAAAGCTCGTTCAGGAAGCAGCTACCAAATAATTCATGCACGTCTGAAGCATCTTCGCAGAAGAGATCATTCTGATGATTCCGGAAGCCGCACTTCCGACCTATCTCTGTGCCCTCACCTGCACGGCGTCATCACGCCGGATTCTCCCTTGCAGTTCTGCTGCGTGCCTGCTTACCCTTTTCTCCGTATGCGCTTCCTAACTCTGATTTTAGCTCTTGCCTTCCTTAACATCGTTCCGTCACACGCGGAATTCACCGCAGGATCGGCGATCACCGATATCACGCCGTCAAAACTCCCTGTCCTCGTAAATGGCTATTTCAGAACGCGGTCGGCTGACAAGATCGTTTCGCCTATCAGTGCTCGATCCCTGGCCTTCTCGGATGGAAAGGAGAAGATCGTAGTCATCATCGTCGATAGCTGCATGGTTCCACGCGAAATCTACGATGCAGCAAAGGCAGCGGCATCGAAAGAGACCGGGATTCCCACAGACCACATTCTCATGGCCGCCACGCACACTCACTTCGCGCCGTCTGCCATGAGCATTCTCGGCGTCGAGGCCGATGCAGACTACGTGGAATTTCTGACGAAACGCCTGACGGAAGCCGTCTCCGCACCTCTCAAAAACATGCGTCCTGCCCAAATCGGATGGGGTAGTGTCGATGCCGGGGACTACACCGCGCTACGGCGGTGGGTGCTTCATCCGAAGTTCTTTGCGAACGACTTCTACGGCAATCCCACCTTCCGGGCCAATATGCACGTCGCCCGCAATCGAGATCAGGTCACGGGTCCCAGTGGACCAGAGGATCCGGAGCTGGCCGTCCTCTCCGTTCAGGGCACTGACGGAAAGCCCATCGGAGTGCTCGCCAATTTCTCCATGCACTACTTCGGAGACGAGCCTATTTCCGCCGACTACTTCGGCCTGTTCTCAAACAAAGTCCAGGAAGCACTTAATCACAAGGAGACCGGGGCTGTCGCAATGATGTCCCAAGGGTGCAGCGGTGACACGTATCGCCACGATTACGAAAAGTCACCTGACTCGAAGGATGATCCTTGGAATATCGACTCCTATTCCTCCGAGATGGCTGCTCTGGCTCTGAAAGCGATCAAGAATATCAGCTATGAGCGCCCGTCTACCATCTCTATGTCGGAAACGCGGATGACGCTCAATTACCGTGTGCCGAATCAGCAGCAACTGGAGTGGTGCCAGAAGGTGGCCGGGCATCTGGGAGATGGGCCACTGACCGACAGCGTAGAAATTTATGCTCGTGAGCAACTCTATCTTCACAAGAAGCAAAAGACCGAAACAGTCGTGCAGGGAATCCGTCTGGGGGATCGCATCGGGATCGCCTCCATGCCCACAGAAACCTATGCCATCACGGGATTAAAGGTCAAAGCAGCGAGTCCACTGCCTCAGACGATGGTGATCGAGCTGGCAAACTCTGCGGATGGTTATATCCCCCCGCCTGAGCAGCATCTCTTGGGCGGTTACACAGCGACTGCCGCTCGCTCCGCTGGTCTAGAAGTTACCGCCGAGCCGAAACTGACCGAGGCTGCAATCCAAATGCTGGAGAAGGCTTCATCAAAGCCCCGCGCTGATCGCCGTGCCACCGCTGGACCGGCGGCGAAGAACATCCTCGCGAGGAACCCACGGGCATACTGGCGTCTCGAAGAGTTCACGGGGCCGACCGCTTTCGACTCGTCTCCGAATGGTCTCGATGCGATCTACGAGCCGCACATCGTCTATTACCTCCCCGGTCCTCAGTCATCTGCGTACGCGAAAGGTGGCATCAACCGTAGCGCCTTCTTCGTCGGGGATCGCCTCGCAAGCCGAGTTCCCCAAATCAACGCCGGTGACTACACCGTCGCTCTCTGGTTTTGGAGCGGCACTGCCCAAGGCGTAATGGATGCCCCCGAGTGGATTTTCTCTCGTGGCACTGACTTCGGTTCCCGAGCCGTCGGCGAACATGTCGGCCTGAAAGAAGATGCTTCCGGAGTCCGCACTCTGGTGTATGAAGGTGCGGGAAAGACCATCACTTCGAAGGTTGATCACCCTGTCGAGCGCTGGCACTGGCATCACCTCGCCATCGTTCGGACGGGAGAGAAAGTTCAGCTATTCCTAGATGGCGCATCCGTGGGCGACTCCACCGCTCACCCGAAATCCAGTCCGGCGGAAACTCTCTACATCGGAGGAAGCTGCACGGGTGACGTAGCCTTCCAAGGAAGGCTCGATGAAATCGCCGTCTTTGATCGCGCTCTACCGGCAGACGAGATCGAGAAGCTCGTTCAGGAAGCGGGTGGAAATTAATTCGCTACCACGAGCAGTCTGCTCAGAACGCTTTCGTCGATTTCTCCAAGAATCGACGTGAGCTTGGCGCGGGCTCCTTTCTCCAGAGCGTCCATCAACTCTCTTCGAGAATGAATTCGGAGAGTCAGGGTCTGCTCGAACAGTCTTCCCCCTTCAGGCGTGCAATCAAACGCCCCGGCGGAAACGAAAGCTCCGAAAGCACCCTTCAGTGCCGATTCTTCATAAAAGCAGGAATCTTTCAGGAAATTGATCCACTCCTCCATCGTTCGTCCCTGCTCAGTTGTTTGCTCGTCGACCAGCCGTGAAGCAAGCCAAGACAATATTTCCGGAGACTCAAGAGAAAAGTGGGGAGGACGTGTCATGAGCACCCCTCGGTAAGTCTTTTCGCAGTGTACGACGGGAAGCTCTGGATTTGTCAGAACTCTCTCAAATCCTTCTAGTTCTTTGCCTTCCCTCACCAGTCGATAGTCACTGCCTGCCCCATGCAGTAGTTTCAATGTGGAATGATCATGCAAGGCGCGTTGCAAGAGATCACTTATCTTCACAAAACCATACTTGAGTCTCACGACCGGAAAGTCCTTAATTCCTTGCGAAGCACGCTGTGAAATGGTCGAAAGATCGATTCCCTCCTGTTGCAGAGATTTTTTAAGTTTATCGCATTCACTGTTCTTATCCAGAATTTTTCTGGTTTCTTCCACCAACTGGGCCGCATTCTCAATCTCCACCATCTCTTCTTTTCCACGCGATTCCTTCGCAGATGAAGAACCAGAATTACTCTTTCCTTGCGCCAGAGGCGCTGTTGCCTTCGCCTTCCCCTCCTTCTTCACCTCTACTTTGATCTCCGGAAGAGAGACAAAATGGTCGCAGACTGCCTTGAAACTATCATTTTTTGTACCTTGTAAGGCACATCCCACGACCGCTTTTCCATATTCATGCAGCTTCTTCGCCAGTGCGCCGAATCCTCCATCGCCCGAGACGATGACAAAAGTTTCCAGCGCCGGGCGGACATACGCGATATCCACTGCATCGATTGCGAGCTGAATGTCCGAATTATTCTTCACCGCCGTGCCTTTTCCAAAACCAAAACTCTGAATCGGCTCGATTCCCAAATCAATGATTTCTGATCGCAAGACTCCCAGCCTAGGATTACTCCAGTCCGCATACGCCCTCTGAATGGCGATTCCTCCCTCTGCCAAAAGCTCAACTTTCCGGATCTCCTCCACAATCTTCTTGAGAGATAGACTTTTGATCGCCTCTATCGACGCCCCGTAGCCGCCAATGAGGTTTTCGATGTCATAAAAAATGGCTGTGTTGAGCTTCATCAAACGAGAAGTACTAGAGAGAATTCATTAATATTATATTGATTATAGTAATTTCCAATATTTTTATTTACTGCTTAGCTCCTCCATTGGAGCCCCCCTTATGTGCCATTCGCCGAGGGAACCGGTCTCCCTCAGATCGACAAAGTTCCACTGGTGACGATGGATCTTGCGACTACTTCGCCCGATCTTCGCGAATCATCCTCTCGACTTCTTTCGGAGTCATCTGGACCGCCGTCGATTTCGGCTTCATCTTGATCACCACGCCGAGCCGCATGGTACTGAGAACCCCGCACAGACGACCGTGCCGGTCGATCAATGGAGATCCGCTGTCACCTTTCAGCATGGGCAAAGTCGTGACGACCTTACGAAACAGGGTTCCCGAGGAATCGGAATTCACCGTGTTGTACTGAAGGAATTGCCCCCCAGCCCTCTCGTGCATCCAGCCGCCGGCAAAAAGAGTCTCTCCAGGAGCTAGATCGTCGTATCGAAAGCGGAGATAACGTGGAGTCGAGATTTTCGCCTTCACAATCGCGACGTCGGCAGCATTATTTCGATAAACGACACGAATCGGAGCATAGTCGATGTAGGTCTTCTGCTGATTCGAAGTGGCATAGAGTACGTAACTATCCTCGTGAGCCAACACATGAGCCGCCGTCACGAAGTAACCGTCCTGAGTCACCGGTGCGCAACTCCCAAACCCAGAACCGCCCTTGGCGATCGGAACGGAAAAGCCCAGTTCCAAAACTCCTGCATCAGATCCCCGGCTGGTAGCCAGTCGAGAACGAAAGTCGTTATCAATATATTTTCCACTCACGATCAGTCCCGAATGAAGAGTGAGAAAATCGGCGGCGGAGAAGCCCTCGTTTGTTCGATTCTTTAACTCCGGCATCGCCACGGGCGCATCAATGCCTCGTGAATCGTACTTGGCCAAGGAGCGAATCTGATCCCGATGCGTATTCGACGGCAACAGAATACACGAAGTCAGAAATAAAGGAATCGCCACCGAGCAGGAAGTCAGGAGCAGAGGTGAGCGAAAAATCCGCATAAAAATCGATCAGTAGGAAAAGGAAATCTGAAAATGATAGCGCAAGGAGAAAAGTCTTCACAGGACAATACGCATCCAGACGAAAAATCTTTCATATCCATTATAAACTCCATTGCAGTCAGCTTGAACAATAGAGAGTCCCGTGAATCAGGAAGGAGGATTTTTATTTTTAAATGAGACGACAGGTGCGATCACAGCAGAAACTCCGGGGGGAGCAATGAACACTCTCAGTCGAAAGCCCGATAAAATTCAAAAAAAGCCCTCCGAAATAAAAATTTCGGTTTACCTGGATCACCGAATTCACTGTGAAACAAATCATTGTGACTTAAAAAGATTACGCTTCTGAACCGATAACTCTGAAATGTTAAATTCTTTCTTGGCAAGCAGATTCACTTGTAGTAGCATCGCCTTCGCGCCACAATATATTGTGGTCACATTCATTGACTCTACCACATTTAGTAGAAATTGCATCTCGTTTTACAATCGCCAAACCCTTGCAAAGTCCCATAACACCCAACCTTCAAACCGCCACCGCTTCATGAATATCACCGTTGCTGAATCCGAATCAGCCACTTCTTCAGTCCCTACCGACCAATCCTTCGACACGGAAGGCCTCGTCTTTGAACCACAGTTCGCTACGCCTGAAGTCGATCCCTTCGAACAGATCGATTGGGACTTTCGCACGGCGGAGATTGCCGGTGACGGTGGACAAGTGCTCTTTCGTCAGGAAAACGTAGAGGTTCCGAAGAGCTGGAGCCAGCTCGCAACAAAAATCGCGGTATCCAAATATTTCTTCGGAGATGCGGATCTGGGAAACGACCCTACGAACGGAGGTCGCGAGCGATCCGTGCGTCAATTGATTCACCGTGTGACTCGCACGATCGCGGATTGGGGAGTCGCCGACGGCTATTTTAACAGCCCAGCAGATGGGGAGAACTTCTATCGCGATCTCTCTTGGCTCTGCCTTCACCAGCATGCCGCATTCAATTCTCCCGTCTGGTTTAATGTAGGACTCTATCAGGTATACCGCGTCGCCGAGAACAAAGGAGAAGGCGGTTGGCACTGGGAAGAAGACGCCGGAGCAGCGCAGCGTGCCCCCAGTCAGTATGTCTATCCACAAGCCAGTGCCTGCTTCATTCAAGGAGTGGAGGATAATATGGAGGACATCATGCGCCTAGCTAGTGCCGAGGCGATGCTCTTCAAATTCGGATCTGGCACCGGATCGGACCTTTCGACTCTGCGTTCGACTCGCGAGAAGCTGACTGGTGGCGGGCGTCCTTCTGGCCCCCTTTCCTTCCTGCGCATTTACGATCAGGTGGCCAATGCAGTGAAATCGGGTGGTAAAACCCGACGTGCGGCCAAGATGAACACTCTCAAAGCGTGGCATCCAGACATCGAAGAATTCATCGAAGCGAAGACCATCGAAGAGAAGAAAGCTTGGGCGCTGATCGAGCAGGGCTATGACGGCTCCTTCAACGGTGATGCCTACGGCTCCGTGATGTTCCAGAATGAGAACCTCTCCGTCCGTGCTGACAATCAATTCATGGAGGCCGCTGTGAATGGCGGCGACTGGTGGACGCTTCGCGTCGTGGATGGCCATCCCTGCGAGAAAAAGAATGCCCGCGAACTCTTGCGGAAGATCTCAGAAGGCACTTGGGTCTGTGGCGATCCCGGAATGCAGTTCGATTCCACCATCCACACCTGGCACACGTGTAAAGGTAGCGGTCGTCAGAACTCCACCAATCCCTGCTCAGAGTATCTATTCCTCGACGATACGGCCTGCAATCTGGCTTCTTTGAATCTGCTCAAATTTCAAAAAGCAGACGGATCTTTCGACGTTGATCGCTTCCGTCATGCGGTTCGGATTCTCATCACCGCTCAAGAAATTCTAGTGGATCGCGCCAGCTATCCCACCAAGCCCATCGCAGAGAACTCCCACGTATTTCGCACCCTCGGACTCGGATATGCGAACCTCGGTGCTCTCGTGATGAGCATGGGCTATGGGTATGACTCAAAGGAAGGGCGTGATTATGCAGGAGCCATCACCGCTCTGATGACGGGGACTGCTTACAAAGTCAGCGCGGAAATCGCTGCGATGAAATCCCCCTTCCCCGGCTATCACGACGCCCGTTACGGCACCGTGACGAATCCGCCGGAGGCTTCCAACGTGAATTCGATGCTCGAAGTGATCGAGCGACATCGCTCTTACGCGTACAAACTCACTGGTGACGGGAACTGCAAGCCTATCATTCAGGCAGCCGAGAAGTCGTGGGATGATGCCCTAAGTCTCGGACGCCGCTATGGCTATCGGAATGCTCAGGTCACCGTTCTAGCACCCACGGGAACGATCGGTTTCCTCATGGACTGCGACACGACGGGGATCGAGCCAGATATTGCACTGGTGAAATACAAACTCCTCGCTGGTGGCGGGATGCTGAAGATCGTCAATGGCACCGTGTCCTCCGCTCTTCAGTGCCTCGGATACACCGAACATCAAATCAGCAGCATCCTCGCACACATCGAAAAATACGACACCATCGAGGATGTTACCGATCCTGAGACCGGCGATCAGGTCCGCAGCGGACTGAAGGCGGAGCATCTGCCTGTGTTCGACTGCGCCTTCAAGCCTCATCTGGGAACTCGTAGCCTCGGCTATCGCAGCCACATTCGGATGATGGCTGCTGCTCAGCCCTTCCTGTCCGGGGCCATTTCCAAGACAGTGAACATGCCCGAGAGCGCCACCGTCGAAGAGATCATGCAGACCTACATCGAGGCCTGGCAACTCGGATTGAAAGCCGTAGCAATCTACCGCGACGGATCCAAGCGCTCCGCTCCGCTCAATACCAAGGCAACGAGTGAAACCAGCACGCTAGAGGCGAGCGACATCCTCGGTCAGCGTATCGCGGAGCTAATGGCTGAAAACGAGATTCTAAAGAAGAATGCACAACCGGATCGTCGGCGACTTCCCGAAACTCGCCGCTCGATCACGCACAAGTTCGAGATCGCCGGTCATAAGGGGTATCTTACTGTTGGCTTGTATGAAAACGGCCAGCCTGGAGAAATCTTCGTCCAGATGTCGAAGGAGGGCAGCACTCTCGGTGGTCTGATGGATACCATCGCGACTCTCACCTCCATGACCTTGCAATACGGAGTGCCGCTTGAGCAATTGGTGAAGAAGTTCGCCTATCAGCGCTTCGAGCCCAGTGGATTCACCCGGAATCCCGACATTCGCACCGCCTTCTCCATCTCAGACTATGTCTTCCGCTGGCTCGGCTGTGAATTCATCCCCGGCTATCGCGAGGCTACTGGACCGGACGGAGGTGGACAGATGGAACTCGACATGCCCGAGATTAAGGAAATGGAGAAAATGGCCATCAATCGCTCTGTGCGCGATCTTAGTCCAGATGCTGATCCTGCCATAGAGCGGATACAGACGACGAACAGAGTGAACATCGCCATCGGGAATACCTTCATGGAGACGCCGTGTTCGAACTGCGGCTCCTATAAGGTCGTTCGCTCCGGCACCTGCGGCGTCTGCACTCAGTGCGGCACCAGCCAGGGCTGTAGTTGATCCCGCACCCTTCTTCTGACTCTTCTCTCGGTTACTCCTGCCACGATTCTCGTCTCTCAGAAAAGAGATGAGGATTCGTGGCAGACCAGTATTCAGAAGACTAAGCGAAATCTAAAAATGAGAAAATTGCGACTCTCGATCAGATAGTCCAATCCCACCACGACAGCACTCACACGGCCCCCGCCCTCTTTCTCACAATCCAGAAGGCGGTGAGAAGAAGCACGACGACACCGATCCAGGCCGGATGTGCCCAGAGGCGAAGACGGGTTTCGATCACTGCGGGTGGAGGCAGCTTCTGAATATGATCGAGCAGGGCCGACGGATCGAGGGTGGTCAACTGCTCACCTCGGCTGATGCGAGCGAGTTCGGCCAACACCTCGGGACGGGCTGGCTTCCCTACTTGTTCGCGGGGCATGCCCTGCACGGATACGACGGCATCTAGCGTCTCTCCGTTTTCCACACAACTAAGCGTTAGCTTGTGATCGCCGGGTTCAGTCGGTGAGAAAGTAGCGGAAAAAAGCCCCCATTGCCCCTCCCCCGCTGGTCGCAACTGAACGGTGTCCACACGTCCCGAAGGGGTGAGAATGCGGATGGAAACGCGCCCGGTCTGGAGTGGTTCGCCCCCGATACTCATCGCATTCGCGTTGAGCGAGAGCGTATCGCCGACTCGCGGGCGATCAGGTGAGTAAAATAGACGCATCAGCGAGCCGCTGGCCATATTCCGTTGGTAAGCCATCCAGCGGACGACTTGTCCCCAGAAGCGATAGTGATACTTATCCTCCACTCCTCGGCGCCAGCGCCAGGCCCCGTCGGTACCCATGAAGAGAATTTTCCCTGCTCCGTAGGTTTTCGTGACGATCAGAGGAATGCGTCCGTAGCGGTTCGACTCTGTGCTGTGCGTAGCGAGCACTTCAGAGCCAGCATTGGACCGGAGTACGCTGCTGTGCCAGTGAAATCCCGGCAGAGTCGCCCAGACACGAGAGTTCTCCGCATCTCCATCTTCTAGCCGAGTGAGCAAGCTCTTGGTGCCGAGTTCTGTCAGGTCCAAGCGAGAGGGCGAGCGTGCCCCCCAGCCACGGGGTTGTGCAGTGTCGAGTGTCACGGGAAAAAGATCCTTCAGATCACTGTCCAGCAGCGAATTCTCGTATCCACGAAAACCGGGGAGAAAGACTAGTCCTGTAGCCTGAGAGGAAACGACACCCTTCAGACGAGTCGCTTGATCATTCGTCAGTTGGCGATTTTCGATACCGACATCACCGAGGAACACGACATCGTAGCTGGCCAGCTCATCTGCAGGCGGGAAGGCGTCGAGATAGCCAGGACCGCGTCCAGGACCGCTGCCATCGGGATGGAAGAGCAAGCAATGTACCTCGACACCAGGATCGCGCTCCAGCGCATTCCGCAGGTAGCGATATTCCCAGCGAGGGTAGGACTCGATCACGAGCACTTTTAGGGCTTCTTTTCGGATCGAAATACGGGCACCGAGGGTATTATTCGCCTGATCGCGCTCTTCTGGAACGGGATGAGCCGTCAGAGTGAGCGGAAGGTCTCCCTCCGCTTGCGGCATCCAGAGCAGTGTGCCCTCGACACGCCCCATCGCGGTGATTTTGACTCCTTGTCCCAGGAGCTTCTGATCTCCAGACCGTAGTTCCAGTATCGTCTCCTGATCCTGCGGGAGCTGACTTTCCAACGTGTAGGGCAAGGCCACCGATTTCCCGACCAGTGCGAACGTAGGTGGAGAAAAGGCGGTCAAAGCGAGATCGGGCAGATGAGTCTCACTGCCCAGAGGAAGGGTGAAAATCGGTACTCGTGAGGCTCGATAGCGTCGGGCGACATCGACGGGAGCCTCGCCTCGATTCCAATCCCCGTCGGAGATCAACACCACTGCGGCCAAGTGAGATTGGGTCTCCAGAGGTGCTGTCAGTGCTGCAGCGATATCCGTCCCGTCCTCAGTCGGAGTGGAAAAGCTCTCGATAGAAACCGAATACGCATCATCCAGCGAGGACCAGAGCGCCGGATTGATGAGTGGCTTCGCCGCCTGAGAGCGAGAACGTGGCGTCTTGTCATCCGCTTGTGGAGCGACATCCTCCGTGGCCATACTTCCAGAGTCGTCGTGCAGTATGAGCACTGTCGGCTTGTAATCCGGCAGATGCGTCTCACGCCATTCCGGCTGATTCAGCGTCAATACGACGATGCCGATGATCAGCAGGCGTAGAATTTCCGCCACCGCAGCGGGGACAGTGCGCCCACTGCGCTGCCAGATCAGGAAAGAAAACACGGCGACGAACACCAGCAGCACCAATCCGAAGAGCAGAGTCGTCGGCGTCCAGGAGAAGGTCAGGGTGCTGTGAGAAACAGGATTCAAAATCGGATCATCGGAGGGGATACAGGCACGCGATGGTACAGGGTCAGGTTCCGGAAGAGACAGGGTTCAATCGCGATTCACGGGCGTTCCGAGCGTCTTTCTTCGGGGCAGGTGGAAGGCTCAGAACCGCCTCCACAGCTAGGGCCAAAGCCATCACTACCAAAAAGGCACGCCAGATCTCCGAGCTCAGAGATCGATCACGCCCCACAGAGTCGTCGATTCTACGGAACTGCATGCCTGCCATGAGCGAAGTGAGTTTTTCATCCGACAGAATCCGCGAATCGTCTTCGGAAGCCGGACGATTCACGGCGATGCGCTGGAGTCCATCCTTTTCCGATCCGTGCTCCCAAGCTCCTGCGCTCAATCCAGCCATGCTCAAGCCAGCGATAGCGGAAGAGTCAGATGATTCGGGAGCGTGGAGAGGCTTCGCTCCGATCAGTTCGCTCGCAGTTGCCCTACTCGCCTCCATCATCCGCGCAGGAGCGACGGCAGCGACGCCCTCTTCTAGCGCTCGATGAGTCATGGCGAAGAAGACAATCCCTTCCGAAGCTAGATTGGAGTCGTCGTGTCGAGGCAAGGTCCCCCAGATCGTAATCAATCCCGAAGCGGTACCTACCTGATGATCGCTGTCCTCATGAGTTTCGTCTTGTTGCGCCACATCGGCGATCCCCTGTGCGATCAGAACATGATTCGGTGCGACCTTTAACAAAGGCATTCCGGGAGTCTCGAAATCACGCATCCGGAAGACTCGCAGATCTCCGACCGGCAACGGCGCTCCGCTGCGAGTTTGGGCGAGCAAGCCCGACTCCGTCCGCCACCATTCAACAGATCGCGGATCCTCGCCTCCCGTCCAGTCTCCCCATTTCAAGCCCATCCATTCCGCTCCACCATCTCCCAGGGGCGGAAGAAATACCAGACTGCGACCTGATGCGACGTATTGCCGGAGCAGTTGCCCATCTGGGCTATCGGATTCAGGCAGAGGAGCCTGCCAGAAGATCAAAGCCGCCTCCCTCCAAGGAATCAACGCCGTCTCCCCAGCGTTGAAAGTCACCACCTGATAGCGGACTTCCGGCTCGTTGGCAACGGAGGCCACGGTGCGTATCGCCGAAGCCGTCTCCGCATCATCCCCCACGAAGACGGTCTTTCGAAGGGCGGGATCATCGAAGACGAAAAAGACGGTGTTGTCTGCAGGATTTTCGTCTGCCGGTAGATCGATGCGTCCCCAGCCGCGCTCGGTGCCTTGGCTCAGCGGGATAGGGTGCCCCAGTAAGGTCAATTCATCACCCACAACGGACAGAGTTTCCACCGTGCGCGTACCATTGATACTGATCTCGATGGGGAGCTTCGTTCCCTGCGCGCTCTCCCTGCTCTCCAGCGAGCTTGCTTTCGCCCCAAAGCGTCGGATTCTCAGATCTACCGCCAGATTCGGCCCCTCCTTCGAACGAACTCGGCGCACGGTGCCGAGAGAAATCGCTGCATTATCCTGAGGTGGATCGGCAAAGGCGAGCAGAAACAGGCGCAGCAGTGGCCTTTCCGAAAACGCAGTTCGCAGCGCCATCCACTCACCTGAGTCGGGCTTCCAGTCTCCTTCCTGCAAGTCTGAGGCCAGCCAGACATCTGTCCGTCCCGTGCCGTGGGTATCCACGTAATCCACTGCCGCCCGCAACAGAGCGGGAATATCGGCATCCGTAGCCGTCGGAGCTGTCTCCGGTAAATCATTCAACTCCAATCCCGTCGGAAGTAGAGTGGGAGTCAGCGTGGCGGAATCGATCAGCACCACTTCACTCCGCCGCCCCGTCGCTGCGATCATGCCTGACAGACGAGAGAGAGCAGTCGAGCGCTCGGACTCCCCCGTCTGGGGGTCGAACTGCTCCATGCTGGCTGAACGATCCAGCAGCAGAATCACAGTCTCCGCCTGACGCCCCGCCAGTCCGATCCAGCCACTAGCCAGCGGACGCGCCGCCGCTAGCAGCAAGGCAGCGATAGCACAGATGCGCAAAATCAGGATCAGTAACTGTCGCAAATGGGCCAGCCCCTTCGCCTGTCGAGTCGCCTCGATCAGAAACATCGTCGCCGCCCAGGGCACAGAGTGGTGATGACGGCGGTTCGTTAAGTGGATGATCACCGGCAACAAGATCAGGGGCAGCCCCAGCAGGAAGATGGGATTGAGAAAACTCATCGCACAGTGGGCAAGCCCTTCGAAGAGCGTCCCAGCAGAAACCGCGCCAGAGCTTCGTCATAGGGTTCGTCGAGAAAAACGCGTTGGTAATCAATCGCTAGACGAGAGGTTATTCCGGTAATCTCTCGCAGATGGCGTACCACTGCCTCACGATAGCGCGGCCCAACGACAGAAGGATCGGCGAAGAGAGGTGGTAGCCCCTCCAGATCTATAAACTGCGTCGGTCGATCAAAAGGAAAATCTACCTCTCGTCGGTCGATCAAGTGAAACAGCACCACGTCGTGCTTGCGGAAATGCAGGTGCTGAAAGGCCTCTCGCAGTGGCTCCGTCGGCTCCAGTAGATCAGAAACCACCACCGTCATCGCCCGAGGCGAGACCTTTTCGGCCAATTCGTGAATCGCCGGGGCAATGGTAGCGTTCCCCTGCGGCTCCAGTTCCGCCAGTCGCTGCATGACCAAGCCTAGATGGCGAGCGCCTCGTCGCGGAGGCGTCTCTGCGTTCACAGCAGACGGCCCGCAGTAGAGTCCTGTCGCGTCCCCCTGCTTCGCAGCCAAGTAGGCCAGCGTAGCGATCAGTCGCCGAGCGTAATCCAGCCGTGTTGCCCCCGGTTCGCCATAGCCCATGGAACCGCTCGTATCCAACAAAAAACAAAGCCGCAGATTCGTGTCCGCCTCCGACTCCTTTACATAGTGACGATCCGTCCGCCCCCAAGTTCGCCAGTCTAGGCGACGAACATCGTCTCCCGGTACGTATTTTCGGTATTCGGCGAACTCAAGTGCCGAGCCCCGAATCGGACTGCGATGCCGCCCTGCCACACTGCCCAGCATGGGACGACGTGCTTTTAACTCCAGCGACAGGAGCTTGCCGAGCACGCTCGGATCGAGAAAGCTATGCGAGACCTTTTCGCTCATCGCTCCGATTTTAACCCTCGCGATTACTCGACTCCGTCGTCTCCTCTAACAATCGGGCGATGATAGAGCGGGCGGTGATTCCCTCTGACTCTGCAGTGAATGTTTTCACCATCCGATGCCTCAGCACCGGGGTAGCAATCGCTGCCAGATCCTCGTGTCGCACCATGTAGCTCCCTCGTAGAGCAGCCCGAGCACGGGCACCCAAGATGAGATACTGCACGGCGCGAGGCCCAGCTCCCCAGGAGATCAGCGGCTTAATCCAGTCCGGAGCCTCCTCGCTCTCCGGACGCGTGCGTCTCACCAGATCGACCGCTAGTTGATACAAATGATTCGGGACAGGAATGCGACGCACGAGCTTCTGGAACTCCAGCACAGTATCTCCGTTCAATAAGGAATTCAGCATGGGTGCCGGTTCTGCCGTCGTCGTCCGAGCGATTTCCAGCTCCTCTTCTCGCGAAGGATAATCGACGCCGATCAGAAACATGAATCGGTCCAACTGGGCTTCCGGTAGAGGATAGGTACCCTCCTGCTCGATAGGATTCTGCGTCGCCAGGACGAAGAAAGGCTGAGGCAGAGACCGACTGTGGCCCGCCACCGTCACACGGTGTTCCTGCATGGCCTCCAGCATGGCGGCCTGAGTCTTCGACGGAGCACGATTGATCTCGTCCGCCAACACGATGTTCGCGAAGACTGGCCCTTCAGTGAACTCAAACTGACGGCGTCCGCTTTCCCCCTCCTGCAAAATTTCCGTGCCGGTGATGTCCATCGGCATTAGATCCGGAGTGAACTGGATACGACTGAATTTCAGCGACATCGTCTCCGATAAGCGCGAAACCAGAAGCGTCTTCGCTAGGCCCGGCACACCCATTAGGAGCGCGTGACCGCGAGCCATCAGGCAGATGACCAATTGCTCGATCACCGTATCCTGACCGACGATCACTTTCGCCAACTCCGTGCGCAGATCAGCATAGAGAGAGCGCAAACGGTCGATGGCGGCAACATCGTCTTCCTGGATTTCGTCGAGCATAGTGGGCGTTGGAGGCATGATGTGAGAGGGAAGAGAAATATCAGCAGAGAACTGGCCGAGACGATATAGGCCACGCGGCAAGCTGCAAAGAAGAAACTTGAACTGTGATCGACGAGTGTCGAGTTCGATCACTGTAGCGCCGTTCCACCTCAGCGTTACTGGCTGAGGAAGTCAATTCAAACAGCCCGGGCGAAAGCCCGGTAGAAGAGGCTGCAGAGGCAGCAGAACGACCCTACACGGTGATCGATGGGCCGCCGCCAGTTCGCCAGTCTCACACATCAGTCCGCGAGTCCCTCGCGTGCAACGGCGACAGCGTAATCGCGATTCAGCTTGGAGATCACATCCACACTAATCCCCTTCGGGCACACAGCCTCACATTCGAAATGATTTGAACAGTCACCGAAGCCTTCGGCATCCATCTGGCGTACCATCGCGAGCACGCGCTGATCTTTTTCCTCCTGTCCTTGAGGCAGATTGTTGAGGTGATAGACCTTGGCACCGGTAAAGAGCATGGCGCTGGCGTTGCGACAAGCAGCTACGCAGGCTCCACAGCCAATACAGGTCGCGGCGTCGAATACCGCATCTGCCGTTTCTTTCCCGACCGGGATCGCGTTCGCTTCCGGTGCAGAACCAGTGCGCACATCGACGAAGCCGCCTGCGGCGATTACGCGATCCAGAGCAGAGCGATCCACCATCAGATCCTTGATCACCGGGAAAGCTCGCGCTCGGAACGGCTCGATCCAAATAGTGTCGCCATCCGAGAATTTCCGCATGTGAAGCTGGCAGGTAGTGACCCCAGTTTCCTTGCTATGAGGAATTCCGTCAATCGTCAGAGAACAAGCACCGCAGATGCCCTCCCGGCAATCGTGATCGAAATGAATCGGCTCCGCCCCGATCTCGATGAGTCCCACGTTCACGATGTCGAGCATTTCCAAGAAGGATGCCTCCTCGGGAATGTCTTCTGCCGCGTAGGTTTCGATATGACCGGTGGCCTGTGGACCGCTTTGACGCCAGACTTTTAAGGTAAGATTCATAGACGGGATCGAGATTGAGCGTAAAAATGACCGGATGAATTATTTGTAGCTGCGAACGCTCGGCGGGACTTCATCGAATACGAGTGGCTCTTTGTGCAGAACGGGATCGACTCCTGGACCCTTGTATTCCCATGCGGAGACGTGACAGAACAAGTCGTCATGTCGCTTTGCCTCACCGGGATTCGTGTATCCGTTGCGGACGACATCATCCTCTTCTGTAAACTGATGCTCCTCGCGAAAGTGCGCCCCACAGCTCTCTTCACGGGTGAGCGCGTCGTGGCACATCACTTCGGCAAAATCCAGAAAATCAGCAACTCGCCACGCCTTCTCCAGCTCCATATTCATCCCATCGGCACGACCCGGAATGCGGACATCTTTCCAAAAGGCCTCCCGAATGCCTGGCAGCTTTTGCAAGGCTTCGCGTAGCCCGGCATCTGTGCGAGACATGCCACAGTTATGCCACATCAGCATTCCTAGGTCGCGGTGGAAGCTATCTACGGACCTCTTTCCCTGAACGGTCATCAGCGTATCGATACGCTCTTTCACCTCCTGCTCTACTTGACGGAATTCCGACATCGCCGTATTCACCGAACCGGGCTTTTGAGAGGCCAGATAATTCGAAATCGTCGCAGGGATGACGAAGTAACCGTCCGCGAGTCCCTGCATGAGCGCACTGGCTCCGAGTCGATTCGCTCCGTGATCTGAAAAATTCGCCTCGCCCAGCACATGGAGTCCAGGCAGGTTCGACATCAGGTTGTAATCGACCCAGAGACCACCCATCGTGTAGTGGACTGCAGGATAAATCTTCATCGGAACTTCGTAGGGATTTTCTCCAGAAATTTTCTCGTACATCTGGAACAGATTACCGTAGCGCTCGGCGATCTTATCCTTGCCCAGTCGCCTGATCGCATCACTAAAGTCGAGAAACACGCCCAACCCGGTTTTTGCCACACCACGCCCGTCGTCGCAAGCTTCCTTGGCTGATCGCGAGGAAATATCGCGCGGAGCCAAGTTCCCGAAGGACGGGTACTTCCGCTCCAGATAGTAATCTCGCGAGTCCTCGGGAATATCAGTCGCCTTCAGCTCTCCACGCCGAATTTTTGCCGCATCCTCACGCGACTTCGGCACCCAGACTCGTCCATCATTCCGCAGGGACTCGGACATGAGAGTCAGCTTGCTCTGATAGTCGCCACTGACCGGGATGCAGGTGGGGTGAATCTGAGTGTAACAGGGATTAGCAAAAAAGGCTCCTTTCTTGTAGGCCCGGAGTGCTGCGGTCACGTTGCAGCCCATCGCATTGGTAGAAAGGAAGAAGACATTCCCGTAGCCACCAGTCGCCAAGATGACAGCATCTGCTGCGTGACTGGAGATTTCTCCCGTAATGAGATTCCGCACGACGATTCCCTTGGCATGACCATTCACCATGACCAGATCCAGCATCTCCGTGCGAGGATACATTTTCACCCCTCCCTTGGAAATCTCTTTCTCCAGAGCCTGATAACAGCCCAGAAGAAGCTGCTGCCCCGTTTGGCCACGCGCATAAAAGGTTCGACTCACCTGCGCTCCACCGAAGGAGCGATTGGCCAGACCTCCACCGTATTCGCGAGCAAAAGGAACTCCCTGAGCGACACATTGGTCGATGATCTGAAGACTCACCTCCGCTAGGCGATACGTGTTGGCCTCACGCGAACGGAAATCGCCGCCTTTTAGCGTATCATAAAAGAGACGCCACACAGAGTCTCCGTCGTTCTGATAATTCTTCGCGGAATTGATCCCACCCTGTGCCGCAATCGAGTGCGCACGACGGGGACTATCCTGAAAGCAGAAACATTTTACCTGATAGCCCAGCTCCGACAGCGTCGCCGCCGCCGATCCACCCGCCAGTCCCGAGCCGACTACGATGATCGAGTATTTCCGCTTGTTCGCCGGATTGATGAGCTTCGCATGAGACTTGTAGCGAGACCATTTTTCCGCGAGAGGACCCTCGGGGATCGCTGCGTCGAGAATGCTGGCAGAGGTATTGCTGTCCATGAATCAGAGAGGCGTAAATTGAAAAAATTCTTGTGAAAAGGAAGATCAGGAGGCGACGGAATTCAGCCAGGAACTCAATGAGCTAGTATTCACAGCCCCACCGTCATGCAAAACGCCGATGGCGACGAGCAGAGGAATGGAAAGAAAACCGATCCAGAGAAGTATGGTCAAGGCCAGTCCGAGATAGTGG
Organism: Verrucomicrobiota bacterium; assembly: GCA_963205275.1. Taxonomy (GTDB): domain Bacteria; phylum Verrucomicrobiota; class Verrucomicrobiia; order Verrucomicrobiales; family DEV007; genus Arctic95D-9. The sequence goes on along the minus strand of CAUJIH010000077.1, from coordinate 14,101 downwards.
ATCGTCCGATCCGTCTTTCTCGTGCGCAGACCGAAAGTCTGGAAGACAGAAGCGATCCCGTGGCTGAGGTGCGAGCACAGCAGGGTGATCGCAACGATATATATCAGGAGTGCCATCGGATTCTGGAATCCCTTGATCACCATTCCGTAGACATCATGTCGTTCCGGATCGAGAGGATCTTTCATCGCAGCCAGTTCCGGATCGATCCGAATGGTGAAGTGGAGCAGGTGAATCACGACGAAGGCTGCAATCGCCAGTCCCGTCCAGATCATCATTTGAGCGCTGAGAGAGACCTGCTTCGTGCGATTAATCACGTAAGGTACATCACGGGCGACGCGATTTTCTCTCGTCACTAGAATTGCCGTGACGATGTGCAGGACGAAGGTCGCCAGCAATACGGCTCGCGCAATCCACAGCCCCCAACCGTGGAGCATGGTGTGGAGAAACTCCGCATAGCCATTGATGCTGTCACGTCCTTGGAACACGAGCAAATTTCCCGTCATGTGACCGAGCAGGAACAACAGCAAGATCAGCCCTGTCAGGGCAACAATCAGCTTTTTCCCGATGGAGGAGTTCCAGAATCGAATCAGAGATCTGCCAGGCGAATTCATCTTCGCATTCCTTAACCAATGAGCGATGGCTTTGCAAGAAGATGTGGTGATTTTCCTGAGAAAAAGTTCCCGAATCTCCCCAGCGATTCCTAGTCCTCGTCTCTGTTTCCCCTTGGCCCGGAGAGCATAGCCTCCTCTTTATCGCTTCAGCGCCCTAGATAGGCCTCTCTTACTTTCGGATCTTGGCGCAGGGTCTCAGAGCTGCCTTCACAGAAAACGCGACCTGTCTCCAGAGCATAGCCGTAGGAGGAGAGTTTCAGAGCGAGATTGGCATTCTGTTCTACCAGCAGGACAGTGATCCCCCGCTCTCGACTGATGGAGATGATCTGACGGAAAATATTGCGCACCAGCTTCGGAGCGATGCCGAGCGATGGCTCGTCCAGCATGAGACAGCGTGGTCGGCTCATCAGTGCTCGGGCGATGGCAAGCATCTGCTGCTCTCCCCCGCTCATCGTACCGGCCAGCTGTGTCGTCCTCTCTTTCAATCTCGGGAACAAGTGGTAGCAGTAGTCTAAGTCCTCCGCGATCCCTGCCGCATCCTTTCTCAAATACGCTCCCATCCGCAAATTCTCCGCGATGGTCAGATTAGCGAAAATCATGCGCCCCTCGGGTACTTGGCATAAGCCGCAAGACACAATCCGATGCGGAGCCAAGCGCGAGATGTCCTCGCCCTCATACCGAATCGATCCACCCGTCGCACGGAGCAGGCCAGAGATCGTGCGCAGCAAGGTCGATTTCCCAGCTCCGTTTGCCCCGATCAGAGTGACGATCTTCCCTTTCGGGACAGTCAAAGATACGCCCTGCAGTGCCCGGATGGCGCCGTAGGAGACATGTAAATCCTCGATCTCAAGCATCCGCCACCTCCTCGTTCCAGTCATCCTCGACCTTGTTTCCCAGATACGCCTCGATCACCGCCCGATGATCGCGAATCTCCTCCGGCGATCCTGCCGCGATCATTTTCCCATATTCCAGTACCACGATGCGCTCACAGACTCCCATCACCACATCCATATCGTGCTCCACCAGCAGGATTCCTATTTCGAATTTCTCATGAATGAAGCGAATTAATTCTTTCAGTTCCTCTTTCTCCGCCGGATTCATCCCAGCAGCAGGTTCATCCAGAAGCAGGAGTCGAGGCGCTGTCGCCAGGGCACGTACGATCTCCAGTCTGCGCTGAGCTCCATAAGGCAGGCTGGTTGCGGCATCGGATCGCATTCCCTCTAGGTGGAAAATCGAGAGCAATTCCATCACGCTTTTCTCCACCACCTTCTCACCAGCGCAAAAGCTCTTTCCTCGCCACAGAGCACTCAACATTCCGTGGGGATTCCGGACCTGCATTGCCACTCGGACGTTGTCGAACACTGAGAGTGAAGGAAACAGGCGGATATTCTGAAAAGTCCGAGCGATTCCCAGACGAGTCAGAGCATTCGGTTTCAATCCGATGAGCGACTGAGCGTAGAACTCGATTTCACCCTCCGTCGGCTGATAAACACCGGTGATTAGATTAAAAACCGTCGTCTTCCCAGCTCCATTCGGTCCGATCAATCCCACCATCTCACGGGAAGCGATCTCGAAGTCCACACCCGAAACCGCAGTCAAGCCCCCGAAGCGGATCGAGACGGAACGAAGTCTTAGCAATGGATCGGACGAATTCACGAAACAGAAGCTCCTTTTCTCGTTTTAAAAGTAAACAATCCCTGTGGTCTCAGGATCATCAGCAGAATGATCAGTAGGGCATAGACGATCATACGATAATCTGCGATTACGCGAAGTTGTTCCGGCAGCCAGGTCAGGAGAATCGCCGCTACGATCACTCCCGGCGTTCGCCCCATACCACCCAATATCACCATCACGACGATATCGACCGACTTCAGCCAATCAAAGCCCGTCGGCACGATGGTCTGCTTGTGATGTGCGTAGAGTGCTCCGGCGATCCCAGCAAAAAAGGCACCCACCACGAAAGCAGTCACCTTGTAACGCACAGGATTAATCCCCATCGCATCCGCAGCGAGCTCATCATCCGCTACGGCGATAAATCCTCGTCCATAGGTAGAATTGACCAAGCAGAGAACCACGTAAATGGTGAGCACTGCGAAGGCAAAAGTCCAGCCCAGAGTCGTAGACTTCGGGATACCGCTCAGACCGCTCGCTCCGCCCACAGCCTCAGTATTCTGCCAGATCACGCGGATGATCTCCCCCGCCCCGAGGGTCACGATCGCCAGATAGTCCCCTCTCAGGCGCAGAGACGGAATTCCGACGATTAAGCCCGCCACAGCAGCTGCCAGACCGCCGAGAAGACAGGCGATCACGAACGCGAGAGGATGAAACGACGCAGGAATTAGCGCCACGGTAACCAGCGTCAGCTTCGCCGCCGTGTAGCCACCGACAGACATAAATCCCGCGTGACCGAGACTGAACTGCCCTGTGTATCCCAGAATCAGATTCAGGCTCACGGCGAGGATTACATTGATCCCACAATCGATCCATACGCCTCTGTCATAGGGATTGAGAAAGCCGGAGACCCAAGACAAAAAGACGGCGAGCAAAAACCCCAACAGCAACCATCGCTTTCCTCCCTTCAGACTCATACTTTTTCTACAGAATTTTTCCCTAAAATCCCCGCAGGACGGAAGAGCAGGATGAGGATGAGGATGGAAAAGGCGATCGCGTCCCGATAATTCGACAGTCCAGCGATGCCTCCGGCAAAGGTCTCGAGCAAACCCAGAATCAACCCTCCCAGCGATGCCCCAGGCAGATTTCCGATTCCGCCGAGCACCGCTGCCACGAAGGCTCGCAGCCCTGGATGAATCCCCATCAGAGGCTCGATACCTGGAGCCTTCAGTGCATACAGGACTCCCGCCACCGCAGCCAGCGCTGAACCCATCGCGAACGTGAACGAGATCACGCGGTTGATATCGATTCCCATCAGAGCCGCAGCCTCGCGATTGAAGGACAGTGCCCGCATGGCAGTCCCGATCTTCGTCCGATTCACCACCAACCACATCACCACCAGCAGAATCACCGTCATCACGACCACCAGCACATCGAGATTACTCACGGTCAAGCCCACCAGATCCAGATTGCGTTCGGCGATCAACTGCGGGAACGGCCGCGTCTCCGCCCCGAAGACCGCTCGATGCTGACAGGTGTATTCGATCAATAGCGAAACTCCGATCGCCGTGATCAGCACAGCCAGATTCGGTCGCTTCCGAAGGGGGCGATAGGCGCAGAACTCCACTCCGACGCCGATTCCGGCGCAAATGATCGCTGCCAGCAACATGACCACCAGAGCGCCACCGATCCCTGGAAGAGGGAAAATTTGCTGAATCGCGGGCGACAGAAAGTAGGCCGAAAAGGCTCCCAGCATCAGAATGTCCGCATGGGCGAAGTTGATGAACCGCAGCACCCCATACACCATCGTGTAACCTAGGGCGATCAATGCATAGATCGATCCTAGGGCGACTCCGTTGACGAGCTGTTGGAAAAAAGAATCCACAGGAAGTGACGATCAGGGTTCTATCGTCTCCAGATAGGTGGGAACGCCGTTCTTAATCTGAAGAATCACTGCCGACTTCACCGCATCCCGATGCTCATTCATCGTGATTTTTCCCGTCACTCCCTCAAAATCCTTCGTCGCAGCCAGCGCCTCACGGATCTTCGCCCGATCCACACCGTCAGCACGGCGAATCGCATCCGTCAGAATCATCGCTGCATCATAGCTCAGCGCAGCGATAGCCCCTGGCGTCTTGCCCCAGCGCTTCTGATAGGCTTCGACAAAAGACTTCGCCTTCGCAGAACCGCGATCCGGCGAATAATGAGATGAGAAATAATCCCCCTCTACCGCCTCCTTTCCGATGGTTAACAAATCCGATCCCTCCCATCCATCTCCGCCGAGGAAGGGGACATTCAGGCCCAACTGACGAGACTGAATGCGAATCAGAGCGACATCTGTATAATGACCGGGAACGAACACCACGTCAGGATTGCTATTTTTGATCGTCGTCAACTGAGCCTTGAAATCCTTATCCCCCCCACTGTAGTCCAATTCTGCAACGATCTCGCCGCCCTCAGTGAAACCCTTTCGAAAAAATTCGGCCAGCCCCTTGCTGTAATCGCTCTTAATGTCGGTGAAAATCGCTACCTTTTTGGCATGTAGAGAGTTCTTGGCGAAATTCACCATGACAGCCCCCTGAAAGGAGTCGATAAAGCAAACGCGAAAGATATAATCCCCCGTCTGAGTGACTCGCGGATTCGTCGCAGCGGGAGTCACCATCGGTACGCCATACTGCTGGCATATCGGAGCGGCCTCGAGAGAACGTCCCGAGGTTACCTCGCCCAAAACTGCCACGACATTATCCTTGGAGATCAGCTTATTGACAATATTGGATGCTTCTCCCGCCTTCGAGGCATCATCGTCGGTCAGAAGTTCGATCTTTTTTCCCAAAACTCCGCCCTCTGCATTGACCTGCTCGAACGCGAGCTGGATTCCCTCATGCTGAGCATTGCCGTAATTCGCTTCCTTCCCGGAAAGCGAAGCGTATTCTCCGATCCGTATCGTATCTTCCTTCTCGCCATTGCACCCGACGAGAAAAAGGGTCGCGGCAGTCAAGCCCGACAGGAAAGCGAATGATCGGAGTCCGAAGGTCATAAGCCTGAGTTTAGTCCGCCCCTCTTCACGGGCAAGAAAAATTAGCTTATTTCCCAGTGAGACTTTCCGAAGCAGATGCTTCCAGCACAGTCCGCTGCACACAGAGATCGTGAGACGAAGGCCAAGGATTCGCTTTCTCACCACGAACAATTCTCGCCAAATCCGCCGCATCACCGACGTAGCGACCATAGGGTGGCTCGAACTCGATCACGCTCGTCCCCTTCGGGAAAACTCGGCCATCCGATTCTGACTGACGCGGTCGATCCAGCGAAATCGTCACCTTGGGTCGATCCAGCGGCTGAATGTGGAAACTGCCCTGCGTGCCACAAACGCTGAAATGACGTCGAGAAAACCCCTCGACCTCCAGAGCCGTGGAGCGAACAGTAGCTGTTGCTTTCGGATATTCGAGTACGGCCAGCATGTTATCCATGAGCGAATCCTTCGCAGATGTCTGAGAGCGGCGCGGATAAGCAGTGACTCGCTCCGGGCAGCCGAGCAGACCCACCGTCAAATCGATCAGGTGACAACCCAGTTCAAACATCATCCCGCCGGGGTATTCCGCGAGAGCCTTCCGCCCCACTGCCGGGACGACTTTCGACATTACTGCCTCCGTCTCGAATATCTCCCCCAGCCATCCGGCCTTCAGAAAGCGACGGAGCATCTCCACCGCTGGATTGTAGCGATACATGTAGCCCATCTGTACCACTCGTCCCTTCGCGTCCGTCGTTTCCAGCAGTTTTTTGAAAGCCGCTAAGTCTGAGCCAGCTGGTTTGTCCAGATGAAGGTGGAAACCGGCATCGGCAGCGATTTGTCCGTAGTGAAGCAAGTCCCGCACTTCTGTCTCGATCCCCACTACATCTAGCCCCCGAGTCGCCAGACCATCCGCCAAACTAAGAAAAGGGAATTTTCCATAAAGAGACGTCTTCTGAGCGGCTCTGAGGCGTTCCTCATCTTCTTCGACGATGCCAATCACCTCCCAGTCAGGACTCTCGGCGTAGGCACTCAGCTTATCGGCGTGTGCGTGTCCGGTTCCGATCTGGAGATACTTCAGTTTTCGACCTGCTTCACCCTTTTCGGCTCCATCCGCTAAGATGCTGGCAGAAAGAGTGGCGGCGGTCGTGAGAAAGCTTCTACGTGTCGGCATGTCGGCTTATTAACAGGCTCGTGTTCAGATTACAATCAAAAAGCACGGGGATTTGTGCCAAGATTTTCCTGTTTCTTTGGATAAACGCTGTGCTACTCTTCGGCAAATTTTTCACTATGGATTCGACCAGATTTGCAGGACAAACCGCCATCGTCACCGGAGGAGCCAAAGGCATCGGAAAAGCGATCATTCATCGACTCGCCGCCGAGGGCGCACACGTGACCCTCTTCGATATGTCCGCCGAAGATGCCGCTGCCACCGTAGCAGAAATGAAAGCAGATGGCTTCGAGATCCGATCTCAGGTCGTCAACATCGCTGACGAAGACCAGGTCCGCGCCGGATTCGCAGCAGTCGCGGCCAACAGCCCCGACGGACGACTCGATATTCTGGTCAACTGCGCCGGAATCGTCGGCCCCACAAGCCGCCGTATCACGGAAGTGACGACAGAGGAGTTCGATCTAGAGACAGCGGTGAATCTGCGCGGCACCTTTCTCGTGACCAAATATGCCCTACTGGCGATGGAACCCCGCAATTACGGACGTATTCTCAACTTCGCCTCCATCGCCGGAAAAGAAGGAAATGCCGGGATGAGTCCCTATTCCTCGACGAAAGCCGCCGTCATCGGACTGGTAAAATCTGTGGGAAAGGAATTCGCCGAGACAGGTATTACGGTCAATGCCATCGCCCCAGCCGTGATCCGCACTCCTATGGTGGACGGAATCGACGCCGCTCAAGTGAAATACATGACCGAGAAGATCCCAATGAAACGCTGCGGCACTCTCGATGAAGTAGCGGCTCTGAGCGCTTGGATCGTCTCTGCCGAGGCCTCTTTCTGCACCGGATTCACCTTCGATCTGACCGGCGGGCGAGCAGTTTACTAACGAGCGCTGAGACGTGCGATCATGCGCCCTGGCAGCCCTCCCCCGCTGGCTCAGAAGTGAATGTAATACATCCCCTTGGCCAGAAAGATGATTCCCAGCATGATGGTCGCCACGATGCGGTGTGTGTAACGGAACTGGCAGAGATCCATCGTCCCCTTGAACGAGGCGCGGATTGAGTAGGTAAACACACCCAGCACGATCAGGGCCAAACTCACCTTGATCGACAGCAGAATGCCGAAAGAGGTACGGAAAAAGTCACTGTGCCAAGGCCCCGTATAAGCTGAATAGCGAATCCAGAACATCCCGATTCCGGTGAGAAACAGGATTCCCACGATCACCGGCATGAACACCCTCACACGACGAGGAATCTCCTCTGCCAAGGTCGCAGCGATCCCGGGTGGTAGACGTTTTTCCAGAGGTTCGATCACGAGCACTTCGAAAAAGACGGCTCCCGCAAAAATCACCGCACACAAAAGGTGCAGAGTTTGGTAAAGATCGTAGAGATGCATAGGTAGTGTAAAATCAATATCTCCGATAATGGCTCTCCTCTCATTGGAATCGAAGTAGAACCCTCTCGAAGATATCCCTAACGCTATCCGGGAAGACGGATTTGCCAAGAGCGCTTTTTACCCTCCGTGTGTTGAGCGCGGCAAAGAATCGCTATCGCAGCCGCTCATCGAGCATTGTACACCGTGACATCCTTTACGATCTCTGGAGCGGCGGTGATCACCACTGCTGGCTGCCCTGCCTTCCGGTTTTCCTCGCTCTGTAAAACATTCCCGATGAAGGAATCGACCAGAGATCCCTCGACCAGCACGGCGAACTTCGCCTGGGTGATGACATTAGTCGCGATAATGCGTCGCGTGGTTCCCAGCGTGTTGATTCCTCCATAGGCTGGATGTTTATCTCCGATCTTCAGCGCGGCCTTATCCAGCACGCCCGCAGGCGAGGTATCGACAATCCCGTCGATCAGGATATTCTCCATCGGCAACCCGCCCGTATTCAACAGTCGAACGATGTGATGCCCCGCCGGACAATAGCCTCGCACGTTGCGGATGATCACATGGTGAATCCCAGGATACTCCGTCTTCTCATCACCCGTGGCCATCGTGTATTCTAGCGCTCCCGCCGTTTTTCCCTCTCCGGAAATGGCCGTTAGAGCCACCAGATCATCTCCACTGCGTCCAGAAATGTTTTCCACCAGAATATCATGACAACCTCGGCGAAGATCGACTCCGTCCTGATTCAGAATTTTCTGATCCTTTCCATCAATTTTTTTCAATCCGACACTATCGAAGCTGAGATCGCGCAGAATGCCGTCAGAGCTATATTCGATCGAGATGCCCCAGCAGTGGGAGTCGATCATGTGGATCCCCTGAATGCTGAAATGTGCTGTCTTGGCCAATAGGATCCCAATATTCCTCCAATCCCCCTTCTGGCTCTCTCCTGCGACTCCAGCATCGGTGCCAAAAGTGCGCTCGCCCAGAGTCTTCGCCCCATCTCCCGTCGCCCGAGGACGATCAGCCCCCTCCAGCGTAGCCCCATTTCGTCCGATGATATGGATATTCTGCAGGGGCTTCACATCCGTAATCCCGACTCCGCAATTGGCGCTGCGGAAGAAATTATCCCGGCAGCGGTCGCTCAGTTTCAGTCGACAGCCATCCAGTTCGACAGTGACCCCGGACGGCAGTAAAATGGCCTCGTCTAGCAGCCAGAGCGCACGATTCGTTGCCGTATTGTGCCGAGGAATTACCACGCGCTTTCCGCTTTTACTGGCCGCGTCAACAGCTTGCTGAATGCGCTGAGAATCCGTGCCCGAATAGGCGCTCGGCTCTTCAAAATCTGAGGCGATGCAGACAGAAGTGGTTAGTGCGAAGGATAGAAAAAAGGAGTATAGCAAATTTCCAGAAATTCGAGTGAAAACATGATCAAGCCTATTCATATACAGCGATTTATAATGTAATATTGTGCCATCTGTGAAAACATCTCGGCATCCAACAGGGTATGTTGAGAGACTGAACTCTGTCCAGTCTCACTCATCCCGCGATGGCGTATCAATCTCCTCCCATCGTCACTGGCGGCAGCTCTGCAGCAGCAGATCCAGATACGCAGCCACACCCAGTAGAGTCTCCTTTGACTCGCTCTCCGGCAGAATTTCCAGAGCATTGCGAGCGCCTTCCACATGCTCGAAGCCCGTATCCAGGGCCGCCTCAATTGCTCCTGTATAGTCAGCGATACTGGCCAGATCTGATACGTCGAGAGGATCCTTCTGCAGGAGAAGATGCTCCAAGCGCTCGCGTTGGCGATCCGTGGCCGCGGCCAGCAAGTTCAGGAGAGGAAGAGTGAGCTTACCCTTATTCAAATCCGTGCCCAGTGTCTTCCCATATTCACTCTCTTCTCCCACCAGATCGATACAGTCATCGTAGATCTGATAAGCCGTTCCAAGCGCGAGGCCACAGTCGCGGAGTCGGTCACAGACTTCATCCGACTGGCCATTCAGACGGGCGGCGAGCTCCATCGCTGCGGCGAATAGAGCGGCCGTCTTTTTACGAATCATGTCGAAATAATCCTCGTGACTCAGTTGAAGATCAAATCGTCGCTGAGTCTGGTGAATCTCGCCAGAGCAAACATCGTTCGCAGCGATGGCTATTTTCCGACTCATCACCCGATCCTCGAACTCCGAGGAGAGCATCAAAGCATGGGAAAACAAACTATCGCCCAGAAGAACGGCCAGAGAATTACCCCATTTTGCATTGGCCGTGGGAGCCTGCCGTCTCAGTTCAGCATCGTCGATGATATCGTCGTGGACTAAGGTCGCTACGTGAATCAGCTCCAAAACGACAGCCAGCTTGTCATGATCCTTCGCAATGCTTCCCGTCGCTCCTGCGGCGAGAAAAACGAGCGCTGGACGAATTCTTTTACCATTCGTATTCAGCACATAAGACACATACTGTTCCACAGATGGATCGAACGCCACAGCCTGACGACGAATCAGCGCCTCGATCCTGTCGAGATCGGGACGAAGAAATGCGAAAGGCGAGTGATCGCTCAGATCGGGTCGATCCGAAGTTGCCTGAACGGGGGTCATACGGGTATGCTCATTGAAAGAGAGTCGTCGGACTTGTCAAATTCCAATTTCCCGATTCTCGACAGAGCGACGATCATCCTCAACAAGCGGAAGTACAGTCGAGATCAGAGCGCTTTCCTGCGATCTCTCCACCCTGCGAAGTCGCATCATCGTGACGAAGTATCCAGCTCTCCATGAAGCCAAGACCAGAGCAACCCTCCATATTCGTGCAGCGCTGCATTGGTGAGCACTAGGTTGGAGGACTTCGGAGAAGAGTCGAATGAAACGTCCGATTGATCTTTCTCAGAAGCCGTCCAGATCGCAAAGTCGACCGGTGCAGGGGTGAAATTGAGCCCGAGGTGCCGAAACAAGCTCGCCGAGCGAGGCATGTGGACGGCAGAAGTCACCAACAGAAAGGGGGCATCGCCAATGATCGCTTTCAGCTTCACCGGATGATCCGCAGTACATCGGGACTTTGTCTCTTCGATGATACGATCTGATGGCACTCCCAAGCGCACCGCGACAGCACGCATTGCATCCGTCTCGGCAGGATTCCCGGTAAAAACGAGCATGCTATCCGGAAAATTCTTCCACAAATCTACGCCACCAACCACTCGGGCGAGCGGCACCAGCGCCAAGCGCGATAGAACAGGCCGTCCAGGGGAGTTCCGCTGCCCTCCGGCCAGCACCACCACGAACTCGGGGTTCACCGAGATCTGCGGGCGACCATTGCGCTCCTCGAGCGGTTGGTAGGCCTGCTCAAGCGATCGCGTGAGTCTCGAAGCCACCGGGTAGACACTGCTGAGAAACAGCACAATCATCCCGAGAAATGAGAGAAACAGTCCGCAATCCCCGCTCAGTTCTCGCAATCGCGATAGTCGTGAACTAAGCGTCCGCCGAGGCGCTCGGCTCGCCAAGAAAATGAGAAGAAGCCCAATGGCCAGCAAGAAGATCGGAAAACCAATGGGATTCAAACAAGCAGAGAAAAATTTTTTGATCGAAAACCAAAAATCCATGGAGCACGGGTGCAATGAAGGGGGTAAATCGGACCATCTCATAACGGCGGGGTTGCGTAAAGAAGCGCTTTTGACAGATCGAAAATTCTGGAGTTTGGTGACAACGATTTCGTATCTGCGAGCCGATCTGTCGGGAGTTTTTACCCAAACAGACTGCTTTCACAACTCATCAATAACTCATCATTTTCATAGCTTATCATTCTCTTAACTATTAAAAGTCATGACCCCATCCACAGACTCATCGTCATCCGGAGAAGCAACCCGTCGATCCTTCGTCAAGTCCGCCGCCAGCGTCGCAGCAGCGAGCGCTGCGATAGGATTCCCCTCAGTCACCTTCGGTGCGCCGAACGATAAGAAGTTGAAAATCGGAGTCGTCGGGACGGGCGGACGCGGAGGTGGTGCAATGCTGAACGCACTGGCCGCCGATGACAATGTGGAGCTCTATGCGATGGGCGACCTCTACTTGACAGAGGCAGAGAAAAAGCTCGAGATGGTGCGCAAGAATTCCATCTCCAACGGGAAACTGTCCGACACCTTGAACAGCCGTGTTTTCGGTGGAATCGATTCCTATAAAAAGGTGATCGACAGTGGTGTGGATGTGATCCTGCTCACCACCCCACCCGCCTTTCGTCCCCAGCATTTCAAAGCGGCCATTGAGGCTGGCATCCACGCCTTCGTCGAAAAGCCGTGCGCAACGGATGTCGCGGGAGTGAAAGACTTTCTCGCTACGGCGAAAGTCGCCGCCGACAAAGGACTCTCCGTCCTGTGTGGATTCTGCTATCGCTATAGCCAACAGGGTCGGGCGCTGTTTGAACGCATTCATGGCGGAGAAATCGGCGATATCGTCAGCATTCACTCTACCTACAACGCCGGTCCAGTGAAAGCGATGCCCGAGGCAAGCAGCCGCCCTGACGGGATGAGCGATACCGAGTGGCAGATTTCGAACTGGTACAACTTCCCTTGGCTCAGCGGTGACGGTATCGTTGAACAAGGCTGTCACAACGTAGACCGAATCGCTTGGGCCTTTAACGATGTGAACCCCGTCGCAGCCTATGGAGTCGGAGGTCGCACTCGCCCGAACAATCAGGGCACGATTTACGATCACTTCAGCGTCACTTACGAATTCCCAAATAACGCCACAGCCCAAGTCGTATGGCGGCAGTACATCGACTCCTATAACTTCACAGGCGACATTTATTATGGGACGAAGGGAATTGCCAAATTCGGCACGGCCTCTGCAGAGATCATCGGAGAGAAGAACTGGAACTATCGCCCACCTCGCACTCCGAAGAGCATGTATGATCTGGAGCACGAGGAATTCTTCGCTGCGATTCGTTCGGGCAACCGCAAGGACGACGCCTCTTGGATCGGACATTCGACCACATTGGCCATTCTCGGACGCACCGCTGCCTATTCCGGCAAGCGCCTCTCTTGGGACGATCTCTGGAATGCACAACAAAAGCTGGTCCCCGATGTCATCGATATGAACGGACCTATGCCCATCGCCCCTCTCCGAATTCCCGGAGTACCGGAGACACAGGACACGGTATTTGCTTCCTGAGGAGAATAGCGAATCTCGAGGGGATCTATCCCCTAAAAATGAGCGAGCATCGGGGCGACCGATGCTCGCTTTTTTGTAGCTCGGTGTCGATTCGAGAAGAGTTGGCACAGAAGTGAATCGATAGGCTCATCCGCCATCTCTCGATCTCTGCTCAACGTCTACCCCAACGAAGATGCACTCCAGAAGAGTTCTGCCCGATCTAGGCCATTCGTCTGATCGGGCCTCACTTCTGAGCACGTTAACAGAAAATGAAACCGTCTGAAAGGGAGCACTCGTCTTTTTAACGAAGTCGATCACTCACCTCCCGTTCCCGCCTGTGGAGCAGAAGTTCCACCTTGCTCAGTAGCTTCGTCCAAGTGACGCAGATGACGTCTCAACACGTCCTCTTCATCCGCACTGAGGCTAGGTGCGTCGCTAAATCCGTAGTGATAAATACTTTCTCCGTTCGGTCCGTATTGGGAGAATCCTTCGTAGTAGATTCCAGTATCGGATCTCGATTCCGTATATTGAGCCTCCTGATATCGCAGCCAAGCATCGCGTGTCCTGTCGTCCAGATTCGACCACCTGTAATCGGGGGCGGGAAGGAATGGAGGCAGCGGAATCGTCGGATGAGTTGGCTGCTGAGGAGTGGGCGGAGTCGGAGGGAGCGGAGGAACCGGAGGAGCGGCTGCCAACTCGATCATATTGTAATAGAACGCATATCCTGAAACCGGCACTGGTCCATCGCCTAGGCTGTTATCGTGCTGCCCTGGCTGATACACACTGCCGTCAAGGGTTTCGATGTAATTCGTGTATTCATCCGACTGCTGAACGGGCCAAGGATTCTTCACTCCACCGTAAACCGTCCCGGCGATCCAAGCTCCTGGAGCCACCTGATTATTTTGACGCTCCGGCAGGTAGATTCTCACTTGGCTACCAGCGAACTGGCTGGAACCATCGGCAATGATTGACCCGGACGTTGGATCCTCTGGATCATTTCTCGCAACTCCAATCCAAGTCGTCGCTCCCGTTCCCTGCGTCGCAGGGCTGGAAGCCCCGACATGGCCGATCTGTCCGGCTTCCATCGTGATATCGCCGTCTGCGGAGACTACCACAGCACCATCGCGCGTTCCGGTTCCGCCGTTGGCTGCGAAACTCCCGCGCAGATCATCTCCGTGACCAATCTTGGCATAC
>CAUJIH010000076.1 GCA_963205275.1 Verrucomicrobiota bacterium | reverse complement strand
TTCGATGGTGTAGCGTTGTTCTGGGGTCAGACGGTTGTATGTAGGCATCTCGGATTCGATTTGGTTGTTGAGCCAGAAACTTCATACAGCCTCTGGCCTTTTTCCAGTCTACCCGATTGCGCTAGACTATTGAATGCGCGGGGCGATAAGCAGGAAGTGAGCGAGCTTGGGTTTTCCGAGGAAGACTCGACTATTCGGAAACCCTGTAAGACGTAGGGGCTTCGGCTACCCAGCACTTTTGACTGCCGGAGTATTCGACGATGGGATCGTCATTTGATAGAACGTTCAAAAGAGTTTTTGCGACGGCGAAGGATAGCGGTGGTGGAACAGCATTTCCAATTTGGGTGAATCTGGCGCACTGACTTCCCTCAAAGGACATGCCAAGAGGAAAACCTTGGAGTCTCGCGGCTTCTTCCACTGTGAGCCTTCTTAGACGCGAAGGAACCTTGCCCGTGAAGGGGTTGCCCAAAAGAAGTGATTCGTGATAATTCAGCACCCAAGGGTTTGCTCGTGTCTCCAAACTCAGCTGGTCGATGATCGGCGTTCGATTCCCGCCCATTGAAGCTGGTAATGTCGGGGATGGGGCATCTAGGTCGATCGGCCTGCCTTGACCGTTGAAAAGCATTCCGGCAAAAGGGCTTTTTCTTAAAACAGGAGCCTTTGCTAGAGTGATTTTGGCTTTGCAAATCGAGTCATTTCCTTGTTTTCCGAAGCTTGGAAGCTCACCTAGGGCAGTTCTTACAGATAGTCTCATCGGTATTTTTTCAGGCGTAGGTATGGTTTTCCCTTTGATTCCCACGAGAAACATCCTTTCTCGGAGCTGGGGCACCCCATAATCAGCGGCGTTGAGTAGCAACAGCCTTGTCTGATAGCCGAGTTGCTCACCTTTTGTCTGCAAGGATGCGCGCGTCGCAGCCCATCTTGAATTATGGCCAAGCGCTTTGACATTTTCCATGACAAACGCAAGAGGGGCCACATGCTCCACCACGCGGAAAAATTCCCAGACATGGCGGCTGCGCGGATCATTGGGATTCATGTGTCCGGCTACTGAGAACCCTTGGCAGGGAGGCCCGCCGATGACGATTTCGGCTGATTTTTTGGGAGGGAGTTTAGCCTCGGAAATGTCGCCGCAAACAAGCTCAGGCAGATCGCGCCTCGTTCTTTGCAACTCATTCTTATAAGTTTGGAGTGCGAAAGGAGAAAGCTCGTTGGCCCAGATAACGGAAAATCCCGCCTGATGAAAGCCAAGGTCTAATCCGCCGCATCCGGTATAAAGCGAAACGCATTTCATTAGGCCAAATAGGCATGAGCCCTAATTTTGTCAAGCAATTTACCGAATTTTGTGAAAGTTCTCCCTCATTGAGTTCCGAAAGACTAGACCAAGAGCTTGGACTCCGGTTGCAAGTGGTAAGAAAAAAGCTGGGAATCAGCCAGAGCTATCTGGCGGACATGCTCCATCGTGACCAAACGGCCATTTCAAAAATGGAGTGTGGAGCAAGGCAGGTGAGTGTGCCGGATTTTCTAATGTGGTGCAGAGCTTTGGATCTGCCCTTGGAGCAGGTCGTGGAACTCCTGAAAATCGGCCCCTACAAAGATGAGTAGCCTGACCTTACTTCCACTTTCCCCGAGTCAACTGGAGGAAGCGAAATGCAAGGTACTGGCTGCTTTGCAAGAAGGCGGATTGAGCCGCGAGGAAGGCGGAATCAAGCTTGAGGCGGATTTCACGGAATGGCTGGATGAATCTCAATCCATCCTCGGCGAGTCCATTCAGGGGATGCTTGAGGGTGCTTCGTGGTTTTCCAGATTGGAGGAACCTCGTGAGCGGACTCCAGGGAAACTCTATGAAAGGGTTGTGAAGCGTCTTTCCGAACAAGCCGCGATCAGTCGTCGCACTGCTGCCATTACTGTTTCCTATCTGCCGTTGCTGATTCATCTGGTTCAAGAATTTCAACTTTCCGCCGCAGGTGTCGCGGAAGTGCTGAACGAATCGGATAGAAGGCTTCTGCTCCACTGGAAAGGTATCGAAAAAATACTTGTCGAACTCAAGTTGGGACAAATTCTTGAAGACGGACAAGTTCAAGACTTGATCAGAGGTGACAAAGAGGTGATGCGCGACTCGTTTTTGGATGCTGATTTGCCTACGATCATCGAAATTCTTGCCACTGAATCGGAATTGTTTGAACTCGGAATGAGATTTCATTCTTCGCTGAAAGACTTGCTGATGCCAGCCTATGGCGAGGCGTTTGTTCCGTATTTGCAGACGTTGTTTTATCTTTGTGTCATCACGGAATACTACGATCACCCGCTTGAGTATTTGTATACTTTCAAACCAAGAGGGAATGTAGCAAACGCAATTTTCGAGGTGTTTCCGAGTGAAATGGCTGCGACAGGCAATCCGATACTCAACAACTTTAAAGCCATTGACCGACTTTCCCATGATTGGGCACGTTCAAGAGATGATTACCCAACGCAAGCGCAAGCTCTTGTGGATGTTGTGTCTGGCTTGTCCAGCCTTTCTTACAGTTCCCGTCGATATTTGGCCGGAAAAATCCGAGCGGGCTTGTTGAAATTCATAGAAATCAAGCGACCTGTTGCTTTGGCCATTCCAGCAGTGACCTCTTTGGAGGCCATTCGCAAATTCCTAGCTCTGATTTCAGCGGAGGAAACGAAAACCAAGGGCGTTATCGAACAACGTGTTTGTGATTTCCTCTCACTGCTCATTTACCCGCAAGGAGAGTGGCGCCCACGCGGGTTGTCTGATCCCGTGAATGCGACAAACACAGCTTCTCTGAAACTTGGTGATGTGGATTTTCAAAGGGTTGAGGACAGACGTTGCGTAGCCATCGAAGCTCACGCGGGAAAGCTGACCCCCATTTATCTTCAAGAGCATTTCAGGACTCTGCGGAGGAATTTGCCGAGGAGGATGGAAGAATGGAAACGGATCGCGGATTTAAGCGAGTGGAAGCTCGATGTGGTTTTTGTCGTTCACGAAAACGTCTGCTCCAATGAGGGGGTGACTCCGAGTGTTACTGTCAGCAATTCATTGGAAATTATCACTTATCAAGAGTTTAGTGAAAAAGCGATGCGAGGGAGAGGCGTGAAGGATGCCGAAGTCATTTCCCTATTCAATCAAATCGTTGTGAACGTTTTGAATAGGAGCAACATTCCTCATCAAGTGAAACAGGCAATGATTTCTCTTTTGTCAGCTTGCTGATGCAATCTACACCTGCGTTTCCACCGATGACTAGGCACGCGGGGAATACAACTCACTCGAAAGCCAGCGCGATATCTGCAAGCACGCCATTGCGGTTCACCTCCATGAAGGCTGGGAAATAACTCTGTATCTGGATGATCCGGGATACTTGGGAAAGACCCTTGAACGACCCGGAATGCAGTCCCTCCTTCGGGAAGTCCGCTCCGGCAATGTCGATGTCGTCGTCCCCTGCAAGCTCGACCGCATCACCCACTACCTGCACGGCTTCTATGAGTTCTGGAAAATCCTCAACGAGCACAAGGTCAACTTCGTTTCCGCCACGCAGGCTTTCGACACCAGCACGCGGATGGGAATGCTCATGCTCAACATGCTGCTTTCCTTCGGCCAGTTCGAGCGGGAGATGATCGTGGAGCGCGTCTCCCACAAGATCGCGGAACGCACCAAGAAGAGCTTGTGGAATGGCGGCTGGGCGCCCTTGAGATATTCCCATGATCCCGTCTCCAAGCAGATTCACCCCAATCCTGCGGAAGCTCCCATTGCACGCCGGGATTTCGAGTTGAGCAAGGAGCTACGCAGCGCGGCAAAAGCGGCCGACCTGTTGAATGCGGAAGGCCTGCGACCCCGAGGCGGGCGGTGACTAACGAACACCTTGTGGTGAAGAACCTCTTGGACTTTGAGAAGACCATTGCAGTCGTTTCCTTTGACGAGGTTTCCTTTGACGAGTAATGCGACCTTATGCGTCTGCTTCTGCGGCAGGTTCGAGTTCATCGGCTGGATCCGTGGCGTTCGCTACGGCTCGAACGAAAGTTCAAATCCAGTTCACCGAAATTCGACTGAGCAGCCCTCCGCTTCGCTTGAGAGCTGCTCAGTCGAATGGCGGAGGGAGTGGGATTCGAACCCACGGTAGGTTTCCCTACACTCGATTTCGAGTCGAGCGCCTTAAACCGGACTCAGCCATCCCTCCAGACTCAACTGTCTGCACTTCGGCACAGAAACTTGGCCACGCTCGGAATGTGCGGTGACATGCCACTTTTTCAAGGCGAATTTCGTGCGGAGGCATCCTCGGAAGATTCGCCTTCGACATCGACGACGGCATCACGTCCGTAAAATTTGACCAAGCGTTGAATCTTCGGGCGGTCATGCGCTTCGCGCCAAGCGTTGGTATCTCGCATGCTGAAGACGCAGCCGCAGTACTCCTGCTGATAGAACTCCTCACGTTTGGAAATTTCGATCATGCGCTCTGATCCGCCTTTCTTTCGCCAGTTGAAGGTCCAGTAAGTCATCCCTGGATACTTCGCTGCGGCTCGCTCGCCCGCTGAATTGATCTGATCCATGTTTTTCCACCGCGAAATTCCAAGGGTGCTGGAAATCAGGTCGAATCCATGTTCAGCGGCATAGGCAGCCGTCACTTCGAAGCGCATGTCAAAGCAAACTGTGCAGCGTTTCCCTCGTTCAGGCTCCCACTCGAGGCCCTTTGTCCGGTCAAACCAGTCGCGAACATTGTAATCGGCATCCACGAATTCCATGCCCAGCTTTTCAGCATAGCGGATGTTCTCTTCCTTCCGCAGTTCGTATTCGTCACGAGGATGGATATTCGGATTATAAAAGAAAATGACTGTTTCGATCTGAGAAGCCACTAGAGCATCCATCACTTCACCGGCGCAGGGAGCGCAGCAGCTGTGCAGGAGTATGCGCCGAGAATCGTTGGGAGTCTCCAGAACGGGTCTCTCGTAATTCTCTGCGGAAAAGGGTCGGGAATGCGGGGATTTCTTTTCGGAACCACCCGATACAGGGTTTTTAGAGCTCATGGTTTCAGATCAGGTCGTGAATACAGTAGAAATTTTGCACGACGTTGCATGAATTTTTCGAGATCCGCTGCCCAGAGTTTGCGAATTCTCGGAAGGGTCGCTTTTGACAGGATTGCGTCGAGTGTCGCTTGATTGCAGAGGAGCGCGTTGCCTTTTTTCGGGAGGGTAAAGGTCTGAGGATACAGTGAGTATAGAGAGGACATGAGAGCGACTCCCAAGTCGAGGGGGCGAAATGCGTCCCTGTCACTGAGGTAAAAACGTACTCCACTGCAATCTTCCCCTTTGTAGGGACCGGATTCCGGAGTGAAGCGATCCGGCAGAATTTCTACGCCATCCAGCTTGAGGCGTCTCAGCGATTGGGCCAGTCGTCCGTCGTTGATCCACGGCGCTCCGATGTGCTCGAACGGGGCAACCGTGCCCCGACCGACGGAGAGATTCGTGTACTCGATCAAACCGACTCCTGGATAAATCAGAGCTTGAGTGAGGCTGCGAATGTTGGGTGAAGGATTGACCCAAGGGAGGTCAGTCTCATCGAAGCGCATCGTGGGGGTCCAGCCTTCGACAGGAATCACGGTGAGATTCGCCCCGATTTTTCGCTCGTCGTTGAACATGCGAGCAAGCTCGCCCACAGTCATCCCGTGCTGTACGGGAATATCGTGAAATGCGACGAAATCATTCTCTACATTGCTCCGCAACGGACCGTCCACGACGACTCCACCGATGGGATTCACGCGATCTAGGACGATGAAGCGCAGGCCTGCCTCCTTCGCCGCCCCCATCGCTAGCCCCATAGTGGAGATGTAGGTGTAGAAGCGACACCCGATGTCTTGAATATCGAAAACCAGAGCATCTAGATCCTTCATTTGGGCAGCGGTCGGCTTGCGCGTATCGTCTGTGTAGAGACTGTACACCGGGAGTCCGGTCGCTGCGTCAACTCCATCGCTGATCGAGGATTGATCCAGAGCGCCGCGAATCCCATGCTCTGGGGAAAACAGGACTTTCAAGGTCAGGCCGGGAGCGGAAGCGAGCAGGTCGATGGTGGAGCGTCGCTGCCGATTGATTCCCGTGTGATTGGTGATCAGCCCGAGCCGCAAGCCCGCGAGTTCTTTGAATCCATCTCGCTCCAGCACGTCGATTCCATTGAGGACGGAGACGGACGGCTCGGTGGCAGGCTTTGTTCCAGGCTCGGGTGAAGGGCTAGGGGCCGAAATCGTCTGGGAGTAACCTACCGCTTCTGCCGCGAGTGTTCCGATGCGCTCGCGGAGCTTTTTGATTCGCCCTGCTTCGGTCGGATGATTGCGATTGGTCAGCAGGATGACAAAGGTGTCTGAGCTAGGATCGACCCAGATCGAAGTTCCCGTCCATCCCGTGTGACCATATCCCGCGAGAGGGAACTTCTCGCCTCTCTGGCTGGCAAAGGATGAGCCAATATCCCATCCTAGTCCACGGGGGCTGTGAAATGAGGCGGGCAACTGATTTCGAATTGCTTCCTTGAGGGTGTCCGCTCGTAGCAATGGAGCGTCCCCTGATTCTGAGACTCCCTTGAGCCAGTAACGAACGTAGGTCGCCACGTCGCGAGCGGAAGCGAATAGGCCGGCATGTCCCGCTACGCCCTCCATCCGTCGAGCCGTGGGGTCGTGGACTTGCCCCCGAATCAGACCGTATTCAGAGAGATAAGTCGTCGGAGCGATTCGTCGCACCCAGTCCGATGGTGGACAGAAGCGGGTCTCCTTCATTTCGAGCGGGGTGAATACATGCTCAGCGGCATACTGCTCCAGTCGTTGTCCTGAGATTCGATGAACGATTTCCCCGAGCAAGATATAATTGACATCGCTGTAGCGGAAGCGTGTTTGTGGCTGATCGAGCAGACCGATGGTCGCTGCTCTGCTTGCCCCAGCCTCGTAGCCCCAGAAGTCACCTTCGCTCAAAAACAGCCCAGGGGGTAGTCCACTGATATGGGACATCAGATGGCGTAAAGTGATCGATTGCCTATCCTCGCGTGTTGGCTTCGGCTCAGTCGCCTCGGAGCGCACGCCACCTTCGAGGAACTCGGGAATCCATTTCGCCACGGGATCGTCTAGGGAGAGCTTTCCTTCATCCGACAGGAGAAGGATCGACGGCAAGGTCGCCATTACCTTCGTCAGACTCGCCAGATCGAAAATCGTATCGAGAGTCATTTTTTCTCGACTTGGAACGGTCATGCGATCTCCGTACGCTTTTTGATAGACTTCGCCCTTTGACTCGAGCCACAGAACTGCACCGGGGATCTCGCCTTTCTCAATGGAGGCGGAGATTGCCTGATCAATGGAAGATAGCTTGTCCTTGCGCATCGCTTGAGCGTTAGACGACGCGATACAGAGCAAACTGACCAGTCCGGCGATAGAAGCCTGGAACAAGTAGGAATTCGGGAAAGTCGCGTTCAAGAAGTGAATCGTATGTGGTTTTGAATCAATCGGTCAGAATTCATATCGAATCAACTCCCGCTTGAACCCATTTGTGTGCAATGACGCGATTCGAGCCGCCATCGGGTGTCGTCTCTTCATTATTTATCCTCTTCCCCTCTTCACATCCAGAATTTTTCGTTGTAGCTTACCTTCAGAATTCAGAGATGAGCAGGCCGGACGATCTTCGCAAGCTGACGCGACGTGCATTTTTTGCACAGAGTGGGGTCGGCATCGGAGCTATCGCTCTGAGTCAGTTCCTCACGGAGGAAGGCTATGCAGCATCATCGGCTGCTGCTCCGATGTCGGCGCGTGCGGGGCAACATACAGCCGCTCGTGCGAAAAGCGTGATTTTTCTCTTTATGGCGGGAGGGCCGAGCCAGCTCGAATTGTTTGAAAACAAACCGCGCTTGCGTGAATTTCACGGTCAGTCTCCGCCGGAATCACTCGTCGCTGGAAAGCGCTTCGCTTTCATCGGAAAGGACGCAAAACTTCTCGGAGGACAACGTCCTTTCGGCGTTTATGGCGATGCGCGGATGAGTCTCAGTGACTTGTTGCCGTATCACCGCAGGATTGTCGATGATGTCTGCTGGCTGCGCGGGATGAGAACGGATGTCTTTAATCACGGTCCTGCGAAATTGTTCATGAACTCTGGGTTTCAGGTGCCAGGGCGGGCCAGTATGGGGGCGTGGGTCACCTACGGCATTGGGAGCGAGTCGTGCGATCTGCCCGGCTTTGTCGTTCTTCAGTCCGGGCCACGGGGCCCCCGTGGGGGGAGTGCCCTCTGGTCGGCGGGTTTCCTGCCATCCAGCTACCAGGGAGTTCCCTTCCGCAGCAGCGGCGATCCGATTCTCAATTTAGCCGCCCCTCACGGCATCGACTCTCAGGGGCAGCGAGCTTTCGTAGATCTGGTCGGCGATCTCAATCGCGAACGCCTGGCCGTGACCGACGATCCCGAGATCGCCACGCGAATCGCCGCCGGAGAGATGGCGTATCGGATGCAGGCGAGTGCCCCGGAATTGATGGATCTGTCCAGTGAGAATCAGGCGACTCTCGATCTCTACGGTGCCACCCCCGGTCGGCCAAGCTATGCCAACAATTGCCTGCTTGCCCGTCGGCTCGTCGAGCGGGGCGTCCGATTCGTGCATCTGTATCACACGAACTGGGATCACCACGGGGGTCCCACGGAAAACTTGGCGAAGCACCTGCCCGAAATCACGCGTGAAATCGACCAACCCACCGCTGCACTCATTCTCGACCTGAAGCAGCGCGGTCTGCTGGATCAAACGATCGTCGTGTGGGGCGGCGAATTTGGACGTACCCCGATGGGGGAAGTTCGCGAAGGCGGAGCACCTGGTCGTGATCATCACATTGATGCCTTCACTATGTGGGCCGCTGGAGGAGGGTTCCGTCCTGGTGCGGTGTGGGGAGCTAGCGATGACTTCGGATACGAAGTCGTGGAGGGAGCTGTCCACGTCCACGACCTACACGCCACGCTTCTCCACCTTCTCGGGATCGATCATGAGCGACTGACTTTCCGCTTTCAAGGACGCGATTTTCGCCTGACTGATGTTCATGGCCGCGTTGTGAGCGAGGTGCTGGGATGATCTGATGGGTCAAGAGCTTCTCTTTGATCTCAGGGCAAACCGTGCGCCATCGCGCCTGTACTGAATCTTTGACACTCCTCATCGTTGCTGACATGAGTAAAGAATCATGCTTTCTCAGCCTTGCTATCGCCTCTTCCTGCTCACAGCATGGGCGCTCTCTGCGATTCCTCTCATGCTTCATTCGCAGGAGCAACTGGCAAAGCCTCTCACGTCATCGTCACCTGTCGAGCTTCGCGCTGCGGATTTTCCCAATCTTCAGGCGGCATTCGATGCCCTGCCTGAATCGGGGGGGATTGTGTATTTGCCACCAGGTACGGTGGAAATTCGCGAGCCTCTTGTAATCTCGACTCCTGAGACTCGCATTACCGGTAGCGGTGCCTCGACTCACATCAAAAATCTGAATAAGGAGGGAAAACCCGCCATCCGGATCAGCCCTAAAGATTATGAGCAAAACAAGCGCTCTCGGCTTTGGCGTATTCAACTCGACAACTTCCGCATTTCTGGAAGCGAGAGTAGCGGTGACGGCATTCTGGCCGAGGGGATTAATGAAATTTTCCTGCACGGACTCTCCATCGATCATCACGGTGGACACGGAATCGCGCTGATTTATTGCGTCGAAGATCCTCGGGTCGCCGATTCCATCCTCACCTATAACAAGAAGGCAGGACTTTATGTGGAAGGCTGCCATGACATCGTCGTCAATGCCAACCACTTCGAGGAGAATCAAGATGCTGTCGTCTGCACGGATTCTTTTAATCTCACCATGAATGGCAACAATATCGATGACCACCTTCGTCACGGAGTCGTCATCGAGAACACCTATGGCTCCGTTCTCTCTGGGAACATGATCGAAGAATGCGACGGTACAGCGATCGTGTTGGATCGAGACGCCTATGGCATTACTCTCTCGGCGAACGTGATCGCCCATGACATGGGAGGTGGGATCGATCTTCAGGATGCCCATGGTATCACTGTCTCAGCGAATACCTTCGTTCTGCTGCACCACTTCGGAGTGCGTGTATCAGAGAAGGCCAGCCGCATCACAATCTCTGCCAATAATTTTTGTAATAGCTACCTCGGGGAAGGGCAACATCGACGTCCAGCAGAGGATCAAAACAATAATCCTGTGAAGATCGACATCGGTCACGGTGTCGTCCTAGAAAGTACGAAGCATGTGATCATCTCTGGAAATCAGTTCTCCGGTCTCGATGGTCCCGCTGTGCGTTCGACTGGTCCCTGTGAGCAGATTCTGATCAACAGCAACATTGCCACCGACCTTAACCGACGGACCGAGAAGCCCAAGGTTCCCTTCAATTTATCGACTGAAACCAAAGCCGTAGTCTCGGAAAACATAAGCGACTGATATTCGCCCTTCCAAAACGTAATTTCTCTGATCTACTTCATTTGATTGATACCCCAACCTGCTATGACGACACGACGCCACTTCTTCCGCACCGCCACCACCACTGCCATCGCCGCTCCCTGGATCGGCTGGAAAAGCACTGCTTCCGGCGCTCCCAGCGAGAACCTTCGCTTTGCTAACTTCGGTGCGGCGGGTCGTGCATGGGGGGATCTTACGGAGATGCTTCAGGTGCCCAACACCACCCTCGTTGCGGTCGCTGATGTCGATCTGGGCCGCTGTGATAAGGTGAGGAATGAGCACCCGAATGCGAAAATCTTCCAAGATTGGCGCGAATTGCTCGACAAGCTCCAGAATGAAATCGATGCAGTCGTTATCGGTACCCCCGATCACATGCACGCCCCCATCGCCATGTCAGCCATGCAACTCGGCAAGCATGTGTATTGCGAAAAACCGCTCACTCGGACGATCTCGGAGGGGCGAGCGCTTCGCGCCTTTGCTGGTGAGCACAAGCTGACGACGCAGATGGGGATTCAGGTTTCCTCCAGTTCTCCGAACCGCACGGCGGTGAAACTGCTCCGCGAGGGCATCGTCGGAAAAGTGAAAGAGGTTCACAGTTCCTGCCCCAAGTCCTGGGGATCTATGGATCCGCTACCCGTCAGCGATGAAGCTCCGCCGGAGACTCTGAACTGGGATTATTGGCTGGGCGTGGGGCGTGAGAGAAAGTTCGTTCCGCGCGAGTTTCACCCCAGCAACTGGCGCAAGCGTATCGGCTATGGGACGGGCACGCTCGGGGACATGGGTTGCCACATCTACCATCCTTGGTTCATGGGGCTGGGAGAGCCAGAAACCCTCTCTGTGGTCTCGCTTGGCCCCGCTCCTGTAGATGGCGATAGTTGGCCTCTGGACGGGAAGATTCATCACCGGATGAAAGGGAATGCCCTGACCGACGGAGATTTTGATTTCTACTGGTACGACGGCGTGCAGCGCCCTCCGGCAGAAGTATTGGCCCTACTCGGTCCTGAAGAGAAGGATTCTGAAGGTAAAATCATCCAGAAGGTTCCGTCCAGCGGCACGATTGTCGTGGGATCGACTGGAGTCTTGGCGATCTTCCATGGCAGCGCGATGCCTGTGGTCTATCGGAATGGAAAGCGCTCTGACGAAGTGATCGAAGCCGTAGAAGCCGAGCACCATCACAAAAACTTCGCTGATGCGATTCGCGGAAATATCTCGAAGAAGCCCCGCGCCAACTTCGATTACGCAGTGCCGATGACGGAGACCGTATTGCTGGGAACTGTCGCCATGCGTCTTCCCGGCGAGACTCTGAAATGGGATGCCAAGGCAGGCAAATTCGTCGGATCCGATGCTGCGAATGCCCTGATTCACGAGAGTTATCGCAAGGGCTGGGAGATCAAAGGACTGTAAGTGACGCGATTCCAGAACGTAAGAGGCCTAGAGGTGTCTGCGAAAGTGCAAGTGTAGGCGGATGAGAATTCGTCGTTCTTAGCACGGGTGATTGTTGATCACATCGACCTTGTTTCTCTTACATCTCACCAGATACTCGAATCCGTGCTTGCTTGAAGTCGATTCCTGTGCGATTCCGCATCATGGAAACTCTGCCTGCTTCTCCCCGTCGATCCTTTCTTGCGAAATCGAGCGCTGCCGTTGCCGCGATAGTCGCTTCTCTGAACGAACGATTTTCTCTCGCCGAAGAAGCAGCTAAGAAGGAAGGGGTAAGCGGGAAAATTCATCATTCGGTCAGCCGTTGGTGTTTCAAGAGCTTCTCTCTCGACGATCTTTGCACGGCGGTGAAAGAGTTCGGAGTCGAGGCGATCGACCTCCTCGATCCCAGCGACTTCGAGACGGTGCGGAAGCACGACATGTACTGCCCCATGGTCAGCGCCCCCTCACGCGCTATCGAGGTGGACGGAAAGAAGAAAAACATTGGATCGATCCCTCACGGTCTCAATCGTCTCGAAAACCACGACATTCTCCTGGAGATCTATGAGCCACTACTAAAAGCCAGTGCTGACGCCGGCTTTCGCAATGTGATCTGCTTCTCAGGGAATCGCGATGGCATGGACGATGAGCAAGGACTCAAAAACTGCGTGATTGGAATCAAGCGACTTTTGCCACTCTGTGAGAAACACGGCATTACTCTGACGATGGAGCTGTTAAACTCCAAGCGAAATCACAAAGACTACATGTGCGATCTGTCCTCTTGGGGAGCGGAGCTCTGTCAGGCGGTCGGCTCAGAGAGTTTCAAACTGCTCTATGACATCTACCACATGCAGATCATGGAAGGCGACGTGATCGATACCATTCGCGAGCGGCATCAGTACTTCAGCCACTACCACACGGGCGGAGTTCCGGGACGAGGAGAAATCGACGATACACAGGAACTGCACTACCCCGCGATTATGCGAGCGATTGTCGAGACGGGATATCAGGGCTGGGTCGGTCAGGAATTTGTGCCCAAGCGCCCGGACAAGCTACAGTCACTTCGCCAAGCGATTGAGATATGTTCGGTTTGATCCGTTCACGGCAGCTTCCATTCTGCTCGATAGCGATCATATTCCGCCTTCGGAAGAAGGACGTACAGGGGTCTCCGCTCAGGGGTGATGCTTGCAATCAGTCGTCGCAGATTTTCCTCCGCCATCGTCGTACAGCCGAAAGTCGTAGAGTTTCCACCGTTTCTCCAGATGTGGAAAAAGATGGATGATCCTCCACCCGGCTGGATGCGAGGATAGGCATTATGTGCAATGAAGAGCTTGAGCGAGTGAGCATAGTCGCCCTGCTTCATTTGCGCCTTTTTCTCTTCCGGTGACCTCGGCTCGTGATCGATTCGCATGTATTGGTTATACAGCGGAGACTGTGGATCCTCGAACCACAGATCACGAGAAGTCACCTGTACATAATTGAGAGACGGCGCTCTTTGAATCTCTGGCGCGTAGCCCCAAGCACCGCCGAGATCGAAGACCCCTGCCGGAGCACGGCGATCTCCCTCAGTCTTCATTCGAGTCCCTTGGGGTACCGGATTCAAGCCTCGTCCCCATACCAGTCCGTTTTTCCCCAGTCTCCCCTTCCACTGAAATCCTGTTGACTGCCAAGCTCCACCGGGCTGCCGTTCATAGAAGGCTAGGTCGACCCAGGACGAATCCCAGCTAGCCGCCGTGCCGACGATCAACTGAGTTGACTGCCCCGGGAGTTCGAACGCCGATCCATTCAGAAGTAGGCCAAGAGAAAAAAGGAATAGAAAGAGAAAGCGCATCATCAGACTGAATAGTAACTGATTTTTGATATTATGGAAATATCGAATTTTTCTTGCAGTAATTCGATCATCGATTTGAGGCTCGGCGCAGTGCGCATCGTACGGATCTACTCACCTTTCCTTCGAGGTTCGTCTTTCCCTCGATCACTGTCTTCTCCCTCCATTTCACCCCGTCCAGCGTATAAGTGATTGTGAATGTGCTGGCCGATGTCCTGAGCATGGAGCGAAGTACTTCGCAGCAATTCAAACGCTCCGAAGCCTTCGCCTACCTCATTCCTTCTGAAAGGTTAAGCCCGGATCGCCGTCTGGACTCCCTGCCATGAGGAAGTGAAGCGTCCCGTCGGGATTCAGAGCGATGTCGCCTATCATTTGCACGTCTTCATCTGCGAGCACCAGCAGGCCATCCTTATCCAGTGACCATTCTCCGCTGAGCACTTTTTCAGATGCTCCTTCGTATTCCCAGGAAAATGTTCCGATGGCTGTTAGCGAGAGAGTGATCGTCTTTCCCTCCGTGGATTTTGCCTTCCAGATCCCAACGAGTGCTTCTTTGGAAATGGGGGCTTTGTCAGCTTCCTCGGGCGGAGCCTCCTTCGTGGCTTCGGGGGCTGGTTTCTCCTCCAATTTTTCCGCCGTAGCCTCGGCATCAGAATCTTTTAGCAGAGATCGAAGCTGGGTGGCCACAGTATCGCGAGGCTGGATTTCGACGACCTGATCGAGCATTTCTGCTGCCTCCGTCAGATTCCCTCCGACCATGTAATGATAGGCGAGGAGCAAGCGAGAAGGAGCCGAGTCAGGATTGGCGACTACGAAATCTTCCAGTCTGCGAAATTGGTTAGTGTACTGCTCCGGATCACCATAGAAGTCGATCATCGTCTCCCAGTTCCATCCTGGCCCGGAAGCCAGAACGGAGTGGAGAATCCCGGCGGCATCATCATATCGTCCGAGAGCGAAGAGGGTGAGGGCGCGAAATTCGTGAAAGACAGAATTTCCTGGCGTTTGGGAGATTGCATCGTTGATGGCGGAAGAGGCGGTCACATAGTCGCCTCTCTGAAAGGCGTCTCGTGCGCGATCCATGGCTGCCCTTGCTTTCTCTTCCGCCGTCTTTGCTTCATCTTCTGTACGGACCGTGTCAACATTCGAAGCGATCGTGGTAATCGGCTCCGAGTATCGAATGACTGTATTGTCAATGATGACGGGTGAGGTGGGGTAGGGATTGTAATAGCTGTAGTAACCGGTGTCATAGGCTAAGCGCCCGAGAGTCCAGCTTGCCAATCCCCACGGCACGAAGGATGACGACGTGTAGTAATACGGATTGTATCCAGGCGGGTATGAGAACAGAGGTCGGCGATAGTATGCGTAGCGGTCATGCCAGTGATGATTCCACCCATAGTTCCACGATCCGTGATACCAGGAGTTCGTATAACCACAGCTCCACCAAGGATCACTGCCCCAGTAGCGGGGAACTAGGGCGTAGTTCACCGACGAGAGGAGCGTTGGATAAATGGAGCCGTGACCATGATGGCCGGAATGAAATGATCCATGGTTAAAATCTCTCCATACGCCGTAGTTGCTCCAGTGACCGTTTCCGGCAGAGGAAGAATGTCCGTGATTTCTATGTTGCGGACGGTAGAGACCGCGACTGCTGGCCGTAGTGATGAGGGGGCGACTCAGTCGTCTGGCAGGAAGCGTTGCACGGGAAGCGGGATTTCCTTTGACGCCCGCAGAACTGATTGCAGGAGCGAGATTGGTCCTGCTAGGCCTCGATGCACGCAAGGGAGAGCGGTGTGCAGACTGTGCGCTTCGATCCACTAAATGAGGCCGAGCGGCTGCGACTTTTTGAGTTGGGCGCGGCGCAAGTGCAGTTGGACGAGTGATTTGTGACTTTGCGAGAGCATTGGGAATCTTTCTGGAGTTATTCTTCGTTCCATTGATGGGACGGTCGCCTAGAGTGGGCTTTCTCAATCCTCCATTCAATCCTAGAGGCGTCACGGAGGGCCTCGGAGAAACTCGTGGAGAAGCATTGCTGCGCGATGGCTGTTTATCGTCAGCGCGGACTGGATTCCTAGATAAGTGAGAACTTGCCGCCGGTGGACTGGAAGGTTTGGAAACTCCCAGATGCGGAGAGGGAACCTTCGGGGTGGGACGCATGTTCGTCGGTGGCATTGGCTGCGTCCGGACTTTGGAAAGATGAGAGGAGGGAGAAGCAGGTGCACGAGAGGGTGTCACACGAGCCGGAGCGGGTGGTGGAGTCCTTTGGGAGGGCTTAGAAGCGAGCGAAGAACCGCTCGGACGGTGAGAGAGTGAAGTTCCCTGCTTTGAACGACTTGGGTGAGGAGTGGAGGATGGGCGGGGGCGGGAGAGTGAAGGAGAGGATCGCACCACGGGAGCACTTGGGCGCGTGAGCCCCGATGACGACTGTGGAGGTGTAATCTGCCGTGTTGCCGACGTTCTTGAGCGCGGAGGCGTGACGGATCGCGGTAATGAGGGCGTAGGACGTGCTGCAGAGGTCCTTGGGCGTGTGAAGTTTGAAGATGCCCGAGGTGCAGACATCCGAGGGGCTGGTGTGCTCGGACGCGAGGAAGGCATGGACCGAGGAGTTGACATTCGGGGAGCCGCCATACTCGGACGAGAGGGGGCGGCCATTCGTCCCGAACGGCCTGACGGAGTTCCGCCACGACGGTTGTTGTTCAGCCCGCCTGCTTGAGCTTCACTGTGAGATAAGCTGAGGAAGGCGACAGCCAGACAGGGAGCAGCCCATCCGACAATAGAAGAGCGAAGGAGATTCATCGTTGGGAAGAGTGGTGTGACGGGGGACTTCCCGTCATCCTCTCATAGACGAATGAACTTCATTCATCATGCGACATTTTTTCAAAAAAGAGTCGCATTCGCAAATTTTTCTGCAGACGCAGATCAGACTGGCTTAAGAACGTAGTTCACGCAGACTTCAGCGGAATCCCAGGGTTCAAGGAGATCGTCTTTGACCACCAAAATTTCGTAATTTAACTCGCGAATTTTCTTCAGGACCTTTTCTCCGTGAGAACTGGAGTCAAGAGGGTCATTCACCTCGATCAACACGGTCGGACGATGGCGAAGCAGGGTAGCTCGCGCTCCGTCTAGGACGGCTAGTTCATGCCCCTCGACATCGCACTTGATGAAATCTACGCGATCCACTTGATGCTCGGAGCAGAAATCGTCTAGCGAGCAAACCGGCACTTGCAGCGTGCGTCCGGTCGGACTGCTGGAGATGGATTGTTCCAGAGAAGCTTCATAATGATTCAGCGTGCCATCTTCCCAGACAGGAATTCGCATCTCCGCAAGGCCTGAGTGATCGGACAGAGCGATGCGGAAGACTCGAGTGTTCTTCAATCCGAGCAATCGGCAGTTATTCTCGATTACCCCGAACATATCGAGCGTTGGCTCGAAGGAGTAAACTCGTCCGTTCGATCCGACTGATTCGGAGAGGAAACGGGTGAAAAGACCAAAGTTTGCGCCGATGTCGAAGACCGTATCTCCCGGTCGAGTTAAGAGTGCGATCACGGCGAGATCTGGCTCATCGGTGAGGCGTGCTTGACGCAGCTTTCGAAAGTAGTGCGACTGTCTGAATCGGACCTGAATTGACTCGGGAAGAATGCTGATCGCTCGCATCAGTATGCTTTTCGGAGAAAGATTCATTCAGTCGATTGTGATGCAGCCAAATAGCAGGTTCTGATGAGTGGTTTCATGGCTCCCATCTTCCGATCTTCCTGTCTCACTCGAGCCGGGAGGGCGATGAAAGGCGTGAATCACTCCTCCCGATGAATCCGGACTATGTATTCGCCCGGTCGTTGAAGATCGAGACGATCACGGGCGACCGCCTCGAGAAAAGTCTTATCGGTCTTCAGTAGACGGTGATTCCTCAGCAAACGATCCACCTGTGCCTGCTTCGCATCTCTCACGGTTTCAAGTCGATGGAGTTCGGCAGTGAGACTGTCACGTCGGCCCAGTTCCGGGCCGAACAATTTCGCTGCTGCCAAGGCGAGGAGTGCGTAAATGACACACTCCATTACCCGCGACAGCGGCCGCCAGACGCCTCCCCGTGGCTTCGCTCCATCGACGGGCATGTCGAAGTTAAAGTCAGCCTGATCGGGGAAGAGGGGATCGTTCATGTGAAAAACAAATCAAAAAAGGCCGAGACTCAGACGCGCATCTTGCCGCCATAGATCGCGCTATCACCCAGTTCCTCCTCGATACGGAGAAGCTGATTGTATTTCGCGATCCGGTCAGATCGGCTGAGCGATCCAGTTTTGATCTGCCCCGCATTCGTGGCGACGGCGATGTCTGCGATGGTGCTATCCTCTGTCTCGCCAGAGCGATGGCTGATGACGGCGGTGTAGCGATTGTCCTGCGCGAGCTCGATGGCGTCCAGAGTTTCAGTCAGCGATCCGATCTGATTGACCTTCACGAGAATAGAATTCGCTACAGATTGATCGATTCCTTTTTGCAAGAAGCTCGTGTTGGTGACGAAGAGATCATCGCCGACGAGCTGAGTTTTCCCCCCCATCTTTTCAGACAGGATCTTCCAGCCGTCCCAGTCGTTCTCATCACAACCGTCTTCGATGGAAATGATGGGATACTTGCTCTGAAGTTCGAGATAGTAATCGACCAGTTCTTCCGCCGTACGCTCGGACTGATCCGATTTTTTGAAGACGTATTTTCCCTTCTCTTTGTCGTAAAACTCAGAGGAAGCGACGTCTAGGGCGATGAAGACTTCCTCTCCGAACTTGTAACCGGCCTTCTCAACGGCCTGACCGATCACTTCCAGAGCGTCGAAGGCCGAGTCGAGATGGGGAGCGAATCCTCCTTCGTCCCCGACCGTGGTCGTCAGATTCCTGCCCTTCAGGACTTTTTTAAGTGCGTGGAAAATTTCACAGCCCTGCCGCAAGGCTTCGCGGAAACTTGGAGCACCCTTGGGCACGATCATGAACTCTTGGAAATCAATGGGAGCATCCGAGTGGGCTCCGCCGTTGATGATGTTCATCATCGGCACCGGGAGAACTTTGGCGTTCGGCCCGCCGAGATACTTATACAGGGGTAGACGGAGTTGATTCGCTGCGGCGTGAGCGACGGCGAGCGAGACTCCCAGGATCGCGTTTGCCCCAACCACTTTTTTATTGCTTGAACCATCAAGAGCGATCATGAGCCTGTCAATCGCCGCCTGATCGGTGGCATCCATTCCGATAATCTCCGGGGCGAGCTTGTCATTGGCAGCAGCGACGGCCTGTTGCACGCCCTTGCCGAGATAGCGAGCGGAGTCCCCATCGCGCAGTTCCCATGCCTCGTGCTCTCCTGTGCTGGCCCCGCTCGGAACAGCCGCCCGCCCGAGGGCGCCGCCATCAAGTTCGACATCGACTTCGACCGTCGGATTGCCCCGGGAATCGATGATTTCACGGGCACGAATATTTGTGATAGTAGTTTCCAGCATGGTTAGAAATTATGGTTAGTTTCGATTTATTTTAGAAACCTTCAATATAAATCTCGCTTGACTGAGCGAGTTCGGATTTCTTCGCGTTAGATCCGCTTGGTACGCGAACAAGCTACGATTGCAAGCGCAGAGTCGCTCAGGCGATCCCGTCTAAATCGATCTTTAGCGAATTTCTGGACAGAAATGGCGGCGTTACGCAGGTCTGCTGCGCTATTTTTATCGTGAGCTTCTCTGATTGACTGCTATGGTGATCCCATGAATCTGTCGCGTCTCTTTTTGATTTTCACAGGAGTCTTTACGATCTCTGGTTTTGTGGCTGCTGATCAGACGAGCGAGGTTTTCGAGAAAAAAATCTCTGAGACTTTGCACCTCGACTACCTACTCTCGCTTCCCGATGGCTATCAGTCGGATACGAACAAGAAATGGCCGCTTGTCGTATTTTTGCACGGTTCAGGAGAGCGAGGAACGGATGTGAATTTGGTTGCGAAGCACGGCCCACCGAAGCTGGTGGCGGAAGGGAAGCAATTCCCTTTCATTTTGGCTTCCCCTCAGTGCCCGAAGGATAGCTGGTGGAGCCAGCAGCCGGTGTTGGAACTGATCGATTTCATTGAAACAAAATATCGTGTCGATCCGTCACGGGTGTATCTGACCGGGCTCAGCATGGGAGGTTATGGCACTTGGGAATTTGCCTGTCGGGCACCCGAGCGCTTTGCAGCGATTGTCCCGATTTGCGGCGGAGGCGTTCCCTATCGAGTGCGCAGTTTGGCACAAGTACCGGTGTGGGTTTTTCACGGCGGGAAAGATACGGTGGTGCCGTTAGAGGAATCCTCGCGCCTAGTCGATGTACTGAAGAAAATTGGGAATGAACAAGTGAAGTTCACCATCGATCCGGAAGCCGGACACGATTCTTGGTCGAAGGCCTACGCTGATTCGGCCCTCTATGACTGGTTGCTCGCTCAATCTCTAAAACCACCGGTCCCCGTCGCTCAGTGATGAGCAGAGCGCGAGCGATCTGCGATGACATCTGAGTTCTTTAGTGTTGGAACAATTCCTCAATGCCGCTGTGTCTTCTTTGATCGAGACGGAGTGGTCAATCGCTCTCCCGGAGAGGGATATGTACTCTCGCCAGATGCTTTCATCCTGAATGATGGCATTGGGGAGGCACTGCGGCTCCTGCATGAGAATAACGTACTGGCCGTCCTCGTCACGAGCCAGAAATGCGTGGGGAAAGGCCTGATTTCACGAAGCGATCTCGATGCGATTCACGCTCGGATGCAGGAGTTACTCGCGGAGCAGGGCACAGCCTTCGATGCGATCTACGTTAATCGAGGGGATGGCGATGCGGATGACTACCCAGCGAAACCCGATCCGGGGATGATACTTGCCGCAGCTGAAAGATTTTCCATCGATCTTCGTCAATCCTGGATGATAGGCGATGCTGATCGTGATATCTCCATGGCTCGTGCTGCGCGATTAGAAGGCGCGATTCGAATTCTCGGCGAGAAGGAGGTCACTGTCTCGGCAGATTATTCACTATTAGAGACAAAAGAGCTTTTTGAATTACTACGGATAACTTTGAAATTATAATTATTTAAATCAAATTCGCTTTTTCTTCATTCTCGTTTAGCGTACCATACTACGGGTCACGAGACCCGAATTTCTAGCATTTTTCTCCTTTCATGGCCAGAGCTTCCAACCTCACGATGTGCTCCTTTTGCGGGAAGAGCCACGCTGAAGTCAAAAAACTGATCGCCGGTCCAGGCGTGTATATCTGTGACGGATGTATCAACGTCTGTCGGGGGATTCTCGATAAGGAGCTGTTGGATCAGGAGGAGGGTGAGGATGTAGGTGAAGCTCCGAAGGAGTTTTCAGTACCGAAGCCGAAGGAAATCTACGAGAGTCTGAACCAACATGTGATCGGCCAGGAGCACGCGAAAAAGGTCCTCTCGGTAGCGGTTCACAATCATTACAAGCGACTGCGTCAGTACGGCGGATCGGGTTCTGGAAAGGGCCGTGGCAAGAATACGAAGTTCGATGGAGTCGAGATTGAGAAGAGCAACATCCTCCTGATCGGACCGACGGGATCGGGAAAAACACTTCTGGCGAAAACATTGGCGAAGCTATTGGATGTGCCCTTCTGCATCGCTGACGCTACGACTCTGACGGAGGCTGGTTACGTCGGCGAAGATGTGGAAAATATTATTCTGCGCCTTCTCCAGGAGGCGGATTACGACGTGAAGCGTGCCGAAAAGGGGATCGTCTATATCGATGAAATCGACAAGATCGGACGAAAGACGGAGAATGTATCGATTACGCGCGACGTGTCTGGCGAGGGTGTGCAGCAGGCGCTGCTGAAAATGCTGGAAGGAACGATCTGCAATGTTCCACCTCAGGGTGGGCGGAAGCATCCGCAACAGGAATACATTCAGGTGAATACCGAAAAAATTCTCTTTGTTTGTGGTGGAGCCTTCGTTGGATTGGAGGAAATCGTAAAACGTCGGATCGGGAAAAAGGTTCTCGGATTTGGTGAAGAAGTTTCGACAGTCGCGACTGAATCGGAAGTCGAACGACAGCTCGGCAATGTATCGCCCGAGGATCTCCACAGCTTCGGACTGATTCCAGAATTCGTAGGTCGTCTCCCGATCGTGTCTACCCTACGGCCTCTCAAGTGTGAGGAATTGGTCCGCGTGTTAATCGAGCCGAAAAACTCGATGATCAAGCAATATGGCAAGCTGCTCGCCATGGATGGAGTCGACCTGGAGATTACTCAGGATGGGCTGGAAGCGTTGGCAATGGAGGCGATGGATCGCGGTACTGGTGCTCGTGCCCTGCGTTCGATCTTCGAAAAGCTGATGCTCGACGTGATGTTCGACGCGCCTAGTTATGAACAAAATACTCGTGTGATCATTGATCGCGATGTAGTGCAAGGGCGGCGTTCTCCCGCTGCAGTCGAGAACGACGGATCGTCTCATGGCGACGAGATGGAAGCTGCCTGAAGCCCTGCTGCAACGGGCGAGCGCATCTGGGCGATCTCCGGGTAATTCGGTACAGCGCCACGCCGAGGATGCGCTAAAATATCCCGTGCGTGTGCTATCCATCGACCCAGCCCTGAGAAACACCGGCTATGCCGTGATCGAGGCTTCGTGTGCGACAGCTCCAACTCAGGGGCGTCGTCAGTATCGTGCGATCACTTATGGAGTCATTCAAAATCGTCGGGATTTATCCCAGTCAGGCTGTCTCGTCGCCATCCGTGAACATCTGGTGGAGGTGATTCGTGAGCACAAACCGGAAGTCTGTGCGGTCGAAGGAGTAATTTACGTCCAGAGCTATCGCACAGCGATTACTCTCGGAGCCGCTCGCGGGGCGGCGCTGCTGGCAGCCGCAGAACATGGACTGCAGATTTTTGAATACGCTCCTCGACGGGTCAAACAAGCCGTGGTAGGCCGAGGTTCCGCCGATAAGCAACAGGTCGCCTTCATGATGCGGGCGCTGCTCGGACTATCCGAGACTCCACCCTCGGACGCTGCCGATGCTCTAGCCGTCGGTATGGCCCACTGCTACGCCAGCGATCCGCAGCGTGCGGCACTAGCCAATCCGCCGATCATGCTCTGATCGATGTTTGCAGGTTGGCCTCATTGCTGAAATTCTCCCTTTTCCCGTTGCGCGAAGCTTTGCCCGCCTGCTACGCTAGAGACCTATGGATCTGGTATCAATACAGGAGATCAAGCAGCAGGCAGGGCCTGTCTTTCAGGCCTTTCGCTTTCGGGCACAGCTCGAACGCAGCGTGACGCGAACGACCAAAACCGGCAATCCTTATTATGAGACCAGCTTTGCGGATGCGGAAGGGTCGCTGCTCCTGCGTGTCTGGAACAATACACCCATGTTCGCCACTTGTGCCCAGTTGAGAGCGGGACAGTTCTATGAGGTGACTGGTGAATTCGGCCTCGGTGGGGACGGTCGATCCGTCGATGGCCGAGAGTGGACTGTGCGTGCGCTCGACGATGCGGAGACCGCAGGAGTTCTGGCCGGCTCAGCAGTCTTGCGAATGAAGCAGGATCAGGATTACGCCTTTCTCACCCAAACTGCTGCGGCGATTTCCGATCCCCGGCTGCGGGCACTCTGCTTGGCCTTCTTCGATCAGTTCGGCAAGCGAATGCGTCGAACAGCGGCGGCTCGCAGCTACCATCACGCCCGGCGGGGTGGATTAGTCGAGCACGTCGCCCAGATGACCCGTACCGCCATTCAGATTTGTATCGCCTATCCGCTGCTCAATCGCGATCTTCTCGTCGCAGGCGTTCTCTTTCACGATGTCGGCAAGCTCTGGGAGAATGCTTATCAAGAAAACGGATTTGAAATGCCCTATTCTGAATTGAGTGAGCTACTGGGGCATATCACACTAGGAACGGAAATCGTGAATCGGCTCTGGCGCTCTCTCGCGGATGACCCGGCCCATGTTGCTTGGGCAGACCTAGACCCTCCTTCTGATCGGGTGAGGCTGCACTTGCTCCATCTCATCGTCTCTCATCACGGCGAGCTACAGTTCGGTTCTCCCGTGGTACCAAAGACTCCCGAGGCTCAGGCTCTTCACTACATCGACAATCTTGACGCCAAGATGGAAATGTTTGACCACGGATACCAAGTAGCGCCAGAACTTGGACGTAATGTTTATGATCGTGTCCGCCCGCTCACCGGAAATCTGGTGGCACCTCTTCCGAAGTTCGCTGTAGAAACGTTCGCTCCATCAGCCTCATCGATCGTGGCAGAGACAGATGGAGCGGAGTTCATTCCGGAGGAGCCGATGCTCGAAGAGTTGGGAGACCCGCAGGCGGGAGATGTGGAACCACAGGGAAACGCGGATCCTTTCTGATGCCGTCGATCTGACTTTGCCCTGATTCAATGAGTGCTCTTTCCTCGCTTCGAACCTTTCTCGTCCTCGGGCGCGTGTCGAATTTGCCGACTGTCTGGACCAACGTGGCGGTTGGCTGGTTTCTCACGGGAGGAGGGTGGACGGCGGAGTTCGCCTGGATTCTGACGGGAGTCAGTCTGATCTATATCGCAGGAATGACTCTGAATGATGCTTTCGATGCCGAGTGGGATCGAGTTCACGCGCCTGAACGTCCGATTCCCTCCGCGTCTATCACCAAGGAGACTGTGTGGGTGACGGGGCTGTTGCAAATGGGGCTCGGAGTGATGGTTCTGCTACGTTTCTCAACTGCTTGGCCCTCACTGGTGGCGGCTCTCGTCGTGGCCGTTGTTCTCTATGACTGGCTGCATAAGCGCTGGGCAGGCTCTGTGATTGTGATGGGAGTGTGTCGGGCGCTCGTGTATGGAATTGCTGGTAGTGCCGTCGCCTCACAGACCGATGGACTGGAGATTCCCCATGCAGTTTTCGTGATAGCCGCGTTTTCGGTGTTCTACATCGCGGGACTCACTCTCGCGGCTCGTAGCGAACGATTGAGTAAGCATGGCGATTTCGGGCTAGTTCCCCGACTCATGCTCATCCTGCCTACTCTCTTTCCCCTGATCGCAGCACGAGGCATCACGCCTAGCTTGATGCGAACGGCCCTGATCATCACAGGAATCGTGGTGATCATGGCCTGGATTTCCATGATGCGTCGCTCTTTGGCCGAGCGTATTCCGAAAGGGATCGCTCAAGCACTGGCGGGAATCGCGCTCTACGATGCCGCAGCTCTCCCTTTCGCCGACATGAACGCCGCGCTTGCTGCCTTGGCGTGCTTCATTCTCACGCTAGGACTTCAGCGAGTGATTCCAGCGACCTAAGTCGAAGAGAATTCGAATCGGGGGCGAGTTCTAATCGCGGAAGTAATCAACCAATCAGGCGATTGAGAGTCTCGCTCGGACGCATGGCCGCAGAAGCGAGAGCATCGTCTGGCTGGTAGTAGCCACCGATGTCGACTGATTTGCCCTGCACTGCGAGCAACTCAGCGACGATTGTTTCCTCATTCTCTGCGAGAGCTTTCGCTAGCGGAGAAAATTCGGCCTTCAGATCGGCGTCTTCATTTTGCTCAGCCAGAGCCTGTGCCCAGTAGAGAGCCAGATAGAAGTGACTACCGCGATTGTCGATGGTCCCAAGCTTGCGACCGGGGGAACGCTCCTGATTCAGGAATTCTCCAGTCGCTGCATCCAGTGTCTTCGCCAGTAGTTTTGATCGAGAGTTCCCGTATTGCTCGCCGAGGTGTTCTAGCGAGACGGCGAGAGCGAGAAATTCGCCCAGCGAATCCCAACGTAGGTAGTTTTCTGCGAGAAACTGCTGCACATGCTTGGGAGCCGATCCTCCAGCGCCAGTTTCGAACAAGCCGCCTCCATTCATCAATGGCACGATGGAGAGCATCTTCGCGCTGGTTCCGAGTTCTAGAATGGGGAAGAGGTCGGTGAGGTAATCGCGCAACACGTTTCCAGTCGCGGAGATCGTGTCTTCACCCCGACGGATGCGCTCGATGCTATAAAGAGTCGCTTCGACAGGGGAGAGGATTTTGATTTCGAGTCCGTCGATGTCAAATTCGCCGAGCGTCTCGCCGACTTTATTGATCAGCTCGGCGTCGTGAGCGCGGTTTTCGTCGAGCCAGAAGACTGCCGGACAGCTCGTGGCACGGGCGCGATTGACGACCAGCTTCACCCAGTCGCGCACTGCGGCATCCTTGGCCTGACAGGCACGCCAGATGTCGCCTTCGGAGACGCTGTGTTCCAAGAGGACATGCCCTGCAGTATCGACGACTCGGACGACGCCTTCGCCGCTGATTTCGAAAGTCTTGTCATGCGATCCATATTCCTCCGCTTTTTGGGCCATCAGACCAACATTGGAGACCGATCCCATGGTAGATGGGTCAAAAGCTCCATTCCGTTTACAGTCATCGACAGCAGCGGCGTACACTCCGGCATAGCTGGCGTCGGGGATGACGGCTAGCGTGTCTTGCTCCTTCCCGTCCTTGTTCCACATCTTGCCACCTGCCCGAATCATGGCAGGCATGGAGGCATCGACGATCACGTCGCTCGGGACGTGCAGATTGGTGATCCCCAGATCGGAATTCACCATTGCGAGATCGGGGCCGGCCCCGTAGCATGCGGCGATATCTGCCTCGATTGCTGCCTTTTCTTCTGCGGGAAGTGATGCGATTTTGGTGATCAGATCGCCAAAGCCGTTGCGGAAATCGACGCCGAGACGCGAAAATGTCTCTCGATGTTTCGCGATGAGATCGGCGAAATAGATCTCCACTGCGTGCCCGAAGATGATAGGGTCAGAGACTTTCATCATCGTGGCCTTCATGTGGATGGAGAAAAGAACTCCTTCTGCTCGTGCGGCGGCCACTTGCTCCTTCAAGAAGGCGAGTAGTTCCTTCTTGCGCATGACAGTGGCGTCGAGAATCTCTCCTGCCTGTAGAGGCGTGGATTTCTTGAGGATCTTCGTGTTTCCATCGCTGTCGACGAACTCGATACGCACGTCTGTGGCCTCATCGACGGTTACAGACTTTTCATTCGAGTAAAAATCGCCACTTTTCATGTGAGCGACACGCGTTTTGGAATCTGAGGACCATTTTCCCATCGAGTGAGGATGGGCTTTCGCATACTCCTTGACCGCCTTCGGTGCACGGCGATCAGAATTGCCTTCGCGCAGTACGGGATTGACAGCACTGCCTTTGACCCTGTCGTAGCGAGCTTTGATATCGGCTTCTTTTTCGTCGGCGGGTTCCTCGGGATAATCGGGGACGGCATATCCGTGTGATTGCAACTCAGCGATCACGCTCTTGAGCTGGGGCACGGAGGCACTGATGTTCGGCAGCTTCACGATATTAGCCTCTGGTGTGGTCGCGAGACGCCCGAGTTCGCTCAGTATATCGGCGATTTGTTGCTCGGGCTTGAGAAAATCGGGAAATACCGCGAGGACTCGGCCCGCTAGGGAAATGTCAGGGGATTCGATTCGGATGCCGGAGGACTGTGTGAAGGCCCGAATGATGGGAAGTAGGGAATAGGTGGCAAGTGCGGGAGCTTCGTCCGTCTTCGTGTATTGAATTGTGGGAGTATTCGGCATAGTCGTGTGAGCTGTGGGGAAAAAATGGGTAGAGGAAAAATGATTGGTCAGCGGAGTATCAGAGCCTTGGCCGATCATTCAGACTATGGCGAAAGGAGAATCCGTCTGTGCGGGAAAGTTTACTCCGCTTGCCTGATTCGTCGAGTGACAAGCGAATAAAGAAAGCCGATTCGTGAATACCATCTGTGCTGCGTTGGTTCCGAAGCGCGAGTCACTCCAGAGTTCGAAACTCGACGGAGGAAAACAGGCCTAATGCGACGCGACTCCATGCATCGATTTCGCTGAGACCGTCCCGTTTGATCAAATCGTCGGCGTACGAGAGCATCGCTGCTTTCGCTTTGCCCGTAGGGGGGCGTCCGAGGAGTGTCTCGTGCAGGGCGACAGTGCGGGCATCCAGTTTGTCCGGGAATTCAGCGATCATTTTCTCTGCTAGTTTCGTCGCGTAGTAGTGGGGGAGGGGATTATTCCACCACCAGAGTCCCTGGGCAGGCGTCACGCTCGCGTCGCGGTCGTGCATGGGTAGGCCTGATGGATCGAATCCAAACAGCGGAAACATCTTCCGAATCTCGATCCCCAGTCCCAGTGGAGCGCGGGAGGACGTGAGGATATACAGCGCTCTGTCCTTTGATTTCGAAGTATCCAAAATGGTGCCGGAAGGCTGACGTGGTACTTTCCCGATACTGGTGAGCATACTGTCATAGATGGCCTCTACTTCGAGCCTTCGAGCAGGGAAACGAGAATAGAGATGTCCGTCGGCATCTTTCGCCTTCGATTCTGGCGTCATTTCAGACGAGGCCTGGTAGGTGGCGGAACTCAGGATCAGGCGATGGATGTGTTTGATCGACCAACCGTTCTCCATCAGTTCACTGGCCAGCCAGTCGAGCAAGTCGGGATGGCTTGGCGTCTGGCCCCGCAGTCCGAAATCATCGACCGTCGAGACGAGTCCTCGGCCAAAGTGCCAGTGCCAGATTCGGTTGACCATCACGCGTGCAGTAAGCGGATTTTTTGTATCGGTGAGCCATTCGGCAAACTGGAGGCGTCCGCTCGCATTTTTCGGGATGGGAAAGGCGTGGGTGAGTGCCTCTCCTGCGAGTCCGGGATTGCCTCGTGGAATGGGTTTGAGATCGCTGGTATTGGATATCCCACCGGGATTGGGTGGGACTTCCGTCGGAGTCTCGGCATCGGAAACGGCCAGAGCGAGAGGCAGCACAGGACGTGATTTTCTCAATTCTTCGATGCGTGTTTCGATTGATTGGACGATGCCGAGTTGCGATCCGGTGAGAAAGTCGCGCATTCCGCCCACCGTCGGTGTGTCCAATTGCTCCCGCCAGGCAGAATTTCTCGGATCGAGCGAGCCGCGAACCAAGACGAGGCGGTCTAGGGTTGGAAAAGGTTCATTGCGTCCGACTTTGAAGCGCAGAAACATGCGTCCGGGAGGGCGCTCGCCAAGAGGGATCGCATCCCAACGGAAGTGCTCCACAGTCTCGCCATGAGTTGCGTCGCCCAGAACACGATGCTCACTGACCTTCCCTTCGATTTCCATCTCTACCGGAGCCGGGTCGGTCGCAGCGTATCGGACTGCGAGACTGTACGTTCCGGCCTCGGGTAGAACGAATCGATAGCGCACCCATTGATCGAGACGACGTCGTGAAGCGAGAGCCTCGCCTCCGCCTTCCAGTGGAGTCGTCTTGAGATTTTTCTGCCCATCGAAATTCTCTGCCTGAAGATCGGTCACGGTGCCTGGAATCGCGACGACAGGGGTAGGATGATACTTCTCTCGCTCTGTGGAGAGGAGGTGGAAGCGCTCTTTTCTCAGCGTTTCGATCTTGGTATTCGCAGCTTCCACGCGGGCAATCTCCTCGACAGAGGCGAGTGGCTGCAGCGCACGTGGACGACCGTCCCTCCACTCATCGGCGAAGTGCGAGGTGATTACCGTGCTACGAAAAACTCCGGCGAGAGCGTAGTAGTCGCGCATCGAGATCGGATCGAACTGATGACAGCGAGCACATGAAAAATTCAGCGCAAGAAACGCACGCGTCGTGGTGGAAATCTGTTCGTCCACCAAGTCAGTGCGCAGTTTTTCGGGATCGGTGCATTCTTCGAACCAGTGCCCGATGGAAAG
This sequence comes from Verrucomicrobiota bacterium, assembly GCA_963205275.1. Classification (GTDB taxonomy): domain Bacteria; phylum Verrucomicrobiota; class Verrucomicrobiia; order Verrucomicrobiales; family DEV007; genus Arctic95D-9. The sequence goes on along the minus strand of CAUJIH010000076.1, from coordinate 17,103 downwards.
AAATGCCGGTGCGACCATTCGATCTAGCCTGACTTTTTCCGACTCGTCTTTCGCAGTGATTAGATCGCCAGCAAGTTGTTCTGTGATGAAGCGATCATAAGGTTTATCCTCGTTGAAACTACGCACAACGTAGTCGCGATACGGCTCGGCCAGATCGATGGCTGCTACGCCGGGGACTTTGATCGTCCCTTGGACATAGCGTGCGATATCCAACCAATGCCGCCCCCAGCGCTCGCCGTAGTGAGGCGATGCGAGCAGACGATCGATCGCCGAATCTATCTTCGAACCGTTTTTGAGAAATGACGCGATTTCCTGTCGTGTCGGCGGAAGTCCGGTGAGATCGAGCGAGATGCGGCGCAGAAGGACAAGAGGTTCGGCAGGCGCGTTTTGTTTCGCCCCTGCCTCCGTTAGCTTCGCCTGGATGAAGGCATCCACTGGATTCCCCTCGGTCGGAGGCTCCGTGCGCACGAGTGAGCGCAGAGACCATAGATGATCGGTCTTATCCGCAGAGACGATGATCGGAAGACAGAGAAAAAGTAAGCCGAAAAAAATTGCGAAGCGAGAAGCGCCATCGGCGGAATATCTTCTCGGAGAGGATTCGCAATGTCGATGCGAAAAAAATAGTCGCTGGATGATTCCAGACATCGTGTATCGATACAATCAGGAAATCGAAGAAGGAAGCTGAAGAAGAAAGCCGAAGGGGGGAATCGAACCCCCGACCCACGCATTACGAATGCGTTGCTCTACCCCTGAGCTACTTCGGCGCAAATGCTATCAGGATGAGGGAGGACTGTAAGCGAGATGCCTGTGCTGTCAATGATTTCCACTCAGTCAAAAAGTGATGAGTTTGAGTGGATTGATACGCTCACTCTTTCTTACGATCACGAATTTTCTTACTATTGCGAATCTTGATGTCTTTCCGTCAATTCCTCATTGACGAATTCGACCAATGCGTCCCGCACAACAGGGTTTGCTCCGTGATTGAACCCTGTTTAATGTTCTTCCCCTATGAAAATCCCGCGTTTCCTTTCGATTTTTCCGTTCCTCGTTATCTCGTTTTTTTTGGGAACACTTTTGGGCAGAGATCGTCCGAATATTCTCTGGATCACAGCAGAGGATCTGAGTCCGGCTTTGGGATGCTACGGTGATCCGGATGCCCGCACCCCCCACCTCGATGCGCTGGCTAAGGAGAGCGTGCGCTATACCTCCGCTTTTGCGCCCGCCCCCGTTTGCTCTCCGGTGCGTAGTTCGATCATCACGGGCGTATCGGCTGCCAGTCTCGGCACCAGCCAAATGAGGTCTGATTTCCCGATTCCTGCGGATGTTCACGGCTTTCCCTCCTATTTGCGTAAAGCGGGCTACTTCACCACCAATCAGGTCAAAACGGACTACAATACCAGTGACGAAGCGAGGCTGATTCAAGAGTCTTGGGATGAAATCAGCCCCGAGGCTCTCTGGAGCAGCGAAAAGCGAAAAGTCGATCAGCCCTTCTTCTCGGTAGTCAATTTCATGACGACTCACCAATCTCGGCTGATGGTCTGGCCCTATGAAGTCTTCCAGCGCGAAATCCAGTCAAAGCTGCCTCCGGAATTGATCCACGATCCAGCCCAAGTGACCGTTCCCCCCTATTATCCCGATACCCCTGTCGTTCGACGGGAACTGGCTCGATTCCACGATTGTGTGTCCTTGCTGGACATTGAAGTGGGAGCCTTGCTTAAAAAGCTGGCAGATGACGGACTCGCTGAAGAGACCATCGTATTTTTCTACGGCGATCACGGTTCAGGGATTCCGCGACATAAGCGAACGCTCTTGGATTCTGGAATGCGAGTGCCTTTACTGATCCGATTTCCGAAGAAATATCAGTCACTCGCCCCCGCAGCACCGGGGGAGACTTCGGATCGCTTGGTCAATTTTCTGGACTTTGCTCCGACGCTGATAGAGCTCACGGGTTCTACCAGACCCGATTTTCTTCAGGGGAAAGTTATGTTTGGCCCCAAAACAGAACCCGAGCCTGAATTTCTCTACGGCTTCCGCGACCGTATCGACGAGGCCTTTGACACGGCTCGGTCCGTTCGGAGCCATCAGTATCTCTACATTCGCAATTACTTTCCTGATCTGAGCTGGGCGCAGCCATCGGTGTTTTCAGATCTCGGGGCGATCCAGCAGGAGATAGTGAAATACGCTACGGAACATGCCGATTCCCTGACTCCAGCGCAGAAAGCTTACGTCGGACAGCGTTCCGTCGAAGAGTTTTACGATCTGACCGCTGATCCGGAGAATCTTCACAACTTGCTCGCCGAAAAAAGCGAATTATCAGAGCCTCAGAAAAATGCATTGGAGAGTCACCGTGCTGCTTTTCAGTCGCAGCGAATCGCCATCGGAGACGTCGGACTTCTACCGGAATCCGTGATGCATCAGTGGATCAGTGAAGAAGGTCGCCCGATCCGTGAGATCACGGAAGGAAAGACGAATCACCACCCAGATCTGATCGCACTATGGAATGCCGCCGATCTAGTCGGAAGTCAGGACCGAGCCAAATTGTTAAAAAATCTGCATGATTGGGAGCCTCCTGTGCGTTACTGGGCTGTGGTCGCGCTGCATCATGCTTTCCCGAATGATCCGGCGATTCTGGAGGCTCTTTTCGACTCGATGGATGACATCGAGCCATCTGTGCGAATTGAGAGTGCTGCTTGGATGGCGCAAGTATCCGAAGCCCATCGAGATGAGGCCTTAACAGTGCTCGGTCGCGAATTGGAATCTGAGGACTGGTGGATCGCTCTGCGCGCTTGTCGGGCCGTCGAGCTACTGGGCGAGACGGCGAAACCTTTGCTCCCGACGATGGAGATGCTCTATGCTCAGAATCGTTTTGCTGACGGTGATGCCGCCCTTTTCCTCTCCTTTTCCTCGGGAGCGTTTTTGGAGAAAATGGGAAAACGGACGACGCCCTGGGACTTTTCTCCGAAGAAGTAAAAATGATCTCGGTCAGTCGCGGAATCCCGCATTGAGGGGATTGACCGAGCGGCTGAGTTCCCTCAAGATGGCATGATCTGACTCGATGCGCCTTTTCGTCCGTTTTCTGCTTTTCGCTACCGTACTTCCGTGGGGTATCACTGCTCAGGCCTCTGACTGGCCTGAATTTCGTGGTCCGACGCGCCAAGGATTAACCGAGGCCGACGTGCCTTTACGCTGGTCCGAGACCGAGCACGTCCTGTGGAAGGAAGCTGTCCATGGACGCGGCTGGTCCACGCCTATCGTCGTCGGCGGAAAGGTCTGGATCACTACGGCGACTGAGACTGGACATCAGATGTCCATCCTGTGCTTCGATGCCAAGACGGGGAAAAAGTTGCTCGACCGAGTCTTTATTACCTGTGACAATCCCGAACCGCTCTACAACGACTTCAACTGTTATGCATCGCCCTCCGGCGTGGCCGAGGGTGATCGAGTCTGGATGACCTTCGGAAGCTACGGCACGCTCTGTCTCGATGCGAAAAGCTTCGATGTCGTTTGGGAGAGACGCGATCTAACGTGCAGTCACTGGCGCGGCAGCGGTTCATCGCTCGCGCTCTGGGGGGATTTCGTGATCGTCACCCAGGAAGGAGCCGATCAGCAGTATTCTGTTGCTCTAGAGAAGATGACGGGGAAAACGGTTTGGCGGCGAGATCGCTCGACTGATTATGATGATGAAAAAGACGGCATTCCGGCAAATAGTGGCGATTTGCGAAAAGGGTATAGCACCCCGATTTTTATCGACGTGGCTGGCTCGACTCAGATGATTTTGAATTCGTCGAAAGCCTGCTGGGGCTATGATCCTCGCACGGGAAACGAGCTCTGGCAGGTCCGCTACCCCATGCATTCTCCCTCGTCGCGCTGCGTATACAATCAGGAGGCTGGTCTTTTGTATCTCAATACTGGCTTGGGGAAAGCGGAAGTCTGGGCGGTACGCATCACCCCAGACATGAAGGGAGATGTCAGTTCTACACATGTCGCCTGGACTTTCCTTCAGCGGACGCCGAAGCGCTCGTCACCTGTGCTGCGAAATGGACTGTTGTTCATGGCCAACGATGGAGTGATCAGTTGCATCGATGCCGTCACGGGTGAAAAAGTCTGGGCAGAGCGAGCGGGGGGCGACTACTCGGCTTCTGTTCTGGGGGCAAAGGATCGCGTTTACTTCTTCGATCAGGATGGGTTGTGTACCGTCGTTCGGGCATCGCGTGAGTTCGAAGTGCTGGCAGAAAATCGTTTTGATGATGGCTTTATGGGTTCTCCCGCCGTCGTCGGAAATGCCCTCATCCTGCGGACGAAGTCAGCTCTTTACCGAGTCGAATAGTAGAGCGACGGATCTCACGCTTGATTAGAAGCGAGCGGTTGTCGGGGTTTTACAGATCCGAGGACTCGTCTCGTCCTTTTAGCTTGATTAGCTTTTTCTTAATAATTTCCAGTTCGATCGTGAGCTGATAAGCAGCTTTCACCACATCGGATTTGATTTGCTCATCTGCGAGATAACGTGCGGCGGGAGTCACCTTCATCATCTCCAAGGCGATTACTTTGCAGGCGGCTTCGATTCGCTCGATGGCTTCACTTTGTGTCATGCCGAAAACTCTGTTTTAGATAGAATACTTTACAACGATTTCGTCGGGAATCGTCACGGGTTTTCCCGACAGTGCATTCACTAGGATGTAATCGAACCAACCTCTAGCCGCTGTTTTTCCATCGCTTTCACGAAAGATCGTGAATTCGACTTTCACTCCGTATTTTCGAATCTCTGCAATGTGTGTTTCGACCTCGGCGACGTCTCCCATCCGGAGTGCATCCCGATGCTCCACATGGGAGGTTCGCACGACCCATCCCATCCCCAATTCCGCGAATTCTTCCATCGACATTCCGTAACAACGCTCCATCTGATCAAAACGAGCGGCATGAACGTAGTCGGCGTATCGCGAACTATGGACATGACGATTCATGTCGATGTCGTCGGGACGCACAGGGATTTTGCTTCGGAAGACACTGTAAGAGGACATGGATTAAACCTTAGCGTTTCACTCGGAGAGGAATGGTAAAGCGATGCTGGCTAAGCTCGGGCACGTAAATCGTGGCATCGACCAGAACATCTCCGCTCACCTGATAGCTGAGCACTTCGACTTCGCCCTTGTCTGGGCGGAATCGCATGAGGCGCAGCACCGTGTCGCTCATGTAGTCGCTCATCAGAGCGTGAATGGTGTGACCGTCATCGGCAGCCTTGTCCAGTCTCCGAGCCGTGACTCGGCTCTGATCTCCAGAGAGGATGAAGTTTAGATTCGAGTGATGGCGATAGAGCTTATCCCACAGTTGTTCAGGATTGTTGCCCAAGGGGCCGTGAATCTTGCTCCAGCGCATACGTCCCTTCGGATCAATGATAAAGCCCTCTTTCGTTTTCGGCTTTTCGATGATCCCCAGATCCATGTGTGTAGTGATGATCGCCAGCCGATCGCGATGACTTTCCAAGAGTTTGCCAGCCCAAGCAAGAACGTCGTCCGGTGCGTTGCACTCTATACTAATGTGAAGGAAGTTGATTCCTCCGGCGCTAAATTCCTGAGCGCTGTTCACATTGTTGGCAGAGATATTTTGGTCCTCCCTGTCATGAGTGTAGGATCCGAGATACCATGGATAATCCTTGAAACTCGAGGCAGGAAATGTTTCCTGGAAGAGGTGGGCATCGCCGCTGGATGCCATATCGTGATTGCCCAGGGTCAGACTGAAAGGAACTGCACCACGCAGGCGATCAATATTCTTCTTCGCTACTGCCCACTGTTCAGGCACGTTCCGGTCAACGATATCGCCGACGAAGGAGACGAAAACAATGTTCTCTTTCTTCTGATTCGCGAGAATCCAGTCGATCTGAGCCGTCTGGTTAAGATTTGTCACTGGCTCGTCCGAATCAGGAGAGGATTTCGCTCCTTTTCCCGTATAGCCCTGAGTGTCCGGAACGACGACGAAGGTGAAGGCTCCCTCAGGAAGCGGCGGCAAGGGCTCCGTCCCGGTCACTTTGGAGGATGCGGGCTTTTGCACAATGGTCTTTTGATCTGCGATAGGAATATCCTTTGCCGCAAGGAAGGCAGTCTGGGACAGTCCGAGAAGGGCGAGGGGAACGATTTTTCGTATCATGACGCGAGGAATCTGTGGTGAAGCGGAGGCAGTGACAAGCTCCGGACTGCCGCGATTGCGCCTGCTCAGACTTTCACGAGGTGGCGATGAAAAAAGTTTTCCCTCTTTCACCTGAATTCGTGGGATAAAAGCGCAAAAAAAGAGGCAATGCGCCTGAGAGTACCCTAGGGGGAAGTTAATTGCCGAAACCCAAGGGGTACCACACAAATTTACGAAATTTACAGAGGCAGGTTATTTACAAATTAGATTCTCTGATCGGATTCTCAAATCTGTCGGAAGTTTTATTATTTTTGTACGAAGAGCCACTTTAAAATTGTCTGCTCTTTCATTTTCGATATACTCGCTAAATCTGCGACACAAGTTCGTGTCGAGAGAACTCAGCGTATGAAAATTTCTTGGAATCGGACCACTCTGATCGTGGGAGCCACCGTCCTCGGATTGATGGCGATAGACAGTTGGTCTCGGATACAAAGTATTTCGACAGGTGGTCAGGGATGGAACGAAGGTCCGCTGATCGCGGCAGAGGGTGTTGCTGCGATTTTTCTGCTTGGTCTAGTCGCTGGATTAGTCGCGGGAATTGGGATCTTTTTCGTCTATCTGCTTCGGCGTGAAAGGCGCTTTTCAGAGCAGGAGGAGGTGACTCGTTTGCTCGACGAAGTCAGGGAGTCGGAGAACTACGCAAAGCTGATACAGAATGAGTCTTTTTCGGAAGAAGAGGAAGATCACGCGGAAACCTTGGAACCTTGGGAGCGTCCGGTCGATTGGTGGAAGAATGCCGACGATGAATGAGTTGCGATCTTCGCTCGGTCGCAGCTATCCTCGTGGGTGAAAGCGGCGATGCACGTCGCGCAGGTGCTTCGCATCCACATGGGTGTAAATTTGAGTGGTTGCGATATCGGCATGTCCGAGCAACTCCTGAATCACCCGCAAATCCGCCCCGTTTCCGAGTAGATGGGTCGCGAAGGAGTGACGGAGCAAATGCGGATAGATGTTCGTGTCAATTCCGGCGTATTTAGCACGCTCCTTTACGATCTGCCACAATCGCGTCGTCGTGAGCTTTTTTCCGTGTTGTGACAGGAAAATCTCGCTGCCACTCCGTGAACTCACCAGAGTTGGGCGCTCCTGCTCTAGATAAGTTGCGAGAGCCTCTTGGGCGGCTGTCCCGACAGGTACGATCCGGGTTTTCGCCCCCTTGCCAGTCACTCGAATTAGCCCCTTTTCGAGCGATAGATTCTCTAGTCGCGCTCCTGTAAGCTCCGATACGCGCAGACCGCTGGCGTAGAGCAGTTCCAACATCGCGCGATCCCGACGTGAGAGTGGAAGTGTGTCGTCGATGGATTCCAGCAGTTTCCGAACTGTGGGTTCGTTGAGTGTGTCGGGCAGGTAACTCTCAGGTCGAGGAGGATCGATGGCTTCAGCGGGATCGGATGGAATCCAATCACTTGCCGCGAGATAGCGAAAAAAGATCTTAATCGCGATCAAATGGACACGAGCACTCGAAGTCGCCAAGCGATCCTTTAGCCGACGATGACTCAGGTAATCCGTGAGGTGAGCTAACTCCACAGACCTCGGATCTTCTATGCTCCGATTTTCCTTCAGCCAGGTCGCCAGTGCTTCCAGTGAGCGACGAACATGCAGTTGGTAATTTTCTGAGAGACCTCGCTCGACCGCCAGATAGCGGATAAAGCGATCAATTGCGGCCTCCATGGGTATCCTGAATCCAGCCTTCGGGGAAGAGCTTAGTAATGATGAAGTGCTTGGTTCCGTGGTCGAAAGCTCTTTTTTCCAAAGTGATCGTGACCGCCAAAGGATCCTCCCCCAACTTCATGATCTTCGAGAGTTCTTTTGCTACCTCAGAATCTTTCTTCACAAAGGCAGCATCGCTGAATTCTCCATCTCCCCCATAGGGCATGCTGACGTTGTAAACTAAATAATCACTCAGATCTTTGATCTGATCGCGGTCACTTCCGTAGTAGTCAGACAGTTGCTCGAGCACAACTCTGAAGGTTGCTGGCTCAGGCATGGAAGCTTCACGGAAGCGCAGATAGCGTCGATCGAAGAATTCGGAAAATATATCCCAGTCCACCTTCAAATTTCCGTCTTCTACACGGACGATGAGAGGGAAGCCGGAGTCGACCTCGCCGGAGGAAATAGTAAAGACCCAGAATGGTCCTCCCAGTGAAGGATCGGATTCACTCGTGAAAAAATTGATCGCGTAGCGTCCCATATTCCGATAGGGCCACTTCTTGTAATAATCCTCCATCGTCGGACGCAGACTCTCCCCGTGATAGGCGTATTTGGATTGTGTCTGCCAGTCGGGAGCACGAAGGAAGGCATCGACTACGTCGTGAGTTTTTCCCAGTGATTTGTCACCAGGAGATGGAGCCGAAAACGAGGCGGCTGGATTGTAGTTCTCCTCCTTTTGCGGTAGCGCCGCAGACTGGGATGCTGGAGCCGCAGCGGTAGTGGCAGGAGTCTCGGGGCGCTGAGGTAAGAGCGAGGCGGCAATCGCATCTGCGTTTGAGTTCTCAGGCATTGCTGGCTGGACAGGAGGCTCTGGAGTCGTAGAATTGGCACTAGGGCCGGAGGCGGTAGTGGGAGGCGACGTCTGCGCTAGCGGATTAGCCTTCACAGAGTCTAGGGTCGGAGCACCGATCACGGAACCTTGTCGCGTCCCAGTCATCGTTTGCTGCACTTTTTCGTCAAAGGAGACGGCAGGAGCATCGACTGTCCCGGAAGCACCTTCACGATGAATCGCAGGCGGATCAGATTTAGCCTTCGCATCTTCGCCCTCAGAGAGGTTCGGGGCAGATTCCGTGGCCTTGGAGGTCGGAACTCGTGGCAAGTCTACTTTTTGAGCGTTTGCTGCCGTCCCTGCATCATCGGCGGGCTCACGGTATGCTTCCCCCGGAGACAGGCCACCCAACATCGAATTGATCACGAAAATCATTCCAATCCCCATCAATAGCGCTACTGCGACGATAGAGATCAGCATGATCAGCGTCGTCCGACTCGATTTCGGATCGTCCTCCTCGTCTTGTTCGGCGGACAAAGAGCTTGGATTCAGGAAGGAAGAAGACTCGAGTGACGGAGAAGTCGGAAGCTGGGGTGACTGAGGTAGTTCCGGAGGTAGAGTGGGGCGTTGAGTAGCCAGCAGTGTTCCGAAGTTTCCTTCATGCAGGGATAATCCCGTATCCAACGGCAGCGAAGGAGGCTCTGACCGGACTGCTTCAGTCAGATCGGAGGCAGGAGTGAATGTTTGTGGGGAGGAAGGGGCGGTGATGACCGACCCTTCGCCTCTCTGGTCCATCCAAGATTCGAAGTCCGTATGCTTTCCGAGGCTCACGGGTGCTCTTACAGCTCCCGCTGAGGAGGGAGGAACCAGCGGAGTTGGAATCGATGGTGCAGCGAGAGAATCGACAGAATACTCCGGCGTTCGACTTTCAAAAGTCTCTACATCACCGAGATGATTGAGATGCATCTCGGGCGGCGGAGCAACTGCCGACGCCAGCTTTTGAAAATCTTCGAGCGTCGGCTCATAGACTCTTGTCTCTGATGCGGTAAAAGGTTTCGAAACTACCGTGGACTGAAAGGTAGGAGAAAGAAAATCTTCGGGACGACTCGGTGAGGCTTGAGAGCCAGGGTTAGGGAGGAATACGCGCGTTTTAGCAGACGAAAGAACGTCTTCTCCAAAAAAGACGGCAGCTAGATCATCAGGGCTCTGTTTTGGCAAGGTCGTAGGATTCTCGGGAGAAGCTGCGGCATGAACATCACTTGCGCTTGCACTCTGTGGGTAGATCACCGGATCGGGAAGCGCGGCGCGCTCAATGTGAAGAGGAGTTGGCGCGGCGGGATGAGCGATAGCGGGGTTTACTGACGCCGCGTTACCACTAGAAGAATGAGTCGAAGAATGTTCTCGTGCGAGTACCGGTGTCGGCGTGAGAGTCGGGAGAGGAGTCGAGTGCAGCGACCTAGGCAAGGGTTTCTGTTCATTGACTAGGGAAGAGGATGTGACCGCTCCGCTAGTGGAACTTTGCGGTCGAGTCGTTACTACGCTCGTTTGAGTCATCGTCGACGATGAGATCGGCGTCTTTGTCGGGGTAGTAGCGATATGCGTCGCGCCTTTGTTGGACTCATATTCATCCGACGAATCATCGATCGCCAAAGCGATATCCATCGGGGCGGTGATGAGTGAGCCGCACTTCGGACAGGGTGCAGAAACTCCCGCAAGGTGGGTGGGGACCCGCAGCTTTACTCCACAATGCGCACAGGTGAATTTAATTTTTTTCACTTTTTTCCGTCGGATAAGGTTCTCGCTAGTCGTGCTATCAATCAAGAAATACCATGAGAACAGACGATCTGCTCCTATGGACTCTTAGAAAGGATTTTACCGAGTCGTTTCAAATCGACTCGCAAAATCGATAAATAATTTCCGTCGAATCCGCAATTTTGCAATAATTCCGAAAGAAATTTTAAAATAAATCTACATTTACTTTCAAATTTGCGAAATTACCTAGCGTGGCGAAAGTGAATCGCGACTGATTCTTGGGGAGTGGATACTCCCTGAATGACGTGAGCTTTCTGGCTTCCGTGCGAGATCAGACAGGGTTCAGTCGTCGGTTCGACAGGGTACGAGAATCGCGTCTCGCATCCCGTGAAGAATCTTTTTATCCGAAGGACAAATTGTGGCGAGCACTCCACCCAGCCTGACGGAGTCGTCCTTCGCCGAAACGAAATAGTAGGGGCAGAGTCTCGCTCGTCCCTCCATAATCTCGATTCTTCCGGTCGCCGGGTTCCACCAAGGATGAGTGACGATCCGACCCGCCCGAAAACGCTGGAGAACGAAGGGAGCGAGCGGGAAGGACTGAATTGCACCATCGACGGCCTTGGCCCATTCGCACTGTGAGACATCCTGCCCCACGGTGACGCTGCGACTTCCCCAAGCACGGTCACTGAAGCCGCTCTGCTTCAGTACGAGTTCCCGTTCCCTCTGGGTAAAGCCTTTGAGTTCAGAGAAGCTCCCGATTTCCAGCCCGGGGATCACTGCGTGATGAGGAATCTCGGCAGGGTCGATCACCCAGCTCTGGGGGAAAATGTGGCTCAGTCGATTCCAGTTCGCTTCCCGCAATTCACGCTTCCAGACAGGGCGCAAGGGGTGAGACCAGAAGAGAGCGCTCCAGAGCTTCTCCTCTAGCCAAGGCTTGAAAGGGGCGGTGACGCGAGCTTTCCCAGATGCGGTTGCGGCGATTAGCTGTGAGATGCCCGGAAGGTTCGGGAGATCAAATAGCTCAAAGAAGCGATAGATCTCTCGGTCGCGAATCGTGTAATTCTCAGCATTGACCACGCTCCAGTCGCCAGCCAACCTTCCAGCCAGCCATTCCATCTCGGGGCGATAATCGGATGCCTCCTGAGAGACTAGAATATCAACTGCTTTGCCGCCAAATATCGAGGCAAAACCTTCGATCATGCCTCGTGGTCCACCCAGAATGCGATGGGAGCTGTCCAATGATGCATAGGTTTCCCCCAACCAAGCAGTGAGTCCGATCCCCCCAGGGACAGAATCGAGTTCCGCTGCTGCGAAACCGTCTGCCGTGAGAATCAGATCGGGGCGAATGACTCGCGGCGTTTCTTCGTGAATCGGATGCGAGAGACCTGCTTCTAGCAAATTTTTGGGTTTTCCACGGTCGAGATAGTCGGCGATCCAGGTGGGGAGACTCCCCTTCCGGCTACGTCGATAGAGAAGGTCACTGACGCGCTGAAAACGCAGAAAAATCGGGCCGAGCGCTTCGAGTAGGCGAACTTCGGTGCGAGAAAGTGGAAACGGCTCGGGTGAAATGCGCCACTCCTTCTCGGCAAACAGGCCGTTTTGCGGTAAAGCCGATCGTACACGCTCCGCCTTTTGGATGGGGTCGCTGGTCATCAGGATCGTCCGACAGGATAGAAAAACGATTTCATCGTTGGAGGAGACGCAGAGCGACCCGCAACATTTCATCCGGTTTGAGAATGTCGGTCGGAATCTGTGAGATCGCCTTCTGAGCATCGGTCTGTTTGTAGCCGAGTGAAATCAGCGCCAGGAGAGCATCGTTCTTCGCTGCTGCTTCGGGAGCTAGCGTTGCCCGTGCGGACTGAGCACGCCAAGCGTCCTTTACCCCCACTTTATCGCCGAGTTCCAAGATAATACGCTCGGCAGTCTTTTTCCCTAATCCCCGGATTTTAGCCAGTGTCGTTGCATCTCCTTTAACGACTGATTCTTTAAAGTCAGACGCTGCCATTCCGCTCAGCACAGCCATCGCCATCTTCGGTCCGATTCCTGAGACATGCAGGATCAACAGGCGAAAGAGATCGCGAGCCTCATCATCTGGAAATCCGTAGAGAGTCTGCTCCTGCTCACGGATATGGTGATGAGTGAGAATGCGAATCTTTTCTCCAGACTGGCCAAATTGCTCGTCTCCGAAAACAGGCACGGTAATCTCGTAGCCCACACCTGAGACGTTGACCACGAGCCGTCCCGGCCAGCTTTCTTCGAGGATTCCTTCCAAAAAGGTGATCATCTGAGTATTATACTTCGATATAAATTGACTCGCGAATTGTCGTAAGTTCTCTTTTATCGAACTCTGTTCTCCCCTTTATGGCAACCGGAATTCAAAAGAACTTGCTCTTGATACTCGCGATCTGTTTGAGTCTCGGCCTTTGGAATCGTCTCGATGGAAACGAGCCTCAGCGTAGAGCAGGGATTATTTTTGGCGGTGAATTCGAGGGGTTCGAGATTTTTGGGGATCTTCCGGGAGCGAGAACTACGCGAATGGCTGCGTTCTACGAATGGGACTACGGCGTCCGCCCTTTCACAAAAAAAACCTGGGAGGAGAAAGCTTGGACTTGGGAGAAGTTTTATCCTGTGGCGAAAAAACTGGCCGATGAGATCGCGGAGAAATTAGAGCCTCAAATCGTGCGCGATCATCGCAATGTCGCGCTCTATGCGATCATCGCGGGAGAAGATCCTTTTCTCACCAGCACGATTCTGTCGTCGAAGCTTTATGATAAGGTGCGAGAGATTTTGGGCGATCATCTACTGGCTGTCCTGATCGAGAGAAATCGCTTTTATCTTTTTCCAGCGACCGGAGGCTCACTAGAAGACTTCGGTCCGTCTATCGTTGGAGAATATCTGCGATCCCGTCTCCCGGTGAGTCTAGAGATTCTGCGCATGGACGGGCGCAATCTCAGTGTGGTAGGGATATTGGATCGGACTTTAACAACACCGGAGCTTCCTCCCGTGGATAAAGATACTGAAAAGAGGAACTAATCCTACGGTTCTCAGGCGAGTTTCGTGATCAAGGCATCGACCTCTTCTCTCGCTCGCCAATCACTGAGCCAGGCTTTCGGAAAAAGATCGACGGAGAATTTGGCCCCGTACACCATGCCGAGGACTAGACTGCGGGCAGCACTATCTCCCCCGGCGTTCACGTTTTCGATCAGAGCCTCCACCGGTTCGCCGGGATGGCGCAGCAGCAGGTGACAGACACAGCGGAAGGCTTCGTCAGTGGAGCAGGTCAGGCCATGCTCATATAGCGCCATGGTGTCGGAACTCTGCCCGGCGGCGGATTGCCTTGCTCCTTCCAGCCACTCCGGTTTCAAGTCCGTCCATTTGCCCTCCTCCATCACCTGATGCAAGGCTTCGTCGATCTTTGCGCCATCGGCCACTCGGAGAACGACACGGCAGAAATACTCCGCCGCTTCCACCACCTCGGGCTTGGAATGGGTGAAGGCGGTTTCAGCCCGAATCACGGCTAATTTCTCGTCGATACTGCTCGCAGGCAGCAGGAAAAGAGGCGCGATCCGCGCTGCCCCACCGAGATCGTGTGATCCGGAGCCAGCCTGATCCACAGGACTGCCAGCTTTCAGCTTTTCCAACACATGACGAGTCGCGCTGTCCCGATAGCTTTGGGTTTTCTCATCCTCCCAGAAGGCAAGCCAGTCCGTGGCGAACTGCGTCAGGTCAAAGCCGCTGTGTGCCGCTAGGGAGCGCAGCAGCACCAGCGTCTGGTCGCCGTAGTGGGTCTGGGCGCCCGCTCGTTTTCCCGGATGGTATTGAGTCATTGGGTCCTGAAAGCTCTCGACTCTCCCAAACTTCGCCGCAATGGCTTCGTGTTTATATTCCCAGTGAGGGCCGAGGGCGAGAGCATCGCCGATCAGAGAGGCCTGGACAATATTGGCCGCTGTTTCATGATTCATCGTAGAGGAACCTTATCTGCAAATGGGCGTCTGTCCATTCCTGCTACCGCAGTAGAACAAAGTGGGGCTAGTGGAAACGATTTTCAGACGATGCTGATCTGCAATCAGATGAGCGGCGGAATGTCGTACCTTGTGAAAGAAAATACCTGCTCGCAGGGTGGATACAGATAATCGAAGCATTAACGCCACTCCAATGAAATTACCCATTTTCACCCTGTTGCTCTTGTTTGCCACCGTGCTCGTCCATGCCGAGCTCAAAATCGCCGTCTTCGATGCTGATGTGACGCCACTGACTGGCACCGAGCTCACCTACGATCCTATGATAGGGATAGGCGAAGTCACCTTGCGGGCGCGAGGCTACGTACTCACGGGCGCGGGGGATCCCATCGTGCTCTGCGCTGTGGACTGGATCGGCATCGGCAATGCTGCGCACGACGCCTTTCGCGATGCTCTGGCCGAAGCAGTCGGGACGAAGCGCGAGCGCGTTGCCGTGCAGGCCTTGCACCAGCATGACGCCCCCTGTGCCGATTTTACAGTCGCCGACATCATGGCGAAGGCGAATCGTGATGCGGGAGAATTTGATCCAGCGATCACGCAGCCAGGTATTGATCGCACCCTCGAGGCGGTCAAAACGGCTATGAAACAGCAGCAGCCGCTCACTCACGTCAGCATGGGCAAGGCGAAAGTCGAGAAAGTTGCCTCCAACCGTCGTGTGATGGGAGAGGATGGAAAAGTAAAAGGGGTTCGATATTCCACTACGAAAGACCCAGAACTGCGTGCCGCACCCGAGGGACTGATCGATCCCTACGTGGTCGCTATTGGTTTCTGGAACGGTGATCAGCCCGTTCTAGTCTCCTACTACTACGCCACGCATCCCATGAGCTATTACCGCACCGGACTGGCGAATTCCGATTTTCCGGGCATGGCCCGCATCATTCGCGAGATGGACATGCCGGGCGTCATGCAGATCTATTTCACCGGAGCCGCTGGCAACATCACAGCTGGGAAATACAACGACGGAGCGCATAAAAACCGCGCCATCCTCGCGAAGCGACTGGCTGACGGGATGCGCAAAGCCTGGGAAGTGGCAAAAAAGGAGGCGATCACCGCCGACGACGTGAGTTGGGCAGTCGAACCTGTCGCCCTGAAGCCAAACATGGGCGAAAAGTTGCCCGGACGAGCTGGTACTGGACTCAGTGCCGAGGAGTTGGTTGCCATGATCTCCGACAAGGAGGTCGCTTCGGAGATCCTCAGTCATCTCATCGGGCCAGCCTGTCGGCTCGCTTGGATACGGCGGTATGAAGCAGGAGAGAAAATCGACGTCTCCTGCTTGCGACTTGGCTCTGCCCGCGTCATCCACCTGCCAGGTGAGCCTTTTGTCGAATACCAACTCGCCGCGAAAAAAATGCGCTCTGACCTAACTGTTGCCGTCGCGGGCTACGGCAACTACGGCCCCGCTTACATCGGCACCGCCGACGACTACGGACGCGGCGGGTATGAAATGCAGGTCTCTCTAGTCGGACCTGACGCCGAAGAGGTGTTGATCAACGCAATGAAAGCACTCTTGAAAGACTGATCGTCGCGCCCCCTTTCTTCCCGACTGTTCCGAATACTACGATGAAAACTCGCTTTCTCACCCTCTGCGTCTTCGCCATCACCCTCTTGAGCGCCCATGCAGAACTCCAGGTCGCTCCTTTCGATGTCGATGTCACCCCTGTCACTGGTCAGATGCTCGCTTACGTCCCCATGAAAGGCGTAGACCAGCTCTCCCTGCGGGCACGTGGTTATGTGTTGACCGGTGCTGGCGATCCCATCGTGCTCTGCGCTGTGGACTGGATCGGGATTTCCAACGGCGCACACGATACCTTCCGCGACGCACTGGCCGAAGCCGCTGGAACCACTCGGGAGCGAGTCGCCGTGCAAACCGTCCACCAGCACGACGCCCCCGGCAGTGACTTTACCGCAGCAGCCATCCTCAAAGCTGCTGGTCGCGATCTCGGACGCTACGATCCCGCGATCACTCAGCCCGGGATTGACAGAACCGCAGATGCCGTGAAGGAGGCGAAGGGGAAGCTCCAGCCTCTGACTCATATCAGTATCGGCAGCGCCGAAGTCAAGCAAGTCGCTTCGAATCGCCGTATTCTGGGTCCCGATGGAAAGGTGCGCGGCACTCGAACTTCCGCCACGAAGAGCGCCGAACTCCGGGCTGAACCCGAGGGTCTGATCGACCCACAGATCACCGTGATCGGGTTCTGGAATGACGATCAGCCACTTTTCGTCACTACCTATTACGCCACGCATCCGATGAGCTATTACCGCGTCGGCTTTGCGACTCCCGATTTTCCCGGTATGGCGCGTCTGCTGCGCGAGATCGCTTTGCCCGGTGTGCTACACATTCATTTCAACGGTGCCTCCGGAAATGTGACTGCGGGAAAATACAACGACGGATCGCACGAGAACCGTCCGATCCTTGCGAAACGACTCGCCGATGGGATGGCTTCCGCGTGGGAGAATTCGAAAAAGGCAGCGATCACAGCGGATGAGGTTGCCTGGAAAGTTGAACCGATTCACTTCACTAACTCGAAAAAAAATTGTAACTATTCAGGTATCTAAGATTAGTTGAATATTTTCGAAAATCAACGAGACTGGCCAAGCCTTGACTGATCGTGCCACAGCCCTTCGCCCTGTTGTTCAAGCTGCGTTTGACGCTGGCGGAATTGATGCCGTTTGCGA
>CAUJIH010000075.1 GCA_963205275.1 Verrucomicrobiota bacterium | reverse complement strand
CTTTTTGAGAACTCTTGTTGCGGATCATTACTTCGATGGTGTAGCGTTGTTCTGGGGTCAGACGGTTGTATGTAGGCATCTCGGATTCGATTTGGTTGTTGAGCCAGAAACTTCATACAACCTCTGGCCTTTTTCCAGTCTACCGGGTTGCGCTAGACTATTGAATCTGCGGAACATATGAAACTTTTTGGTACAGACGGCATTCGCGGCCGTGCGAATGAGTATCCTATCACACCAGAGATTTTCCTTCGCGTCGGCCAGTCTGTCGCTCAGGTCCTCCGGAGCCAGTATCCGGGTGAAAATCGGGTGGTAGTGGGCAAGGATACACGGATTTCCGGCTATATGCTCGAGACGGCACTCACCTCAGGCCTCGTGAGTGCCGGAGTCGATGTCCTCCTCCCCGGTCCGTTGCCCACTCCGGCGATCGCCCATCTGACCAAGTCGATGGGCTGTGCCGCCGGGGTCATGCTGACAGCCTCGCACAATCCCTTCGAAGACAATGGGATCAAAATCTTCGGTCCCGATGGATTCAAGCTGAACGATGCACTGGAGGAGGAAATCGAGCGCCATATCTTGGATAAGGAGGCTACGTCTCCGGCTGTCACTCCGTCGGCGATTGGCAAGGCCTACCGTATCGACGATTCCCGTGGTCGCTATATCGAATATGCCAAGTCCAGTGTCGATAGTGCCTCGCTGCGCGGATTGAAAATCGTGATCGATTGCGGACACGGGGCTTCTTGGTACATCGCGCCCCTGATATTCGCTGAACTCGGAGCAGAGGTGATCAAAACCGGCTGTACGCCCGACGGAACGAATATCAATGCCGAATGCGGAGCGCTGCATCCAGAACACGCTGCTGAATTAGTGCGCACTCACCAGGCGGATATCGGGATCTCTTTCGACGGGGATGCGGACCGAGTGGTTTTCACCGACGCTACTGGCACACCAGTTCCCGGCGACCGCATCATTGCACTCTGCGCGATTTCCCTGAAGAATCGGGGGAAGCTGGCAAAGAACACCATCGCGGTCACCACCATGAGTAATCTGGCACTACACGAAGTCATGCGGGAACGCGGGATTCAGGTCATTACCACGGACGTCGGGGATCGTCATGTCATCGAGGCACTGCGAAAGGATGGCTACTCTTTCGGCGGCGAAACGTCGGGGCATCTGATTTTTGCAGACTATGCGACTACGGGCGACGGCATTCTCTCCGCCCTCCAAGTATTGGCGATGATGAAACGCGAGAATGCCAGCCTGGCCGCCCTCACGGACTGGCTTGAAGAGTTTCCACAAAAGCTCACGAATCTCCCCGTCAGTGCGAAGCCACCCCTGTCCACCCTTTCGAAGCTTCATCTTACGCAGACAGAAGCCACTGCCGCTTTCGGCAATGAGGGCCGCTTTCTGATCCGCTACTCGGGGACAGAGAAAAAAGTTCGAATTCTGGTAGAGCATCGAGATCAGAGCATGGTCGAACTCTGGACGGAGAAGTTCATCGAAGCGATCGAGCGCGATCTGCGATGATCCATGAGAAATCGCCGCAGAAGCGGCACGGATTAACGCAAATTTTTATGCTTTAGTTCAGGCTCGTCGTGAGTCAGAATGTGCAGAATGGAGAACAATTCTCGTATGATCCGGATTTCTCTTGTATCGATTTTTCTCTGTTTGTCCTTTCTGCTCGCCGGACGACCGGGATTTAGTGAAGAGTTGTTTGATCGATCCAATCTCGTCGCTTGGTGCATCGTGCCGTTCGATGCGAAGCACCGCTCGCCGGAGGAGCGAGCGGAGATGGTGAAACAACTCGGACTCTCGAAAGTCGCCTACGACTGGCGAGAGCAACAGGTTTCTGAATTTGAGCGAGAGATTCTGGCCTATCAGAAACATGGAATCGAGTTTTTCGCCTTCTGGGGAGTCCACGAGCAGGCTCTTGCGCTTTTTGAGAAATACCATATTCATCCACAACTTTGGATCATGCTGAAGCCCTCGGGCGAGTCGCAGGAAGAGCGAGTTAAGTCGTCTGCAAAGGCTCTTCTTCCTGTCTTGAAACAGGCAAAAAAGATCGCCAGCAAGGTCGGAATATACAATCACGGCGGCTGGGGAGGCGAGCCGGAGAACATGATCGCAGTCTGTGAAGAGTTAAAGGAACATTATGGCATTGATGACGTAGGAATCGTTTATAACCTCCACCACGGACACGAACACCTGAGCCGCCTTCCAGAAGCACTCCGCGCGATGCAACCCTGGCTACTCTGCTTCAATCTCAATGGGATGTCTGCTCCGCAGACTCCGAGATGGGAAAAGATCCTGCCACTGGGTGCCGGGAACGAAGATCTGAAAGTGCTACGACTCCTCCGCGAGAGTGGCTATTCCGGTCCTGTAGGGATTCTCAATCATACCCAGGAAGATGCACAGGCACGCTTGCAGGACAATCTCGACGGACTGCACTGGCTCGTCGCTCAGCTCGATGGAAAGCCTGCCGGTGAGCCACCGAAGTATCGGAGCTGGAAGGAACCAACCGAGTCCCGATCCACTAACATATCCGTGGCTGACGCAAAACGAGTACCCTCAATGGAAGCGGTCTTTGGCTCAGCTCTCTCGGGTGGACTCGTTCTCGACGGGGATGCCAGATTCCACACCCTGCCTTTCAGCGTGGAATGTCGGGCGAAACTGGAGAGCAAGGAATCATACAATATCTTGGTAGCCTGCAATCCGAAATCGACCAGCACGCACTGGGAACTCTACAGCCATGCAAAACGAGGAACTCTGGCGCTATATCTGCCAGGCCGAGGAGGAGATTACGACTCAGGGATGGATGTCTGCGACGGAAAGTGGCATGATTTCTGTGTCAGCGTTGAGGAAGCTCAGGTGACGATCTGGATCGACCGCAAAAAGGTATCGGAGATTCCACTTCGTCCAGCAGGTCCAGAACGTCCGGCGAAGGACGAAAAGATCGCCTTCGGACGATTGGTCGAAGGTGGACTCGCATGCTCCGGGCTGGTGGATGACGTGCGTATTTCTCGGGGAGTGATGCGTCCTCGCCCAGGGAATACTCCTCGCGAACGCATGGATAACACACTCGCCCTCTGGAGCTTCGACGATCCTGATGATCTCGTGCCCGGCGGATATTCAGCGATTCCAGCGCCAGCCGCCTTCACTCCGGATCGCGCTCCGCTGGACCCATCCATGAACGAGCACTGGCGAGAATTTGTGAATCGCGAGCGCATCTTCGACTTTTATAGTAAACAAGCCATCGCTTTTCTCGGAACGAAGGCACCACCGGCCCTGATTCCTGCATTTCCTGGATTAGATGGAGGGATCCATGGACACTGGGGCAATCAAAACGATCAGGAGACTTGGAAGGATGCACGCTGGGCCGAAAGCGATCTCGGAACGATCTACAGTGGAGTCTTTCGTGGAGGAGGAGTAACCGTTCCCAAAGGGATCTGCATACGCTTCGATGATCGTGCCGCCGTATTCGACCCGGAAACGCTGAGCTTTCCCGTGACATGGGAAGGCGGATTCGTTCGGCTGAATGACAATCGTCACGGTTTCATGTCTGGCGCCCCAATGGACGGAACAGTCGCGGTGAAGTCGAAGGAGCGGCGATCCGGACGCTATCTCGGTCTTTACCGAAACGGGCGAGAGGTTGTATTCGCCTATGAGTCCGCCGGACACACGCATTATCTGAACGCGAGGGGAGATTCCGAAGAGACCCTGATTCCCCTTACGAAAGGCGGGCTCGCCCAATGGCCGCAATGGATTGAGACGAAAGGTCAGATCGGGACTCAAAAGCCCTTCGCCACTGACCGTATCGTTCTTCCGACGAACAATCCCTACGGAACGCTATTTTTCCTCACGGCACATGATTTCTTTGAAGATGGCAGTGCCGCAGTTGCCACGATGACGGGTGAGGTCTGGCTAGTGCGTGGACTGGACGCCACTCTAGAGAAGGTGCGATGGAAACGCTTCGCCACCGGGCTCCACCAACCTCTAGGAGTGAAAATTGTCGAGGGCAAAATTCATGTTCTCGGACGGGATCAGATCACACGACTGCACGATCTAAATGGAGATGATGAAGCGGATTACTACGAGTGCGTAAGCAATGCCATGAAGACCTCATCTGGTGGTCACGACTTCATCGTCGGACTCGAGCGCGACTCGCAGGGCCGCTGGTATTTCGCCTCCGGGAATCAGGGAATCTGTCGTATCAATCGCGACAATACTCTCGACGTGCTCGCCACAGGATTGCGCAATCCTGACGGACTAGGACTCTCCCCGAGCGGTCGCTTTGTTACCTCCAGCATTCAGGAGGGCGACTGGACGCCCGCTTCATCGATCTGCCAGGTCGAATTGGGAGTCGATGAAGGGGCACACTTTGGAGCCGGCGGTCCGAAAGATGGTCAAGCGCCGAAACCCGTCCTGCTTTCTCTGCCTCGAGGCGAAGACAACTCCGCTAGCAGTCAGGCCTTCATTACCGGAGATTCTTGGCGATCACTTGTCGGAGATGAAAATCTCGTTCACCTTTCCTCTGGTAGCGGCAGTGCGTGGCTGGTGATGCGAGAGAAGGTGAAGAGCCATTGGCAGGGCACAGCGTTCCGGATCGCCGGGAACTTCGATTCCGGGGTCCAGTGCGCCCGATTTCATCCCATCGACGGTCAGCTCTATGTGAGCGGTCTTCTGGGCTGGGGCACCTATACGCCACGCGACGGATGCTTTCAGAGATTACGTTTCACCGGCGGTTCCCCCTTACCAATTCGCTGTGAAGTCAGAGAGAATGGGATCATTCTTCGCTTCGATCAATCTGTCGCTGCATCGGCACTATCGGCGGAAAAGACCTTCGCACAGACCTGGACCTATCATTACACCGCTGCCTATGGCTCGCCAGAGTATTCCTTGCGCTATCCCGATACGCCGGGACACGATTTTCTGGAAGTCCGCAGTGTGCAGCGTCTGGACGGGGGCCGCGCAATTTTCGTTGAGATTCCCCAACTATCGCCTGCCGGACAAGTCCATCTGCGACTCGGCACGGGCTTGGATCTCTTTCTGACGATTCATGCACTCGGCGATGCCTACACGGAGTACCCGAGCTATAAGAAAATCCCGAAAGTGCATCACGCTGCTCAGGTCGGGTTGCTGGCACCGACACCGACTCGGCCCAATCCTTGGAATGCTGGCAAACCCGGACGCGCAATCATCGTCGAAGCTGACTTGGGGCTGCAATTTGCTCAGAAGGAAATTCGGGTAAAAGCAGGCGAGCGGATCAGTCTGACGTTTCGAAATCCCGATGTCGTGCCGCACAACTGGCTGCTCGGGCGTCCCGGCAGTTTGCAGCGGCTAGGCGATCTCTGCAATCGCATGATCTCTGATCCGGAAGGACTCGCTCGTCACTACGTTCCAGAATCGGACGAGGTCATCGTATGGACAGACATGACGAATCCGAAGAAAGAATTCACAATCCACTTCGATGCGCCGAAGGAGAAGGGAAGCTACCCCTATCTCTGCACCTTCCCCGGACATTGGATGGTGATGAACGGAATGATGACGGTGGAGTGAGCACTGCACTCACAAGTTGACTCCCCAGCGTTTCAATATCGCAGCCATGAGCGCGTAAAGAGACATCGTGAGGATTCCGCAGAGCAACAGAGCGGGCCAGAATGACACTCCTCGTCTGAGCAGCCACGCCAACAAGGGAAACATCGGGAGACTCGGGAGAACAAACCAAAAGACCCCAAGCGAATGCGAAGCAAGAACTTCTGCTCTCCGCTCCGGCTGCCCCGTCAAATCAAACCAGATCCAGAAGAAGGTGAGAAGGCTCACCAGCGGCAGTGAAGCGACCAAACTCCCGAGAAAAGGGCGACTGTGAGCCACCACGATTTCATTAACCAAATAGATCAGTCCAGCGGACATTAGTAATTTTACGAAGATGAGCATGGGCGACTGGGGTGGATTCGAATTTCTCCTGTAACTCATCCGATTGCAAGCAATAGCGCAAATGATGTGCGTAAATTTAATGACGCCTTGCCATGAACGAATTCAGCACTCGCGAGCCTCCGATGAAATCATTTTTTTCACTGACTTGAAATCTCCTCTTGCCGAGTGCCTAGAATCGCATTTATTCGCACTCCGATGCGTGTTTTTCACCTGACCGCAAATGTCTGCGGTCCCGGTTTCGTTACGGATTTTACCGTAGGCCACTCTGCCGAATTGCGTGCAGAGCGGGGTGAATTTACCAAAACGTACCAACGCTCTCATCCTAAGAAATTACAGGATCCGACCACTCCAGCACGACGAATGTCGCATGCATCGACGCGATACCGAATCCGGGCTCTCCTGCGTTGCGCTTCTATTGTCATTGGGGCAATTGCGCGATCTACTGCATTCAGAACAAGACTCCCTATCTCCGTTTCCCAAGCTTTCGACTCATCTACTCATCAGAAACTTAAATAAACTATAAAACAAATCACTCATATGATACGCCTTGGAATCGTTGGATACGGGAATCTCGGACGGGGAGCAGAGCTCGCCATTCAGAATTCGGAAGACATGGAATTGGTGGCTGTATTCAGCCGAAGAAATCTGGACCATCCTCTCAGCCAGCCACTCGATGGGATCGAACAATGGCGCAGCAAGGTAGATGTGCTGATTCTGTGCGGGGGATCTGCTACGGATCTACCGGAACAAGGACCGCTGCTAGCCCAGTGGTTTCACACGGTAGACAGCTTCGATACACACGCTCGCATTCCGGAGTATTTTGAGAAGATGGACGCCATCTCCCGAGGATGTGAGACAGTATCGGTAGTGTCCACCGGCTGGGATCCAGGTCTGTTTTCCCTAATGCGCGTTCTGGGAGATTCGGTCCTCCCAAAGGGAACTAGCTATACGTTCTGGGGTAGAGGAGTCAGTCAAGGACACTCTGATGCCATTCGACGGATAGCAGGCGTGAAGGATGCCCGGCAATACACCGTGCCATCGGAGGATGCGATGAATCGTGTGCGCTCTGGGGAAAACCCCGAACTGAGCACGCGCGAAAAGCACACGCGCGAGTGCTACGTCGTCCTAGAGGAAGGAGCGGATGCTGATCGCATTCAGCATGAGATCAAAGAGATGCCCAATTACTTCTCAGATTACGACACCACAGTCACATTCATCACTCAGCAAGAAATGGCCCGTGATCACGCAGAATTGCCTCACGGAGGTCGGGTATTTCACAGTGGGCTGACAGGAGAGGGACAACATCACGGAATGGATTTCGGTTTGAAGCTGGACAGTAATCCCGAATTCACAGCCAGCGTCCTGATCGCCTACGCTCGTGCAGTCCACCGGCTGGTGGCGGTCCGTGACTATGGAGCGCATACGGTGCTCGATGTTCCCCTAGGATTGCTCTCCCCTAGAACCGCCGATGAATTACGTCGCAGCATGGTGTGAAAATCACATCACCACAGGAACGCTGCCTCTCATCTCGAACCCATGAATCTATGCTTCACAAAGGCATCAATTGGAATTCGAACATAATTTAAATCGCATCTATCTCACCCCATCCAGCATCATGTCACAACTGAAATTGGAATATATCTGGTTAGATGGATACGAGCCAACTCCGCACCTCCGCAGCAAGACGAAAGTTGCGGAGGGAGACGCTTCTTCCTTCACTCTCGATGCGTGTCCACTTTGGCAATTTGACGGCAGTTCCACTCGCCAGGCCGAAACCAAATCATCTGACTGTGTAATTCGTCCCGTGGCACTCTTTCCAGATCCAATCCGCAGAAATGGGTTTCTTGTGTTAACCGAGGTGATGATGTCGGATGGCATCACCCCGCATCCGTCGAATTACCGAACAACCATTCCTGATGATCCGAATTTATGGATCGGCCTCGAACAAGAGTACTTTCTCTTCCAGAATGGTCACCCACTTGGCTGGCCCACGTCTGGGTATCCTGATCCACAGGGCGAATACTACTGTGGCGTAGGATATAAACAGATCGGCGATCTCGCCCGAGCGATTGTTGACGAGCACATGGACGCATGCCTAGCCGCCGGCCTCAACTTCGAAGGAATCAATGCAGAAGTTGCCAAAGGACAGTGGGAGTTTCAGATTTTTGGAAAGGGGGCCAGAACTGCCGCCGACCAGATTTGGATCGCTCGCTATCTTCTAGTCAGGATTTGTGAAAAATACAGGGTTGACGTAGTTTTGCACTGTAAGCCGTTTCAGGGTGACTGGAATGGATCGGGGATGCACTGCAATTTTTCGACAGAATACCTGCGAACCCAAGGAGGAGAAGAATATTTTCACGCACTGATGGACGCCTTTGAGAAGTATCGTGATGAGCACATCGCCGCATACGGCCCCGAAAATCACCTCCGACTGACAGGACTGAATGAAACTCAGTCGATCGACCAATTCAGTTGGGGAATCGCAGATCGAGGGGCCTCGATTCGAGTCCCTGTTTCCTTTGTGAAGAACGACTACAAGGGATATCTTGAAGATCGTCGCCCTAACTCACAAGCAGACCCGTACCAAGTAGTCGCCATGATCGCAAGGACGATCTCATCCGTTCCAGAACGTTGATTATCCGCAATACCTGCTCAGCACTCGGCTCCTCGATCACTGAGACTGAATCCTCAGGCACGCCGAATCGGAAGCCCTCTCTGAATGAGGTAATCTTTTAAATCCCTGACCGTAAAATCATCGTAATGGATGATTGACGCCACCAGCGCACCGTCCGCATGGCCATCGGTCAAAGCATCGTACAGGTGTTCTGGCTTGCCTGCGCCTCCTGAAGCGATCACGGGGATGCGCACGGCCTCGGCGATCATTCGCGTCAGGCAGATTTCGTAACCCAGCCTGACTCCATCGGTATCTATACTATTGATGACCAACTCCCCCGCACCGAGTCGCTCCCCTTCCTGTGCCCAATACAAGGCATCCTTCCCCGTGCGAGTCCTCCCACCATGGATCACAATTTCATATCCTGACGGGATGGATTCTGAAGACTCCACCTGGAGAACATCCATCGACAAAACAGCACATTGAGCGCCAAACGCTTCAGAGATTTCAGAGATTAGAGAAGGGTTCTGTACGGCAGCCGTGTTGATATTGACCTTTTCCGCTCCAGCCAGCAATACATCCCGCGCATCCTTCACAGAGCGTATCCCCCCACCGACGGAAAACGGGATAAAAACCTGTTCTGCCACACGGGAAACTACGTCAAGCATGATCCCCCGATTGTCTGACGAGGCTGTAATATCGTAGAGAACAAGTTCGTCCAGTCCCTGGTTGAAGTACTCGCTGGCCCTAGCGACCGGATCGCCAATGTTCTGAGTATTCTCGAACCTGATACTCTTGGCCAGACAGCCGTCGCGAACGTCCAGACAAGCGATAATTCGTTTGCTTAGCATGACTCTCCCTCCCATCGTGAAAAGGCGCGCAACACCTCCAGTCCAGCCTGCCCGCTCTTCTCCGGATGAAATTGCGTAGCGAACAGATTCTTTCGTCCAATAGCAGATGCAAATCTCATTCCATACTCGGTAACGGCGACGATATCCTCCTGCAAGCGAGGCTCCGGGTAATACGAATGTACGAAATAAAACTGCGTCTCCTCATTTACATGTGCCAGCAAGGGATGCTTACGGACCGCCCTCACATGATTCCAGCCCATGTGCGGGATCTTTAGAAGCGGATCGCTCAAGCGAAAGCGCCTAGCCCCTCCCTGAATCAATCCCAGACACTCCGTATTGTCTTCCTCCGAAGCCTCCAAGATAATCTGAGTGCCGAGACAGATTCCCAGAATCGGAGTCCCTCTACGAAACACTTCGTGAAGTGCATCGCTGATTCCACGTGCTCTAAGAGTCTGCACAGCAGATCCCGCCCGGCCCACACCAGGAAAAATAACTTTAGCTGCGGAGCGAATCTCCGAAGGCACACCCGTGATGCGCGACCGGATCCCCAGATGATCCAAGGCCCGCTTCACACTGGTGAGATTGCCAGCCTGATAATCCACGATAGCGATCATGTAAAAGGCCGAAAATGAATGGTCCGAATCCGACAGAACACCTCCATCTACATGAATGAATTCCCCCGAGATCGTTTCACCACCGATACGAATGGCCGCGAACGAGTAATCCGCTCGCATAAAATTCGCAAGCTCAAATTCATGAACGACTCAACTCCGAATTCTCTCTACATTTGACAAGAATACGCTCACTTGAAAATGCCCGCACCAGTGCATGAATGAATTGCAAAGATTCAATCTCCGTTCTAGCGCTCGACCCCCTGCCATTACCTACGGGCATCCTACCCTACGCGCATCCTACGCGCATACGGAAATAAAGAACATTTATTCTCATAATATTTTTCAAATAATCCAATTTGACAAGTGAAAATACTATGATTTTAGTCCGGTCTGCGGGTGCGGAACTCGGATGAAAAATCCGATGTGTCGACCTGAAACCCTCGCCGAGCGGTTTCAAAATTCATGATCGCCTCACAATCGAAGAGTGAAAGCAGAAACCGGAGCAATTCGGCTTTCTTCAACAAACCTTCAATTCTGAGCCTATGACTGACCCATCCAAGCAGCAATCAACCCAAAGTCTGGATTCCTTTCTCGCCTATGTGCGCCAGAGGGATCCTCTACAGCCCGAATTTCATCAAGCCGTGGAGGAAGTTATGGGCAGCCTCTGGGCCTTCGTGAGCAAAAACCCTCGCTATGCACATAATGGACTTCTGAAGCGCTTAGTCGAACCCGAGCGTATCATTATGTTTCGCGTGCCTTGGGTCGATGACAGAGGCGATGTTCAGGTAAACCGCGGGTATCGAATCCAAATGAATAGCGCAATCGGTCCGTTCAAAGGAGGACTGCGCTTCCATCCCTCCGTCAATCTGAGCATTCTAAAGTTTCTTGCCTTCGAGCAGGTGCTCAAAAATTCCCTCACCACCCTGCCGATGGGAGGTGGGAAAGGTGGCGCGGACTTCGATCCCAAAGGACGAAGTGATGGCGAAGTGATGCGATTCTGTCAGTCCTTCATGACAGAACTCTATCGCCACATTGGAGCGGATGTCGATGTGCCTGCGGGCGATATTGGCGTAGGTGGCCGTGAAATCGGGTTCTTATATGGTCAATACAAACGTATCGCAAACGAATCCGCTTCCGTTCTCACCGGAAAGGGACTTGCGTATGGCGGCAGTCTTATGCGACCCGAAGCCACAGGATACGGCTGCGTTTATTTTGCCCAAGAGATGATGGATCGCAAGAAACTCGGCTTCGAGAACAGTCGCGTGACGATCTCTGGCTCCGGAAACGTGGCCCAATTCGCCGCGCAAAAATGCATCGAGATTGGCGCAAAAGTGGTTTCTCTCTCGGATTCGGGTGGCACAGTCCACTTCCCCGACGGACTCACGACTGAGCAGCTTGCATGGTGTATCGAACTGAAGGACATACGACATGGACGAATTTCTGAATTGGCCAGTCACTTTGGACTTCCCTATCTGGAAGGACAACGCCCTTGGCACATCCCCTGTGATATTGCACTTCCCAGCGCAACCCAAAACGAAATTGACGGTGACGATGCCAGAGCACTCGTCAAAAATGGATGTAGCTGTGTTGCGGAAGGTGCCAACATGCCCTCCAATCTTGAGGCGGTAAGCATATTTCTGGATGCGGAGATTCTTTACGGCCCAGGGAAGGCCGCCAATGCAGGCGGCGTAGCCACCAGCGGACTAGAGATGAGTCAGAATGCTCTACGCATTCCGTGGTCGAGAGCAGATGTGGACAACCGCCTCCATGCGATTATGCAGAATATTCACCACGCCTGTGTCGAGTATGGAGTCCAGCCAAATGGATTCGTGAACTATGTGGATGGAGCGAATATTGCCGGATTCGTAAAAGTTGCTGACGCAATGATCGCCCAAGGAATCGTTTGATCAAAGGTTCTGACACACACCAGTCAACGGGTCGATGAATCACGCCACCAAGTAGATTCGATGCTGATGGAACAATCAGTTTAACTGTATCGCCTGATAGATACAGAGCACTCGCTGGCATCTAAACTTCAACAACGCAATACGTTCAACCCAATCTTATTAATACTCATTATATAACTGTTCTATGAAAAAAATCGAAGCGATTATCAAGCCATTTAAACTCGAGGAAGTGAAGGAGGCCCTTGCGGATCTCGGCATTCACGGCATGACTGTGATGGAAGTGAAAGGCTTTGGACGCCAAAAGGGCCACACGGAAATATATCGAGGATCGGAATACACAGTCGATTTCCTACCGAAGGTAAAACTCGAAATTGTTGTGGATGATTCTGAAGTGGAGCAAATTGTGGAAGCAATTGTCAATACTGCCTCAACGAACAAAATCGGTGATGGCAAAGTGTTCGTTTCCACAATCAGCGACGCAATTCGAATTCGCACGGGCGAGCGCGGCAGTGCTGCGATCACTGTTCCTGAGGGGGAGTAGACGAAAAATAGGAAAGCTCCCAGCCACACATTTTCAGAAGCATCGTCTTACATCGAGAAATGCTTGTAGCTTATACAAACTCTTGACTCAAAGATCCGTCTTTTTGAGTCCGCTCAATACCCGTGTCCCAGAATAAATTCCACCCATGCGGTCTTTCCGCCTCCATTAGAATTCTTTTCTCCTGTGAGATCAGATGACTTGATTAAACTTCCGACTCCCTAGCATATGACGAATTGGCTGCGTCCTCGCGGATTATTACAAGTTCTCTCATGTATTATTGTGATCCTTTATTGCCAATCAATTGCAGTCGCTCAAGCGAGCGGTGAAACTGACTCACAGCATCAGACGGCATCTCTCATATCAAATTACGATTCGGGAAGTACGGCATGGATGCTCGCCAGTTCCAGTTTCGTTCTGCTGATGACACCTGGACTCGCCCTTTTCTATGGAGGGCTCGTCCGCAGAGAAAATATTCTGTCAATCCTCATGCAATGCTTCGCATCCATGTGTCTCGTAACGCTATTGTGGGTGACCGTTGGATACACTCTAGCGTTTGGGAGCGACAAAGGTGGGCTGATTGGAGGATTCGATTACCTCTTTCTCAATGGGATGGAGACTCCCAACGAGCTTGCGCCGAATATTCCTCACATCGTATTTATGGCCTTCCAAATGAAGTTTGCAATTATCGCGCCAGCTTTGATCGCGGGAGCTTACGCTGAGCGAATGAAGTTTTCCGCCTTCTGCATTTTTACGCTTCTCTGGTCCCTATTGATTTACACTCCTGTCTGCCACTGG
Organism: Verrucomicrobiota bacterium; assembly: GCA_963205275.1. Lineage (GTDB taxonomy): Bacteria > Verrucomicrobiota > Verrucomicrobiia > Verrucomicrobiales > DEV007 > Arctic95D-9. The sequence goes on along the minus strand of CAUJIH010000075.1, from coordinate 44,306 downwards.
GTATGGGGCGGTGGCTTTTTAGCGAAAGATGGGGCGTTGGACTTCGCCGGCGGCGCGGTAATCCACGTCACTGCGGGACTGGCAGCTCTCGGAGCTGCCCTAGTCATCGGAAAGCGCAAGAGACGCATCACCCCACCACATAATCTGCCTCTGGCGATTTTGGGTGCCGGATTGCTTTGGTTTGGCTGGTTTGGCTTCAATGCCGGATCAGCCCTCAGCGCGAATACATTAGCAGGAATCGCGATGGTCACAACTCAGGTAGCCACCGCATCTGCTGGATTGACATGGTCATTAATGGATTGGCTGTTTCATAAAAGACCGACGACCTTGGGTATGATTTCTGGAGTCGTCGCTGGCCTAGTCGCGATTACCCCTGCCGCCGGATTTGTCTCCCCGATGGCCGCTATCTGGATTGGCCTGATTTCTTCGGTTCTCTGTTGGTTTATGGTGAGCGTCGTTAAGGAAAAGCTTGGTTACGATGATACCCTCGACGCCTTCGGGATACACGGAGTTGGCGGGATCATTGGCGCTCTTTTGACCGGCGTCTTTGCCTCTAGCATTATCAATCCTTTGGTTACTAGAACTCCATCGGAACAATTTCTCATACAGCTTAAGGCCACCGTGATTCCTGCAGTCTATTCTCTGATCGGCAGCGTCATCCTTCTCAAAATCGTGGACGCAATGATTGGACTTCGCGTCGACGAACAAGATGAACATATCGGACTCGACTTAACTCAGCATAAGGAGAATGCCTACACTTGGACGGAATAGACTTAACTGAGAGAGGGTGAGGAGATTATCCAGTCACAGTCAGTAAATCCCGGGAGGGGGATTCCGTCCTTATCAAGCTCAGAGTCCCCTTTCCTCAAGTTCATCCACAGCCTCCGCGTGCGATAGCTCCGCGTGCGGTAGGATCAGAATTCCAGTCACAAGATCAGAGATTCAGTCCCGGGCATCTAATCACAGACGGGCATATTCCTGAAGGGATAAGACATCGAATTCATGTTCGGCTCTCGCCTCAATTCCATTGACCGCAGCCCAAGCTCCTTGAAGAGTGGTGATACAAGGGATTTGATGTAAAAGAGCGGCTGCGCGAATCGGCCGCAAATCATCATGACTCTTCTTCCCGGAAATTGTATTGATCACAAGTTGGATTTTACCTTCACGTATCAAGTCGATCACGTCGCTCTCGCTCTCCCCTCGCTTATCGATCACATCGACCTCGACTCCACTAGCACGAAGCACTTTGGCAGTTCCTCTGGTGGCAACCAAAGAGAACCCCAGTGCCTCGAGTTTCTCCGCAAGAAAACTCACTCCGCGCTTGTCATCATCTTTCACGCTCATAAAAATCTGTCCTTGTCGAGGAAGCTCCTGATTCGCACAGATCTGAGATTTGGCGAACGCGGTACGAAAATCTCGGGCAATCCCCATCACTTCGCCTGTGGACTTCATTTCGGGACCCAGGACAATATCCACACCAGAGAAGCGGGAGAACGGCAATACGGATTCCTTCACGGCAACGTGTTTCAGAGACAGACAATCCAACAGATGAAACTCTCCGAGCTGCTTACCTAGCATTACCTGTGCGGCAATCTTTGCCACTGGCATTCCTAGCGCCTTCGACACGAACGGAATCGTGCGTGAGGCTCTCGGATTCGCTTCCAGAATGTAGATCGTACCGCCCTTGATGGCGAATTGGATATTCAGAAGGCCAACCACCTTCAATGCCTTGGCGATTTGTACAGTCTTGGTCTTGATTTCATCGAGTGTCTCATCGGCCAGCGTAGGCGGCGGAATCACACACGCCGAGTCTCCCGAATGAATGCCAGCGCTCTCGATATGTTCCATAATTCCAGCCACATGGACGAATTCCCCATCGGAGATGGCATCGACATCGACTTCGATTGCATCCTCGATAAATTTGTCGATCAGCACTGGCTGACCGGGAGATACATCGCTGGCAGCTTGGATAAACCTGAGTAGCGATGCTTGATCATAAACGATCTTCATCGCTCGTCCGCCGATTACGTACGAAGGCCGGGCCAGTACTGGATAGCCAATTCGTTCCGCAATGTCCATAGCCTGCTCGGCAGAGGTCGCTGCTCCGTTCGCAGGTTGTTGCATGCCAATCCCAGCGAGGAGTCTGGAAAATGATTCTCTATTCTCGGCGCAGTCGATCGAATCAACCGTCGTGCCGATGATGGGTACCCCAGCTTCGTGCAGCCGACGAGCCAGATTCAGTGGCGTTTGACCACCATATTGCACAATGACACCATCCGGACGCTCCACGTCAACAACGTTCATCACATCCTCAAATGTGAGTGGCTCAAAATAAAGCCGATCCGATGTGTCGTAATCCGTAGATACGGTCTCCGGATTGGAGTTGACCATGATGGTCTCGTATCCCAGCTCCTGAAGCGCGAAGGCGGCGTGACAGCAACAGTAATCGAACTCGATACCCTGCCCAATTCGATTCGGCCCGCCTCCTAAAATCATAATCTTTTTCCGATTCGCTCCACACTCCTCGTCCAGTCTTCGGTTCTCCTCGACTGCTTCGTCTTCAGTTTCGTAAGTCGAATAATAGTATGGGGTGTGAGCTTCGAATTCGGCAGCACAGGTATCGACCTGCTTAAAGGTGGCTATCACTCCCAACTTCTTTCTCTGTTCGCGAACTTCTTCTTCAGAAGAAGCAACCAGAGTGGCGAGTTGCGCATCACTGAATCCGAGTTCCTTTGCTCTGCGAAAAGTGGAATAATTAGGCAGAGAAGATCCCGAAATACTTCTCTCGAAGTCGACGATTTCTGCCATCTGAGCGAGAAACCAAAGATCAATTCCAGAGAGCCGATGAATCCTTTCCAGAGTCCACCCTCGAACCATAGCAAGCTTGATGCTGTAGATTCTCGAAGAGTTCGGCCTAGCGATACTCTGCTCCAACTTCAGGTCAGGAATCCCCTCAAACTCATGGCGATTATCGAATCCAGTATGTCCTGTCTCTAGTCCGCGCAGGGCCTTCTGCAAACCTTCTTTAAAGGTGCGTCCGATGGCCATAGTCTCACCCACGGATTTCATCTGGATTCCAAGAACGTCCTCAGCCTCCGGGAACTTTTCAAAGGTGAATCTGGGGATTTTGACAACGCAGTAATCGATAGTCGGTTCAAAACACGCAGGCGTTTCACGAGTGATATCATTTCTGATCTCATCTAGGGAGTATCCGATCGCCAGTTTCGCCGCGAATTTTGCGATCGGGAAGCCAGTCGCCTTGCTTGCGAGAGCCGAGCTGCGCGAGACACGCGGATTCATTTCGATCACAATCATGCGCCCCGTAGCAGGATTCACGGCAAACTGGATGTTTGCACCGCCAGTTTCAACTCCGATTTCTCGAATCAGCGCCAACGATCCGTTCCGCATTCTCTGGTATTCGACATCGGTCAATGTCTGCGCCGGAGCTACCGTAATGCTGTCACCCGTGTGAACTCCCATCGGATCAAGGTTCTCAATCGAGCAGATGATGACAACATTATCCCTGTTATCCCGCATGAGCTCCAGCTCATACTCTTTCCACCCCTCAACTGATTCCTCGATCGACACTTGGCCAATCATACTACACTCGATCCCGAGTGATGAGATTTTCTCCAGCTCTTCCTCATTCCGTGCAATGCCGCCACCAGTTCCTCCGAGAGTGTATGAGGGGCGGACGATTACCGGATAGCCGATTGAGGCAGCCTCACGCTTCGCCTCTGCCACACTCGAGGCAAAGGCGCTCCGGAGAAGATCCAGGCCAGCACGTAGCACACTATCCTTAAATGTCTCGCGATCCTCAGCCTTTTTGATCACTTCGTGATTCGCTCCAAGCATTTCAACCTGATACCTTTCCAGTATCCCAGTTTCGTAAAGTTTCATCGCCAAATTCAGCGCCGTCTGCCCACCCAAAGTGGGCAGAATCGCGTCCGGACGCTCCTTTTTGATGATGGCCTCGATGAACTCTGGGGTCAGCGGCTCGACATAAGTCTGGTCCGCAAGACCTGGATCCGTCATAATCGTCGCTGGATTCGAGTTCGCGAGAACTACCTCAAACCCTTCGTCTTTCAGCGCTTTGCAGGCTTGTGTTCCAGAGTAATCAAATTCGCACGCCTGCCCAATAACAATGGGGCCGGAACCGAGCAAAAGTATCTTGTGTATATCATTACGTTTTGGCATAAATGGGATCCTTTCGATTCGCTCGGATGGGCAGCCTGGCTAAGAGAGAAAAGGATCTCAAGTCGCCGCTTTACGCGCTCTGTGCTGCTCCATCATGCGGATGAAGTGTTCAAAATGGTATCGGGCATCGTGTGGGCCGGGAGCGGCCTCCGGATGGTGCTGAATCGAGTAGATAGGCAGGTGACGGTGGCGAATGCCCTCCATCGTGCGATCATTCAAATTCACATCGATCAGCTCGATCTCGTCGAGCGGTAGACTGTCGAGGTCCACGCAGAACCCGTGATTCTGCGCCGTGATGCCAATGCGATCATCGAGCAGATCCTTGACCGGATGATTCGCCCCATGATGCCCGAATTTCAGCTTGTAGGTCTTCCCACCCATGGCCAAGCCCAGCAACTGATGGCCCAGACAGATCCCGAAGATCGGTTTCTTCCCCATCGCTTGGCGAATCGTATCCAGCGCGTAGTCGAGCACGGACGGATCTCCGGGGCCATTCGAGAGAAAAATGCCATCCGGATCCAGTGCCTCGATTTCCTTCCAGCTCGTTCGGGCGGGCAGTAGATAAACTTCACAACCCAACGTGTTCAGGATGCGCAAAATGTCGTATTTGATCCCGAAATCGAGCGCAGCGACTCGAAACCGGGGAGAACCAGCATAGGAATCGGTCGCTGGCCAGACTTCGGCTCGCTCAATTGTCACCGTCTTGACCCAATCCGCGCCTTCCATCGTCGGCACGGCATCAAGCTTTCTCTTTAGAATCTCTGGATCAAAATCCTCCGTGGACAGGATCGCACGCATGGCCCCGGACTCTCGCAGATGTCGAGTAAGTGCCCGGGTATCCACGCCCTCGATCGCTAGGATTCGGTTCTCGTCGAGGTATTCAACTAAGCTCTGTGTCGCACGATAATTCGAAGGATAACGGCAGAACTCCTTGACGACAAACCCTTTCACATGGATTCGAGCGGACTGGGCATCATCTCGATTGACTCCGTAATTCCCTATCATCGGATAGGTCATCACCACAATCTGCCCGGCATAGGAAGGGTCAGTCAGGACTTCCTGATATCCTGTCATTGATGTATTGAACACAAGCTCTCCATTCGTGTTCCCTTGCGTCGTCAACGATTGTCCCCGAAAGAATCGACCGTCTTCTAAGTATAAGATCGCGTCTTTCATCGGTATAAGGAGGATGGATTCGTTCGTTGCAAAAAAAAAGCGGTGTGGATTACGCCTCAGCAAGGAGGCTGTCAAGTGGCAATCCCGAAATAATCTTTCCAATCATCTGCTATCGACTTACAATCAATAGACAGAAAATTTAATTTTCTGTACTTCCCACTCGGAGACTTCTCAAGCGCTCGCTTGATGCTTCCCTCACCAATTCTCGAATTCAATTTCCGACGAGATTTCTAACTTTAACTTTCCGAATTATCTGCAGGCGGTATTCTGCCACATGTCCCCGAGAAATTTGACTCAGCTTTTCACCATTGCCTTTCTGTCCGGAGCTTGGATTTCCCAGCTCCGGGCTCAGGAATCTCTACTGCCTATCGCGCACATTCCCGATCCTCCTCCGGCGATTGACGGATCTCTGGATCGCTTCGAGACGGTCTCGGGCTGGCTTCATCTCGACAAAAAGGAGCAAGTCGTACTACATCCCGAGGGCTGGAGCGGACCGGACGATCTCTCCGCTGACCTGATTACTGCTTGGGATCGAAAGAATCTCTATGTCGCAGCGAAGGTCAAAGACAAGGGGGTCGGTTCTGAGACTCAACCCTCTTCACCCGATAATCGACACATCCTCGTCTCGCTGGAAATCCCACGCCGCGAAACAGCGCAGCGAAGCGAGAAAAACGTCTACCTGCTCGCCATGAGTCCCGATAGCGCAGGAAAGCCGATCATTCGGCGTCTCAGGCCGAAACCCGGTGTGCTCACTGATGCGAAATGTGCGGCACGATTGTTCGAAAGTGGATACGCAATCGAAGCTGCCATCCCTTGGGAACAACTCGGACTCAACGATGCCCCGCAGGAAGGCATACTGCTCGGGTTCGACATTGCCCTGTTGTCTTCCCTCCATCCGGATACACTCCTAAAAAACGAAGTTTCTGCTGCAGGTCGGATCATGAGCCTGTCCGGAGCACCGTGGAAACTCGGCGACTCCAATCGATTACAAAATTCAGCACTCGCAGACTCCAATGGCAACATCGATCCCGCAAAGCTGCCACGCTCCGCAGAGCTGATCACCGACTTAATCGAAATCGAGGGTGGTGCAGCTACCGAACTCACCCTGAAAGCCCCCGAGAACATGGGTAAAAACATTCAGGAGCTAATCGTTCATGCCCGGCTGCAGATGAAAGCCCACGGAGGGGGAACGTCGGCGATGCGCCTGTTTCTCAACGGGGAAGAATTAACACCAGAGCGCTGTCGTAACAGGGGAGAAAGATTCGAACTGGGTTCTCACGACATCGCCACATACTCCAACTATCATTGGTTTCTTCTCTACAGTCCCAGCTTCGAGCCCCCGCCCATCGGATCGCCCTACTTCGTCCAGGGCGTTAATCCCTACGAATTCGCGTTCGATGTACGCGACCTATGGAAGTCGGATGGCCCCAATGTTCTTCGCATCGAACAGAGCCGAAAGACTTTCCCTCCGTTGAAAGCTGAGGTCCTGGTCTCTACCTATCTCAGTCCAAAGACAGTCGCTCCTCCACCACGTCCTGCTCCCACCGGACCTCTCACGACTTTCTCCCCTGCCCTGCCCTTGGCGGAAGGTCAACTGAGTTCTCACCTCCTGCCCGGCGGAGCAGTCGAAGTGTCGCTGGCCGGACAAACCTGGGTAACGACGAGTTCGTTCTCCACCACTGAGCCGAGCTGGGTCAAGCTAGCGAGCGATAAGCCCGAAGGCTGGGCGACGAGCGAAAAACCATCCGATACCACTTTTCAAGCGGAGACAAAAGCCTACCGCCTGACACGTCGGATCGAGCCGCAGCGCGACCATGTCACGATACACGACACCCTGAAAAATCTATCCGAGGTGGATGTGCCGATTCTGATTCGCCATGAGGTTCCGGTTCCTGCCGCAGATAGGACTGGGGTTTTTCTCAATGGGCGCGTTTACCCGGCGGCTGAGATGGCCAATGAAGAAGCCCCGAATCCCACGACCATCGCCCTGACAAAGGAAGGCGGGATCGGGCTGCTCTCCGAAGACGATATTATGCGTGTCCAGTCGGATAATTTCTACAATCCGAGTGGGATCGGCATTCGCAACTACCGATTCGTGCTGGCGGCGGGAAAGGAAGTTACGCTCGAATTCTCGATCTGGCCTATCGAGCAACCGGATCGCTACCTGCTAATCAATCGCATCCGCGAGAGCTGGGGAGTCAATCACACCATCCCCGGATCGCTCGCCATGCTGCACTCTTACCGAGGCTATCTCTCGAAGATGTCGAAGGAGCAAATCGCCGATTATGTCAGGAATAAGGACGCAGTCATCGGTATCATTTCCCATTCCTATATAGGCAATTCTGCGATTCACGGAAATCGGGTCAACGAGATCGACCGAAAACCGACGCAGGCTTTCTTCGAGACGCTCCGCTCCGCCGTCCCTGACGTGAAATACATCCCCTACTACCACAGTTTCATTTCCAATGCCCAAGGAGACCGTGAGAGCTTTGCAGACGCAGCTATTCTGGGACCCAATGGAAAGCAGTTTGTGTACGGAAACGATGATGCCTACCCGATCTTCATTCCGGTCGAGGGAAACTCTTTTGCCAAACTTCAGGAGAAAGTTCTCGAAATATTCTTTCAGGAATATAAAGCCGATGGCATCTACTGGGACGAATTTAGCTACAGTCAGGCGAAGTATCAATATGCCCCCGATGTCTGGGACGGAGTGACCGGGAGCATCGATCTGAAGACCCACAAACTCATCCGTAAAGTCTCTAGCGTTACCCTGCTTTCGCAGCCTTGGAGAATTAAAACCGCCAAATCCTTGCTCAAACGAGGAATCTTGATCGGCAACGGGCAGGCGGTTACCCGAACGGAGACGCAACTCGCCTTCCCCCGCTTCATCGAGACCGGTTCGATCAAAAACCTAGTTCGAGGGCAACTGGGGTACCCCATCGCCTTGGGGGACCACCTCACCGAGCGCAACGAGCGGGACTGCTACCGCGACATGGTGAAAGGACTCGATTTCGGGGCTGTCTATTACTGGTATGGCCCAGCCATCATCGCCACCCACCGCACCCTGACTGCCTACATGTTTCCTGCGACACCGATTGCTCTCGGCGAGGGATATTTGATCGCACAGGAGAGAATTCTAACCAACAAGAGCGGTCTGTTCGGGTGGGGAGATCAGAGCGAGTTCACAGCTCACGTTTTCGACGCGACCGGGAACGAGACCAAAGCCATCGCGATCCCCAAAGTAGAGAAAAACGGCCAGACATTCGCCGAAGTCCGCATTCCAGAGGGCTATGCCGTAGCGCTCGTCCGAAAGCGATAGAGTCGGGGAATCTCGTCGTCGAGGAACTCTGCTCATAAGAACCAACTCATAAGAACCAACTTATGAGCACCAGTCTCTAATTCCTGTTCTGTTCGAGAACTCTCAAATTTCCTTCGAGTGCAGTCGCAATCGCTAGGATTCCTCGTTAGCCTTTCCTATCTTGTGAAGAGAGATCGCGTCGAGAAAGTCATCCAGTAATCTCAATGTCAGATACCTCCGAGCCGTGAATCACCGTCATTCTCGAAGGATCAAGGCTTACTTCCTTCTGAGCACGCGAACGCGGTGCGCCTCACTATCCCCGATATAGATTCCGCCATCGGCATCAACGTAGATTCCGTGAGGGCGGGCCATCCCACAGTGCAGAGGATCTCCGACAGGCCCGTCGCCACGCTCTCCTGTTCCTGCGATGAGTTCCAGATTTCCGGTCTGCGCATTAATTCTCCGGATCGAGTGACTCTCGGTATCCGCGAGCCAGACGTTCCCATCGGCATCGACGGCGATTCCCTTGGGACCGCTCAGAGTGGCGTCTTTCGCAGGCCCACCATTGCCCGAAAAGCCTTTTTCTCCCGTGCCAGCGACGTGGTGAATGATGCCTGCTGCGAGATCGAGGCGAAATACCTGATTCCCCTCTCGCGTCGCCAACCACAGATTCCCCTGTTGATCAAAGTCGATGGAGCGCGGCCCTTTCAATGGTGTTCCGACAATCGGTGCTCCGTCAGGAGTTGGCCCCGCCTTTCCCGTTCCGGCAAAAGTTGAAATCTGGCCAGTAGACAGATCGACCCGTCGAATCACATGATTCCCGATATCGCAAATGTAAAGCATCCCGTCAGGCCCGAACTGTATACTGTGGGGTTCCTTGAGCTGTGCCTCTATCGCGAGTCCACCGTCCCCGGAATAGCCAGGCTGACCGGTTCCCGCCATGGTGGAAAGGATACCAGTCTTTCTGTCGATCTTGCGCACGGCATTGTTGCCCATATCGACGATGAAAAGATCGCCCGCTTTATCGAAACGAATCTCGTGTGGCTTATTGAAGGTGCCTTCTGTCGCAGGGCCTCCGTCACCAGTGTAGCCGGTTTTCCCCGTACCCGCGATGGTGGTGAGCGTTCCATCCTTCCCGATTCGCCGGATTTTCTGCCCAGTGTACTCACAAAAATAGAGTGCTCCGTCTGGTCCGCGAGTGACCCCGAAGGGATTGTCCAGTTCCGCCTTCAGCGCGGGGCCACCGTCGCCACCGGAACCCTGCTTCCCCGTGCCTGCAATGGATTCAATCGTCCAATCAGAGGCCGAAGAGACAGAAATGATTAACGCCGAGAGAAGAAAGAGGAAAGATAGAGATCTCATCACCGCAGATTGTGAGAGAAGTGCTGGGAGAGGTCAATCTCTCAGTTCTCCTGAATCGCGCAGTCATCCTGAAACGAAGAGGAGAATAAAACGATCACCTCCGAAGAACTCAATTCTCTCCGGTAAAGAATCGCTTCGCCTTCTGGAAAAAACTCTCGCGGACTGGATGATTCTTCTGAGTGACCGTTTCGGCGAATTCTCTGAGAAGTCGCTCCTGATCTTTCGTTAACTTCACCGGAACCTCTATCTGCGTCTTCACATGAAGATCACCTTTTCGCCCGGTTTGCAGATTTGGGAGTCCCTTGTCTCGCAGGCGGAAGATGGTATCCGCTTGAGTTCCTGAAGGAATTTTAACAGAAGCTTTTCCATTCAGCGTCGGGACATCCAGCTCTCCACCGAGCGCGGCCAAAGTAAAGGGCATCGGGACTTCACAGTAGAGATCGCAGTCATCCCGTTCAAAGACCGGATGCTGTCGAATGTGGATGACGACGTAGAGATCGCCTCCCTTCGCACCACGCTGCCCGGCATCGCCGTGTCCCGTCGAGCGAAGGCGTGCTCCATCCATAATCCCGGCAGGGATTTTCAGATTAATCTGACTACTGCCTTCCATGCATCCGCTTCCGGAGCAGGTTTTGCAGGGATTAGAGATCGTCTCTCCTGCCCCATGACAGGCGGGACAATGCTGCTGTACCTGGAAAAAGCCTCGACTCGTGATGACTTGTCCGACGCCGCCGCAAGTGGGACATTTGCGAACATCGGCACGCCCTCCGTCTGCTCCGCTACCATTGCAGACGGTGCAGGTGACTTCCCGCTTGATCTTGATCGTTTTCTCCACGCCGGCAGCAGCTTCTTCGAGATCGATCTCGAGATCATACCGCAGATCGGCTCCACGCCTCCTCTGCTCGCCTCCTCTCGCTCCACCACCAAAGAAACTATCAAAGATACCCCCACCGCCACTGAACACTTCGCGGAAGATATCGAAAGGATCGACGTGTTGCCCTCCGCCACCCATGCCTTGGGCGAAAGCTCTGTGTCCAAGTCGGTCGTACGCAGCACGCTTCTCGTCATCAGAGAGAATTTCGTATGCCTCACCGACCTCCTTGAACTTCTCTTCCGCCTTCGGATCATCCGGATTTTTGTCCGGATGATACTGCATGGCGAGACGCCGGTAGGACTTTTTAATCTCATTCCCGCTCGCATCACGGGAGATTTCGAGCACCTCGTAATAGTCGCGCTTCTCCATGATGTCACTCAGCTCTCGGCAGAAGCTCCGGAGGAGACGACTACATTCGCTGCACGCAGAACGCGATCTCGCAGGCGATAGCCATTCCGGATCGTATAGATGACCTGCCCTTCAGGAACTGCGTCATTCGCCTCATAGCGAACCGCTTCGTGAAGATGAGGATCAAACGGAATCCGATCAGAGGGAATAATCTCCACACCTTGATCGCTAAGAAAATCCGCAAACTGCTTGCGCACCATCGCCATGCCTTGGACGATGATCGCTCCCGCTTCACCAGAGGATTCGGCGGCTTTTATTCCCATCTCGAAATTGTCGATGATGGGCAAGAGCTGCTCTAGAAGTCCTCGATTCGCATACTGAATCGTCTCAGTCTTCTCCCGAACGATGCGCTTCCGATAGTTATCGAGTTCCGCTTGCGAACGAGCGGCGAGGTTTTTCCACTTCTCAATTTCTTCCAATGGATCTGGTATCGCCGCAGCTTCGAGATTGCTCTCGTCGTCCCGAGGGGACGACGCGGTGTCCGTCGCGTCAGGACCGTCGAGTTCCGCTGCCTCTTCCGGCAGAAACTCTCCTTCCGACGCATATTCTTCCGAGTTTTCTTCGGGATTTGTCATTCCTTATTCTGATCGTGTCTAATACACCGGCTACGATTCCGGTCGTTGTTATGATGAGGACCGGCACTATTCACCGTTTTGTGATCGCAATCAAGGTGATGTCGTCTCCCTGTTCTTTTCCTTCGGAAAATTCGGATAAATCGGCAGTGATCGCATCGATCACTTCTTTGGCAGGTCGCTGACAGAGAGTGGACAGAATCTGGCGCAAACGTTCGATCCCATATTCATCACCCTCTTTATTCTCACGCTCGACGACTCCGTCGGTGTATAGAAGGAGAGTGTCCCCTGCTTCCAAGCGTAGACGACAATCACGCACTGATCGCTGAAAAACGGGCCCTTCATCCACTCCCGCTGCCAGACCAGGGCTCTCCACGACCTCCGTCTCTCCAGTCGCGGCTTTGTAAAGCAGCGGTGGCTCATGACCAGCCCGAGCGAATATGATCTCACTGCTCCCCCTCTCCAGAATGAGGTAGAGTAGGCTCACGAACATGTCTTCACGGATATCGGGAAAGATCGAGTGATTGACAGAATGCAGCACAGAGGCCGGAGACAGGATCTCTGGAGCGCGGCTACGGAGATTGGCTCGACACATGGCCATGATGAGAGAAGCCGCGATGCCTTTTCCGCACACGTCACCGATCGCGACACCAACGTGCGTATCGTCGACAGGGACGTAGTCATAGTAATCCCCGCTCACGTGCCGGGCGGGCAGATAGTCGGCAGCTAATTCGTAATCCGCCAATGCGGGGGCAGAGCGCGGCAGGAGAATACGCTGAATCTCGCTCGCCTGCTTCAGTTCTCGCTCATAGCGACGCTTCTCCATCACCTCTGTGTGAATCGCTGCGCTGGCGAGTGCAAATGCGCTCTGACTGATTAGACTATCGAACATCTCTCTCTCGCTTTGATTGAACGTCGGAGTGCCCTGACGAGTCACCGCCAGCACTCCGATGGGCTTGCGAGCATGAAACAGTGGAGCTGCCAAAATGCGAGTCGAAGTCTGAAAGCTGAGATCGCCTTCGCCAGCAAAATCCGGATGAGATGCGGCATCATCTACCTGCACACAGCATCCATCGGTGTATACATGTCCAATGAACCCCTCGCCGGGGTGGAGATAAGTCAGTCGGACATAGCTATGATACTGACTCTCCACACTTGCCTCCGGGGTGGGGACGATTCCGAGCGGAAAAGGCAACACTGCGGCGGTCTCCGGCGACTGATATACGGGGACGAGTCGATCCGTAGTCGGATCGAGGAGATAGAGGATCCCCGCTTTAGCTCCCACCACTTCAGCGACTCCATCCACGATGTAGCGATGCAGATTCGCCCGAGTAAGGTCTTCCTGCAACTTCTCAGCCAAGCCGTGCAGGAATCCGAACAGGCGTCGCTCTTCTACTTCAATCGCATCGAGTTCCTGAGAAAATACCGTGGCAGTCCTTCGCTGCTTCAGCCACGCCCATACGCCCACCGTGATGGCGAGCGCTAGAAGAATCAGATAGAGAAGATGCTGCATGCCGTGGATGCGGCTAGAATTCAGGAATTCTTCTCCCTGGCCTCCGCCAACTCCCGTCGCAAATATTCTACTACGTCGCAGAAGCGATTTTGGTTTTCCTCATTCGCCGCAATCAGTGCTTCGTGAGCCTGTAGAACGAATTCCGCATGTTCAATCTGGTTCACAGGCTTCTCGCAGGAGGCTTTCGTGAGATTTTCCTCGACCAGAGCGCGTTCCGACTGCCATCGCTCCCCCCTCAGATCCAGGTGGATATAGTCATCCAATCCGAGCTTCTGAATCGATTTCGCGTTACGTTCACCAGGATTGATCACATCCACGATTCCCAGAGGATCGCTGGAGGCAACCTTGACGGCCAAGCGATAGAGCATCCCGATGAAGGTGGAATCAATACCACGACAATCTCTGAGATCGACCACGAACTTCCGCCATCCGCGATCAAACCGATCTACGAGGAACGCTTTGATGCATGCTGCGTTCTCATGATTAGCCGCACCTTCGATCCGAGTCCAGACGACCGATCCGAGGCAACCGACGCGTATGGACTCTGCTGTATTCACGAGAGAAGAAGGGGTTCGCCCGATGTCGTGCCAATTTGATTGATGTAACACACTTTCCGAGAAGTATCGGACGGCAATCCCTCATGGGTGAAATCATGAGAAAAATGATCCAATTCGGAATTCATGTCGCCAAAGAAATAGGAATTACTGCCAGAGGTAGGATTTATACTCAGCGACGACCGTGCCCTGATCGACAATCGAGGCTTTCCATTGAGTCACCTTGCCATTCTTCTTATAATCGTCGCCAGTGATCTGAAACTTCGTCTCATTCCGGCTCTTTGGCTTGTTCACGACGACTTCTAGCGCATGAATCTGCGAAGCCGTCGATCCCTGTCTGTACTCGAGCCTCACAGTCACAGGCTGTTTCGTTTTCGTAGCCCAGAAGATGGTGAAATAGTTCCCGTATCGGTCTTTAATATCCTGTCCATCGACCGCCCCGTATAGATAATGGCGTTGCTCGAATCGGATCATTTCGTCATCCGTCTGATAAAGCCTCGCTGAATTCAGGTGATAAGGATTGACCTTCGTGATCCTGACAGGCCCTGAAGAGGGCGTGGCACAACTAGAGATAAGGCAAAAAATGCCTAAAAAGAAAAATTTCAACAGTCCCGATTTCATCCGTGCGAGAGGGCCAGTAGCTTTGGTCTGGTTCAATGCCTTGTCACGCGGAAAATGCCGCGCCGAGTGATATGATAACCATATTTTCATAGACAAGACAGAAAAAAGAAGCGTATTAGCCCGATCGAGTTGATTTTTCACGTAACTTCACTCGATCCCAGGCCCGATCCATCTCCTGAAGACTCGCATTTGCGACAGCTTTCCCCTGGCTCTTCAGTTCCTCTTCTACAAGTCCGAATCTACGTACGAATTTTCGATTGGCCGAATCAAGCAGCAGTTCTGCCTCGCATCCCGCCTTTCGTGCTAGATTGACAACAGCGAAGAGCAAATCGCCGATTTCCATCGCGATTTCCTCAGATCGATCTGACTCAATCGCCCGCTCCACCTCTGTCAGTTCTTCTCGCACCTTTTCAATCACCGGAGGAATCTCCGGCCAGTCGAATCCAACGTCGGCAGCCTTTCGCTGAATCTTAGAAGCGACGATCAAGGCCGGGCCATCGTGCTTGATCTTGCCGAGCGTGGAAGGCGAGCCCTGATTCTCCAATAGGGACGAATCGGTTCTACGCTCTTGGGCCTTCACCGCTTCCCATTGGACCAGAACAGCCTCAGGAGTCTCTGCTTGAACATCGCCAAAGACGTGAGGATGTCGACGGATCAGCTTTTCACAAAGATGGCGAGCAATCTCATCCAAGTCGAATCGTCCCGATTCTGAAGCAATTTCCGCATGAAGAACGGGCTGGAGCAGGACATCACCGAGTTCATCCACGATTTCCTCTCGATCTCCGCTGCGAATCGCCTGAGCCGCCTCGTAGGCTTCCTCCAGCAGATGACGTATCAGACTCTCATGTGTCTGTGCAGCATCCCAGGGACAGCCACCGGGGGCACGGAGGATGTGGACGACACGACGCAATCGATCAAGAGGTGACAGTGTATTGGAAGGAATTTCTGCTGGCATGGGGAGTGGACAAGAAGAATCACAGGAGTTACCTACTCCCGTCTTTCGTCATGTCCAGACATCGATTTTTTCTTTCAGCAGATCAGTGGAGCGGCGATCTCTTGCTGCTCGGCGACGAAGAAGCCCACCACTGCCTCCACGTCATGCGATGCCGAATCGGCGACTGCGTCGTGATATTCGACGGAGCCGGGAGGGAAACGGAGGCTAGAATTCAGAGCACCACTCGATCAGAAATCACTCTTGAAAAGGGTTCGGAGAGATCCGACCCGCCTCATGAGGTGGAAATCGTCCTCGCTCAATCAGTATTAAAGGGCAAAAATATGGAGTGGATCATCCAGAAGGCGACCGAGCTGGGTGCTTCGCGAATCATCCCATTGTTGAGCGAGCACACAGTAGTTCAGGTCGAAGGCGACGATGCTGAAAAAAAGCGACAGAAATGGCAGCGTATAGCGCTCGAGGCCTGTAAGCAATGCGGACAGAACTGGCTTCCCCGAGTGGAAGCACCAATCGAGCTGGCAAATTTCATCCACCAGGGTGCCTTCGATCTACGACTGGTGGCCGCTCTCACACCGGAGGCACGCCCATTGAAGAGAGTCTTATCCGAAAGGCAAGAGGGGCAAATGGGGCCGCCTTCCTCCGCAGTCGTGATGATCGGCCCGGAGGGCGATTTTACTCCGGAAGAAATCAACAAAGCACTGGAGATGGGATTCCAATCCATCTCACTTGGTCCCGTGGTGCTTCGCAGTGAGACGGCTGCGATCCACAGTCTGGGTATGCTCGTATATGAATTGAGATCCTGAAGTCTCCTCACTCCCCCACTCATCAGGCGGCGTAGGTCATTCGTTCTGGGAAGACCTTTCAACCGTACGAATATGGCTCAAAATTACGAAAGAAAGGCTCCATGAGCTATTTCAATTTGACGACTTCAATCGTGACGACTTCCAGCAGTCCGCCTACGCACTACTCAACGGAGCGATCGGATATCGCCGAGACAAGTGGACGCTCGCTCTCTACGGAAGCAATCTCATGGACCGAAAATACTATACCAACATGAATCCCGAAGTCCGCACCGGTGCCGTCGGGATTCCTCGTGAGTTCGGAGTGCGACTAGGACTGGAGTTCTGATGACTATTCTTGTACGATCATATCAATCACGCGAGACACCACTTCTTCAGCCGTCAGATGGGAACTATCCACAAGCACCGCACCTTCGGGGATCAATAGAGGCGAGGTGCTGCGCGAGGAGTCCATGCGATCTCGCTCAGAGACGGAATCGATGATCCCCTGTGCTCGACGACGTGCCGCACGCACCTCTGGCGCAGCGTCGATATAAAACTTGTTTGGGGTATCTGGAAATACCACAGATCCGATATCACGCCCTTCCATCACCACCCCTGAGTCCGCTCCGTAGCGTCGTTGCTCGGCCACTAGACGCTCGCGAACCTCCGGAATCGACGCGATTCGCGAAACGGATCCATTCACCGCTGTGGCAGATAACTCGGCGTCCGTCATTCGCTTTCCTCCGATGTCGATGGTTCCCTCGCGTCCATCCTTCCCGCAGACGAATTCCGTGCGATTCAGCAGATCCAGCACCGCAGATCGATCCGACGGATCCACACCATTTTCTAAAACCCACCAAGTAAAAGCTCGATACATCGCACCTGAGCTGACAAAAACCAGCCCGAGTCGCTGAGCCACCCCACGGGCCACCGTGCTCTTCCCTGAGGCCGCTGGGCCATCAATGGCGATGATGAGAGGATTCGATTCTTCCATAAAGGTCCTATCCTCCCGTCCACCCCTCGTTCCTGCAAGGAAATTTGACACTTCCTCGCAGCATCTTGTCTAGGAAAGATCGCTCTGCATTTTTCGAGGATCGCACTTGCCCGAGCGCGATAGATTCCGTAAGGGTTGCTCACAATGATCCTATCTGATGCAGAAATTCTGGCCGCGATGGAGCGCGGCGAAATCATGATCGAGCCATTCCAGCGAGAATGTCTCGGCACGAACAGCTACGACGTTCACCTCAGTAAGCATCTCGCCACCTACCGGAATCGAGTGCTCGACGCGCGTGAGCACAACGAGATCGATCACTTCGAGATCCCTCGGGAGGGCTTCGTGCTCGAACCCGGCATCAACTACCTCGGCTCTACCATCGAATACACAGAGACTCATGCGACCGTTCCCTTTCTCGAAGGCAAGTCGAGCGTGGGACGACTCGGCATCGACATTCACGCAACTGCGGGCAAAGGCGACGTGGGATTCTGCAATCACTGGACGCTAGAAATTTCTGTGAAACAGCCCGTCCGCGTTTACGAGGGAATGCCCGTAGCCCAGCTCATTTATTTCACCGTTCAGGGCGTCGTCCTTCAACCCTATTGCTCGAAGGACTCGGCGAAATATAATGAACGTACACAGCTTCCGGTCGAGTCGATGATGTGGAAAAATCACTTCTGATCACAGGGTCTTTCCGTCGCGACGGCCTTCACACCAGGCTCGTGAAGTCCGAGTATTTCCCGCCCTCATCACCTTCAATCGCGCTGCCCTTCCATCCCATCTTCCGATGGAGGACTTCATAGAAATTCTGCCCTGGCAGGGAGATCAGCGGCAGACGAAAATCGGCTCGCTTGAGCGTCACTCTGGCAGGGCGATCAAACTCCGCCAACAGATACCCATCGGACAGCAGCGATAACACATTCCTCTGCCTCGGAGTGTTGAAGACGATTCGATTCGACGCATCAACTACCAGAGGGCGATTCGCTAGGGAATGAGGACAAATCGGCGTTAGCACGAACACATCCGCTGTCGGATCGACTAGCGGACCACCCGACGAGAGGGAGTAAGCCGTGGAGCCAGTCGGAGTGGACAGAATCAGTCCGTCACCCCCGTATCGATTGGCATAGACGCCATTCACCTCTGCCTCCACCTGAATCACCCGCGAGGCGACGGAACGACACAGGCTTACCTCATTCAGTGCATAAAATGGCTCGCTCTGCGTCCCTCCTTGCTCGTAACGACCTTCGATCAGGATTCGTTCACTGAGCTGATAGGTTCCGCTCATCAGTGATTCGACTAAAGTCCCGCTTTCCTCGGAAGTCGCACAGGTGAGGAAGCCCAAGGTACCCGTGTTAATTCCCGCGATAGGCAAAATTCTGTTCCCCAACTGTCGCACAGTCCAGAGTAAAGTTCCATCCCCCCCGAGAACGACCAGCAGATCGACTTCGCCTGCCAGCTTTTCCAGCACAATCCCCCCCCGCATTCCCGTCAGACGTGCCGTTTCAGCCTCCAGCTTTACGACCTGTCCAGCGGCAGCGAAGCGATCCACGAGATTGCGCAAGAGCGCCACAGCTCCCACTTTCTCAGGATTGGCCAGAATGCCTATGCGGAGTGCCTCAGCCATGCCAAAAATTCAGTATTCCCATCGGTGCCATGAATTGGCGATTCGACAAGCCCTAACCATGATTTTCTAAGAACTTCTGTCACATGATGCCGAATTTTCTCCACCGCTTCCTCGTGCAAAGCGGAGTCGCGCACGATCCCTCCTTTCCCGACTTTCTCCCGTCCCAGTTCGAATTGCGGCTTAATCAGGCAAATTAGATCGCCGTCAGATTTCAGAATTCCGAATAAGGGACCGAGAATCAGATCGAGGCTGATGAAGGAAAGATCGGCCACCACCAGATGGACAGACTCTGGCACACTCTCTGGATGGAGATATCGCAGATTGACCCCCTCACGAGAAGTTACGCGAGGATCACTCCGTAGCTTCCACGCGAGTTGATTGGTTCCCACATCATAGGCGTATACCCTGGCAGCACCGCGTTGCAACACGCAATCCGTAAAGCCACCGGTGGACGAACCGGCATCGAACACGACCCTTCCTTCCACCGCGATTTCGAACTGGTCGAGCGCCTTTTCCAGCTTCAATCCACCGCGACTCACATACTTCGGGCGAGTCTTAATCTCGATTCCGATTTCCGAATCGACTTTTTGGCCAGGTTTTAAAATCCCATCGATTCCATCCACTCTCACCTCGCCCGCCAGAATGAGCCGTTTCGCGAGTTCCCGAGACTCGCAGAGTCCGCGCTGCTGCATCAGCACGTCGAGACGTTCGCGAGTCATCGGAATTCTGATTTCGCCGCTAGGCGAAGAACCAGGCCAGATTCAGGGAATCCGTCGGATCTTCACATTGCGGAAGGAAACGACGTTCCCGTGATCCTGTAGGGCGATGTGCCCTTCCTTCGCTTTCCCAAACAGAGGAAACTTGGAAAACTTGCTCGCCGCGACTTTCGCATCCCAGTCCGCAGATCCCTTAACATACTCTGCGTATTTCGTTCCATTCATCATCTGGACACACTGTTCGGGAGTGACTTTCAGATCAATCGTATTCCACTCGCCTGCGGGTTTCGTCGCGTCCACGTCGGCGGGATAGAGTTGATACAGCCAGCCAGACTTTTGCGGATCCGTTCCGTCCACATTGTCCTGAATCTGCACCTCTGGCCCTGTTTTCCACGGAGTCTTTTCCTCCTCCGTCACATGGAACATCAGCCCGCTATTGCCGCCCTTACTGATTTTATAATCCAGTTTGATCTCGAAGGCTCCGTAGGTCTCCTTAGTAATGATGTCACCTCCACCTTTTTCTGAGAGAGTGAAGGCACCATCTTCGACCTTCCAACGACCGTCGACTCCCTCTTTTTTGAAATTTCGCCACTGCGACAAATCCTTTCCATCGAAGAGCAGAGTCCAGCCTTCGGCCTTTTCCGCCTCTGAGAGAGTATTCGGTTCCTCAGCAAAAAGAGACACGCTGCAGGAAAGAACGGCGAGTAGAAGACAGCGAACGATCACAGATTTCATGCGGAACTTTTAGCACAGCACCCCATTCCCGGCAATCGCAATTCCAGCGACACCGGCAAGGAAAGCCATCATTCCGTCTGATCGCTTTCGTTCGCGGCAGGAGGCCGGATCATCAGCACGATCCCTACCGAGAGAAGGGCCACGGCAGTGAAACATCCGAAAATGAGCGGCAGACCGACTCCGTGGCTACGTAAAATCCCGAATCCCCAGTCGCCGAATCCACCACAGGAGATCGATACCAGATTCATGATCCCGTAACCCGTCGCTCGGAGATGGGGGCGGGCGATCTGACACAGAATCGGCATGTTATTGCAGTCAAAAAAGCCCCATCCGATTCCAAAGAGGATTAGAAAGGTGATCGCAAGAAGCAGGGTGCCAGGATTCCCGAGTCCAAACAGAGCAGGCAGGAACAACACCATTCCGATAGCACTGACGAAAATTCGTCCTCGCTCACTTCGTCGCATCCAGCGATCCGCTAGGAATCCTCCGACCACAGCCCCGATAATCGTCGCGATCTGGACATAGAGCACGGCGATCACCCCCGCACGCCCCTGCGGCAGGTGAAACTGGTCTTTCAGGATCACTGGCATCCAGTCTTTGATCACCCAGCCTGCGATTGCGGGCAGAGTGAAGTAGATCACCAACATTAGGTAATTTCGATTGCCTAGCAGCTCGCGAATCGACGTCAGCGGGGAACTGCGCACGTCTTCCTTCGTCTGAGTGCCTCGATCCGGATTTTTCAAGAACAGGAAGAGTGGTATCGCATAGAGAATCCCCAGCACCCCGGCCGCATGAAAAGCCCAGCGCCAGCCCAGAGTGGGAGCATCTGCAACATGTCCGGCGAAGCCGCCGAGAATCAGACCGATGTATATCCCCGTCTGATGTACGCCCACTGCACGAGATCGAGTCGTCCCAATATGAAAATCCGTAATCAGCGCGAGAGCCGCCGGGATGTAAAACGCTTCACTGATCCCCATCAGGGCTCGCGTGGCTACCAATCCATGATAGCTGGTGACATAACCCGTCATCGCCGTAACCCCGGACCAGGCAAAAAGGCTGAACACGATCACATGCTTCCGACTGAAACGATCCGCGATGTAGCCTCCGATGGGACTGAGTCCTGCGTACACCCATTTGAATGACGCCAGAACGAATCCCCACTGTGCATCGCTGGTCATTCCATCAATGGATTCGACCATAGAGGTCTTCATCGTCGCCAGCATCTGGCGGTCGAGGTAGTTCAGCACGGCCACCGGAATTAGCAGCGCTACCATGAGCCAAGCCGTTCGCGAGGCAGAAGGTGGCAGCAGAGGAGAATCAAACTTCATTCCGAGAAAATGGAGGGAAGCTCCGTTTCTGCAAATCAATACAAGCACGATTTTTCTTGAACTCAAATCTCGACTTTCCTCAAAAGCTCCCGATGAAACTCACACTGCTCTTCAGCCTATTTTCCTTATTCGCCCTCGAGATTCTAGTGAGTCCGGCTCGAGCCGAGTCTTTTGCTTCGCAGAAAGAGGCGCACGCTCGGATTCCCCATGTGATTCAAATCGGAGTCGATGCTGGCTTCCGTATCTGTGAGTCAGCGGCCTGTATCCCGCAGAATCTCACTCACGCGTGATGAACTCATCCGTGTTCATCAGGGCGCGCGCTACAGCAGTCCAGGCCGCCAGAGCGACAGGATCGGACTGTGATTTAATTCCGCTCGAAATTGCTTTCACCGCAGCGGAATCCTGAGAAAAGGACTGATATTGCTGATCGTGAAATCGAGCGACGAGCTCGCGTTCTTTCTCCGAGGGCGGACGTGAGTAACACAGGCTAAAGGCACGTTCAAGACGAGAGGCATCGTCAGAATCTTCATGCAGCAATTGTTCGGCGAGTCCCTGAGCCAGTTCAAAAAGCCCTTCATCATTCGCGACCATCAGTGACTGGAGCGGTGTATTGGAGCGAACCCGAGCAGTGCAGACGCTTTGAAAATCAGGCGAGTCAAAGGTCGTCAGCATCGGATAGGGTGCGCTGCGATAAAACTGAATGTAAAGACTGCGACGGTACCGATCTGGAGCAGGTGCGGTTTCCCAACTTTTCTTCGTCTGGGTGAAGGCGTACACGCCATCAGGCTGCGGTGGTCGTATGCTGGGACCACCGATTTTCGGATGCAGGAGACCGCTCGCGGAGAGAGCTACGTCGCGCACGATCTCGGCGTCCACACGCAGACGATTCTGGCGAGCGAGCAGTTGGTTCAGTGGATCGATTTCTCCCAATTCCGGTCGGGAGTGAGAGGATCGTCGATAGGTCGCGGAAGTCACGATCTGTCGATGTAGCCACTTCATCGACCAACCGTGCTCGATGAAAGAACGGGCCAGCCAATCGAGTAGGGCAGGGTGAGTCGGAAAGGAACCCTGAGAACCAAAATCGTTCTCCGTCTCGACGATTCCACGCCCGAAATAGCGCATCCAAATGCGATTGACCGTCACCCGTGAGACCAGCGGATGGTCGGGGCGAGCGAGCCAGTGTGCGAGGTCGAGCCGATCAGGCCAGTCTTTCTTTACGGCGTCTCCCGGCAATGGAGGAAGCACCGCCGGGACACCTGGACGCAGCGGACCGGTTTTGCGATCCTGATCGAGAAAGCTACCGCGCAGATGGATCAATGTATCGCGTCGAACAGGTAGATCACGCATGACCATGGTCTTCACAGAAGGCCCGAGTCCTAGCGCCTTTTCTGCGATCTGGAGTTGTTTCTCGGCAGTCTGTTTTTCATGGTCTACTTTGGCGAAAGCGCTGGCGAGGAGGCGACGCTGGGCGCTGCTTCGCTGATCGGATGCCGTGCACAGGGCCTCGGCTAATTCGTCCGCCGGTTTCGTAGATGCTTTTTCCAATGAGAGAGCCTCCTTTTCCCAGAGGATCTGCCGCTTCGAAGCCGAAGAAATGACCGACTCTAAAGAAGCTCTCGCCTCGGACAAAGCAGCGATTTTCTCCGGATCTGGGTGATCGAGAAAGAGTTCGCCTTCGCTCACTTCAACTGTCGCTCCGGTATTGTTGACATCCGTACCCTGATTGAAAAAGGCGAACATCTCGAAATACTCGCGCTGCGTGATGGGATCGAACTTGTGCGTGTGGCACTGAGCACAGCTCAAGGTTAACCCCAGCCAAACGGCACCCGTAGTATTCACCCGATCTGTGACAGCCTCGTTCCGGAACTGCTCTGGATCGGTGCCCCCTTCCTGATTGATCAAGGTATTGCGGTGAAATCCTGAAGCGATGAATTGATCTTTAGTCGCCTGGGGTAGCAGATCACCTGCAATCTGTTCGATCGTGAAGCGGTCGAAGGGCATGTCCTGATTGAGAGCATGAATCACCCAGTCACGGTAGGGCCACATATTGCGGTCACCGTCGATGCTGTAACCGTTCGAGTCCGCATAGCGAGCCTGATCGAGCCAGTGACGCCCCCAGCGCTCACCGTAGTGTGGTGAAGCCAGAAGCTGATCCGCCAGGCGGGCCACTGCGGCATCGGCGTCATCACGATACTCAGTCAGAAAAGATTGCACCCTGTCGGGTGGCGGAAGTAACCCTGTCAGATCGAGAAACATTCGACGAATCAAGGTATTTGGATCAGCTTCGGGTGATGGAGCGATCTCGTGCTTTTCCAGTTCTGCGAGTATGAAGCGATCGATGGGATTCCTAGCAGGCGTCTTCGTCTCGGGTGGATCGCTGTGAGAAAGGGGCAGAAAGGACCAGTGTAATGTGTATTGAGCTCCATCAGCGATCCAAGCACGCAGGAGGTCCTTTTCTTCGGGAGAAAGTCGCTTCTTTTCCTTCGGCGGCGGCATCATCTCGTCTGGATCACTGCTCAGAATCCGCGTAACCAGCTCGCTGCCTTTCGCGTCTCCCGGATGGATCACTCCCGCAGCTAGGACGACGTCTCGGCGGTCGAGCCGCAAGTCCGCCTTCCTCGTCGCTTCATCCGGGCCATGGCAGGCGAAGCATTTGTTCGAGAGGATGGGGAGGATGTCACGATTGAAATCCGGCCCGCTCTCTGCGGCGAGAGACAATTTCACGAATCCGCCGAGACAGGAGAGGATCGAGAAGAACAAAGTCAGGCTGACAGAACGACGCCCCATGATGAATGAGACCAGTATGACAAATCCATCGACGCAGGCCAAGAAAAACCGCATCACTTCTTCGCTTCTCCGGCAGATGCATCCGGAAATTTCAGGGTCGCGATGATCGGACGATGATCGGAGGCGGCAGGCTCAGCGGTCACTTGCACATTCTCTACGACTTCAAAGCCCCGGATGAACAGATGATCGATTTCCTGCCCGGGCTTGTCGGCGGGATAGGTTTTAGGCTCTCCGATTTTTGGCACCGCAGTCCAGAGCTTCTCGATCTCGGCGAGAGGTGGCTTCCCTGGGACTACGTTGAAATCCCCTGCCAGAAGAGCCAGTGGCAGTTCTTTCCCGAGTTCCGACACCGTCTTCGCCTGTAGTCGCACCTTCTCCGGATCTTGGTAATCGAGATGAGTATCGATCACCGTGAACTCTCTCCCGTGAAGCCGAATCCGCACTTCCAAAGCGATCCGCTGTTCGCCCTCACCGGGGAGCAGATGGACCTGATGAGAGAGAATCTCACCCTTCGTGAAGACCGCTAGTCCATATTCGCCCCCAGCAAAATTGATCGCTTTTCCGAAAGTTCCCTGCATTCCCAGCAGCGACGCCAGTTTTTCCGCCTGATCCACTCCGTTGGAGCGTGTTGTCTTCTTGTCCACCTCCTGCACGAGGACGATATCCGGCTTCTGATCGGCGATGACGCGAGCCGTGCGTTCTAGCGTGATCTCATGATTGGGCGAATCCATGCCCCAGCCGTGTCGGATGTTGTATGACATCACACGCAGAGGCTCTGCATCGACGATGGAATGACTGAGGAGCAGACTACCGAACATCGTGATTAAAAGAGCGGATTTCATCATTCTTTCCCGAGGGACGTGAAACGAAGGACTGGATTGAGACATTTGTCAAAATAGAGAACCTAACGCAAAGCCGCGCCTGAGTCACCTCTCTCACGTCTTCACCAGCCACCGCCGCCACCGCCTCCACCACCACCGCCAGAGCCTCCTCCACCACTACCTCCGCTCGAAGAACTAGGTGCGACAGCTGCGCTGGTCAGGGCACTGGTGAGTGCAGCCCCCATGATCGCTCCCGAACTGAAGCTCGATAGTCCTTGGGAATCACTGGTGTAAAAATGCACCAAGTTCGAATCTCCGCTCGATCCAGGACTGGTCGCCGCCGCTTTCAGGACGGAGTCAAACTTCCGACACCACTGCTGTTCAACATCGAGCGCAAGGGCGTAGGGCAGAAATTTCTCGAATAGTTCCGGAGTCTTCTCAGGTGGATTCTCTAGATTCAGCCTGTCTTCCTCGGCGACTGATAAGTATTCGCGAAAGCCGTCAATTTCGTCCAGAATCCTTCTCCCCTCTCGTGTGGGAGTTTTCATCAGACGGAAAAATAGCCGGGACATGAAAACGATGAGCAGTAAGCAGGCGATCATGACCAGATCGCGAGAATCGGGGATCGCGACCAGAATGACCAGGAAAAACACAGAAAACAGAGACCCCATGACGAAAAAGGTGATGGATTCCCACTGAAACACAGGGCGACAGGCTGAGATCGCTTTGTGCCACATGAACCAGCTCAGTGCACCCATGACCAAGATGAATTGCGTTCCTCCCAAAGAATTCAGTCCATCAGGCTGGTTCGCGACGATGAGCGCTAATCCGGCCAACGAAAGGAGCAAGCCCGGTAGCCACCAGAGAAGATTGACACGAAACCAGCGACGCCTGTTCTTTGCCTTGAGCGCATTTTTCAGCGCTTTCTGAGCTAATTGCACGATGCTGTGATGCTCCTGATCGAGAGGCAGTGAGGAGAGTCGCTTCCCGTTGAACAGGCCCGCATAGAGCGCCTCTTCGTCGTCCGTGAGAGGCTCTATCTTTTGAGTGGTCAGAGCACGTTTCAACAAGTAATCCGACTTCAGAGTTCCTTGGATACTGAGGCATTTTTTTGCGGCCAGACTAATCACTCCGGCGGAGAAAATTTGATTATCGAAGCCCATGATCTTGAGGTAGCGCACCGCTGCAGGCGACCAGCCATCGGGAGGTTCCCAGCGAGGAATGATCACCCCCTTTCGAGGATCTCGCCCCACGACGAACCAAGCCACGATATAGACGAATAGGCTAAGCCCCATGAGCTTCCATCCCCAGAACAAGAGCCAGTTTT
Source organism: Verrucomicrobiota bacterium (assembly GCA_963205275.1). Taxonomy (GTDB): domain Bacteria; phylum Verrucomicrobiota; class Verrucomicrobiia; order Verrucomicrobiales; family DEV007; genus Arctic95D-9. The sequence goes on along the minus strand of CAUJIH010000075.1, from coordinate 17,665 downwards.
CCTCAGAGATCGCTGGCTTCTCATAGGCGACCGCATCCAGTGCTCCCGCTGCCCAGAAAACGCGGATCGTGAGTCCTTCGCTGCGTTCATCTCCCGAGGCGAAGGCGCGAGTGGATTGAAAAACGATGTCATTCCCTGACTTGCTCACGGTGAAGTCCTTCCCTTCTTCACCTCGATAGCCAGTATTGGCATCGAGTTCCAGCGGCGTGATCTCCGCAGGAAGAATGACTCTAGCCTGCGTCGTCATAATGGGGAAACTCCACTCGTTGCCTGTTACGTTCCACCTCAATTCATCGCGATCCTTTCCGAAGATCAGCTGTCGGGTCGTGTGATACTGAATCTGATAGGTCTGGATCGATCCGGAATCGAGTTCCGTATCAGCATCACCGATCCAGATTCTCGTCCCTGCTGCCTCCGGCTGGAGTCGCCAGGGTTCGGGCTGGCCGTTGCGAGTGACGGAGTCTACCGCGAACAGACGACGCTCCACCAGCCCCCAGTCGTGTCGGTACAGTTGGGGAAAATCGCGAAAGATTCCGTGACGGATCTTCACACCTTCCGCCCGTACCTGGATCGTCTCCGTCACGGACAGACTGCCATCTCTGGCGACGTTGATCACGCTGTCGTACGAGAGAATTCTCTCTTGTGCGCGAGCGGGGAAAAGAGCGAAGAGGACGAAGAGCGCGAGCAGACAAAAGCCGATGAGATTGAGTTTCTGCTTCATAAGCGAACGTCCGTTCCTTCTCGTTCCGTCGCCTGGCTCACCTCGAAGAAATCAGCTTTCTGAAATGCTGCCATTTTTCCGACTAGGCTGCTAGGGAAAGACTCGAGAGCGTTGTTCAGATCACGAACCGCTCCGTTGTAATATCGGCGGGCGTATTGGAGATCATCCTCGATCACTACCAACTGCTTCATGAATTCACGAAAATTCTGATCGGCCTTCAGATCGGGATACCCCTCTGCTAGAATCATCGCGCTTTTTAACCCTCGTCCCAGACTTTCCTCAGCCTCGGCGCTGATCGGGACACTCGTCGCTGCCTCGGCGATACTGCGCAGCCGAGTCACCGTCTCCAGCGTTTCACGCTCATAGTCCCGATAGGCTCGGAGCGTGGTTACTAGGTTGGGAATCAGTTCGTGTCGGCGCTTTAACTGGACATCGATGCCGCTCCAGCCCTCTGCGACTCGATTCCGTAAACCGACCAGTCGATTGTAGATCAGGATAAACGTGAGCGGCAAGCCGCCGATCAGCAGTGTCAGTCCGATGAGAATGGCGAAGGCGGGGATCACGGAGAGGAGAGTATCAGAAAAGTGAGGAAGTAAAAGCTCGAATCAAGATGTAAATTAGTTCGACGGAATCTCGAGCTTCGCCAGAGTCTCCTGATACCTCGTGATTTTTTCTGTAATATCGGATCGGGAACGCAGATCAAAGGGCAGTTGCGACAGCAGGTTGACCGCTTTTCCGAGATAATCGACGGCCAGACTGCGGGAAGCCTGCTGACTGAAATCGAGGCAGCGTGACGCGGCTTCATAGGCGTCTGCTAGGCTCAGCTTTAATTCCGCATCGTAAGGTCGACGGCTGACGTCAGTGTCGCGGATGCGAATTTCTTCCCGAAGGAGCGCAAGAGCAGCTTCCGGCTGTTTCTGAGCGATCTGAATCAATCCTAACGAATGAATGGCCGAAAGATATGCTCGTGCGGCTTCTTCAGCGATGCCGGGAGAGGCCCCTGAGAGAGATTTCGCCAAATCAGCCGCTGTTTGGAAACGCTCTCCCGCCTTAGAAAGATTCCCGCCAGCCTGCAAGGTCTCACCGAGCTGCAAGAGAACCCGCACCGTTTCGATCACAAAGCCGGGACGATCTGCTGTTTTTTCATCCTCTGATCGCGATAGAAAAATCGAGAGGATCTCTTCTAGTGTGGAAATCGCCTGTTTTGGTTCCTGATTCAGCGCGTAGGCATTGGCCAGAGGCCGATAGACTTCAGCTAGCTGTTTGAGTTGTGCCAGCGAGAAGACCCCATCGGGAGAGTCGGACTGCGTCCGCCATTCCAGTGCGCGATTGTAGTAGGTCACCGCCTGAGCATAGCCACCCTTTCGCTCGTAGATATCAGCGATACTGGCGAGATCGCGCGAGGCAAGTAGTGCGTAATCTTCTGTGATGTCAGCATCCTCGGCCAGCTTCGACCGGATCTCAAAGGCGGTCGTGAAATCCTTCAGTGCCCCGTCCAGATCGTTCCGTGCCAGAGCCTGCCGTCCACGAAGCGCGGCTGTTTGTCCGGAAAAGCGAAGGATGCGAGCGGAGGCAGGGGAGTTCTTGGAGCGATTGTCGAGGAAGGTCTGTGAATACTCAGCGACGATGGTATAGAGGCGATTTGCTCCCGAACCCGAGATGTCGCCTTTATTCAGTTCACTCACGAAGAGTCGCATCAGGTCGATCGCAGCATTCGCATTCTGCTTGGATGTGTCGGCTGCTGCCACGGCGTCAGCGGTCGCGAGAGAAGCCTTTCGTGCCTGGACTAGAGCAAAGCCAGAAGCCCAGATCGCGATCACGAGAAGAATGGCGAAGACTGTATTCAGCTTGCGTGCCGCCCGCACGCTATCCTGCTGCTCCAGCCGCTGAACTCGCGCCCAGACCTCGCGCATATCGGACGGACGTCGATCCGCTCTGATGCTGAGACAATCTGCGATGAGGAGTTTTCTCTCGGTCGAAATTCGCAGATCAGAAGGCCAGGAAATCTCCTCTCGGGCCTCCAACAAGGTGGCGATCTGGTTCCCGTCGATCGCTTTTCCCCTGTCTCCAGGTGAGGTCTCGGCATCTGGTTCGTAAAAAGTAGCTTCCGCATCGAAGAACTCTTTCCTAGAAGCTGCGAATTCCCTCAGGCGAGGAAGTTCGCCTGTGAGAAGCTGATAGGCGACGACCCCGAAGCTGTATACGTCCCAGCGAAAGCCCTTCCCATCCGCTGAGTCACGGGGATTTCGGAGTTGCTCAGGGCTCGCATACAAAGGCGTGCCGACGGGCATCGTTCCCTCGGATACAGGTCCTCGACTCTGCCCGAAGTCACAGATTTTAATATGATACGGGATCTCGTCTGACAGTAGAATGTTTGAGGGCTTGATATCGCAGTGGATAATGCGGTTCTGATGCAGATAAGAGAGCGCATCAGCAATATCGCGAATTAGTCGCCAACCTTCCCTAACATCAATTTTTCCGCAAAGCTGATTCAGTGTTCGCGCCTCCCAGTTGCCCTCCAGATTCTGATAGGCGTAGAGGCCCATCGCGTAATAGGGTGGGTCATTCAGTAAGTCAAAATCGTGCAACGCGACGATTCCCTGATGGCCAGTGACCTGAGAGAGCTTCTCCAGCTCGCGTGCCATGCTCGCGAGATCGACCGCACCAGGGCGGAAGATTTTCAATGCTCGCTCCGAGATTCCCCGATAGGTGGCCCGATAGACGCGACCATAACTCCCCTCCCCCAGTGGTGGCTGGTGAATCACGTAATCTTTGACTTTAATGGAATCTTCGTCCTGCACGATGGATTAAAGGTCGAGTGGATCTATTTGGTGAGGCTGCGTATCTCACCCGCCCAGCCGGGAGAAGGTGGATTTTTCCGAAACTCCAGAGCTTTCGCCCTGAGCCAGAGACTAGCAGGGTCGTCCTCGGGTATCGTGGCGAGCAGATCGATCGCATCGTCCCACTGCTCGTGGTTGAACTGATTCAGTGCTCGCTCGTATGTGCGAATGTCCTCTTCCGAGATACCGGAACCTCCCATTTCACGAGGAAGCACAAGCTCGTGAATCGCGTAACCTTCGGCAAAGCCAGCAGGTTGAATCAGACACAGTCGCCGGAAGATGCGATTCCCTGACTCACGGATACGGAGATAGGTCTCATCGGAAAGCAGGACAGGCACACGGAACTCTTTGGCGATACGCTCCAGTCGAGCACCAAGGTTAGCGACGCTACCGAAGACACTAATGTGCCACTGTTGAGAGGGTCCCGTTTTCCCCACAGCGATGCGTCCAGTACTGATTCCGATCCGGACGGCGGCCATGTCGCGCTGAAGCTCCTCTTCGTACTCGACTCGCGAGGCGAGACGTTTCACGATCGCTTCGGCAGCTTCGACGGCAAGTAGAGCGTGGTCTTTGTTCGCATCACCGAAGTCGGGCCATCCCCAGAGTCCGAGTGCCCCATCGCCTGAGAAGTCAGTCACGACGCCACGACTGCGAAAAATTTCCTCTGTAATATAGCCGACGATCTTTTGGTTTTCGTGGAGGCGATCAAGGATTTCTTTGTCACCCTTCGCCTGCTCGAGGTGGCGGGAATGTCCCCGCCGATCACTGAACATCACGGTGCAGTCCACCATCGCAGGTTCCAGTTCTGACTGATCACGCACGCGCATGATCTTGCGGAGACCAGGAGAAAAATAGGCTGCCATCTGATCCTGCATTTTCTGATCAGCTCGTGCAGAGAGCAGGCTCGCCACGAGAGAGCTAATCAGGCGAATGAATGGAATAAAGGCCGCCGCAGCAGCATTCGACGCCTGTCGCGTCTCGACGTAGAGATACACCGGACGACGCTGGGAATCGCGGTAGATTTTTGCCGACTCGTCGAATCGAGCGACCGGGATAATGGCTACCCAGTCGATTTCATCACCGAGACTCTCCGCTGCAAAGACACGATTGTTGTCCTTCGAAGTCCAGATGCGAATATCCGCAGGATTGGGTTTCGCGAGATTCAGCCGATTCATCAGTGTGCGACTGGGACTGAAATCGGCTCGCGCTAGGGGATCGGGATTGAGAATCTCGAAATCCACGCCCTCCCCATCCTTTTCTACCGCCAAAAAGACGGCCGTCACGCCCTTCTGACCGGGTAGTGAATTCTCTAGGAAAACAGCAGCACGCGTCAGCAAATCTTCCTCATCCGTCCATCCGCTGAGTACCTGTTGCGGGAGTTCTTTTTGCAACAGCTTCAGTTGCAGACGGAGACTATATTCATCGAGTTGGCTAACTTCGTCGTAATCCTGATGCTTCGTCAGATCATCCTCGAATGCTTCCTTTTCACGATCTTTTTCTCGATAATGATACTCGATGTGCTCGTCGAGATCACCCATCGACTCCAGCCAGTAGAGAGCGGTGCTACCGCCAAGTCCGAGCACCAGAGAACCGCTCGGCTTCAGCTCTGTCGGACTGTCGATGCGGTGACGATGCTTGTGATATACGTTTGTGGAAAAAGGATTGGGAGTACTGCGCCCCGTCAGAGCGGGCAATCGCCGGAGGGTCACGGATCCCTCTTCCGTCATCGTAGCTTCGCAGTGATTGCGACTGACGTGCCTATCATCCCAGGTGATACGCAAGAGATCGACCGTCTCCTCTGGCAGACTCTCAGGCTTGCGTCCGATCCGAATCGGGCGGCCCGCCACCGCCTGCGCGACGACCATCTCCCGAGGATTTTCCAAATGAACTGCGACCAGATACATCGATTCGATTTTACTTCCGTTCGCGCTCAGAGTTTCACCTCTTGAGAAAAAGCCTCCGTGATGCGCTTCTTTACAGCCTCCGCAGCTTCGGCAACGGAAATCGTGCGTCCACATTCCCGTGAAAGAGAAGTCATCGTGACCCCTGCGATTCCGCAGGGGGTAATGGCGTCATATCCAGAGAGATCCTCTGATACATTGAGTCCGAAACCGTGCATGGTGACCCATTTTCTCACACCTACCCCGATGGAAGCGAGCTTTCTATTTTCTACCCACACCCCAGTCAGGCCCTCGCGTCGCCCGGCCTCTATCCCAAAGTCCGACGCCAGGCGCATCAGAACGGATTCGATACTCCAGAGATAATGGTGAAGGTCGCGTCCGAGAGGATTCAAATCTAGGATTAAATAGCCGACCAATTGCCCTGGGCCATGAAACGTCGCCTGCCCGCCTCGATTGATTTCATACACCGGGTGAGGCAGCGAATCCTCTGCTCGCAGGCTGGAGTGGTCACGCGTGCGACCGATCGTGTACACAGGCTCATGCTCGAGCAGTAGCACGGTATCGCCCACCTCATCGCGCTGCCTCTGTGCGACGAGATTTTCCTGGATCTTTAATCCATCGGGATAGGACACTCTCCCGAGCCAGCGAAAGTTCATAGGCGACACTCTACACCGAACAAGTGGGGTTCGTCGATTGCGTCCTTGCGCTGAATCGATGATTTCGTCTCGATCAATTTACTCTCGACATTTGCTGCGGTCGGATCGACAAATCGTTTGTTCATGAAATTTCGACCTCTTCTTTGGATCGCACTCGCCTGCGGACCAATGTCTCTCCACCCTACGGCAGCCGAACCTGCTGAGGCCCTCTCCCCTGAACAGCGCGAAAAGGCTCTCAGCGTTCTGCGTGCAGGGTTGCATTCGGAGGATTCGGAGCATTTCTGGGTAGCCATGCACGCCGCAGAGGGATTGACACTCAGTGGCCACGGAACAGAAGTGATTCCTGTTTTGGAAAAACGTCTCGCCACTGATTCAGACGCTCAACATCGCTGCGGTCTCGCCCGCGAGCTTGTCCGCGCCGGAGAGCGAAAATACGTCTCGGTGCTGACAGAGGTTCTGACATCACCCGATCCCTATGGTCATATCCACGCCGCCGAGAGTCTCTATAAGGTCTCAGAGCTGGGAGACGAACCGACTCTGCGCCGATATTTCGAAGATTCAGAAGCCGATATTAAGCTACGCCTGATGGCCGCAGCCGCTCTTTCTCGAAAGGGCGATGCAGGAGCGATGGCGTTGATCCGTGAAGCGCGGGACGGAAAAGACGTCGGTGGCTTCCAGATCGCCTCTTGGCTTCTGGGCGCGATCGGTGATCCGAGCGATATCGAAGCTCTGCGGAAGCGGCTTGACGCAGCCCCTACCCCCATCGTCCGAGCCTACATCGAGAACGCTCTGGCAGTGCTGGGCGATGCCGACGGACTGATGCGCCTGACTCGGAATCTCGACGATCCTGATGCTAGCGTGCGAACCTACGCTGCCAACTTCGCAGGCGATACGAAGGCCACGCACCTGCGTGCAAAACTCGAGTCTCTGCTCGACGACTCTGAACCCGATGTTCGTGTCCGCGCCGCTCAGTCCCTGTTATTCCTTTTTCCAAACTCATGAGAATCAGCAAAACTATGAAACGCCTTCGGGCGGGCGAATTCGTTCGCTGTGCCAATCTCGGCCACTTCATCCCCTCCTACATCGCTCACGCCGCCCGCACGGGCTTCGACTGCATCTGGCTCGATCTCGAGCACAGCGCCTTCGAACTCCGGGAACTCCAGGTGATGTTGGCCCACTTTCATCTCTACGACATCGACTGTCTGCTCCGCGCCCCCACTCTGGGCAAGACGGAACTGTACCGCTATCTTGAGGATGGGGCGACGGGCCTGATGATCCCTCACGTTTCTACTGCGGAGAAAGCCAAGATGCTGGTGCAAGCGACCAAGTTCCCACCCATCGGCGACCGAGGACTCGATAACGCGGGTCTCGATTCCGATTATCATATCAATCCCGATGGCTACACATTTTCCCAGGACGCGAATCGCGAGACCTTTCTGGTGGTGCAAATCGAAACTCCAGAAGGCGTTGAGAATGTCGAGGAAATCGCCGCCGTACCGGGCGTGGACATGCTCTTCGTCGGCCCTGGAGACCTAGGGTTGCGCTATCGCTGCGAAGGAGACACCAGCGGAGAACGCCTCGAAGCCGCCTACAAACGAGTCGCCGCAGCAGCCAAAGCGAATGGTATCGCGTGGGGTTGTCCCGCTGGAACTCCAGAAGAGATGAAGAAGCGTCGCGATCAAGGAGCCAATATGCTCTGCAACTGTGGTGACTTTATGATTCTCCTGAACGGGCTGAAGGCCGCAGCGAAAGCGTTCGACGACTTGGAGGGGCTATCCACGGAGGGGAAATAAGTTTCCTCACTCGATCACCAGCACTCCGTGAATGACGAATGACGGGATCGCCACTTCACGGAGTGGTGTCTGCACTGGCAGGCTCTGTTCCGAAGCGTCGGGGGTCGAGAAGCGCAGCTTGGTTTTGCCCTGCCAGTACTGACTCAACTCCACGCGCATTTCTTTCGGAGTCGGTGTTTTTGCGTAATTCACCAGTTGGATCAGCAGACCTCCGTTTCCTATCCTCCAGGCGCTGAGAGTCACTGTGTCAGAGCCTCGAAGACGAGCCGAGAACCCGTGATCCGACGCCTTCCGTATCGTCTCGGCGACAGAGCTCCAATTCTCAGGTAGAGGCACGCTAATCTCGTGACTGTCCACCACGGGGACGCGAACATCCTCCGCGTTCAGACGGAATACGCGATCTCCTTCCAAACTGGTGAAGGGATTCTGGGAACGCTTGCGCCCGTTCTCGTCATTGATTCCGTTCTCACCCACCAAGATCAGGCTTCCACCACCTTTTACGAACTCTCTTATGGCGTGGCACTCAGCGTCGCTCAGATGAGTCTGCCCCGCGACGATGAGGGTACCGAATCCAAGCAAACGCTCGAAGTTGTCGCTAAAGACGACCTCCCACGGGAAGCCACCTCGAATCAGCACCTCCTCAATTCCTAGCGAGAGCGAAAGTGATTCCGTATTGTCGAAAACCACCGATGCGAAGCTATGCAGCACGGCGATGTCGCGCACAGGCTGCGCATGATTCAGAAAAGCGTCCTGTTTCCGAGCAAAATGGATATATTTCCCCAGCGCTGCTTTCAAGTCCGGGCGATCCACACGCATCTTGTCACCTTCTTCTAGCGGGCGCAGCGCCCAATTCGTTCCCGGAATCGCTCCTTGAGCAGCAGACTCTGCGACTTGCAGTCCGACCTCCTGTTCAGTTTCCGGCAGGCCGTATCCCGGAGATTTTTTATCCTTTTTCCATACGGTCGATATCACACGATATCCGACGGCAGAGGCGTCCTTACAGGCTCGCACCTGCGAGACCATGATACCGTTTTCGACGCGAGGGAAATTCCCGTTTTCAGCAAACATCAGATCGAGATGTCGTCCAATCCAAGGTGCCCAGACACTACGGACATACGGGCTGTTGAGATGGCGTGGATAGGCGGGATTCCCCAGTAGGAGGATGTCTGACTTCAGACTTCGAGCGTATTTCTCTAGGTCTGCATGGTATTCAGCCAGCGTTTCACAGCGCCAGCGCACCCACTCCTGCACCAGCGGCTCACTGATACGAGCGGGACTCTCCTTTTCGCGAGGGGGAAGTTTCGGATCAGGAATCTCCGGGTGACGCTCAGTCATCCAGACAGCGAAGGTCTTTTCGCAGCGCGAGCAGTAGCAGGGCAAACAGTAATCGTTGTCAAAGTGAAACCCATCCAGTTCGATTTCTTCTATCCCCACCTGGATCGCTCGCTTCATGTAGGCTCGAAACTCCTGACTCAGAATGCACGGTGCCCAGCGGTACTTCGAACTGCTCCAGAACTGAAGATTCCCCTCCTCATCGCGCTGAATCCAGTCCTCCGCCTTCGGCTCCTCGCCGAGAAACTGCTCGTAATAGAGCGAACGAGACTGGCAGTAGCCGAGAATTTTGATTCCGTGCTGATGCGCTCGTTTGACCAATTGAGCTGTATTTTGCTGTTCCGCTCGCTCGTGAATGAGTCCGAATCCCTTGAAGAAATGGGTACAGCCGAGATTGATTCCGAGATCAGCCATCGTGCGCACCGTATCTTCAGTATGTAGATGAGCATGCCAGTCCGCTAGCCATGGAGCTTGCGTGTTCACCGCACCGACCACTCCACCGCTTCGTCGATAGTGAGCAAGCGGTTCCCAGCCCCACCAAGCCCAATAGAGTGGCTCGGAGCGACTCGCCGCTTCCGCAGCGCAGACCTCACTCACCGCGAGAGGTTCCAACGAAAGGCCGAAAAGACTCCCGGCAGAGCCAACGAGAAAATGCCGGCGATTCAAGCGATAGGATCGGGACGAATCTTGACTCATACACCCCGAGAATAATCCTGATTTCGGAATTATTCGCAGGGAATTGAGGACTTCTTCAGGCTATGGAAAGGGAACCGTGGGATCCGCTTCCAATGAATCATCCACCTTCACTCAACAATAATTCGCGGTCCTGAGACGTGTGCTTCCAGTCGTCCAATCGGCCTTGTGAACTCATTCAGTCCATTCGCATCCAGCAGATCGATCACTTCCGCCTCAGCCTCTGGTGCGACCGCTACCAGTAGCCCGCCGCTGGTTTGAGGATCGGAAAGAATCCCGCGTGTAATCTCATTCACTCCGCTCACTTCATGTCCGTAACTTTCCCAATTTCGGCGGCTGCCACCCGGCGCCATTCCGGCCTCTAGGTAACGAGCGAGATCAGCGAGTTGCGGTACGGCGGAAAAATTGATCCGAGCCGCGACCTCGCTGGATCGACACATTTCCAGCAGATGTCCTAGCAGACCGAAGCCCGTCACATCCGTCATGGCATGGACTCCCGGCAGGAGAGCGAGATCCGCACCGATTCGATTCAGGCGCATCATGGAAGCTGTCGCCAGACCCTCGTCTTCGAGCAAAAGTCCACCTTTCTTCAGAGCTGTCGAGAGAATTCCGACCCCAATTTTTTTGGTTAAAAACAGCAGGTCACCAGAATGCGCACCACCGTTGGTTTTCAAATGCTCGCGTGCTACTAATCCGGTGACGGCCAGGCCAAAAATCGGTTCGTTGCTGTCGATGCTATGGCCACCAGCGAGAGTGATTCCCGCCTCGGCACAGAGGGCGCGGGCACCGCTCACCACCTGACCCGCCACCTCTGGAGGAAGCAAATCGAGCGGCCAGCCCAGCACGGCCAAGGCCAGAATCGGGCGACCACCCATCGCATAAATATCGCTGATCGCATTCGCTGAGGCGATACGACCGAATTCTGTCGGATCATCGGCGATAGGCATGAAAAAGTCCGTCGTTGCGAGAATCACGGTTTTCCCATCATCCATTAACCAAGCGGCGGCGTCGTCACGATCTTCGTTTCCGACCAGAAGCTGACAGTCCGGTGGGGGCGTTGGAGCACCATGGCCGAGGATTTCGTCCAGAACCTTCGGAGATATTTTGCATCCACAGCCCGCTCCGGAGCTGTATTGAGTGAGTCGGATGGGGGAAGATTCGGATTGGCTCATCGAGGGACGGGGGCGGATTCAGGAGACAGAATGACTTCTGCGATGTGTGAAGGATCGAAAGTATCAAATTTATGCAGATGCTGACGTTCCGATGGGATGGAATCGAGGCAATGCTGATACGCTTTATCGTAATACTGGAGGACGATTCGACAAGTCTCGTCAAGCCTCCCTTCACGCAGTGCTTTCAGCGCACTCGCGGTTCGCTCGCCTCCGAGACGACGGCTGATGCGCTCCACTCGCGCTTCGAGTTCGACTGTCTCGAAACCCGCATACATTTTGAGTAATCGTTCCGTCCTAGCCTCAGGCGAGAGGACGATCACTTCGAAGCGACCCGCTCGTTTGCTCTCCCATACGCCGGGCGGCAGAATGCTGCGCCCGACGGCCCGACTCTCGTCCTCCAGCCAGAGCGTCTGCTCTGGATCAATCGCCATCCAGCGTATGCCGAGCTCGTTTTCAAACTGCTCCTGACTCGGCTGAGGCTCTTCCCCCAGATCGCCGAAGGCGCTTCCTTTGTGATTCGCCAAGGCCTCTAGGTCAATCACCGTTTCTCCGCGCTCCGCCAGTGCGTGCAGGATGGAAGTCTTTCCCGACCCAGTATAGCCTGCGACCACGCGAATTTTCTGTCGACAAGTAAAGCTCTCGAGCACGCGGCGACGAAAGGATTTGTAGCCTCCTTCGAGAATCGCGACCCGGATTCCCGCTAACTCTGCTAGCCAAGCGACGCTGGAACTGCGCATTCCGCCGCGCCAGCAATGAATCAACAGCCCTCCGCTTGAGGTCGAATCCAATTCCAGCAGACGTCGAGCGAGCATCTCCATCCTCGGGCCTACAAAACCTAGTCCTCGCAACAGCGCATCCTCACGTCCCTTCTGAACATAGAGCGTCCCGACTTCGGCTCGTTCCTCGTCGGAAAAAAGTGGTACGTTCACCGCTCCCGGAATATGACCCGCGATGAACTCTGCCCGAGTACGCACGTCCACAACCGTCCGATCATTCGCTCGGGCGAGGAACTCTTCGATAGGCAGAATTTCTGGCATGAATACTAAAATAGGGCGGCAAAAGGGACGGTAAAGGGAGGAATTTGATCCTCTGATCCCAGCCACAGAGAAATTGCGTGAGAAAGTGAATAAATCACTTGCGGATTTTTATTAATCTTCATTAAATAAACGTAATTTCTTCCTGCTTTGTTCCATCCCCTCGTCTGCTCGCCATCGATTCGCCGCGTGAAATATCTTATTCCGGTCACAACGTTGTGAAAAGCAACGTTGTGAATCCATTTGCAGCACCCTCGTCGGCGCGAAGCACTATCACATCCACTGCTCATCACGGAACCCCGTTTTCTGAGGTGGAAACATATCCGACCCCTTGGGCGGAGATCGCAGATACCCTTCCCCACGGGCTGGTGATTTTGAATCGCAGGCAGGAATTAAGTCACGAAAATGCCTTTTGTAAAAAACTTGCCGGATACAGCATCGTCGATAAAGGTGGATTCCAAGAGTGGCTCGCGTCCCTCTGTCCCGATCCGGCCTATCTCGAACGGATGACTGCCCTATGGCAAGAACGAATATGGAGAAATCAATTACCACTCACCCTGACGCTCAAGGTCGGCGATGGCCGATTGAGAGAACTCGAGTTCCGATCATCGCTCCTAGAGGATGGTGGTATTGTGATTATGATCGAGGATGCGACCGAATTGCACCGCTTGGAGAAGATCGAGCGTTCGGACAAATCGATTTTTCAGACGCTTTTTTTGCGTATCCCGTTTGCAGTGATTCGGACGAATCCGGATCAGTTAGTCATTGATGCCAATCCCTCTTTTCTGACTCTGACAGGATCGTCCCTGTCTGATCTACGACGGAAAAAGTTAGGTGACTTGATCCCCTCTGCGGCGCTTCAGTCGCTGGACCGACCACCTGAATTGGCAGAGTCTGGCGATGCTTTAGAATGTGAAACCACGCTCCAGGCCACGGACGGACCCAAAGTCGTGCGAGTGCTGGCTCTATCCATCCGATTCGGAGTCGGAGAAACTCCTCTCTCTCATCTCTACTTCTTCGTGCCCGAGGATAAGACGCGAGATATGGAGTCGCAGATCGTCTCCTTACGAATGCGGCTGGGTACGCTCTCTGGGAAAGCACAGGCGCTTCTCCAAGTGATTCCTGATCTCATTCTGCTCATCGATTCGGAGGGAGTGATCATCGACTGTGCCCCACCCTCGAAATCGTGGGAGGAAATTTCACCAGATACGACATGGCAGGGCCGGACGATCACCGATGCTTGGCCTGCTCTCGCAGCTCTGCTAGAACGGTGTCGAGAAAAAGTCGTGAGTGGAAATCGTATCATCACGGCGGACATCCGAGGGCGAGGGAAAGGTGAATTCGAGATCGCCGTCACCCTAACTCTCTGTGGCGAAGATCAGATTCTAGTATTGGCCCGCAATCAGTCTCAACTCCGCAGCTTACGCGAATCAGATTCTTGGCAGGGGCCGGCATTTTTGCGCTCTCCCATGCCAACTCTGCATCTAGATGCCGAGGGCTATGTGTCTCACTCGAACTCCGCCGCCGCCTCGCTGTTTGACGCAGATAGACAAGGAATTCTCGGACGCAAATTTTCTGAAACAGCTCTTCCAGGAGGCACCGTCGCTGAATTCATCGCGCTCGAGGAAAGCGGAAAACCGACTGGCTCCCTCGCCTTCCTACGTCCTCTGAATCGAACACCCGAGCCACCGAAGGTGATCGAGATTCACGGACTGCACCATTTTCGCAATCAACTCCAACTGCTCACCAGTCTGTTCAGTTTGGAACCCCAGGGTGCTGAGGCTAGGGATGCTTTTCTGAAATGGCAAATCCGTCTGCGATCCCTTGCTCAAGCCTGTCCCGCTGCGTCAAGCGATTCTCTGCGCGTATGTGCGATGCTGCGCAATCTGGCGGACGATATTTGTTCCTTGCTCTCTCGGGGTCCCGGTCGTCGCTGTGTAATCGTCAGCGGCGATGAGGATGCAGCGATCAGCTTGCGGATCGCGACGCCATTTGGACTGCTGATGGGAGAACTCATCCACCTAGTCCTGTCCGAAAAGAAATTCGCTCCAGGACCAGACTTGTTTCTCGATCTCCATCCTGATCTCGATGAAGGATTCCGGCTTAAAGTACGTCTCGGGACGGATAGGGAATTCGCTTTCTCAGATCGTCATGCGGAGATCGAAACGCTTCAACTCCTAGTCGAACAGATTCACGGAAGTCTGGAGGTGGCGGATCCTGCTCGCCCGTCTCAGGAATGGGAGCTAGTTGTTCCAGGGAGAAAACGATGAGGGTGGAATCCCTGTCGATGCGTAAAAGGAGCAGGGCGTGGTAAATTCATCTGTGAATGATCATAGTTGTGTTGTAGCATAAAAAGATCGGCTTCGTGCGATGCCTTCCATGGACGAACTCCCCTCCAACCGTCTCCGACTGCTCATCGTCGAGAATGACCGGGTTACCGCCCGCGATCTCGAAGCTGTACTGCGTCGTCGTGGATTTATCGTCGTCGGAATCGCCTATTCCGCCTCTCAGGCACACGATCTGATGCGGGAGCATCATGCAGATTTGGCGCTACTGGATATCCAGATCGATGGAGTCGATGACGGAATCGAACTCGCGGATCAATTAAAAAAGGAATACGGCATCCCCTTCCTCTTCATTACGGGATACTCAGAGGAAGACGTTCTCGAACGCGCTCGGGCCATCGGTCCTGCAGCCTTGTTGCGCAAACCTTTCAGCGACACTGAAATCTCCGCCTGCCTGGAATCAGTAATCGAGCGACGCGCCACAGGAGAGCGCTTGGCTCTGCGTCTTTCTGTATTGGAAGCTGTATCCGATCCCTTACCACAGGCGGTGATCGCTACCGACCTAGACGGAAAAGTCGTCTATCTCAATCGAGCGGCAGCCGCTCTCACAGGATGGGAGAAGGACGGGGCAATCGGCCAGATGATCCACATCGTGGATGCCGATGAAACAGAAGCAGACGATGCTGCCACGCCGCGTCCGGAAGGATGCCGACGAGCGGTCTTGACGGCGAAACAAGGTTCCTCAATCGCCGTCGATGAGCGATCCGCTCCCATTCGCACGACAGACGGGGAAGCCGTCGGCCTAGTCACCGTTCTCGCACCACAGGGAGAATTTTCACACGCATCGATTCTCTCGGCAGTCGAAGTCGCGACGAAGAAAGAAGAAGATGTGTCTGAGACCTCAGCGATTGAGGAAGCACCCGCTCCACCAACCGTCTTTCCGCCCTCCCAGCCCCCTGCGGCACGCAGTGAAGCACTTCGGAAAATCGCATCTCTCGCGAACGATCCCGCCTTTCAGGAGCTGATCACAAAGCGAAAACCTTCACCAACCCCTCCGACGCACCCCCCTACTCCCGTCCTTATCTCCGCGTTGGCGAGCGGCTCGATCAGTGATGCGCTCGTTCAGTCATCGGCACTGCAGCTTGAAGAAGTCGGCGATCCGCTGATCCGCTTCGATGAGGAAGGGATCATTCGCTACGCCAATGCCGAAGCTCGTCGGATTTTCGCTCCAGACTATCACCTGATCGGCACGCAATTCAGCGAGCACTTCGATCATGCGGATCTCGAGCGCTACGACAGCCATTTTCATCGCCCGATGACTTCGGGGCGGCGACATCGCTTCGATTTTCACGACTCTGCCCGAGGGATGTGGTTCGAGGTGCGGACCTACCCCTCACAGGGAGGAGTTCTCGCTCTTTTCACCGACATCACCGCTACCCGGCTCGAAACCGCAGAACAAATTCGCCAGCAGAGATTGGAAGGCTTGGGTCTGCTCGCTCGCGGCTTTGCTCATGATTTCAACAATTCCCTGACCACGCTGAATGGCAATATCGGCTTAGCACGAGAGCGACACACGGATGACGCTGAACTGCAGGAGATGCTGGAAGAAGCGCAGGCAGCGGCAGTCCGGGCGACAGGACTCGTGCAACAATTGATGACTTTCGCTCGCGGGGGGCGTCCGATTCGCGAACGAACTCGCGTTCCTGACTTGATCCGTCGCGTCCTCACTGAACAAAGGCTCAAGCATCCTGAAATCCGCTACCAATACCAGAGCGGAGATCCCGATCTGATCGCCAATATCGATCCGGCCCAGATTCGGCGACTCTTGGAGAATCTGGTCACCAACTCCGCAGCGGCGATGCTCAACGGTGGAGTCCTGATCGTGCGTAGTTCGCGCCTCACTCCGGAGGAAGTCCTGAAAATCGGAGGGGACCACATCCCTGCTGACGAAGATCATGTGTTGATCGAGGTGATCGACACCGGACACGGGATGAGCGAAAGCAATCTCAATCGGGCTTTTGAACCCTATTTCACGACTCGTAGGGAGAATAACGCCACAGGAATCGGATTGACGGTCTGCGAGTCCATCGCGAAAGCGCACGGAGGATTCATCCGTCTCCAGTCAAAGGAGGGCAAAGGCACCATCGCCACCTTCTGTTCACCTCTGGGAAGCCGATCTGACGAATCAGCGGAAGATATCGGAATCCCGGCTTATCCGAATTTCGATATCGCCGCGATTCCCAAGCCATCGCTCGAAGAAGCAGGAGAAAGTCTGCTCGTCGGCACCCGCATTCTCATCCTAGAGGACGATGCTCCCATCCGTCGTCTGATGGCCGCTACGCTCCGTCGTGCGGGGCACGAAGTAGTCGAAACGAAGGATGGGCGTGAGACCATCGAGCAGTATATCGATGCGATGCGCCGGGGGGAACGCTTCCATTTGCTGATCTGCGATCTCACGATCGAGAACGGAATGGGCGGAGTCGAAACCATGCGGCATCTCGTCCATATCGACCCCGATGTTCTGGCGATCGTATCGAGCGGTTACTCCGACGCCCCGGCGATGTCCAGCCCTGCCGCGTTCGGATTCAAAGGCGTCCTTCCCAAACCCTACGCTCCGACAGAGCTCCGAGCCGCCGTTCACCGGATGCTACAAGCGCACCGAATTATTTCGTAATCTGTGCACGGAGGGACTTATGCTAAGTGTCTAATCCGGGGCATCTTTCAGATTCGAGCTCTCAAGCGAAAATAGCCTATCCTTTACGATCTATGAATGGCTTACACAGACAGGATTGTCTGCGCTACTCTTCCTTCACGAGTCCAGCACTTCAACAATCTGCGTTCTAAATTTAAACCAGCCTGTCTCTTTGGAGATCGATGACGTACCGTGTATTCCCAGCCTCAAAGAGGCGCACGATGTTAGCCTTAGGGCAGCACCCTAGGAATTTGAAGGTAAGGCCATAAAAAGCCCTGTAAGGGCGACACAAGGGAAGTCTCGGCACATATGCACATCAATTCAGTTGCGAGCCAATAATATCGACCTTCTAGAATCTTCATCCCCAGCCCGCGATTGAAAATAGCTTGTCCCTTAAATTTCGCCGCAACGGTGTCCAAACTTCCGTGAGATTTTGGGGCCTACGCACCTGTTTAAAACGCTGAAACTCCATTCTGAGAAGCTGGGGATCCGAGGGCTAAATTTTTGACTCAAAGAGCGTTACGATGAGAAATTTGCACGTTTAGG
>CAUJIH010000074.1 GCA_963205275.1 Verrucomicrobiota bacterium | reverse complement strand
TTTAATCATGGGGGAGTTGCTATGGATCAGGAGGTCTGTCTTGCGGTTGCCTGCGGCCTTGGGCTTGAAGGTGACACGGAAGGTGGCAGAGGCTTTGGGCGCGAGAGTGACTCGGGAGGGCCGGGTGAGGAGGAAGTCGCCACGGTTCCATCTGCTCGTCGATACGCGAAGACCGGTGAGCGGCATGCCGCCGAAGTTAGTGACGGTGAGCGTCTGCGTCGCACTCTTTTTCTCGACCACGGTCTGAGCGAAGGTCTTGGGATTTGCCATGAGCTTCGCCTTGGCGGGTGCGGCGGGGGCGAGCGGCGCAGGTGATCCAAGCACCCAGAGGACGGCTACCTCCCCATCCATATTTCCATCAGCCGCGAAGCCGGAGACCTGAACGAACCCGTTGGCACTCCAGATACCGGTTGCCCGAGAGTTTTGATACTTGTTAGGGGGAAGGAAGGCGTGCAGATCGACAAAGCTCGCCGCTGTTCCCGACCAGACGCACGCGTGATCTGTGCCGCGATCTCCCCCCGTAAACTCGTAACCAACTTGCCGTGAGCCATCCGTAGCCTGGGCATAGGAATCGGAAGATCCGACGGGATGAAGATCGACAAAGCTCTCTGCCGTGCCCGACCAGAGGCCCGCGTGCCTTTCGCTCCCCCGGTCCTCGATGAAGACATTAGCATAGCCGACTTGCTGGGAATCGGACGCCCCGAAGATCTCCGATTCTTCTTCGAAATCGAGATCTGGGGGATTGAGATCGACAAAGCTCGCAGCTGTGCCCGACCAGAGACACGCGTGGGTTTCAGATCCGCCGAAAGTAGCCGAGCCGAACTGCTGCGTACCGTTCGTGGCATTGGCTTCGGAGGCGGTGGCCTCAGAGGGATGGAGATCGACGAAACTCGTCGCCGTGCCGCTCCAGAGAGCCGCATGTTTCCGCAAGTCCTCATACTCGTCTAAGTAGTTAGCGTAGCCAACCTGCTGCGAGCCTCTCACGGCTACGGCTGTCGACGACGCGAACCCCTCGGGATGAAGGTCGACGAAACTTGCCGCCGTGCCCGACCAGAGGCCCGCGTGGCTGCGCGAGGTCTCATTCTCGTCTAAGTACTGAGCGTAGCCGACTTGCAGGGAACCGGACGCACCGTAGATCCTCGAGGCCTCCCAGTTGGCGGGATGGAGATTGACGAAACTTCCCGCCGTGCCGCTCCAGAGGGCCGCAACAGTGGACACCCTACCGAACTGCTGCGAGCCAGTCGTGGCATAGGCGGCACTATGTAAAACGACGTCTGGATCGTCTGATTCTGGATCGTCTGGAGCGAGAATGATCGCCCTCCACGTCTGGGCGTGGAGGGCGGCAGCGGGTAGGAACAGAGCGACAAGTATCAAATACAGGTGTCGTGCGGCAGGGATATCGTTGATTTTCATTATGCGAGACGGTGGGAGTGGGATCTACTATCTTGTGCCTGCCCTCGGACGCCGTGCGGGGTACAGACCGTTCTGCAAAGCGGGTTGGCTTATTTGGGGCTTTCCCCTGCCCCTGAGCCGGACTTTAATCATGGGGGAGTTGCTATGGATCAGGAGATCGGTCTTGCGGTTGCCTGCGGCCTTGGGCTTGAAGGTGACTCGGAAGGTGGCAGAGGCTTTGGGCGCGAGAGTGACTCGGGAGGGCCGGGTGAGGAGGAAGTCGCCTCGGTTCCATCTGCTCGTCGATACGCGAAGACCGGTGAGCGGCAGGCCGCCGATGTTAGTGATGGTGAGCGTCTGCGTCGCACTCTTTTTCTCGACCACGGTCTGAGCGAAGGTCTTGGGGTCGGTCATGAGCTTCGCCTTGGCGGGGGCGGCGTAAGCGGGCGGCGTGGGTAATTCAATCACCCAGAGGACGGCTACTACCCCATCCCCATTTTCATCAGCCGCGAAGCCGGAGACCTGAACGATCCCGTTGGCACTCCGGATACCGATTGCCTGAGAGGCCGCATACTTGTTAGGGGGAAGGAAGGCGTGCAGATCGACAAAGCTCGCCGCTGTTCCCGACCAGACGCATGCGTGATCTGTGTCGCGGCTGTGCTTATGCTCGAAACCAACTTGCCATGAGCCATCTGCGGCCATGGCAGTTGAATCGTCGGATCCGGCGGGATGGAGATCGACAAAGCTCGCCGCTGTTCCCGACCAGAAGCCCGCGTGCTTCTCGCCTCCCTCGATCCCGACGTGAGCATAGCCGACTTGCTGGGAATCGGACGCCCCGAAGATCTCCGCTTCTGGGCAGCCCGGGGGAGTTAGATCGACGAAACTTGCTGCCGTGCCGCTCCAGAGGGCCGCACGGTATTTGCCCTCCTGGAAAGTAACCGTGCCGAACTGCTGCGTACCGTTCGTGGCACGGGCTTCGGAGTCGGTGGCCCCAGAGGGATTGAGATCGACGAAACTTGCTGCTGTGCCGCTCCAGAGGGCCGCGTGTAACGTACCAGGCCCCATGTCCACAACGCCGACCTGCTGCGAGCCTCTCACGGCAGATGGGATAGACGCCACAACCCCGCCGGGGTGGAGATCGACGAAACTTTCCGCCGTACCCGACCAGAGGCCCGCGTGATTCTGCCAGTCCTCATTCTCGTCCAAGTAGCTAACGACGCCGACTTGCCGGGAAGCGGACGCACCGAAAATCTGCGAGGCGTCGAACCCGGCGGGATGGAGAGTGACGAAACTTTCCGCCGTGCCGCTCCAGAGGGCCGCTTGCGAGAATTCACGAATGTCCACCCAGCCGAACTGCTGCGAGCCAGTCGTGGCATAAGCAATACTAGGTAAAACGATGTCTGGATCGTCTGATCCTGGATCGTCTGGAGCGAGAATGATCGCCCTCCACGTCTGGGCGTGGAGAGCGGCAGCGGGTAGGAACAATGCGACGAGTAGCAAATGCAGGTGTCGTGCGGCAGGAATATCGTTGATTTTCATTATGCGAGACGGTGGGGTGGGTTATTATCG
This sequence comes from Verrucomicrobiota bacterium, assembly GCA_963205275.1. Classification (GTDB taxonomy): domain Bacteria; phylum Verrucomicrobiota; class Verrucomicrobiia; order Verrucomicrobiales; family DEV007; genus Arctic95D-9. The sequence goes on along the minus strand of CAUJIH010000074.1, from coordinate 11,371 downwards.
TAAGTGCGGCGTTGCCATTGACTGTGAGTGTGATGGCATTGCGGCGGAGAGGAGATCAGCCTTGCGGTTGCCTGCAGCCTTGGGCATGCATGTGCGCCTGAAGGAGGCAGAGGCATTAGGCGCGAGAGGAGCACGGGAGGGGCCAGTGAGGAGGCACTCTGCCTTGTTGACTCTCGTCATCACTACTCGAAGTCCTCTCAGCGGACTGTCACCGATATTGGCGGTACTGCCGGAGTCATACACGAAGTCCTTGGCGCTCCCGACGCCAAGTGCATACGATTCCCTATCGCGAGAGGGCAGAAAGACATGCAGATCGACGGAGCTATCTGCGAAACCGGACCAAATGAGCGCGTGATGGCCGTGGCCGCAAGCCGCTCGCGGCGCTAACTTGGGACGTGGTGACTCCGACGGGATTGAGATACTTTTCACAGTCCACGTCTGGGCGTGAAGGGCGAACGGGACGACTAGGAGTAGATTGGCGAGAAAAGACAGATGCTGTGCGGTGAGGATTCGATTGACCTTCATAATGTGATGATGTGTTAAGTCATTTCGAAACACTGTCTTTCCCTCTGACCATCAGGTGATAGGGACTTCCTCTCCCATTCCCCGCGTCCGATCAGAGTATCGGGCAGGGATTGGAGGATGGAAAAAATTGTGAGACACAGATAGGAGCATCGCTAGGAAATATTGTAAAATTTCATCATCGTCAAGACTTTTTTTCAGTTTTTTTCCGGAGCGAAACTAGACAGGTTTGCTCCCTCATTGCGATGCGTGGACGGCGACCCTGTTCCCTGTTCTGCGTTGCTACTTTACAGTGCAGAATCCCATCTAAAGCCACTAAAATGCAAGAAGCAAAGAAGCGGACAGGGGTTAGATCATTAGATCTCACGTGTAAATCGTACGAAAAAGAATGAAAAATTGTCTTTCCGAAATCGTGCGTATTCCCTACCATCGACTTCGTGAGTGAGAGAAAAATCATCGTTATCGGTAGTTCTAACCTCGATCTAGTGGTTCGTGCAGGGCACATTCCGGCTCCAGGCGAAACGATCATGGGCGATTCCCTCCGGATGATTCCTGGCGGGAAAGGAGCGAACCAGGCGGTGGCGGTCGCTCGTTTGGGAGATGGAGGGACCTTCGTTTCCAAACTCGGAGCCGATCTCTTCGGCGATCAGATGCGTGAAGTTCTCAGCCAAGAGAATTTGGACACTTCCTATCTGCTAACAGATCCCGATCTACCGAACGGCGTGGCTTTGATCACCGTAGATGATCAAGGCGAAAATAGTATCGTGGTCGCACCGGGGGCGAACGGAAACCTGCTGCCCGCCGATCTGGCAAATGTGCTCCCCATCCTCGACCAGGCGGAAATCGTGCTCATGCAGTTGGAAACTCCTATCGAGACGGTAGAGTTCATCGCCAAATATCTGGCCGACAAGAAAGCGCTCTTCGTTCTGAATCCCGCGCCTGCAGGCAAACTCTCCGATACCCTGCTGAGTCACGTTGATCTCTTGACCCCGAATGAAACGGAGGCCTCGATCCTCAGTGGCGTCCAGGTGGTCGATCTCGACTCCGCTCGGTGTGCAGCAGCGAAGCTGAAGGAAAAAGGTGTCGATCGAATCATCGTCACGCTGGGAGAAAAAGGAGCGCTGATCTGTGAAAACGACAATTTCATCCTAGTAGAGGCGGAAAAAGTGACGCCAGTCGACACCACCGCCGCGGGAGATGTCTTTAACGGAGCCCTGTGCGTGGCGCTATCCGAAGGAAAAGATCTCGTCTCTGCCGTCCGTTTTGCCTCATCTGCCGCTGCGATCTCTGTCACTCGGATGGGTGCTCAGAGTTCCATCCCGATGCGTAGTGAAATCACACGCTAAAATTTTGAAGTTTTCTCACGAAAGGAAGGCCACACTCTATCCCGAAAATCTACCGTCATGTTCATCGTCGATCACTACCCTCTTGCGATCATTTTCACTTTCATCACGATGCTCTGCTGGGGATCGTGGGCGAACAGTCAGAAGCTTGTGCAGAAGAAGTGGCGCTTCGAACTGTTTTACTGGGATTATGTACTCGGCATTTTTCTCCTCTCCCTGCTCGTCGCCTTCACGCTGGGCAGTCATGGTGAGGGCGGACGCCCCTTCCTGAGCGATCTGAAGCAGGCGGATTCGGGGAATCTGCTTCGGGCCTTTGCAGGTGGGGCTGTTTTCAATCTGGCAAACATTCTCCTGACGGCTGCCATCGCTGGAGCGGGAATGGCCGTGGCGTTTCCTATCGGAATCGGACTGGCGCTCGTCATCGGTGTGCTGATCAATTATATATTGCTGGCAAAAGGCAGCCCATATCTGCTCTTTGGCGGCGTGATCCTAATAATGCTGGCGATTCTCCTCAACGCCGCAGCTTTCAAAAAACACTCTGGAAGCACGGAGAGCCGTAGCGTCGGCAAATGGATCGTGATCTCGATCATCGCTGGGATTTTGATGTCTACGTTTTACCCCCTTGTGGCCTCGGGTATCGAGCTGGAAAACTTCGTATCTCCGGCGTCGGGCAAGATGACTCCCTACTCAGCTTTCGTGGTATTTGCAGCCGGAATTCTATCGAGCAACGTGATTTTCAACTCCATCTTGATGCGCTGTCCCCTCGAAGGTGATCCTGTCAGCTATCGCCAATACCTAGGTGGCGGAGCTCTCCATCTGGGAGGAATTCTGGGAGGAATCGTCTGGGGTTGCGGCAATATTTTCAATCTGATCGCTGCCGGGAAAGCTGGACCCGCGATCTCCTATGGTCTCGGGCAGGGCGCGACTCTGGTCGCTGCCCTCTGGGGCGTTTTCATCTGGAAGGAATTCAAAGGGAGTTCCAGCCAGGTGAATCGAATGATCGCAGCGATGTTCCTGTTCTTCGTCATCGGAATCGTCCTCATCATCGCAGCGGGAAGATAATCAATCATTCGACGGGCGACTTTGATCGGTACCCGTTTCTGTTGCGCCAAGCAGCCACTCAGGCAGATCCTGCCTTGGCGCGAAAATATCATTCGCAATTTCAATCTTTTCTCAGACCACTCTAGACAAGATCGGAATCCGGTCGCACGTTTCCTCATGGCAAATTTCTTGGAGCAATTGAGACAACACACAGTCGTGGTCGCCGACACAGGAGACCTCGAAGCGATGAAACAGTATCGCCCACAGGACGCGACTACGAATCCCTCACTGATCCTGAAAGCCGCAGGAAAGGAAGAATATAAAACTCTGGTAGACAAGGCCGTAGCGGATGCAAAGACCACGGGGCGCTCCGGAGAGAAGTTGATTAGCGCGGCCATTGATCGAGTTTTCGTCAATTTCGGGAAAGAAATTCTCACGATTCTACCGGGACGAGTTTCAACTGAAGTGGACGCTCGACTTTCCTTCGATATCGAAGGTTCCGTAGAAAAAGCCCGCGAACTGATCCGTCTCTACGAAGCAGATGGCGTCTCGCGGGAACGGGTTCTGATCAAGCTGGCCTCGACCTGGGAGGGAATCCAGGCTGCGGGAGCACTTGAGAAAGAGGGTATCCATTGCAATATGACCCTCTTGTTTTCGCTCGTGCAGGCCGTCGCGAGCGCTGAAGTTGGCGTGACCCTGATTTCACCTTTCGTCGGACGGATTTACGACTGGTTCAAAAAAAGCACCAGCCAAGAATATGTCGGAGCGGACGATCCGGGCGTGCAGTCGGTTCATCGGATTTATACATACTATCGCAAGTTCAATTATCCTGTGGAAGTGATGGGAGCCAGCTTCCGGAACGTGGGACAGATTCTCGAGCTGGTCGGATGCGATCTACTGACCATTTCCCCGAACCTGCTGGAACAACTCCAGGAAATGGAAGGCGACTTGGATGTGAAGCTTACCCCAGAAAGGGCGAGAACAGAAGAAGTGGATCGACTTCACGTCGATGAGAAAACCTTCCGCTACCTCCTCAATGAGGATGCAATGGCGACCGAAAAAACCGCCGAAGGAATCCGCAACTTCTGCATCGACATTCGGAAGCTAGAGACCATGATTCAGGGAAAACTCTGATTCTTAGAGAAGTCGCTCAGAAAATATCCCCATCAACATCTGAATCCTCACGAAGTTTTTGCAGGACTTCGGACATGTCTTCGACGGAGTCCCACACTTCTTCGGCGATGTAGATCGGAGCCTCGAAGAGCAGACACAGGGCGATTGCGTCACTAGGCCGAGCATCAACTTCGATGATTTTGCGCTCATCGAGTTCATTCTCCGCCACCACAATCAGGCGAGCAAAAAAAACCGCATTTGTGAAGTCATTCACGATCATTCGCTCCACACGGCCCCCAAAGGCCATCAGGACATCGAAAAACAGATCATGCGTATTGGGTCGGGGCCTAGGTGTTTCCTTGTGAAACAAATTGATCGCGAGTCCGACCGAATGATCCACCTGGATCACGAAACACTTCTCGTCATTCCCGAGAAATACAGCCGAACCACTGTTTGTCGCGAGGACGTTTTTTACTTCTACTTGGACCACGGATTTGCCTGACATTTCGGAGAATAAAGACTGATAAGATGGCCGCGATTCATCCGCTTGGCAAATTAGGCTTTCTTCACTGCTCACGCAACCATTGCACGGCGTCGATCACTACGTAACCCTTTGTACCAGAATTTTCAATCGTGACCGTCGTTTCTCCGGCGGGGAGTTCGACGGTCGTCACCGGCTGAAACATTCCATCGGCGGGATCCTTCGTCTGATCAATCAGCACAGCATCCTCACCCTTACCCGCTACGATGACACGGACGGTTTTAGCCCGATTCTTATTCGGAGGATAGGCGATGCGCACGAGATAGCGCCCCGCTTCAGGGATGACGGCTGTGAAGACAGCCCTAGCTTCTCCCTTGGCCGAATTTCCGTCGTGATGATAGCCGAATCCGATGTAGCTGCCAGCCGACTGACTCTCCGTCCAGTTTCCCACATAACTCGCACTGTCATCATCTACGACGATGCCGGATAGAGTCGAGGGCGCTACTCCACGATCATCACTGCGAGATTGGAAATGTAACACCTGATGGTCGGCGAGGAGACGCTCTTTTAATTGATCATACGGAACATCCTGTACGGCGAGATTGCCATCGAGCGCCATGACGGCAGCCGTAGCGGCACTCTGTGCCAGGATCATAAAGACAGGTTCCATCCGGATGGAACCGAAGGCGATGTGAGTCGAAGACACACAGACAGGCACCATTAGATTGCTGCATTCATCCTTTTTCGGCACGAGAGCGCCGTAAGCGATCTCGTAGGGACCGCGTGTGCTCACGCCGATATCTCCTTCATTCTGTACCGAACCCTCCGGCGTAATGTAACGCTGCACATTATGCGAGTCGATGGTGTAGGAACCCATGCCCACCGAGTCCGGAGTCGGACGCTTCTTCCGCAATTCGTTTTCTGTCATTATGTAGTTACCGATCATCCGACGAGCCTCACGAATGTAGAGCTGATGAGGCCAATGACCTGTGTCGATGAACTCGTCCTTCGCCAGTCCCCAAGTGCGCATCTCTTCCTGCACGTCCTTCGGCACGCGAGGATCATTCGCGATGAAGTAAAACCAGCCTTTCTGATAGACTTCGTGCTCGGCGATGATTTCCCGCCGCCGCTCGTAGCTGGCCTCGGGATACTCGTAATTGTAGCCGATATTATCGGTGCTGAACGGACCATGGTTATTCGTGTCCGTCTTGTGATTCGGAATCGGATCGAATTTGTTAAATGTCTCCCGCCATCCAGCATCGAAGATGCGGAGCAACAATTCGTACTGCGTCGGATCATAACCTTCGGGTTTCGGAAAAGGAACGCGATTCTCTGGGTGATTCGTCAGACACATGCGGAAGCAATAGGCCTGAATACGTTGATCACCCGTACCGTATTCGCCCGGAGGTTCAGTGCTAATGCGAGCGAGGACGCCACTGCTGGGATCACCAGGAACGCGGTAGGGGCTGATCGGCTTCTCGACGGCTCCGAAATGATGTCGATGGTGCAACGTGCCGACCTGAACGCCGTTCCACTCCTCTCCGTAGGCAGCATTCGCTTCGCGTCCCACATGGTATGAGACTCCGGAGGCGGCCATCAGATCGCCTTCGTACGTGGTATCAAAGAAAATTCGTCCCCGATATGTTTTTCCAGAGAGAGTCGTGATCGAGCGAATTACCCCGTTTTCCACCTCCACCCCTCGCTCCCGATCCAGCCACTCATCTCGGTGGACTTCAATCTCGAATTCCTTGATATAGCCCTCGAACACCCGTTCTGCGACGCTCGGCTCGAAGACCCACATCGTGCGGATTTCACCGTCATCATCCAATTTTCCCTGCCCTCTGGTGCCGTATTCCTCGGATGTCTGCCACCGCCATGCTTCAGGCTTCTGATATTCCATCCAAATCCGATGATAAAAATCGCGGGCGAGTCCTCCAATGACCGACTTGTCCCCTGTATCCGTCCAGCCGAGTCCCCCACTGGACAAGCCACCCAGATGCTTATCCGGGCTGACGATCACGACGCTTTTCCCCATCTTCTTCGCCTGTACGGCGGCGATGACAGCCGCACTAGTGCCGCCGTAGATCACGAGATCGTGCTCAGAGTCGGAAGAATCCTGTGCCGAAAGAGGCGTCCCCACCCAAAGGACGGAGGAGGCAAAAAGACTCAATAGGAGAAAGTTTCGGTTCATAAAGGCAGTGAAATCATAAGAAAAGAAGAGCCAAAGATCGTTCAAATGAGGATAAAGGGCACGATCCGGACTGGCAAGTGTTCGTATTCTCCCCCAAAACGTGATCGACTCATTTTCGTGATTTCCGTCATTTCCGTACCGAGTGTTTCATGTCACAATACTCGCTGTATGGCTCATCTGTCTGCACGAGAGAAGGCACAGATTTATTCAGGATTGGAGAAGTATGCTCGCTCCGGGATGGGCATGGAGAAAGCCTGTCAATCGCTGTTGGAGCAGCGCAGGCTGAGTCGGACCGAGCGACTGCTCTATGATCGAATGCTGGCTGGGCTGTGCCGAGGTCAGAGCATCAGTGACGCCCTCGCTAGTGCGGGTACTTTCGTGTCACCGATGGAACGCGAGATCGTCACCGCTGCGGAGTCAGGTGGAAAGCTGGAGAAAGGGTTCTCTCATCTCGCAGCCTATTTTCATCGCCTCGATCAGACAAAAAAGGCGATGAGGCGAGGACTGGTCTATCCACTTTTTCTCCTGCATATCGCCATCCCCATCACCATACTGACATCTGCCGTCTTTCGAGGAATCGATTTTAGCGAGGAAGGACGTACTTTTGATCTGTCGAAAACACTCAGTGAGAGCGGGATTGTGTTGCTAGGGCTCTGGTTGGCGATCCTGATCATCGCGCTTCTGTCACGATTCGTGCTTCGCATGGGTTCCCAATCCGCCGGGATCGATACTTTTCTGTGCCGTCTTCCACTCTTGGGACCTGCGAGAAAGGCGCTCGCCATGGAGCGCTATACTGAAGTCTTCGAAATCTATCTACTAGCCGGACGGACCATGAGCGATTCCTTCGCGGGTGCCGGTCGAGCCTCTGGCAGTGGAACGATCCGCTCTGGAGTCGAGACAGGCAAATCTGCGCTGGCAGCCGGGGAGTCGCTCGCGGACGTGCTCGCGCTGGCTGGGAGCACCTTTCCAAAGGACTTCGTGCGAGGGATGACGATTGCCGAACAATCCGGACAGCTCGACCGCGAACTCGCTGAATGGAGTCGCTTCTACGCCGAGAGCGTCGTGGAGGCCATGAATCGCCTCGGAGAATGGCTGCCGAAGCTCTTTTACTGGTTCACCCTCCTAGTCGTCGCCGCTCTCATCGTTCGAGCAGCTATGGCATACCGAGACTTGATCTCTGGCTTGCTAGATTTTAGCGGGTAGAGGCGAACATCCCCTCTCCACTGTCACATGAAACGCGAAAGATCAGTTCACAGTCTGAGGGCACACCCTAGCCCAACGTTCGCGATTCGATCCGAAAAACGTCTGAAATCGCCATTCTAAACTTAGAGTGCAGAAGTGCTGAGCCAGTGAAAGAAGAGTGGCGCAGACAATCCTGTCTGCGGTTGCCATTCCTGAGATCTCCGACGTCCTCGTCGGCAAGGTTTAATGTAACTGGCATCCGCTAGGAAGATATTTCGTGTTTAAGTTTACGGGGTCATGCAACATTTATTGACAAAACTTTCACTCGTATCTCGTCCATATTCGCGTACCGAAAAAAATGTTATCCCCAACTACAACTGTCAAGAAATGTTGCATGACCCCAACTATGACCCCAACTACGCGTGACCCCAACTACGCGAATGATCGTGATCGTGCGCGACATTTGACTCACCGGATTGGATGCGGCTTGTCTGCACGCGATGTATGCCGACAAGCCGGTGCGGGGCTCTGGCCTCAGGCAGGTCATCGATGGCGTGAACCGCTTCTTCCGCGACAAACCCAGTGGTCTGGTGATGGGCTTGGTGAAACGGCTGCGGTGGGTGCCGAGCTTCAAATGAGGGACTGCGGTTGCTCGCTCTGAATGAATTCGAAGACCTGCCGACTCTCTCGCTCGCGGGTACCGAGCGAGACGGCACCGCTTGACATGGACAGCAAAATAAAAGGACACACCTTTCGTAAATAGTCCACCCGGTTTCCGGGAGTCAGCCGCCCGCATCCGCAGCCCTTTGCCGGATTTCCCATGAAAAACACTATTGCCCGGGATACGGCTTTCCGCTACTGTGCGGCAGTATTTTAAATTCATGACGAAACCACCTTCAAATGGAGCCAGGCGGTATTTGAAAATACGGGAAAAGCAATGGCCGCGCGCGCTCGCCCGCATGGCCGGGAATGCCGGACTTTCACCAAATGCCATTTCCGTGCTGAGCCTCGTCTTTGCCGCCGGTGCCGCAGCCTGCCTTCTCTCCCTTGGCCACACCGGATCCAGCCGTGCGGTGGAGGTGGCGCTCTGGCTTGGGACCGCAGTCTGCATCCAGCTCCGCCTGTTGTGCAATCTCCTGGACGGTCTGGTTGCCATCGAGGGCGGCAAAAAATCGCCAGCGGGCGGCTTGTTCAATGAGGTGCCGGACAGGATTGCGGATGTCCTCATTCTGGCCGCGGCGGGCGGCTGCGGCGCGGCAGCACTCACGTTTTACCACATCCCTCTCGGTTGGGCGGCGGCCGCTCTCGCCGTCATGACCGCATATGTCCGTGTGCTCGGAGGGACGCTCGGTGCCGCACAAAGCTTCACCGGACCGATGGCTAAGCAGCACCGCATGGCGGTTCTCACCGCCGCCTGCCTGGCCAGCATTGCCGAAATCCGGCTGGCCTCGGAAGCCCAGCCCGCACGCGAAGTCCTGCGTATTGCCCTCACAATCATTATCGCCGGCTGCATCATTACCTTATGGCGAAGACTCCGGCGCATTTCTGCTGAACTCAAAAGCAATGCCTGACATGCTGCGGACGCTTTCCGTTTTTCTCACAAAACTCATCACCGGCGTCAATCCGGTCTGGGTGGACGGTGTGCCCCGCGCGGACCGGCTCCGGGTGTATTTTGCCAATCACGGGAGCCACCTCGACTTTGCCACGCTTTGGGCGGCACTGCCGCGGGAGGTCCGGGACAAGACCCGCCCTGTTGCGGCGCGCGATTACTGGGGGAGATCAAAATTTACCCGGTCCGTCGCCGGTGGCCTGTTCAACTCCCTGCTGATCGCCCGCAGCGGCATTACGCGGCAGGACAATCCCATCGGGCAAATGGCCGACGCGCTGCGGGACGGCTCATCCCTCATCCTTTTCCCAGAGGGGACGCGAAGCGCCGACGGCGTCATAGGGCCGTTCAAGCCCGGCATCTTCCACCTCGCACAGAAAGTCCCCGAGGCAGAACTCGTTCCGGTCTTTCTGCAAAACCTCAACCGCATCCTCCCCAAAGGCCATCTGCTGCCCATCCCGATCATCGGCAGCGTTGTTTTCGGGCCACCCCTCAGGCTGGAGCCGCACGAGAAAAAGGAGGACTTCCTCGAACGGGCCCGCCAGGCGGTCCTCAACCTCTCATCCCGCACCCGCGCATGAACCTTTCCTCACCCGCCGCCCGGGAATTCATCGTCTGGATTTTCGGGGTTCTGACAGCTGCCAGCGCCACCGGATATTTTCTTGCAAAATCCGCCAAATCCCCGGCAGCAAAAACGACCGTAAAAAACCTGAACGCCCGCACCAACAGTTGGTGGCTGATGACCGTAATCCTCCTCGGAGCGCTGGCTGCGGGTCCGGGCGCCACCGGCGTTGTGTTTGCCCTTATTTCCTTTCTCGCGCTCCGGGAGTTCATCACTGCCACCCCCACGCGGCCTGCTGACCATGTGAGCCTCTTCTGCTCCTTCTTTATCGTGCTGCCAGTCCAATACTGGCTCGTCCACGCCGAATGGTATGGCATGTTCGCCATCATGATCCCGGTCTATGCCTTTGTCCTGCTGCCGGTGACCGCCGTGCTTCACGGGGATGCGGTCAATTTTCTCGAACGGGCCGCCCGCATCCAGTGGGGCCTCATGGTGTGCGTCTATTTCATCAGTCACATCCCCATGCTCCTCCACCTCCCTGCCGGGGAACTCCCGCTGGGCAGACAGGGGCTTATCCTCTTTCTTGTCATTGTCGTGCAGGGCAGCGATGTCCTGCAATACGTCTGGGGCAAGCTCCTCGGAAAACATAAGATCGCCCCGCACCTGAGCCCTGGGAAAACCGTCGAGGGATTCACCTTCGGCGTGCTCAGCGCCAGCGCCCTCGGGGCCGCCCTGCACTGGATGATGCCGTGCGGCGTTTGGCAGGCTTTCCTCATCTCCCTGCTCCTGTGCGTCTTCGGATTCTTCGGCGGCCTGGTCATGTCAGCCATCAAGCGCGACCGCGGCATCAAAGACTGGGGGACCCTCATTGAGGGCCACGGCGGTATGATGGACCGCATCGATTCCCTCTGCTTCTCCGCCCCCCTGTTCTTTCATATTCTGCGATACTTCTTCCGCAGTTATTAACCTGAATCCGGGAATGCCGGTAATTTCTAAGCCCCAACTAGGCCTTTTACGCCAGCCTCTGAAAGCGAGGCATATAATTTCAGACATCCTGACCTCTCGGGAAAGAAATCCGGGGGGTGGGAAATGTGATGAGACGTATAGTGGGGTCATGCAACATTTATTGACAAAACTTTCACTCGTATCTCGTCCATATTCGCGTACCGAAAAAAATGTTATCCCCAACGTAATTGATTAGCGGGAGCAAGCTTGATCGAATGATGCTCCGTCCAGTAAGGCAGCAAAGGCTTGCGTCACTTCCTTTGTCCGCTTTCGCAAGGTTCCAAAGATTGTTTTCATTACGGCATAGGCTAGCGCTCCTCTCCCA
>CAUJIH010000073.1 GCA_963205275.1 Verrucomicrobiota bacterium | reverse complement strand
ACTCTATGACTCTATGACTCTATGACTCTATGACTCTATGACTCTATGACTCTATGACTCTATGACTCTATGACTCTATGACTCTATGACTCTATGACTCTATGACTCTATGACTCTATGACTCTATTGAACTCGATTCTGCACTCGGATACTCTGCAGTGCAAAAATCTTATCCCCGGAATTCCATGAATCAACGAAGAACGAAGATTGTCTGCACTCTCGGCCCCGCCACGGAGAGTTCTGAGATGATTCGCTCTCTGATCGAAGCAGGAGCCTCCATCTTCCGACTCAATATGAGCCATGCCGCCCACGACTGGGTGCGCGCAGTCACCAATCGAGTCCGGGCGGAGTCCTCTGCTCTAGGACATGAGACAGCTCTCCTGATCGACCTACAAGGTCCTTCGATTCGCACGGGCGACGTAGAAGAGAATATCTCCCTCCGTCCGGGTGACCGTGTCGAGTTCCGCAATGCAGCACTCTCCCCGAGCGCAGCTCTGTCCGTAACTACGAACTATGATGATCTTCATCGCGATCTCTCGGTGGGAGATACCGTGCTGGTCGATAATGGCACGATCCAGTTCCGTGTGATCTCCATCGACGAGAGTGGTCGTGTCCTCTGTGAGGCGGTGAGTGAGGGTTCGATGGGCTCTCGTCGCCATATCAACTTACCCGGGATCCGAGTCAACCTACCCGCTCTCACAGAAAAAGATCATCTCGATATCGCACTGGCCGCAGAGCTAGGGGCAGACTTCGTCGCCATCAGCTTCGTCCGCGATGCCGTTCACGTCGAAAATCTACGCGAGGAATTGCGCTCGCAAGGAAGCCATGCCGCCGTCATTTCCAAGATTGAGGACCAGGAAGCGGTTCGTCATCTCGACTCCATCGTGACGGCTTCTGATGCGGTGATGGTGGCTCGCGGCGATCTGGGAATCGAAGTTCATCTGGAGGAACTGCCAGTAGTTCAGCGACGGATTCTGATGGAGTGTGCCCGTATCGGACGCCCTGTCATCGTCGCGACCCACATGCTGGAGTCGATGATCGAGAACCCTGTGCCCACACGTGCCGAAGTCACGGATGTCGCAAATGCTGTATTTGAGCAGGCCGATGCCGTAATGCTCAGCGGAGAAACGTCCATCGGGCGCCACCCTCGCAAGTGTGTGGAGACGCTCGACTGCATCACCCGACGCATGGAGCGCGAGCCGGGAGCGGGGTATCAGGAAAATCTGGAAATAAAAACCGAGAAAGAATTCGCGGTTCAGTCCGCCGTGGTTCTGGCGAACTCACTCGAGCGAGCCAGCATCGCCGTGTTTACTGCCTCTGGAAAGCTGGCAAAACACGCCGCCAATCTGCGTCCGAAACAGGCTCAGATTTTCGCCTTTTCACCCGATCTCGGCGTCGTGAGGAAGCTAGTATTGAGTCGCAGTGTAACTCCATTTCAAATCGACTTGGCGGAAGCGCACGATGACAGCATCTGCCAAGCGATTGATCAACTCCGGGAGAAAAAGCTGGTCGCCGCAGGTGATCCAATCGTGATCGTCAGCGATATCTTAGTCGCAGGCTTCGACAACGGAGCCATTCTCCTCCGCCACGCCTGATTAGGTTGGCGGCTAGAGGGTAGCGATAGACACAGCTAGCAGACTTCGCACAGAATTATTTGTGCTTCGCGACGATGTCTTCGATCTCGGCTCGCTTGACTCCTGCGGGCACGTCGACATCGGCAAACTTTTTCCGTGCGGCAGCCGCTTGTTCTACGCTAACGGGAGAAGCAGAATTCCCCCACTCATTCCGGATATAGGTCATCACCGCCGCCAGCTTTTCATCATCCAGTGCGGAGGCCAGAGGTGCCATGACACCCATGAAATCCATGTTTTCCTTCGCAATCCCCTTCAGCACGACTAGCATCGGTGCGTCAGGATCTTCCAAGACAATTTTTGATCCGATCAGGCTCGGTGCCATCAGCGCTGGACCAACCTTGAGGCCCGAGCCATCGGGACCGTGACAGGCAGCACAGGTAGCGAATGCCGCTTTTCCGGTCGCCATGACCGCAGGATCAACAGCTCCGCCAGCAGCGGGGGCCGCAGGTGCGGGTGCAGTCGCCGTATTCGATGTAGGTGCGGGCGCAGCAGCAGGTGCCGTCGTCGCAGGAGCTGAAGCTGCCGGAGCAGGTGCCGCTGCTGCAGGGGGCGCACTTTTGGCCGCCAGCTTGGCTTCCACTTCCTTATGTGAGGCCACACTATTCACAAAGCGAAATCCTACGTAGCCCAGCAGGGTAACCAGAAGAAGTGGTACGGCCACAAGAAATGCGTTACCAATGAATTTTGAAATCGGATGATCGGGATCTGAGGAGTCTGAACTCATAATAGTCGAGTGGAAAAAAGCTTCATTTTCGGGGATGTCAACGTGAATGCGCCTTAGCGAAGTCGAAGTCGCATTTCTTTGAACATTTCGTTATACCAAAATAGCATTCGGATTTTTCTTTTTCGGTCGCTCCACCGGGCATTCTTCAGAGCGAATGGACTCAATTTTTCTTCTTAAATCAGTCCCGCGATCCTCCCAGCGAAAAGACTCAGCACAGAGGCGCAACGATTCTGCCCGCATCGCATCGAGACGCTCTACATCGTCTATCCGAGACAGAACCATCGCGATGAGTTCGGGCACATCATGAGCCAGCAGCAGGTGCTCCGGACTGTGCAGAGGTAATCCTTCCACCGCCTGAACCAGACCGGCCAGCGGCAATCCGTGAAAAAGATACTCCAGCGTCTTTAGCTTGAAGCCACCTCCAAATTCCTCGACGATCAGCCCCATCCTAGCATTCAATAGATAAGGACTCATCTCGGGCACGCGACCGACGAAGTCAACGCCGGGGAAACGAGCCAGCATCGCCTGACGAAAATCTTCGTCTGTTTTTCCTACGATCTGCAGCTCCACTCCGGCTGCAGCGATGGGTTTCGCAGCGCGTTCGAGGAATCGCTCCAGATTAATCTGCTTGGCAATCCACTCAAAAGAACCCGACATCACCAAGCGACGAGGAGTTTCCTTCGTAATCCGACGATCAGGAAAGCGAGGGCCGCAGTATCCCGGAGTCAGGCAAAGGAAATTCTGCGTCGGGAATAACGTGCGATAAGACCTTACCTCCGCCGCCGTAATCGCGCTCACCAAGTCCACTTCACGGCATAATCTCTCCTCTTGGCACGCATATTTCTCCGCATCCCATCGGAGTGTCAGACGGCGAGGTAGAGAGCCCGACGCCTCACGCGCCACTTCACGACGTACCTTCGCCTCGTGATTGTGTGAAAGATAGACGACGACAGGATCTCCCGCGATCCCGCCCTTTCTCCACTGCTGCCGAATCGGCGCGAGCGCCCATCCTAGGGCTGCATGATCGATAATCACAGCATCCCAACTCTCCGTCGCCAGCGCGAGCCGCAACGCAGCCTCCGGCCCTCCATTCTTCAGTCGCCAAGAGTCGGCAGGAAGCAAAGTAAGCAGACTTCCTAGACGCGACCCTAGTTTTGGAGATCCCAATCGCCACTCGACCCTGTCTTCATCAATAAAAACACTGGATTCACTGCCATCGCCGACTGGAGACTCTTCGTTATCATGTGCGATAGCCACGATACTTGCGCCCGCATCGGAGAAGGAGCGAATCAGACCATCGGAATAGATCAGCTCGCCACTATTGATGGGACGAGGATATTTGCGCGTAATCCAGAGACATTTCATATCGGCTTTTGGCAGACTTGGGGGACTTGAATAAAGGGACTTGAATAAATGATGGATGTAAGGGAAAAAATTATAATAGGACGATATCCCCTTCTACGGGCAGGGCGACTTTCTCGCGATCCTGCCAAGGATGAGGCAAGCTGTAGCGGAGTATCGAGACGGCAGGGCGTCCGAAGGAAGGGATTTTCCCTTCGGAGAAATAATGTGAGATCACAAGCAACTTCGTCTCACTCTCTAACTCGGCCTCTTCCGGAGCGAGTAGTAGCTTGCGGACTAGGAGTCCGAGTCCTCGTTCCCAGCCAGAGAACTCATCGACAGGGACAGCGCAATCTCTATAGTCAAGGAGGCGGCAGGCCAAAATTCCTCGCTGTTTGACATATACGCCCATCGCACGAGCGATCGGACGGCCATCGGGAGAGAGCAATCCGAAAAACTGGCGCGACTCACTCCCACTGCGGATCAGCCACTCCATCGTTGCGCGATCACTGCTTCGTCGGACACGGCCATCCTTGGGAAAAGGTGGTTCCTGCCACTGTGACAAATCAGTGATGATTCGATATCCATCCAATTCGTGTGCGCGCGGTAGAGGAAAACTCCATCTCATCCCGCGCAAGGCGGATCGACCCAGCCTCCCACCGATTCGGCCCGTAGTAAAAAGAGCCTGCATCCGTCCAGTCGCGTGCCGATAGCCGATCTTATCGAGAATGGTACGCACCTCAGGAGAAGGAGAGCCATCGATGATCTGATAGCTTGTCCCCAGCTTCCTCTGTCGGGCGATCAGTCCGATCACTGCCGCACGATGTCCCTGATCCACGAACAGCGTCGTAGCCAAGAGCGACGGAATCTCCTCTCCATCTACCTCGTAACGAGAAGGGATGAATCCGCTGAAGCCGACGATGCCACAAGTCTCGTATTCCAGAATATACCCTCTAGGAGAATCCTCGTCGCAGTGCGGATTATCGTCCCACCACCAACCCATGCGCCGCTCCCACATCCTCGGATCATCATCGCCCGGGCGTGGATTCAACAACTGTCCACTCTTCACAAAGTCGGCCAGAAAGCGACATACCTGCTCCCGCTCCTCCACGCTTCCGCCCAATTCTGTGATCCGATACGACATAGTCAATTCAATCGACGAGCTGCATAGCGAGAGTTTTACGGTCGATCTTCCCATTCATTGACTTAGGCATGCTCGCGAGAATATGAATCACGTCGGGCACCTTGGCTGGCTCCAGCACGGCATCCAGCGCACGGAGCAGCTCTCCCTCCGTCAAAACTCCTTCTGCCGCTTCCACGAATAGGTGTAGCGTGTCATCACTCTCTCGCTGAAGCAGTGCCGCGTTGGCAACTCCTACCAAGCGACAGGCTTCGGCCTCGATTTCGGCTGGTCCGATGCGGTGTCCACGATGTTTGATCCAATCCCCATCGCGAGAGACAAAACGAATGTAGCCGTCTGCATCGACAGTGCAGGAATCTCCAGTGAAGAGTTCGACGGCGCTCTCCGGAGCACGTTTGCGAAAACGCCGCGCTGTTTCCTCCGGCGCTCGCCAATACCCGAGAGCGACATGCCTTCCGCGCACCACCAGTTCTCCCGTCTCGCCGGGAGAAAGGCGACGTCCTTCGACATCGACCGTGTACACCTCTGTCCCGTCGAGTGCGCGCCCTACGGTGTCGAGATGTGTCGCCAGTTCATCAGAACGCAGAATGGAAACCCGCTTGCACTCTGTCAGTCCGTACATAGGAAAAATCTCCAGACTCGGAAATAATTCCTTCAACTTCTCGATCACGGCCACGGGCAGACGCTCCCCCGTATTCGTCACTGCCCTAAGCGACGGTAACTCAAGAGGACTGCGGCGAGCGAGCGTCAGGAGCGCGGCGAACACCGACGGCACGCCCGGAAGCACGCTCACCCCCTGCTCTCGCAGAAGCCGAGGCAGGCGCGGTCCCACCTGATCAGGATCACCGATGTAGAGTCCCGATCCCGCGATAGCGGCGATAAATATCTGATACAGCCCATAGTCGAACGCCAGAGGAAGGAATACCCCGATCACATCTTCCGACCTATAGCCCAGTCGAGCTTGAATTGCAGCGACGACAAAAGTGATATTATCGTGGGATAAAGTGACGCCTCGCGGGACTCCTGTACTGCCCGAGGTGAATACCAGACAGGCAGCGTCCACATCGCATCCCGCCCAATCATGCTGCCACGGTTCATGGTCCATCACCTCTCTCCACGAATCTTCACCCACGATGACGCTCGGAATCGGGTGCGTCCCCTCTGCCAGCGCCATTGCCTCCTGAAAATTCGATACAGTTGTCGTATCCAGAACGATCAGAGACGGCTCCGCCTGCTCTAAAATCGCCGCGAGTCCGCGAGAGCGCAGCTTCGAATTCAACACGCAAAAAATTCCCCCCACCAGAGTGGTGCCGAACAGCGCAATCGCCACTTCCGCTCGATTGCGCACATGAATCGCCACTCGATCTCCCCGCCCAATTCCACGATCACGGAGATATGCGGCGAAACGACGTGCGCGATCCTCCACCTCTCCATACGAAAGCACCGTCCCGTGGAGATCCTCGATGAAGCAGGCTTCGCTACGTTCCGAAGCCGTGGTAGAAAGGAGCCCGAACACTCCCGTAGCCCAAGATTGCTTCTCTCTGACCAAAAAATCTGAAATCATTTGCTGCCAAGGCTCATTTGTTTGACTTTCATAAGAATTTACTATAGAACCGTTCAATTAATATTTAATTTCTCTAGTTTTTCTGGAATTTTGAATTCTTATCTACAGCATCGTACATCCAAGCAGCGATACACGCTGGACGGGGTCACTCTGATCGGACGCAGTGCGGAGTGTCAGATCCTGCTTGATGATCCACAGGTATCGCGCAGGCATGCCATGATCAGGAGACAAGGCGGAGTCGATTTCCTCTTTGACCTCGGCAGCTTCAACGGCAGCTATTTAAACGGAGTTCGGGTCACGGCAGGCTGCGAGTTGAAGAACGGTGATCAGATTAACTTCGCCGATCACGAATTTCTTTATTCGGCGCCACAGATG
The DNA here is from genome assembly GCA_963205275.1 of Verrucomicrobiota bacterium. Taxonomy (GTDB): domain Bacteria; phylum Verrucomicrobiota; class Verrucomicrobiia; order Verrucomicrobiales; family DEV007; genus Arctic95D-9. The sequence goes on along the minus strand of CAUJIH010000073.1, from coordinate 16,743 downwards.
CGCTCATCCCGTGCCGCAGCTCTGGGATCAACTCCGACCATTGCGATTCGACGCCAGAAAACGATGATCATCTTGGTGAGCGACATCAAGGGATTCACCGCTCTATCTGAGGCTGTGGAATCTAGTGATCTGGCGCAGATTATCGGCGGCTGGTATGCAGAGTGCGAGCAGATCATGGCAAGCGCTGGAGCGACTGTGGACAAGTTTATCGGAGACTGTGTGCTGGCTTACTGGAGTTCGGTCACAGAAAAATCACTCCGTTCCGCGCTGTTGGCGGCAGAGCAGTTGTTGGCCTCCTGCGATACGATCACAGCCCGACATGCCGATCTGTTCGAGCGCATCGGTCGATCCTTTGAACTCGGGGTAGCGATCCATGCCGGACCAGTCACGCAAGGGGCTATGAGTCCCGGGGAGTCCACTCTGTTGGGCGATGCAGTGAATCTCACCTTTCGCTTGGAATCACTCACGCGACAGATCGGAGCAAATGTCGTCGTATCGGGCGAGATCGTAGGCGCTCTCCCTGAACTCCGACACTATTGCGCGCACCACGGTCACCACCATGTCAAGGGTCGCGCCGCTACGGTCGAATTATACTCCGTGACGAAATTCCCGCCTCAAGGATGATTCCGGGTAGAGCTAGGATCGAGTCAGGATCGACGCGCCCCCCAGTCTTCTCCCTTCAATCAACCGAGCGCACTCGATAGCCACCTGACTTCTCATCCGGCTGGAGTTGAACCAACCCACGGCTCTGAACCTCTTCCAAAAGAGCATTGAATCCGCGGAATCCGTAGTAGCGCTCCGCGAATCCGGGACGCTTTCTCTTGATCGCCTGCTTCACCATAGATCCCCAAATCATCTCGTCTTCACTGCGGGCCTCTGACATCGCCTCAAGCGTATCCATCACCAGTTGCACGGCCTCGTCACGACGATCCGCTATCGCCGCTGCCGATTCAGCACCGCCGTTCTCGCCTGCCTTTGCATTCGACTTGTCCGGCTGCTTCTTTGCCTCCTGCTTCTTCGTCTCTTTCTTCTCGCGGACGAGATCATCATAGAAGATGAATTCGTCACAGTTAGATACGAATAGGTCAGATGTAGACTGCTTTACGCCCACGCCTACCACATCCTTATCGTTTTCTCGCAATTTGCTCACGAGAGGAGAAAAATCCGAGTCTCCACTGACGATCACGAAGGTATCGATGTGCGGTTTCGTGTAGCACAAATCCAGCGCATCCACTACCATGCGGATATCAGCCGAGTTTTTCCCAGACTGCCGGACGTGAGGCACATCGATCAGCTCGAAGTTTTCCTCATGCATCCCGCGCTTGAACTTCTCATAGCGGCCCCAGTCGCAATAAGCCTTCCGCACCACGACACTTCCCTTCACCAGGATACGCTCGATTACCTTGGTCATGTCGAAGCGGTCGTAATTGGCCTTTTCCGCCCCGATCGCGACATTCTCAAAGTCGGCAAAGATGGCGATATTACACGCCCGGGTATCATTTCGCATTCGCACAGCTTGCGACAATAAGAGAATTACGCAATCGACGAATTTTGATTGTCTTCATCGAGTAAATCCTTCAAAATCCCGGAGAATGAATCCCTTGCCTTCCCTTCGTCGTTCCGCTCTCTCCGGAGAATGCTCAAAAGGCTGCCTGATCGGCTGTGGGTGTGCCGCTGTCGGCACGATTCTCATTTGTATTGTCGCGGCAGTTATTACCGGAGTCGCGATGACTGCGATTAAGTCTTCCACTCCCTACAAGGATTCAATCGCTGCCGTCGAAAAGAATTCCTCTGCTGCGGAAGCTCTCGGACATCCGATCGAACCAGGTCTTTTTATCAGTGGAAAAATCAACATCAGCAACGGAAAAGGAACGGCCAACATGTCAATCCCTGTCAAAGGCCCGAAGGGCAGCGGAACCATCCAAGTGGAGGGAACCAAAGCGCCCGGCTCAGATCAGTGGAACTACACAACTTGGCAACTCAATCTCCCCGACGGAAGATCGATTCCCTTGGGACAATAGCACCCTCTTCGTGTCACTCTGCACGCATTTGAGCGATTGCAGAGCCATGGGAGAGCGGCGACGCTCACCGCATGAAGCTCGTCTTCCTACTGTTTCTCATGTCCCTCGTCGGTATGATGTGGGGACGTAGCCGATTTCTGAAAATCTATGCCCAAGAATCTGCTCACCTGATCCGCTCACGCATCACGGGCGGACAACTCGCCGAGGCAATTTTACAGAAAAAGGAAATCTCCGGCGTGACCATCAGAAAAGGAATCGGTCTGACTCCCGACTTCTATGATCCGGCGACGAGATGCATTAGCCTCGCGCCTCAGCACCTCTTGGGCTCCACCTTCAGCGCTCTGGCGATCGCCTCCCTCCAAGCTGGAAAGGCCATCCAGCACCACGAAGGGCACAAGCCTCTCCTCTGGCGAGTCGGGGCAATCCAATGGTCCGTCTACATCGCTCCTCTACTCGCTCTGATGGGCTTGATTTCTGCCGTAATCGCCGGGAAAACGATCTTCCCCGTCGTCCTCGGGCTTTGGACCATCATTGCGCTCTGGAATCTGCTGACGATTCCGACAGAAATCGATGCCGGCATCCGTGCCCGAAGGGTACTGGCAGAGCTCCGACCATTTCGCGATCTCGACGAGAGAGTCGGAGTCGAGCGCGTGATCGGGGCTGCATCCACCGCCTACATCGACGGCATATCGGTGCTTGGCTCTTGGCTCAGTCGCTTTTTGCCCGGAAAGCAACAGGACGAAAATCGCCAGTCTAAGCATCCACTGAAGAAGCGCTGAGCATTCCGCTCTTACTCTCGGCATTCCGCTCTTGCTCTCTACTGAAAAGCGACGAAGTTCCCCGCTTGCGATTTTCCTAGGTTCCCCCAGTATTTCTTATTCTCCATGGGCAATGCTTATCAGCAGCAGATTGAAAAGGCCGACGTCCTGCTCGAGGCCCTACCCTACCTGCAACAATTTCGTGGCCACACTTTTCTGATCAAATTCGGTGGGAGCGCGATGGAGAATGCTGATCTAGTGCAGCGGCTCCTACGCGACGTCGTCTTCATGGAAGTGGCCGGTATCAATCCTGTGCTGGTTCATGGGGGCGGCAAAGCGATCTCTGCTGCGATGAGCGCCGCCGGTCTGGAGGCAGAGTTCGCCGGAGGACTGCGCATTACATCGGACGAAGCGATGGAATTAGTCGAGCGCATCCTGAGTCAGGAGATTAATCCCGGACTAGCGCGTGGAATCGAGACTGCCGGAGGCCGTGCAGTCGGGGTCCCCGGACACTCGGCCCTGATCGGCGAGCGTATTACGAGCTGGTCGCAAGAAGCTGGACGCGAAGTCTCACTCGGGCGCGTCGGTCGTGTCACAGGTTTTAATTTGGAAAAAATCCAGTCCGCTATCGCCAACGAAGTCGTACCCGTCATTTCCCCCATCGCCTTGGAAAAAGAAACCGGACTGAGCCTGAATGTTAATGCCGATCTCGCCGCCAGCGCCCTCGCAGCGGCACTGAAAGCCACCAAACTCGTTTATCTCAGCGACGTGCTCGGCCTGCTACACGACAGGAATGACGAGAACACTCTCATCCCCTCCGTCAAAGCTGACGAAGCCGAAGACTTGATCGAAGCAGGCATCATCAGCGGAGGGATGATCCCCAAAGTCCGTTCCTCCGTCGAAGCCCTCCGCGCTGGAGTCGGCAAAGTCCACATGATCGACGGACGCATCCCGCACTCCCTGCTGCTGGAAATCTTCACCACCCAAGGTGTCGGAACTGAAATCGTGCAATGAGCATCCCTCCCTCCCCTGTATCTCCCTCCGCGATGGATGGGAAAAGTAATCCTGTTTTTTCCTCACTCTCCACGCAGGAGCTGACTGAGCGCTACGTGCTTGGCAACTACGGACGCTTTCCTATCGCCTGTGAGAGTGGCGAAGGAGTCTGGATTACGGACGAATCCGGCCAGCGCTATCTCGACTTTGCCGCCGGGGTCGCCGTCTGCGCTCTCGGCCACTGCCCAGAGGTGATGGTGAAGGCGCTGAGCGATCAGGGTTCTAGGCTCATCCATTGCTCCAATCTCTACCAGATTCGCAAGCAAGCTGAGCTGGCGGGCTTCTTGGTCGAGAATGTAATGAAGCGTCCCGGCAAAGTTTTTTTCTGTAACAGCGGTACCGAAGCCAATGAGGGCCTGATCAAGGTCGCAAGAAAACGATCTTGGACAAAATTCGGTCCCGAGGCGGGAAAATCCACCATCGTCACCTGTCTCCACTCCTTTCACGGTCGCACGCTGGGCGGAATGGCTGCCACCGGACAAGATAAAATCAAGAAGGGCTTTGACCCCATGGCACCTGGCTTCATCCACGTGCCCTACAACGACCCCGCCGCACTGCGTGCCGCAGTCGATCAGCACACTGCAGCCATCCTCTTCGAAGCCATTCAGGGAGAAGGCGGCGTCCACGTCGCCAGCCCAGAGTTCTTCGCCGAAGCTGCTCGCCTGCGCGACGAGTTCGACCTTCTGATCATGTACGACGAAATCCAATGTGGCATGGGACGCACTGGTGACTGGTGCGGTTGGCGCGGTATCTCAGGTGGTACCACTCCAGTCGAACCCGACGCTGTAAGCTGGGCGAAAGGCATAGGCGGCGGCTTTCCCATGGGGGCCTTCTGGACAGCGGACGAACACGCCTCGGTGATGGGACCTGGCTCCCACGGTTCCACCTTTGGCGGCACGCCACTGGCCTGTGCCGTCTCTCTCGCCGTTCTAAATGAGATCGAGCATAGTGGAATCCTCGCCAATGTCCGTCGTCAGGAAACGCGTATTCGCGAGGCCGTAGCTCAATGGGAATCCCCCCTTATCCAAGAACTGCGTGGAGCAGGACTCCTCCTCGGCTTCGCCCTTGATCCCGCACAGATGGCTAAAGTGGAAGGCTTTACCGAATCCGGTCAGACGCCCTCCATCTACCTCGTCAATGCCCTGCGCAACCAAGTTCACCTTCTGACCGTCCCCGCTGGAGAGCAAGTCGTCCGCTGGCTCCCCCCCCTGAACGTGACGGACGACGAAGTCGATGACGCCCTTGATCGCTTCCACACGCTGCTCTCGACTCTCTTCCCTCGCTGACTCGACCCTGTCAGATCCAGTCAGTTCTTGTTGAACTCCAGATTTCTTATGAAACACCTCCTCGGTATCGAATCTCTCACTGCAGACGAGATAAGCGCTCTCGTCAATCACGCAGTCCAACTGAAGGCAGAAAGAAAGCGCGGCCTCATCGGCAGTGATCTTCAGGGAGAAATTTGGGCGCTCATCTTTGCGAAGTCCTCCACTCGTACCCGCGTCAGCTTCGAGACCGGACTCGTCGAACTCGGTGCTCAGCCCATGTTTCTTAGTGCCTCCGATATTCAGCTCGGGCGAGGCGAACCCATCCGCGACACCGCCCGCGTACTGGGACGCATGGTCCACGGAGCCATCATCCGCACCTTCGCCCAGCAGGATGTCGTCGATTTCGCCGAATTCGGGAAAATCCCTACGGTGAATGCCCTCACCGACGAAGAGCATCCCTGCCAGATTCTGGCCGACCTTCTAACCATCCGCGAACTCCTCGGCGGATGGGAGGGGCGAAAAGTCGCCTTTTTCGGTGATGGCGATTGCAACATGGGCCGTTCATGGGCCTGGGCTGCCAAGCGCCTCGGATTCGAGCTGGTCATCGCAGCACCCGCTCCCTACCAGCCTGACGCGGCCTTCCGTGCTCGTCTCGGAGAATCCCCCGTCACCATCACCGACGATGCCGAAGCTGCCGCACGCGACGCCGACGTACTCTACACAGATACCTGGGTCAGCATGGGACGTGAGGCAGAGGCAGAGGAGAGACTGCGCATTCTCGCCCCCTTCCAGATTCATCAGGGACTGGTGGACCTCGCTCACCCTGATGCCATCGTGCAGCATTGCCTGCCCGCCTATCGTGACAAGGAAATCTCCGGCACGCTGTTCGAGGAACATGCCGCCGAAATCTTCCAGCAGGCAGAAAATCGCCTACACGCCCAAAAAGCCGTCCTGATCGCTCTCGCTCGTGGGCGGGAGGAAAACTGATCAGTGAGATTTTATCGATTGGACGATCTGTGGGGTTCGCCAACAAAATAACGCTGTGAGATCGCGCATTCACGAAAAAAATTTCCGCTTCCATTTTTTGGATCGCCCATATCTTTCTCCGTGATGTCCTACGGATTCTCGATCTTCTCTCACCCCTCCTTTCGCCCCGCCTTCTCAGCTTGTCGTAGTCTGCTTCTGGGGTGCACTCTCGCCTTGCTTGCACTCCTGACAAATTCCTCGATCGCAGCTGACGAAGAATCCTCTCCTGCCGAAAAAGCCTCGGATCAGCGTCGCGACCTGCATCTCTACATGAAGGGGCGGGCGCTGTATCAGAAGTTTTGCGTCGATTGTCACGGCACCACTGGACGCGGTAACGGCCCCTGGGCCGTCGGGCTAGAGGCCCAACCACGTAACTTCCGCAGTGGACTCTACAAATTCCGAACCACCAAATACGGAACCCTGCCCGTCGATGCCGATCTCGAGCGCACGATTCGGAGTGGGATCTCTGGAACCGCCATGCCCGTATTCGCCAATCTCTTAGATGATGAGATGCTCAGCGTCATTTACTACCTCAAGAGCCTCTCGCGAGCATGGAAAGATCCCGCACAAGCCTCTCAATCCGTCACATTACCGAAGGAAGCACCCACCTGGCTCGGCTCCGACGAGGAGCGTAAATCTCATCTTCCTGCCGGAGCCGAACGCTATCGCCTCCTCTGTGCCGTCTGTCATGGAGAAAGCGGCAAAGGCGATGGTCCCGGCGGCACGGGCATGATGGACGCTTGGGAGCACCCCATCCGTCCCGCCGCACTCGCCGCAGAACACCATAAATCCGGCGATTCTCCGCTCGATCTCTATCGCACCATTGCCACCGGACTCAACGGCACTCCCATGATCGGCTTCGCCGATGCGCTGAAAGAACAAGAAATCTGGGAACTGGTCGCCTGGATCGACGAACTCGGGAAGCAAGCCGAAGCACGAGGCGACCGCCCTAGCACACCCGTAATCGAGCTACCAGGAAAGAAAGAGTAGAACGGACGCTCGCAAATCCGTTAGAGAATCTCGTAATCCCCTCGCCTTCTTCCCCGCAAGCGGAATCATTACTTTCGAGCGATGATCAGCAATCCCACCACCATCAGAATCCCTCCTGTCAGCGTGCGCAAAGTAATCTGCTCTTTCAGAATGAGAGCTGCGAGAAGAACCGCAACAATGATGCTACCTTTGTCAATCAGTGCGACAGTGGAGACCTCCCCTTCCTTAATCGCCTTGTAATAGAACACCCACGAAACAGCAGTCGTCACACCCGAAAGGCCGAGCCAGAAGTAGTTGGCTCGACTCAACGTAGACAACTGGCTGCCGGGGACAACCACCATGGCGAAAGCCAACACAAAGACGAAGACGAAACAGGTGCGTACGGCCAGCCCCAATTCGCTAGAGATGCCTGAAAGTCCGATCTTAGCAATCACCGACGTAAATCCGGCAAATACCATCGAAACCACTGCATAAAGAATCCAGGGCTTCATCAGCAATCAGAATTCAGAAAACCGCCGAACCTCATAGGGAAAACAACACGACGACACAGCCGGCTTCTTATTGACCGATCGCCTGATTCACCGAGGCTTCGAATACATCCATCGTGCGCTTTTCACGCTCTTTGACGTATTTCAGCGCTTTGCTGACCTTGGCTTTGGCGGTGGCGTAGTCCTTGTGAATGGAGATCAGCTCTTTGTACATCTTGTCCACACTATCGGACTTTTCATCGAGATCGAAAAGCCATTCTTCGAGCCCCAAATCTTTGAGCATCCATGCTTTGCGCCCGGCCTCGATGAAGCGAGGGTGAAGAATCGGCGTGCCTACCGCCAGCGCCATGATCATGGAGTGTGCCTCCATGGTGACGACGGTCTCGGCGGACTCATAAACGGAATACGCGAGATCGGGTAGCCAGAATTCCTCCATCAGGATGACCTTATCGAGAACATTCTTCGGAAGCTGGTCGTAAATCAGTTCCTTCGCGGGAATGATCTCGGACTTCACCTCAGGTGCGATCAGAACTTTATTCCCGGTTTCTTCGATGTAACGAGTCACAAGTTCGCGCAGCTTTTTCGCATGAAGATTTTCACGAGCACTGTGCGGTTCGATGAAGCCCTGATTGCTACGACCTGAGCGAATCGTGAGAGTGATGTACTCATGCTCTTTCAGACCATGCTTGCTCATGAACTCCTGATAGCCACTCGCCTTCTTCGTGGGGGTAAAGTTAAAGGTAGCATCGGGGCCATATTCCAGGATCTTCGTTGTAACGCCAGAGTCTTTTAGATACTGTAATGAGTTACCGTCGCGACAAAAGACGAAATCAGCATCATTCAAAACCGGCACGAGGAGTTCATTGGCGGGCCAGGCGAAGCGCTCGAACGAATGACTGTAGATGCCGTAGTGCTTGCCGTGCTTTTGAGCGAGAATGAGCGGCCACCAGAAGTGCAGGGTAGAAGACATGGAATATTTCCAGCGTCCGTACGAGAGCACGGTGCCGGAATTAAACAGGATGAAATCAGATCGATCAAAGGCCTCGCGAAAGACTTTGGCTCGCTTTTCATAGGGAGTTCCATAAGCCTGATCGAGGCTTGGATCATCCTGGATCGCCTTGAACACATCGCGCGAAATCGGAGTTTTGACATCATTGATGAAAGGTGTCGGGATTACTGAAACATTGGAGAAATTATTCGTGAAGTAATCAACGACATTTTCCTGATAAGAATTGGCTACGAGGATGATCTCAGAATTGGGGAAGTGATCTCGGATGAGATTGATCATCCCAGGGGTGATTCCGATGTCGCCAATATTTCCGAAACTCCATGTAAAGGTCACCATCACTACAGGTGCCTTCTTTTCTTGAGCTACTGAGCTGGTGGTCTTCTCCGCATTTTGAGCACTCGCACGATTCGCAATAAAGAATCCGAAGGCGGCGATTCCAAGGGCGAGGCTAAAAAGGTATCCTGCTTTAGTTCTCATAATCAATCGGACATAACCCGTTGTAAAATGGACCATCAGCGTCCCCAGCGCGCCCATTCCAGACCAGGTCGCGCGGCCTGAAAGCTGACGATGCGAGTGTGCTCGACCTCGGTGACGTAAACAGTGCGCCCATCAGGACCACCGAAGCAGAGATTGCTGGGCTTGCTCCCAGGCAGGTAAATCTCGTCCAAAATCTCTCCTTTCGGTGATACGACGACCACGGTGCCTTTTCCGTAGCGAGAAACGTAGAGATTACCATCGACATCGCAGCGCATCCCGTCGAAGCCGAAGTCGGGGAATTCATGCAGGAGACGCTTGTCAGTGAGGGTCTTCTGGGCTGTAATCGTGAAGGCCCAAATCTTGCGCTGTTCGCTCTCATTAACGTAGAGAGTCCTGCCGTCAGGACTGATATCGATCCCATTGGCAGTCCCCATTTCGCCATCGAGCAGAGTCACCGTGCCATCGGTGTCGATACGCCAGATCTGGCCCGTTTTTTCCTTCCAGTTCGGGTCGCTGGCATAGAGGGTGCCGTCCTCAGCGATGGCTAGATCATTCGGCTGACTCATTTTCGGTTCGTGCGCGAGGGTGCTTATCTTCTTCGTCGTGGGATCAATCCGGAGGATATTGTGCCCCGTGTAATCGGCGACATACATGATCCCCTTTTTGTCAAAGCGGATACCATTGGGCGTACTACCCTCGGGGAGGGTAACGAAGACCTCTCCTTTACCGTCGGGGGTAATTTTACCGATGTTGGCTTTCTCCCCGAAGGCGACGGCGTAGAGATTGCCATCGCGATCACAGGCGGGTCCTTCAATGCCCCCTGTGAAGAGCGCAGGATCGGTGAACGGCTGCGCGACAGTCCTCGGAGGAGCGGGAGTCTTTTTCGCACGATCCTGATCACCACCGTATTCGAGAGCGTTCGCCTCTAGTTGCTCATGCGTGGGGCGAGTCACTTCGATCCCGCTTTCCGGAATCTCCAATCGCGCCGTCCAAGCGACTCCATTGAGAACTGTTTTGCGGACCTCGTCATTCATCCAGTTCCAGTGATAGTGGAGCCCGGTGAAGCCAAATCCCCGTCCCTGCGCGTAATCGTCTCCGCGTTGATAAGCCCAAGAGACATGCTGTGGCTCGTGTTTCGCGACAGCGGCACGCACTGCGGGATTGCCAGAATGCGGCCCATCAGGGCGCTCCATCGTCGATTCCGGTGCAATCGCCGAAAGAATGGGCGTGACACCTTTCATGCCATCGACGAGGCGCATGTGAAAATACCACTCGTCATCAACGGCGAAGGGGCGGAGTCCACGTGCAATGGGGTGACTAGGAAAAGTCTCGAACTGAGCGATCCAGTGCGGGTTGACAGACCAGTCAATCTCGTAATAGCCGCCCATCCATGCGAGCATTCCGTCTCCGGCAGGGCCTTTCGGAACTTCCACGGCCCAATGCAGGCAGGAGAGGCCTGCACCAGTGCGCATTACCTGATCGAACTCTGCCTCATGGCCATTGATCAGATGCTTCGCACCACCGGAGCAGAAGAAAACTACCGTATCGGCATCTTTGAAGAATGTAGCGGGATCGGTCGGCCAGTCGATGGAGTAGCGGGATTCGATCTTCCGCTTGGGGTAGCTTTCCTCGATCCATTTCCCGATTAGGCGACATCCGGCAGCGTACTCGTGAGCACCGAATCCGTGAGATGTCTTGTGCGAAACGAAGCACAGCACGACAGGATCGGCGGCAGCGTCTTTCGGGGCTGCTTGGAGTCGATCTCCGGTCGCCAGAGCGATGAAGAAAATCAATCCGAGCAGAGCGATGAAGGCGGAGTGAACAGGGTTCAGTCGGCGAGCAGACAGGGTTAGGTCGATGGGCATGGCTCTATTGTTTGGAATTCCTTTTCAAGAATCAAGGGCGCAAGGACGGAATCAGTGCGATTTTTTTAGGGGATCTACTTTGAGAGGATCAACACACCTCCGCAGCACTGCGGATTGCCTCGAGCTCCTCCCAACGAGCGTAGAGATCGGCGACGATGACTTTTCGACGTTCCAACTCCTCAATCAGTTCGGGTACTGCGGCTGAGTTTTCGATATAGAAACTCGGATCATTGAGCTTGTGATCGAGTTCAGAGACCGCTTCCTCAGCACTGAGAATAGCGTCCTCCATGCCCTCGAGTTCGCGCTCTTCCTTCCATTTGAGCTTGCGAGGCTTCGCTACATCAGCAGAGCGAGGGTTCTCACTTTTCGCTAACTTTTCTCGCCCAGAGATGGCGGAGCTGGCGACGGGGCGGACGGATGGAAGCCGCCTTTCCAGATAACGAGAATAGTTTCCCTCGCTGACGACCACGCGACCCTCTCCCTCGAAGACGATCACTCGGTCGCAAATGCGGTCCAAAAACCAACGGTCGTGACTGACGACCAGTGATGTGCCGCTGAAATTCACTAGTGCTTCCTCCAAAACGCGCAAAGTCGGGAGATCGAGGTCGTTCGTAGGCTCGTCGAGAACGAGAAAATTTCCGCCACGTCTCAAGATTTTCGCAAGCAGGACGCGATTCTTTTCTCCCCCAGATAGATTGCCGATACGGTCATTAATCCGCTCCTTTCCAAAGAGAAATCGCTGGAGATAAGAGCGCACCGTGAGCGTCTCGTCCCCGAACTGCACAGTATCTTTCCCCTGAGAGACTTCTTCGAGCACACTTTTGTCCTCATCGAGGGAGATGCGCTTCTGGTCGATGTAATTGTATTCCGTGCGCTTCCCGATCCGGACAGTACCGGCATCGGGTTCACGTTCTCCGAGGATGACGCGGAGAAGGGTAGTTTTCCCTGCTCCATTGGGGCCCACCACCCCCACGCATTCTCCTGCGCGAAATTCGATATCTAGACCGACGAACAGTGGATCGCGACCAAGAAAACAGCCCACGCCCTCTAGCGTCGTGACGATATTGGACAACGGCGGCGCTGGCGGAATCACCAGATCCATATCGAGTTCTTTATCCGGCGCTTTCTGAGCTTTGACGGCATAATATTGATCCAAGCGGGAGCGCTGTTTGGTACCGCGAGCCTTTACCCCAGCCCGAACCCAGTCGATCTCGCGAGCCAAAAAGCGCTGTCTCTTGTGCTCGACGGTCTGCTCCGCTCGCTGGCGCTCCTCTCGGGCGATCAGATAGTCACTGTAGTTACCGTCATGGGAGAAGAACTTGCCACCATCGAGTTCGAGAATGCGGCTAGCGATGCGATCAAGGAAGTAGCGGTCGTGAGTGACGAATAAGCAAGTGCATGTCGCCTCGGCCAAATAGCCTTCAAGCCAAGAGATCGCCTCGGCATCGAGGTGGTTCGTGGGTTCGTCCAGAATGAGCAGATCAGGATACGAGAGCAAAGCACGACACAGCGCAACGCGCCGCTGCTCTCCCCCAGAGAGCTGCCTGACGATTTGATCCGCAGGCGGGGCAGAGAGCTTGCGCCGAAGCATCTCGACCCGCGACTCCAGATTCCAGCCGTCCGCATGTTCGATCAGGGCGAGCAAGCGCTCGGACTCATGATGAGGCAGATCAGGCGTATTCTCATAGCGGGCGATGGCTTCGATGAGTTCCGCCGCTCCCGAGCGGATCACCTCCTCGACCGTATGACTGCCATCGAGCTGAAACTCCTGCGACAGATAGCCGACGGTGAGTCCCTGACGTCGCGATACGATCCCGGAATCAGGCGCTTCCTCTCCCGCCAAGATGCGGAGAAGACTGGATTTTCCCGAACCATTCCGTCCCAGCAACCCGACTTTCTCCCTTTCGTAAAGAGCCAAAGAAGCCCCATCCAGAAGCAGTTCTCGCCCATAAGAGAGCGAGAGTTCTGAAGCAGAAAGGATGGCGTCACCGGTAGCAGGAGCAGAGGACATGAAAAAATGCGAAAGAAACAGGAGCTCAATGTCACAGAACAAATGCCTCGCAGCAAGATGAAGCGAAGTTTTACCTCCATAGAAGATAATACGGCGTAGCGTATCCTCTCCCGTGAGCTTTTTACTCATACCACAATGATTCGATATTTTCTTTACCTGTGCAGCCTGCTCGCCCTGACTCTGACAGCCGTCGCACGTCCGACGAACTATGCCGCTGCGCTTAGCGCTCTGGGGCAAGCGAGTCTAACTGCCTCAGAGGAGGCCATTCCTCCAACGGCGAGATCCTTCTACAATCCCGAAGGAATCGCTGTGGACCCGATCACGGGAAAAGTGTTCATCTCTGATCGAGAAAATCATCGAATCCTGCGCTTTTCATCCGATCAAGCATATCGGACAAACGCGGAGGCGGAAGCTGTGTTCGGACAGGCAGATTTTTCTTCTTACGATCCGAATCGTGGGAGCGAGACTCCTGCATCGAATACGCTGTCTTCGCCCTCATGCCTGTGCTTTGACAAGCAGGGACGACTATGGGTGGCCGATAGTGGCAATTCCCGCGTATTGCGCTTTGACTCTCCGTCCACAGCATCCTCGGGCATTGCTACGGCGAGCGCTCTCATTGGACAAGCTGGCTTCACCACGTCGGTCCCTGCAGAAAATTCGGTTCAGGTAATCGATCCTTACAGCTCTCCCGAGAACTGGGGATTCAGTCAGCCATCCGGGATCGCCGTCGATGGCCAGGGGACTCTGTGGGTGGCCGATGCAGGGATACCTCGCGTGCTGCGCTTCGATACGGCAGCAACTCACTTCGGTCGAATCCCCGCAGATGCTTACTTCGGCATGACGGAACTGGGAGAGACTGAAATCTTCGCATCCTCGATCATAAGCGCATCTTCCTTCGGTGGAGAAGTCGGTGGGATCTCAATGGACGCTCAAGGGAGGCTTTGGGTGGCCGATCCTGGGAACAATCGCGTGCTGTGCTTCTTCAATGCCGCAAGCCGGCCTTCCGGTGCGCCAGCGAATCTTGTTCTCGGGCAGTCGAATTTCGTGAGCGGGGATTCTTCTCCCTCTGTCACAGCTAATTCACTGAACTATCCTTGGTTCGTGACGGCAGCACCCGATGGTACCCTGTGGGTGAGTGATTTCCTGAACTATCGTGCGCTAGGCTTCCTGAATGCGGCGTCAAAGACGAACGGCGCTGCTGCGAATATCGTCTTGGGCCAGCCGAACTTTACCACCGGAGAGCCAGCGGTCAGTTACTCCGCTCGTAGCCTTCAGTCGCCAGGCCAAATCGCGATTGGACGTGAAGGCAGCCTACTCGTGGTGGAGAATGCATCTGCGGGTCGGGTCACTCGATTTTCCGATCCGGTGACGATCACGACACCGAGAACAGCGAAAGCGAACAAAAACGGCATCGTGGTGCTACGAGGGCGATCCACGGGAGCCTCCCAAGTCGAGTACAAGGTGCCGAGTCAGGGGGGATTCAAAAAAGCGAAGGGGACTACAACAAGCTGGAACGCTCGCATCACAAAACTAAAGGCGAAAACAACCGTCATTACAATCCGTGCAAAGTCGTTCGACGGGCGAATCGCGTCCGTGAACGTCCGCGTCACGAAGCCGATCGTGAAGCCGAAAGGAAAGTCTAAGCCCAAGGGGAAACCAAAGGCGAAGAAGAAGTAGGGAAAGGTGGAACCCAACCCGAAATCGACAACTTCAAAAGATCCTCCTTCGAAGAAGTAACCTTTCACACAGGTTCGTATCAGGATCGTGAAGTCGAGTGTCGCGAGGAAATCGCGACAGATCAGAACTCGCTAATCCGCCAATCAAAAGTGGCCCGAAAATAGCCTGTTCCTTAAAATCAATCCGGAATGACAAAGTTTCGGTCTTCTTCGTTTTCTGGCCTTGTGATCGTAGGCTTCTCCAGCCTTTCGCGTTTCCCTTTTACGTGCTTGATCGATTTCCCTGCATTTCGTCCGCCAGAACTCCGCTTGGATCGATCCGATCCAGAACCGCTATCATCGTCTCGATCTCCTCGCTTGTGAACTCCCTCAGTTTCTCCACCATCTCCCATTCCCGATCCGCCCTCACCGTCGCCTCCTCGTTCGCCGCCTGACTGTCCAGTTCTATCATCGCCCGCCGACTTGGTTTGAGCGGATTTCCAAGCGCTGTGCGCAAATAGGTCTCCAAGGCTTGCGTCCCCTGCTTGATCACTAGCTTCAGTTTGTGAGTCGGTAGGTGATTCCAAGCCCGAGCCAGATCCCCGTCCTCCCACTCGCCTTCTTCTTCCTCCACGTCCCAATCATCCTCCTCTTCACAATCGCCCTGATCATCCGAATATTGATCCTGATTACTCATTTCCAGATAGATTAGATTGTATTCCTTCGTTTTGCCAGCCGAAAAGATTACCCAGCAACTCCATTTACTGCTCTGTCTCGCGAAAAACCTTCCCCCATATCGACGAAGAGCCTCCTCCTTATCGCCCACTTCCTCCAAGAGTGACTGATAGAGCACGGACGGCTTTCCGTTTGGTGCCGTCACCGATCCATCCTCGTGGATACGCTTCTGCACACGCAATCGTCCGAGTGCGGCTTTCGTCTGGCGTTCTACTTCGGCCTTTTGCTCGGGAGTAATCTCCCGCCTACCCATCGAGAGGCGATTGCCCCTCGATGATCGTCCCGCCGCGTCACTTAGGACTCTTTGTCCGGGGGTCGCTCGCTGCTGACTATTGGCTCGCCATTTCGGGCGGCCTGCGAGTAGATTCTCGCCGCCATTCCGTCCTGTTCTGCTCTCCACGCCTTCATTCTCACGAGTCGTGCCTCTCTCATCTCTGGAGTTTCCGGCCCGCGCTTCTCGTACCATGCCTGGAGTCTCGCCCGCTTCTCTTCTCGTGTTTCCATGGTACTGATATATTACATCATTCGAGGCATGATCGCCAACAATTTCTGCCAATAAATCATCGATTTCTACGTCACTGATTCTCTCAGCGCGAGAGTCGGATAAAGCATCGAGAATCACCCATTCCGGGTGGAGTCGCCGCAGGTGTTTCCGTGCTTCGTCAATGTCGCCTTCTCTCACCGCGTCAAGCGTATCGACCACCGCCTTCGGAGTATTCTCCTGATCCGGATGATCGAACATATCGAGCAGAGCCTCGAAATACCGCGCCCGCTCAAACTCCCCTGCGTTGCGTGGAATCCCCGCTCGGTCTGCGACCTGCCAGATCATCCACCTCCGTTGCTCCAACGCGATAGGATTCAGCCTTTCCTCGTGCTCACTCGGCTTCGTTCCGTCCTTTTTCGTCCTCGTCTCCTTATACTTCGTGGGCAACACGAGGAATTGACGATCTGCCGACTCCATCAAAACCAGCGAATCCCCATCTTCGACCGTGAAAACATCCTCGGTATTCCCGTCCAGAGTCCTCTTTGTGACATACTCCCGCACCGTGCCGATATTCCGGAGCAACTGCTGAGCTGGTAGCCTCACCCCGTTCTCTAGGAGAGCGAGCGTATTCTCGTCCTTGAAGTCCTTGAACTCCGTCATTCCCACCCACCGTTCCACATCCTGATTGACACGGAACTTGTAGGCCATGTATTCATCGTGCCAGTCCTTGTACACGCGAGACGCCTTGAACGCCTTTTCATCCATCCCCTGCGCGGCAAATTCCGCTCGCATCCTGTCCGCCTGCTTCTTGAACTCCTGCTTATCACGGATGATTTTCTCGTGCAGTTCCCTGTCCATGTAGCGCAAGAAAACGTGAGCCGACACACGCCGTCCCCACGTCTCGCG
>CAUJIH010000072.1 GCA_963205275.1 Verrucomicrobiota bacterium | reverse complement strand
AAGGTGGGTCGGAACAGGGTGCAGGTGCGAGCCTATGACGCAGCGGGGCTGGTCTCGAAGGTCGCGATACGCAATTTCCTACTGAAGAAATAAGGCGCTCTGTGCTGCGAAAGGTGAGAGCAGGAATCAGAGTCAGGCAATATCGCTTGACCGGTTCCATGCTCTCACCTTCTTCGTCCGTGCCTTTTTCGCTGCCAGTGCGAAACGTAGATCGACTGGCTCACGATGGCGACGAGCTTCCTATTGAGGTTAACCCTCAAAAAGCGTGGGTTCAATAGTCTAGCGCTATCGAGTCGCCAACAGTAGCGCACCATTGCTTCGACGGATGCACTGGCGATGGTGGAATAGGCGAACCTACGCGGGTATGAGGATACGAAGAGAGTTCGATCACTTCATGATGTGGACGACTTTTGCTGTCACATCATCGCGCTTGCCTTGTGGCCATTCTTCTGAGGCTGGCCAACCGAGGTAGAAAAGTCCGAGACACTTATCTCGGGCGTCGGAAAGTCCCAACCACTGTCGCATTTCGTCCCGATAGATCAGCGGAGGAGTCGACCAGAATGCGGCCATGCCGAGGGCGCTGGCGGTGAGATACATGTTCTGAATCGCACAGGCGACGGCTTCGATTTCCTCAATTTCGGCGATTTTCTCTGAAGCCTGTCGCTTCATTGCAACAGCGATGACGACGGGAGCCTTCAGCATCTGTGACGGGAGCTTCTCATACTTGCTCGACTTGAACTCGTGCTCGGGAGTGATCTGGCGATAGAGATGCTGACAGAAGTCGGCGAGTCGCTGGCGTCCATCTTCTGTGAAGACGAAGAAGCGCCAGGGTTCAGTCATGCCGTGGCTGGGTGCCCAGTTGGCGTTTTCCAAGATCGCTGCAAGATGCTGAGTTGCTACAGGGCGCTCATCCATGTCGTGCGGCTTGATCGTGCGACGACGACGGATCAGCGCGTTAGCGGCGGCGAGGCGCAGAGAGAGGGGGTCGAGGGGTGGCAGAGCAGGATCGGAAAAGTCAGACGATGAGTTCATGAATGTCGGATTTTACTCGATTTCGACGAAGGCGTCAGGAGCTGAATCCGCATGGGTGACAGTTTGATAAACTGCTGGCGATAGAGTGCTCCAATAGCCGCTTTGAAGGCCTTTTTACTCACTCCCAATGTCGCCTGAATCTGGTCGGGCGAACTGGCATCGCCCAAATCAAGCTGCCCGCCATTCTCCCGAAGCAATCTTAGGATTCGGTCTGAAAGATTCGTCACTCGACTGAATCCGGGTGGATCGAGGGAGAGGTCGATTTTATAGTCGTCTTTCACCTGTCGGATATATCCTTGAATTTCGTCGCCTGGGGCCAGTGTTCTGTGGATTTCGTTGGAGTGGAGAAGGCCTCGATGACGACCTTCGACAACGAAGGCCCAGCCGAGTGGTGTCGGCTCCAGCGCGATCAGGGACACTGCCTGTCCGGGCGCATATTCTGGACGAGTTTTGTCGAGATAACGACCCAGTTTAGCGGTGGCGATCAGGCGATCCGTTTTCGGATCGATATTGATACGGACGACGACGGTATCGCCGACTCTGACTCGCTGTCGTTGCTCGGCGAAGGGCAACAGGAGATCTTTGACGAGTCCAATGTCGAGAAAGGCTCCGACTCGTGGATGAAGGTCCACGACCTTGAGACCTTTGATTTCACCGGCCTGCACGAGGGGCAGACGCGTCGTCGCGATCAGTCTGTCTTCCGAATCACGGGAAATAAATACGCGCACTTCATCGCCTGGTTCTAAGTCAGGCGGGATCTCTGCATTGGGAAGCAGAACCTCCGTTCCCCCATCCGCCTGAAGGTAGAATCCGTGATCGGACTCGCGAAGAATCACGAGGGTGACGATACGACCGATGAGTAGCATAGGATTAAATTTTATCGCCAAGCGAGCTGGTGACTCTCGTGATGACGTGGATCTTGTGTGTCGAGACAGAGCAGCTTCATGGATATGTCATCGGTGGTGAAGGTCGCAGGCACCGATCCGAGGGGGTCGTTGGAGCTGAATGCACAACCCAGAGCCGGGAGCGCAATACGGTGGTAGTCGCCGCTCTTTCCCGGCTGAACCATCCAGCAGTAAGTGTGTCCCCAGAGATTGGCCTTAGTAATGGGGAATTTGTCCATAATGTCGTAAGAGGCTTGAGCATCGGGCAGTCCAGTGATTTCGGACACCTCCTTGTCGGGTTCCGCAGGTGCCGGGAGTTGAGGGTTGTGATGCATGAAATTGACGGCAGGCTTCGCAATTGGAAGGGCGAGTTCTTTCTCCAACCAGGCGAGCTGATCCGCTCCGAGCTGTCTGTCGACTACCGTTTCAAGATTTTGGGCTATGATCGAACCGCCGTGGGCCGCGACAGTCCGATCTGCATCGATGTGAGTATCGGAAAGCAGCGCCCAAGTGTCCGATTCTTTCACAGACTCGAATTGATTCACGACAAGAGACCCGGCGAAGAGGCTCGTCGTAGTAAGGAATGGACGACGCAACTGAGGGACTATGTGTACGGGCATCGTGCGAGGATACGCCCAATCACGAATCCCAAGCAAGGGAAAACAAACTCATCGACAGAATCGCCGAAGCCGACGCGCTATCTCCAAGCAAACTGATGAGTCTCTCCGTGCTTCGGATTGGTGCTATCGATGCAGCGCAGTTCGATGGCCATTCCTTTTGGATTGAGTGAAGCTCGCACCCACCCTTGAGGCGCATCCGGTTTGAAGATGTAGGCAGTCGTGGGTAGGTTGATGCGGTGGTAGTCGCCTTCCTTCCCTACTTCGACTCCCCAATAGTGACTGTGTCCCCAGAAGTGAGCCTTGGCAGCGGTCGATTTGCTCAGAATGTCCCAGAGCGCTTGAGTATCGAGCAGTCCACCGAAGCGCGGCGGCTTTTCCTCACCGGGAACAGGTTCGGGCGGCAGGGCAGGTGTATGGTGCATCATGACGATGGCAGGCTTCCCGGATGGATCGGCGAGCTGTTTTTCTAGCCAGGCGAGTTGCGCATGTCCCAGTTCGCCTTCCACTTTGGGGATGTGGAGTAGGGAATCGAGCAAAATCCATCGCACAAGAGGAGTATCTACCACGGCACAGCGTTTACCGGGAACTACGCCTTCTCCGTCGAGCTTGCCGAGTCCTGTCGCGAGTACGTCTCGATCATCGTGATTGCCGAGAGTAATATGGATGGGCAGTCCGGCATCGCGAAGCGGCTGTAGCAGTTCCGCCACGGTGGAATAGTCTTCGGGCAGACCGGAATTGTAGGCACAGTCTCCATTGATGATTACGCCAGCGAGAGTGTCTTTCTCGGAAAGCACGTCGGCGATGACCTTTTTGAGGTTCTCCGCCATGTTTGTGCCTTGCTTAGAGACGAAGCTCTGGTCTGCGTGGATGTGGATGTCGGAAAGCAGTGCCCAGCGCTCAGAGTTGTCCGCATTAATCGCTGAGTAGGCGATCTGGTCAAAGAGAGGTGCGCTAGCGAGTAAAGCTGTATGTCGCAAAAAGTTGCGTCGAGATTGAGGCAGGATATGGATTGGCATAGCATCAGTATCCGACAATTAGGCAGGTCGAGAAATGACGGGATCACGGATTGAGAAAATTTTAGTCGGAGATGCCCCAATCGTCCTGCTCTAGGGATGCTCCCCTCCCACTCACAGGAAATGTATGTTACTTAGATGCCAGAACGCGTACGGCGGCGAGGTCGCGACGAATGGGGTCTCGAGTAGATGTCGCCATAAGATGTAGAGTCACCTGGAATCTCCGACTTTTGGCCTGTCGGGCTTTTGCGATTCGACATTGCCCGTTCTCTGCGACACCAGAGGCCAGTGGCAGGATTTGACGTCCGAGCCGAACGGCGGCGCTGGCATTGACATAGCGTCCACCGCGATAGCGAAAATATTGCACCGTCAGCAGCCGCGTTCCTTTCAGTCCAGAGAGACGAATTCGATCTGCTCTGGCTCCGGCATTGGCCGTTCTGAACCAAGCCTGACCTTTTTTGCGTGCGAGTCTGAGCGTCGCAGTCTGCCCGGACCGTCGGTCGTAGATGCCCTTTCCTCGCCAAGCTGTGCCCGGAGTCTTCACCGCCTCATCTGGTCGATGATCCGGACGGATTCCTGTGGCGTTCAGCGGAATCCGCATTGAGTTCCCGCCATGGAGGGGACCGTACAGAACGAGTTCTGCCGACAAGGCCCCAGCTTTTTGGGGACTGGCAGCGACCCGAAGGGGATGGGATTCGCCCGGCCTTAGGATCGAAAAGCAGCGGAGCAGGCGAAATGAGGAGGCGTCTTTCCCTTCAATGGCGATGCGGATCAGACGATAGCTCTCAGAACCAGAGTTCGTTACGGTGAAAGAGCGCTCGACCGACGCCGCCGGTGAAAAGGCGATGTTACCAAAGGTCTCTGTAGGCGGCTCTACGGCGAGCTTTGCTCCGAGAGCTGCATCTCGGAACTCGAAGGCTCCACAGTCGATCCATCCACCATCGATTCGTGGAATCCCATTCAGATCAGTATCGCCAGCCTCGGATCCGGTGGACGGGTCTCCACTGTTTCGAGCGGGAGATGTCGAAGAAAGGCGGAAGTCATACTGCGTCACATCCGCGAAGAGAGGATCAGCCATCTGGCTGTTCACATCATTCCCGGAGGCACTGCGATAGGCTGGTAAGTCCGTATAGTATATCTTTTTCCACTGCCATTCAGCGGCACCACTGGGAGCGAAGAGAGTCTGAAAATTGAGGAGATTTCCGACATTTTGTGTATAGGGATTGCTGAGAATCAGGTTCTGAGAGTTTGTTCTCAGGATGTTATTTTTAAATACACAATTGCGAACGTCGAACTGCAGACAGATTTCGCCAGTTCCATCCTGTCGCGTATCGTTTTCGAACAGGGTATTGCCGATGATCAGACAGTCTTTGGTGGCCCCGCGTTTTGTATCGTATCCGCCCAGAAAGAGACCGCCGATCTGGCTGTGGAAGATCAGATTATTCCGCAGGGTAATTCCTTCAGTCGTTTTTCCCGCGTGTTCACTGGCGATTTCTACGCCGATATTACAACGAGACACGACATTGCCCTCGATCAGGATATTGGCTCCGCCATCGACATAGATTCCATCGGCAGAGGAGTCGCCTCCGCCGCGCTGAAAGTCGCCTCCGTAAGCGGGGTTGTGCGAAGAATCGATGTTGAATACGAGATTGTTGCGACAGGCTCCATTTCGTGCTCGGTCAACTCCGTGTTTCCCCACTCCCTCATAACCGATGAAATCGATTCCGATGTTGTTGCAGTCACGCACCACATTATCCCGCACTTCAAAATCAGTGACGTTCCCGTTGAGCACCAGGGCTTCACTGGAGCCGAGTCGTAAATTGAAAATCTCATTTTCGGCGATGAGCAAGTCGTGGATTGGATCCGCGTTTTCACCATACACAGCGATTCCATGCGCATCTCCTCCGTTTTTACCAGGAAAGCTGGTGCCGAGATCGCAGATCACATTCCCGAGCAAATCGATATGGTGAGACCCTCCCGAGACCATGATGCCGATCGGTACGACGTTTTTCTCCGAGCTGCGCAGATTTTTCAAGATGAGGCCTTCGATGCGGACGTAACTTTGATCGTGAATCCAGATCATGGGTTGCCAATCCTTTTTCAGAGTCATCCCCGAGCCATCCATGATCACTTGGTCGCCGGGCTGGGCGCGAAAGGTAATCGATCCTTCGCTCGCATTTCCCGAGACGCTGATCTGGATTCGCTCCCGATAGGTGCCCCCGTGGATGAAAATAGTCGAGCCAGGAGTGGCCGAATCGGCAGCGTGCTGGATCGTTCTCCACGGAGCAAGCGCACTCCCCGCAGCACTGTCATTTCCATCGATGGAGACGTGAAAATCGGCCGAATGACTGCTTCCGTTACAAAGCACGAAGAAGCTCATGAGGACAATAATGGCGAGGTATCGGCGCGGGTGCATCGGAGGAAGGAGCAGAGCGAGCAATTTTCGCAGAAATCGAAAGGAATGTCCATCTCCGGACAGGGACGAATCCCGAAAAAGTGCACTGCGATAGAATGTTTCGCTTGACCAAAGGCCCCTCCCTCTTGAATCTTACCTATGGGTGACCTGCCTCTTGGCCTAAGTTTTGATGATGTCCTACTGACCCCGAAGCGCAGCAGTGTGCTGCCAACTGAGGTCGATACTTCCACGCGCCTAACGGCGGAAATCAGCCTGAATATTCCCATCCTGTCCTCGGCTATGGACACGGTGACGGAGGATGCGCTGGCGATCGCTCTGGCCCGTGAAGGCGGCTTAGGTGTGATCCACCGAAATATGCCGATCACAGCGGAGGCGGAAATGGTCGCGAAAGTGAAGCGGTCTGAGAATACGGTGATCGTCGATCCCTTCACCACGTACGCGGACGTGCCTCTCTCCGAGCTGCAGCGTGTGATGCAGGAAAAAGGAGTGAACGGTTTCCCGGTGATCGATCAGGACAGAATCCTGGTCGGGATGATCACCAGCCGCGATCTCTGGTATGTGGAGAATGCAGCGGCACCGGTTTCGGCGGCGATGACACCGCGTGAGCGCCTAGTGACAGCTCCAGAGGAGACGAGTTTGGAAGAGGCTCGCCGCATTCTGCATCAAAATCGGATCGAGAAACTTCCTCTCGTCGATGCGCAAGGACGGCTGGCTGGACTGATCACGGCACAGGATATCGAAAAGCGCGATCATTTCCTCAATTCGGCCAAGGATGTCAAAGGACGCTTGCGGGTCGGAGCAGCGATCGGGGTCGGACCGGATTTTCTGGAGCGTGCGCATGCAGTGATGGAGGCAGGTGCGGATGCGGTCTTCATCGACGCAGCGACGGGCCATACGGATCGTGTGCTGGCTGTGGTGGAGAAGCTACGTAGCGAGCTATCGATTCCCGTGGTGGCGGGGAATGTGGTGACGGCGGAGGGGGCTGCGGATCTGATTTCAGCGGGAGCGGGCGCCGTCAAAGTCGGAGTCGGTCCTGGATCGATCTGCACCACACGAGTGATCGCCGGAGTCGGGGTCCCTCAGTTTTCAGCAATCCAGGCGGTATCTTCAGTCTGTCGAGAAAAAGGGGTGCCTCTGATCGCCGATGGCGGAATTCGCTATTCTGGCGATCTGGTGAAGGCCATCGCCGCCGGAGCGGACTTGGTCATGCTCGGTTCGCTCTTCGCAGGGTGTCAGGAGGCTCCTGGAGAGACGATTCAGTCTCAGGGTCGGACTTGGAAGGAATATCGTGGGATGGGTTCGCTGAAGGCGATGCGTCGTGGATCCGGGGATCGCTACGGACAGAACTCGTCTGGAAAGCTGGTGCCCGAGGGAGTCGAAGCACGAGTCCCCTATCGAGGACCGCTGGCTGACACGATTTTCCAACTCTTGGGTGGCCTCCGTAGTGGCATGGGTTATGTGGGAGCGGGAAATCTGACCGAACTTCGCGAACGGGCCAGCTTTATGCGTATCACGACTGGTGCGCTGCGGGAGAGCCACGTTCACGACATCACGATCACCGAGGAACCCGTCAACTATCAACCCGGCGCGTGACGGATTCTTCTGAACGGACTGCCGGATTCTCGGAATTGTCCGAATCGCTCGAGCGTTCACCTCTTTCTATTCCTTATTCTTCACTGTTATCAGGCGCATTTTATGGATCATCCTATCGCTGTTATCGACTTCGGGTCTCAGTACACCCAGTTGATCGTTCGTCGTATCCGAGAGTTGGGCTACTTTTCTCGCCTGTATCAACCGGGGGAACTGAGGGAAGTCGGAGCACCGGCGGCGGTGATCCTTTCCGGTGGGCCACGATCGACGCGGGAACCGAATGCGCCGGACATCGACTTTGAATTTCTGAAAAGTCTCGAGGTTCCTGTGTTGGGCATCTGTTACGGGATGCAATTGCTCAACCTAAAATTCGGCGGTGAGGTCGCACCGGGGAATGTTCGCGAGTACGGTCCCGCCACACTGTTGGTAGAACCGGGAGCAGACGGTATTCTCAATGGGTTGAAAGGGCATTCGCAGATCTGGATGAGCCATTCCGACACCGTCAGCACTCTGCCGGAGGAATGTCGGGTCATCGGGCGGAATCTCGATGGCGTGCCGGTCGCTCTGCAGTGGAACGCTTGCTTTCACGGGATTCAGTTTCACCCGGAAGTTTCGCATACCCAAGAGGGCACTGATATCCTGCGCAATTTTCTGTCCTTGGCAAAAGACTTACCGAAATTCAGGATGGCTTCGTTCAAAGACGAGCTAATTGAGCGAGTGCGTCGCGAAGTTGGCGGGAGGAAGGTCGTCTGTGGTGTGTCAGGCGGTGTGGATTCGTCCGTGTTGGCGGCTCTTTTGCACGAGGCAGGTGTGAACGCCCGTTACATTTTCGTCGATACAGGGCTTCTCCGGGAGAATGAGGCGAAGGAAGTCCAGTCTCTCTTCTCCGAAATGGGAACAGAGATTGAAACGATCGACGCGTCAGATCGCTTTCTTTCCGCTCTCGCTGAAGTCACTGATCCGGAGGAGAAGCGACGCATCATTGGCAGACTCTTCGTGGACATTTTCTTCGGGGCCGTCGGTCAGGATGTCGAATTGCTGGCCCAGGGCACACTCTACCCCGATGTGATCGAGAGTGCCACCAGCGGCTCTATTGCCGCGACGATCAAGACGCACCACAATCGTGTGGATCGCATCATGGAGATGAAGAAAGGAGGGCGAGTGATCGAGCCTCTGGATGAGCTTTTTAAGGATGAAGTCCGACAGTTGGGGCGGATTCTCGGTTTGCCGGAGCGGGTCGTCTCGCGTCATCCTTTTCCTGGGCCGGGTCTGGCCGTTCGCTGCCCCGGCGAGGTGACGAGGGAGAAACTGGAGATCGTTCGCCATGCGGATCGCATTTTCATCGACTTGCTCCGCGAACGGAACTGGTATGACTCTGTCTGGCAGGCCTATGCAGCGATCATTCCGGTGAAGACAGTCGGAGTGAAAGGGGACGAGCGCAGCTATGAATACGCGATGAGTCTACGGGCGGTAATCAGCGAAGATGCGATGACGGCACAATGGGCACAATTGCCCTACGAACTACTTGGCGAGGCCTCAAATCGTATCCTGAACGAAGTTCCTGGCGTGAACCGCGTGCTCTACGATATTTCCACCAAGCCTCCGGCAAGCATCGAGTGGGAATAACCTACTCCGAAGCACCGCCATATTTTATCCACTATGGTTGATGATTCCCGCATTACTTGATGCGGTAAGCTCTGAATTTTTGATTTGATTCATGCAGGAACTCCCGCTCATCACGACCATTGCCACTGGCTTCACTGTCGCTTGGCTACTGGGCCTGATGGCGCAGTGGCTCCGCCTCTCTCCCATTATTGGATACTTGATTGCGGGTGTCATCATTGGGCCGAATACGCCAGCTCTCGGAATCACGGCCAATGTTGAGATTGCTCAGCAGTTGGCGGATATGGGAGTGATACTCCTGATGTTCGGTGTCGGCCTGCAGTTTCATCTCCGGGATCTGATTGCCGTACGCTATGTGGCGATCCCTGGAGCGACGCTTCAAATCATACTCGTGACACTCAGTGCCGCCATGGTCTTCTACCTGTTCGGAGTAGCCTTCAATCAAGGGGTGGTCATGGGGATGTCGATGTCGGTCACCAGTACTGTCGTGTTGATGCGAGTCCTGATGAGCGTGAATGCGATGGCGCTCCCCGAGGGGCGAATCGCGGTCGGTTGGTCCATTCTAGATGATATTTTCACCGTAGTTCTGCTCGTTTTGATCCCGGTTTTCGCCGCGAGCACGTCGAACACATCTGGAGCAGAGGTTGCTCTGTGGGGGCCGTTGTTTGTGGCCTTTTCGAAGTTGGTCATTCTGGTCATCATCGTCCTTTGGGCTGGTGCGTACGTGGTGCCGCGGATTCTGGTTCTCGTTGCCCGACTGAGATCGCGTGAGTTATTTACACTGAGTGTACTTGTCTTTTCAGTGTCAGTAGCAGCGGCCTCCTACTTCTTTTTTGGAGCCTCGATGGCGATGGGGGCCTTCTTGGCCGGCATGGTCGTCGCTCAATCTCCAGTTTCCAATCAGGCAGCAGCGGACGCACTGCCCATGCGCGACGCCTTTGCAGTGCTTTTCTTCGTATCCGTCGGAATGCTCTTTGAGCCAGGAGTCCTTTTCGAGCAACCTCTGATGGTACTCGGTGCCCTAGGTGTGATTCTGCTGATCAAGCCGCTCGCGGCCCTATCCGTAGTCTTGGTCAGCGGGTATTCACTGCGAGCAGCGCTGACCGTGGCACTGGGAATCGCTCAAATCAGTGAGTTTTCTTTTATTCTCGCTTCTCTGGCATGGCAGCACGATCTGATGACAGCATCCGGTCGAGACGTGATCGTCGCTGCGGCGATTATTTCGATCACGATCAATCCGATTATCTTTCGACAACTCCCGAATATTCAGCATTGGCTGGAAAATAAGAGCTGGCTGGCGAAGCGCTTGCACCAGAGAGTCGCTAGGCTCGCGACAGCTTCGGGAGTCGATGTCTCTGCGACATCAGCACCGGGTGCAGCGGATCAGCCTCGTGCGATGGTGGTGGGCTATGGCCCGGTGGGGCGAACCGTACTCAGCGTGATCGAAGAAGCGGGAATCGAAACTCTGGTCATGGATCTGAATATGGATACCATTTCCGCTCTGCTGAAAGAGGGGCGAACGGCTGTGTACGGTGATGCATCCAATCCCCGTGTGCTGGAGGAAGCGGGACTCAGTCGCGTCACCCACTTAGTGGTGACCATTCCCGATGAGTCGCAGCGTGCGGCGATTATTACAGCCGCACGGAGTGTGAATGAACACATCCAGATCGTTGTGCGAGCACGGTATCTGCGGGAAAGGGAAGATCTGGAGAGCAATGGGGTGACAGCAGCGGTGTTTGAGGAAGCTGAGGCAGCGGTTGCATTGGCGCGACTGGTGCTGGCCGATACTGGCGTGCAGCGAGATACTGCTCGTCGGAAGCTGGAAGAGATCCGCTTTCGACTGGCCCTCGAGACCTTCCCAGCGCTGCGTGCTCTCCAGATTCGCACGTTGATGTCCCCTTGGTCCTGCATCCAGACTCTATCCTCCGATCTGGATCGAGGAGAGGTACTGACCTTATTAGAGCAGCATCCCCACCAGGTCTGGCCCGTCCTACTGCCAGGTCAGGTGAAGCCGAGCACCTATCTGCGGGCGGATGAGTTCATGGCAGATACCCGGCAGGGAGAATGGGGATATCTTCTCCGCGAAATGCACACGGTGAAGCCCATGGATTCCGTGGAGGACGTTTTCGCACGCCTGTCGCGGACGGGGGAACCGGCTTGTCTGGTGGGGGACAGTGGGTTCCCGTTAGGCATGATCACCCGCAGCGAACTACTCAACAGAGTGGAAGGCGACTTCGCTACGGGAAAGACACAGTTTGTCCCCGTGACACTCGCAGAGGCGGTCGCCCGTGGAGGCACCATCGCTGCGATGGAGGCAAGCACTCGCGAAGAGGCTCTCTTGGAACTCGCAGGTGCTGTACCGCCAGCTGCCCTACCGGAGGGAACGGATCCGCAAAAAATTGTCGAACTCGTATTCGCCCGCGAAGCTGAAATTTCCACCGATCTCGGCAATGGGATCGCCCTTCCCCATGCTCGTTGCGAAGGGCTGCTGGCCCCGATCGTGGTGATCGGCCATTCCCATGAAGGAATCGCCTATTCAGAAGACTCTCAGGATCCGGTGCGGCTGTTCTTTCTCGTCATTACAGCAGGCGATCAGCCGAAGACTCACCTCAACCTACTGAGTCAAATCGCTCGTCTCGTGGGAGATACGGAAAAGCGAGAGGCCCTGCTGTCCGCGCACACCTTAGTTGAATTTCTGGAGGTAGTCAGCGATAGCGCTCGGTGCTGAGGGTGAGATCCTGGGACCGCTGACGTCCCCGTCGGCAGGATGAACTACAACTGGCTTTAGCCAGAAAACCCCCATTTCTAGAGCCTTGTTCCGCCCACACATCACTGGCTATCGCCGCATTAGCTCACAGGCCAACGAGAACGTTGGCGAATCCGGGGCCTCGACCCCAGCGCCAGCATTCCTGGGACCGCCGACGTCCCCGTCGGCAGATTATTCGACAACTGGCGCAGCCAGGAAACCTTCTTCATAATTCCACCCTCATAATTCCGAAATCTCAAAAAACGCTTGCCTTTGCCGGAGAATTTTGCTAAAGGTACGCTGGTGACTTGCAATCCGATTTTCTTCCACTTTTCGTCTGGACATGAAACCTGCCTTCTTCACCCGTTTCCTGTGTCTCAGTCTATGCTCCCTCTTGCTGTCTTGGTGTAGTATCGCTTGGTCGGCGCCTGTGCTCAGTAATCTTAGTGCCTCTCAACAGCCGGGGACGAAGCAGGTAAAGATCACCTACGACGTGGCAGCGCCGGGAGTCACGGAAGTCGAGATAACGCTGGAAGTATCGGCAGATGGTGGAGTTACGTGGGACGTACCAGTGACGACAGCGACGGGGGCCATAGGGGCGGGCGTGAGCGTGGGGACAGGGAAAAGCATCACCTGGGATGCGGGGACAGACTGGCCCAGCAGCTACACCACAGAGATGCGCTTTCGAGTGATCGCTGATGATGGGGTGATTCTCGTGCCAGCTGGCTTCTCGCTCATCCCCGGCGGCAGCTTCACGATGGGTCGGACCAGCGGGGACACGAACAGCAATGCCCCATCGATCACGGTGACGGTGAGTCCCTTTTACATGGCGCAGACGGAGACGACATGGACGCAGTGGCAGGAGGTGCGGAATTGGGCAACGACACACGGCTACAGCGACATTGCTACAGGGGCAGGGAAGGGAGACTACCATCCGGTGCAGGATGTGAGTTGGTATGACGTGGTGAAGTGGTGCAATGCGCGCAGTGAGAAGGAGGGGCTGACGCCGGTGTATACGGTGGGAGGTGCTGTGTATCGTAGTGGTGAGAGTGAACCGGACGTGAATTGGGGGGCGAACGGCTATCGTCTGCCGACCGAGGCGGAGTGGGAGAAGGCGGCGCGGGGTGGGGTGTCTGGGAAGCGCTTTCCTTGGGGGGACACGATCAGCCATGCGCAGGCGAATTATCATAGTGACGCGTCGTATGACTACGATATTAGTCCCACCAGAGGCTATCATCCCACTTATGCAACGGGGGGTGCGCCCTATACGAGTCCAGCGGGGAGTTTTGCAACGAATGGATATGGACTGTATGACGTAGTGGGGAATGTGTGGGAATGGTGCTGGGACTGGTATGGGAGCGATTATTACAGTTCGAGTAGCGGAACGACGAATCCTCGCGGACCTGGTTCGGGCTCGGGCCGGGTGATCCGTGGCGGCTGTTCGGACCACTACGCGGTCCACGCACGCTGTGCGAACCGCAACTTCACCGCACCGACGTACCGGCTCCACTCCATCGGCTTTCGTGTCGCCTGCAGTTCAACGAGCAGCGCCGAGACTGGCGATGTGACGGTAGATACCCGCACCATGGTCTCCAAGCCCTTTGTGACTGTCGGTCCGACAGCCGCCAAAGCCACAGGCAAGAAGCTGGTGCTGAACTCTATAAATGCCAAGCAGGTGAAGGGAGT
>CAUJIH010000071.1 GCA_963205275.1 Verrucomicrobiota bacterium | reverse complement strand
GATCAGAGCGTTCTTCCCTATCAGAACGAACAGCCCGTACTGCCAGAACAGCACTAACAGGTCGATGATCCCGAACAGCCCGAACAGCCCGAACAGCCCGAACAGCCCGAACAGCCCGAACAGCCCCACGAGTCCCATCCAGAGCGATCGGGCACATTAGGCGAATCCGCCCGCTCCTTCGGAGACCTAATGTATGATCGCATCCGCTCCTTCGGGGAATCTGCCCGCAGACATTTGCAAGCGGCGGAGGTGGTGGTGTGTGATCGTGATGGCCTGCTCCTGCATTCTGATATCGCTGATGGAGAAAAGCCTGTCCTGACGGCGGCCTCATTGATCGAGCTCTCAGGAAAGACGGCTCGCTTTTTTGGCTCCGCGCAGGGGACGGCTACTCAAATTCTCGCTGGTTCTGGAGAATGGCAGTGCCTCATCCGAGGAACCGGTCGAGCCGACCATCTCTATGTCGGTTTGCGCCTACCACGCCCTCTGGAAGCCGCCGAAGCTGAGATCTTAGCGTCGGCACTGACGAACGCCGCTTATCCCGTACCGCCCTCCCGTTAATCGATTTTTCTTTCTCCTACCGTGTTCGACGAGTTATCCATTTCATTCGAAAACGCCGCGATGGATTCGCTGGGTTACGATCACGTAGAGGGTAAGCTGTACTGTGGCAGAGACGGGATAGAGCTTCAGTTCAAAATGAGAGACCGAGCTTTCCGAAAAAGTGAGATGCAAGTAATCTCTTGCTCCTACAATGAAGTAGAAAAGGCGGAATATCAGGAAGGATGGTTTCGTGCGAAGATTTTAGTCCTTCAGATTCACTCCGCTGACAAGCTGATCACCTTTCCCGGAGCCTCCGTCGGGCGCGTAGAGCTGGAAGTCTGCCGATCCTCCCGAAAAGATGCTCGAAAGGTGGCCGACTTCATTCTTTTCAAACAGTCGGAAGCATCCGTCGCTGACGCTGAATCGCGACTGAATGCGCTGCGTTCCAAACGGTCATGAATACGCTGGCCGCTGGCACGAAGAAATCCCGAAGGAAGAAGAGCCTCCTACTCTGGGCAGCTTATCTGTCCACCCTAGTGATTTACGCATGGGCTTATGGATATTTCGGGGCGATTCTCATCGAGGAAGCGAATCTTGATCGGACGACTCATCCTCAAGCAGAATTGATCGAAGCGGTTTATCTGTCTGCGAGACCGAGCGAGGAACTCGGTCGAAAATCGACTCTGGGAAGTCTCTCCGATTCCCTGCCGCGCTACACAGATGGGACGGTCGATCCGCTCCTGCCCTGGCTGATGCGACGATATTCCAGCGCTCCCCCTGACACGGTCTTCGAGAAGGGCAAATGGTTCAACTTTTGGCTCTCCGGGGGCTTGTTAGTGGTTCTGGCTCTGGCTGCGGCGCAGGCCTTCTCGCTTTCCGGAGCGCTGGCGCTGATCCTCATGGGTGGATTTGGAGTGATTCTAGAGCGGTCAGGGTATTTCAGCTCTGATGCGCTCTATTTTCTTCTGTTAGTGATGGCTTGGCTTTGTGCGTTGAGCCTGATCCGTCGGAATCCTCTGTGGCTGTATGGAGCATTTGGACTTTTGTTGGGACTGAGCTATTTGGCCAAACCGATGATTTGGCCTGTCGTTGCTGGATTCGTTTCGGTCTCAGCGATCCGTTCGATCTGGGAAGCAGTGAGACATCGCAGAGATCGGATCGAAGTCGTCGATGAGTGGTCTGCATCCAACCAATTCGTGGGCTTCGCGATGGCAGTAGCCGCGTTTCTTCTAGTAACTGGTCCTCGTCTTTCCTACGCAGCCACGATGTATGGCGATCCTTTTCACTGTGATCAAAAATACGCCGTCTGGTGTGACTCTCTAGAAGAGGCGAATGCCTTCCGACGAGATCATCCAGATCGAGCTTCTCTTTCAGCCCTCACGGAGGAGGAAGTTCCAGGACCAGTCCGATTCATTCGACAGCATGGAGCGATGGCGTTGGCAAAACGAGGGCTCACAGGAGGACTTCACCAGGTCGAATCGAGTATACTCGGTCGCGGCGGCTGGCTCCTGATCTATGGATTAATCGTCTTCATCGTCATCGGTCTGATCCACCGTCGGGCAGCACGGCATCAGGACAGGGAAGTGTGGCGAGTCCGAGGCACTAGTGCGCGCTGGATGCTGCTCTTTCTTGCCGCAACAGGGAGCATCAGCCTTTTTTACACCGGAATAGGCGACCCTGTGATCCCGCACAATGCAATGACGACTTCCTTGTTTCTGCCGATTCTTGTCACCTTCATCTGGATCGCGGAGCGCTATCGTCGACAACTCCGCCGTACTAGCTACGAAGTGTTAGTGAATCGAACCTATCTAGTGCTGATGATGGGAGCGATTCTATGGATCACGATCCGTATTCTCTTTTCACTGAAATCGCCTGTCGCATAGGCTACGCGGGCAGAAGTTCTATTCTTTTACAAGCCTGTCAAAACTTTCGCGATGGAACCCTTCCTCTCTCTCGTAATCCTCTTTGTTCTGGCGATCCCGGCGACCCTGATTCTCGGGTT
Organism: Verrucomicrobiota bacterium; assembly: GCA_963205275.1. GTDB lineage: Bacteria > Verrucomicrobiota > Verrucomicrobiia > Verrucomicrobiales > DEV007 > Arctic95D-9. The sequence goes on along the minus strand of CAUJIH010000071.1, from coordinate 6,620 downwards.
TATTACGCTCGGGAGAATGTCTCGCCTAGAGAAGCAGCTCGACTCTCTACACGATCTACTGATAGGCCTTCACGAAAAATCTAACAGGATCCAAACACAATCCCACCGAGAAGAGGAGCCGACACAGCGAGAAGCCACTGCATCAACAGATTCGAATGCCTCTGCTCTGGCACGTGCTCTCGCTAAATCAAGGATGTCTCATCCTGTGATTTCGCCAGTTCTCCCTACCGAAGAGAGCTCGGATGTGCTTCCCCCACCGCTTCCTCAGTTAGAGCGACGTGCAGAAACTCTCGGAGCGTCTGTCGCAGCTTCCCATCCACCCTTGCAGACCATTTCCCCACGTCCGACAGATGCTCCATCCAGTGAGCCCAGTCGATTCGAGACGGCTGCCCACGAAATTCTCGCTCGTATCTGGAGTTGGATCATTGTCGGTGACGAGCATCGAGGCAAAGGCGTGACGATGGAGTATGCCATTGCCACGACCTGGCTGGTGCGCATCGGCGTTCTGGTCATACTGCTGGGAATCGGCTTCTTCCTTCGTTACGCTGCCGTGCAGGGATGGTATGGGCCAGGACAGAGGATTCTTTCTTCGACGCTAGTGGCTCTCGGACTGACCGCTTGGGGTTATCGGCTTTTATCTGGGCGCTATTCGATGCTCGGTCAGGGTCTCGCTGGAGCGGGCTTTGCAGCGCTCTATCTCACGCTCTTCACAGCACATCAGCCGGATTATGGATTAATCGGCCCGCCAATAGCGTTTCTGCTCATGGTGATCGTCACTGCTGCTGCGGGCGGTCTCGCGGTGTTGAAAGACAGTCTCCTGCTGGCCGTGCTCGCTACGGCTGGCGGATTTTTGGTGCCCTTGTTGATTCCAGACAGTAGTCAGTCACTAACCCCGCTCCTCACCTATTTGCTGCTCCTCAATCTGGGGATGTTCGCCATCGCTCTGAAACGAGATTGGCGGGTGCTGCACTACTTGGCTTTCATCGCTACAGCACTTCATGTAGCGCCTCGGGTGCTTTTCCAATTTCACGAAGGAAGCTTTGCGGGGTTCTTCCCCTTTCTGTTCGGATTTTTCGTTCTGTTTTCGTCTGTCATCTTTGTCTATCAGGTGCTCCATCGGCGCGAGACCACGATGCTGGAGCTGATGTTTCTCTTCCTGAATGCTACGGTCTTCGGGGGACTCATGCTCTCCTGCGTGCACCAAGCTTTTTCTCGTCCATCAATGGCGTGGCTGACAATGGGGCTGGCAGTGTTTTACGCCTTGCATGTCGTAGTGATGAACAGGCGAAACTATGAGGATCGCGGACTCCTGCACAGTTTCCTCGCTCTGGCTTCCTTTTTTGCTGCTCTGAGTCTGCCGATTGCCTTCACGGATCGCTGGATCACGGTGGCCTGGTCACTGCAGGCCTTCCTCATGCTGTGGGTTGCGGCTCGGATGAGGAGTTCATTCCTGCGTGGACTGGCTTGGATTCTGTATCTGTTGGTACTCGCTCGCTTCGCGCTCTTCGATCTGGATCAGCAGTTCGCTCGATTGGAGGTGCTATCAACACGAGATTTCACGATGCGCCTGATCGAGCGGCTGTTCACCTTCGGGGTTCCCATTGGGACACTCTTCGCTGCTTCTCAACTCTTCCCGGAGCCTGAGGCTCGAATTGAGCCTGGTGATGGACGAACACCGCAGGTCGGAGGGGTGATGCCGAGGGTGTGTTTCTGGGTCGGATTGCTCCTCTTCTTCCTCTATCTGAATCGTGAAGGATCGGTATCACTCGAGCGATTTTTCGCTCCGCTGACCTCTCCGAGCCTGACTCTGATCTGGGTGGGCTTCGGAATTGTCATCGCCCGCGAGTTACTGGTGCGAGGTTCGGGACTCGCCGAGGGACTGCTCTGGTGCCTGTCGATTCTCTTGGTCGGAAAAGTCTTCTTCTGGGATTTCTTTGAATGGAGTCCGGGATGGGATTTGGCCTTTTCCCCGCGTCCTTTTGTCGAGGGCTTTCTCATGCGACTTTTGAATTACGGTCTCGCGATAGGATTTCTCGCGGGAGTGGCGCAACGGGTATCGAGTCGATCTGTCGCGAGCGCAATTTCGTCGATCTTCGGCTATGCGGCGCTCGCTGGCACCTTTGTTTATACCAGCTTAGAACTCTGGGCGATCCTGAGCCAATTCCTCCATCCGTCGCGCCGGGTGGGACTCTCCATCTACTGGTCGCTATTCGCGATTACGCTGCTGCTCATCGGAATCGTGAAAGAACGGGCGTCACTGCGCGGCATTGGGTTAGTCTTGCTCGGTGGAAGCGTGCTGAAGGTGTTCTTAGTAGATTTCAGTCAGATCGATCCGCTTTTCCGCATTATCGGTTTTCTCGTGATCGGAGCGGTGATACTCGGCGGATCCTTCCTCTACTTTCGCTTCGGACAGCGATTTTCGACTGGCAGCCAGGAGGACGCGACTACGGAGGAGGAGAAACCCCCTCCGTCAGCCTCTGCGTAAAGAACTTGAAAAGATCACACAGACTCCCTAGGGAGTAGGCTCGCCTCGGGGTATCCCCACTCAGATATCGAAGGTAAAGCGGTCTCCGATTTTGATTGATCGGACGAAGAGAGTCATGAGTTCGATCACGCGATCGACATCTCTGAAATCAGCCATCTCCACCACGGAGTGCATGTAGCGGAGAGGAAGGGAGATGAGAGCGCAGGGAATGCCACCACGGAGGGGATAGATCGAATCCGTATCGGTGCCGGTATAGCGAGAGGAGGACTCGTGCTGAAGAGTGATCAAATTCTTTTCGGCGAGTTCCATGAGACGCTGAACGATCAGAGGATGATTCGCCGTGCCGTGCGTGATCGCAGGTCCGCCACCGAGAGAAACTTTCCCGTGTTTCGCATGGAGGATCCCAGGGCTATCCGTGGCGTGAGTCACGTCGAGAACGAGACAAATGTCTGGCTTCAACTGGTAGGCCGCCATCGTCGCTCCGTATCCGCCGATTTCTTCCTGGATGGCGTTTAGAGCGACGCAGGTGGCAGTGGATCGAGTTTTACCAGAGGAGAGATTTCGTAAGACCTCTGTCAGAATGAAGCCTCCCATTCGATTATCCAGCGCCCGTCCGATGACTCGGTTTCTTCCGAAGCTGGCGGCCTGATCGGCATATACGGCGGGATGGCCGACGCGAATACCGAGATCAGCAACTTGTCTTCGATTCGATGCTCCGATATCGACGAATAACTCGTGAACCTCTGGCACTTTCTCTCCATCCTTGCGATCTCGGATGTGAATCGCGGTGTTACCGATGATCCCAGTCACTTCGCCCTTGTCTCCGAGGATGATCAGACGCCGTCCTCGCGCGTTCGCCCAGTCCGACCCACCGACACGATCAACATGCAGAAAGCCATCATCCGTGATGAATTTCACCATGTAGCCAATTTCGTCGGCATGGGCTTCGATCATGACGAGAGGTGCATTGGGCTTTTTCCCCTTGATGGTGGCCCAAGTATTCCCATAAGCATCGCTTTCGACTCGATCAGCGAACTCTCTCGCTCGTTTCGCCCAGACTCGCTGCCCGGGGACCTCGAATCCAGTGGGGCTGGGAGTATTGAGAAGATCGAAGAGAAATTCTGTAGATTCTTTGTTCATAAGATTAAATTTTAAAAGATCGTGACGGAGTAGCGCGCGAAATCTGTCTGCTGCATGAAAATGTCACTGGCAAACTGTTACGCGCATCTTTCCTCTCTCGCAACAGAGAGCAGGGAGGAGAGAGTCATTCGAACTCATATCCGATCCAGAAAGCAATGCGACCGTCAGGCAGGCGTCGGATATTGGTGAGGTACACGGGGAATCCGCCTCCGAGCAGGCTGCGACTGGATGGCATGCTCGTGGGAGTGAAGGAATCATTGTGCTCGCTGGGCCACGGAACTGAGCGAAGCACAATGCGCGGGCCAGAGGGACCAGCGATCCCGTGGGACTCTTCCAAAATAGGTCGATTGGCAAGCACACGCCAGATGAGGAGTCCTTCGCTCGACAGACTGGCGTCGAAACCTGTTTTTTTCCTATTTTCGAGGAGGAAGTACTCGCTACCATCGGGACGGACGGGGATTTTGTAGCACTCGCTGGAGCTGCCTTCGATGGGAGCAAGGATGAGCTTTTGTTTCACTCGCGGATCAATGACAGTCGGATTCAGCCAGCCGAGTTGTTCCTTACACCAAGCAGAGGGGTGCTGTGGTCGACCTTTTCGCGACTGATTCGACATCAGGCACCAGCCTCCTAAACCTTCACTGCCAGGCTCCTCTGGGCGGGCGTAGAGATCGGGAAGTCCGAGCAGATGCCCAGTCTCGTGGCAAAGCGTGCTGATATTGCTCATTTCGTCTCCTCCGTCAGCGACAACCACATAGTTCCAGTTTTTCCCCTCGATGTTCCAAGTAGAGCGGTGAGGCCAGAGCAGACTACCGCGAGATACCTCGCGCAGTCGATCACCGGCGTACAGAAATACGAGACCATCGAACCCATTCAGTACCTCCTTCCCATCGCGTTGCTTGATCGCCTTCGTCGCTTCGATGAGGAGGCTCCGATTGCTACCTCGGAGTACGTTGTAATCGAGTTTCTTCTTCTCCACAGCTACTGGATCGAACACCTTCCCAGTGATCTCGACCTTGCCACAGGAGATTTCTTTGAAGTAATCGGCGACGCTTCCGAAGACAGGCTGTCCGGTGACGCTCTTTTCATGATATACCCCTTTGCTGAAATATGCCGTATCCCAATCTCGGAGAGTAACTTTCGGATTGTGCTTCACGTCGAGGAAATCCACTCTGATCACTGCGAGTCGATAAGTCGGTTTGGTCCAAGGACGTAGAGTCCGCGCTTCTTCTCTCGGGATCGTCTCGACCAGATCCTTTTCGGTAAAGGTGATCGTCTTTTTGAAGATCACCGTTTTCGCCTTCCCCTGATCACTCTCCTTTCCCTCGCGGTGAAAGACGATTTCCACGCTGTCTCCGGGGCGCTTTTGCATCAGTGCATCGGTCAGGGAAAGAGATTCACCCAGTTCCTGAGCATCGAAGGAAATCAGACGATCTTTCAGACGAACTCCCGCACGATAGGCCTGTCCACTTCTTATGGTGGACCGAACGGGCAATCCCGGCAGCGCGTCGGGTACTCCGACGGTAATTCCGAGAGTAACGCGCTTTTCAGGGAGCTGATAGGGCTGACTGTGCGGAATTAAGCTTAGCTCCAGATCCCGAGTTTGACCTCTGCTCCGAAGGGTAACAGACAGGGTCTCGTCGATGGCTTTACCCTCTATAATGGAGCGTAGGGTCTCGCGGGATGAGATCTTTTTACCATCGAGAGCGAGAATCAGATCACCTGGTTTCAGCCCTGATTTCTCCGCAGGAGATTCCGGGGCGACTTCCTGGATGCGCAAAGCACCGGAAGCATCTTCATCGACGGATACGCCTAAATATCCGTTCGCTATGCTTTTTCCGACTACCGCTTCCTGAATCTCCGATGGGATCGCCGTCTTCACTGTGTGATAAGCGTCGAGATCGAAGGCATGAAGCGTGATCGGGGCAGCCAGTGAGATGAGCCAAAGGCAAAAGAGGCACAGTCGCATGACGGAGACGTAAGAATCGGAAAGCAGGAGTGAACCCTGATCTGGAGAAGAAGTTTCCCGAATTCGCTCCTTTCACCACGCAATTTTGGGTTTTATAAACTCCTCCGTCATTTCTTCGGGAAGGCGCCAGACATGATCGCCCGCTTGGTTGGTAAAGTAGAGAGCCGATCCTGAGGGAGCGCGTCCATTTCCATCCGCCCAGAGTGCGTAAAAATCAGGATGGGCGTGGAGAGGACGACGGGCGTATGTGTGATTTCGCTGCGTATCGTGCGTGAGTTGCTTGACGCGAATCCAGCTTTGCCCTTGATCCTGACTGGTCCAGAGCACCATTTGGCCGCCGGGATTTCCGACTTGTGGTCCAGGTTCGCCCCGACCTATCATCCCAGTCTGGGCATGGCTGCGCTTTGTACGTCCAAAAGCATCCTTCTCTGCGGGGTTCAGGTTGCTCATGCCTTCATAGGTGTCGATCACAATCGCCTCTGCATCTTCAAAGCGTTTGATCTTGAGAAGGTAACCCTCTCGTACCGTGGAGCGTCCGCACTTGTAGGGCGAAAGCGGAGTCCGTATCATCACTCCTTCATAGCCCTCACGGATACAGCGCTCTTCATACTCGACAAGTTCGGCAAGGTTTGCCACTTCTTCGGGTAGGACCTTGTCGATGTGCTTCGAGTCAGGGAGGCTGGCGAGGCTTCTCATCCGATCACAGCAGGGTTCAGCGAGGGAACCCTGCACGTAGTCGAAGATGGCAAAGGTGAAGTCAGGCTCTCCGCTTCGGCGTCCCACACATCCCGCAGTTTCATTGAAGCTCGTGCCCTTGACGATTAGCTCTCCATCGAGGCCGTCTGGCAGATTTGTTTCAATCCACTCGCGAATGAAGAGGTTGGAGACTGGTTTGAAGGATCGGGTCAGAGCACGTCCGTTCACTTTGAGGCAGCGGATCCCATCGAGCTTGGGAGTGGCGAGAAGCGGAAATCTCAGGGTATCTAGTCGCTCGCACTTGCTGGCGAGCATGGGCTTTTCAATTGGATG
>CAUJIH010000070.1 GCA_963205275.1 Verrucomicrobiota bacterium | reverse complement strand
CAGCACAGGCGAATCAGACGCGCGAGATCGAGTCGCCTCTACTCCGCCACGTCGCAGGAGAGGATGCGGCTGGGTCGGGATCCTGCTACTCACGATTTTTGCCCTTGAGTTCGGACTGATCTCACTGGGGCTCGTCGTGCTGAACGGCCCCGGATTTCGGACAGCACTTCACTGGGCTGGAAAGCAAGCGGCGGAAACGTACGGATGGCAAACGGATTTCCAGGTAAAAGGTACGATCTGGTCGGGTTTTTCTATCGAGAATCTGACATTAGATGGAGTGATACCCGATTCAGTTCATTCGACGGAGGCCCCATCGCCTTCCGCGTCATCCATCCGAATCTCGAAACTCGGAGTCAGCTATCACATGCCGGGAATCCTGCTGGGGGCCACCCGACTCGATTGGCTGCGCTCAGTCGAGGTCGGTCCGGGAGAAATTCGCCTGATTTTACCAGAATCGGAAAAGAAATCGCAAGCTCCAGAGTCGGAGTCAAAGAAGAACCCGGAGAATTCTCAATCCGAAACCAAAAAAGATTTCGCTGCTTTCTGGAACCTCTTGTCCGCTGACATCCAACTCATCGACTTAACCCTGTCTGTTCAGCAAGGCAACAGGGTATGGTCGGTCGATTCGCTCACTCTGTTACTCCCGAGTGCAGGACCAGGGCGACTTTCCTCCGGAAGAATCGCCTTGTCCGATTCACGAACTCTCGAAGGCCTGAACGCAGTGATCGAGACCGGATCTCACAGTCTCTCCATCGCGGATCTCGCCCTGCCTGGAGTGGGGACGATGGAGGCACTGACCGTGCAAGAGAGCATTCCTGGGCGATTCGGTCTAACTTCCCGATTGATGATCGCAGGAGGGAAAATCGATCTTTCCGGAGGAACGGATACGAGGGGAGAAATCGCTCTCACCGCCTCCCTACATCCAGACACGGCGATTTCACTCGTGCAACTGAATGATCTAGTCCCGAATCTAAAAGGGCAGATTTCCGATTTGAAGTTCTCCTTCACGGGCGCCCCTGCCCATCCATCGAACTGGCAGATCGATGCTTCTCTGCTGGGCAATGGCTGCGGATGGGGTGATTACAGCACCGATTCGATTCGCGCTCGCGTTACAGCCGACTCCGCCCGGATCGAGGTGAAGCGCGGAGACGCTCAGGCGGTGATCGAAGCGCTTCTCCCTCTCCCGCAGGCGAGCACGACAAAGGAAATCGCGACTTTACCGATCAAGGTCGGCGTGAAAGCTGATGCCCCTTCCCTCTCGAATCTGCTGAACGATCTCGGCATTCATCAGCCCGTCGCCGGGGCACTCACCCTAGAGGCGCAAGGGATAGAAATTCTCGGAGGAAAACTCGGAAATGGTACGATCCAGGTCACAGGCAATCAGCTTGCCTGGGATGGAATCTCTTTATCGGAAGCTCAATTCTCAGCGCGAGTCGAACGAGAGCAATTCTTAAAATTCGCGATGGATACAGCCTTGGATGATCTGTCTCGCCTTCACTGCGTAGGGGCGGTTGATCTCGATGGGCAAAGCTACATCGCTGAGCTGACGGGAAAACTCACGACTCAGGGGAGATTGGGCGAAGTTCTGACGGCTCGGCGTCCCGGCACCTACTCAGGCGATGTCGCTCTGGAGTGGAAGGGTTCCGGTCATTTGAAGGAAAAAGAGCATACGGGGCAGGCTTCGCTGAAGTTGCACGGTATAGCCCTTGCTCCCTTACATCCTCTCACGGGGGAAATCAGGGTAGAATATCAAGGGAAAAGCGTTGAACTGACTCACTGCGATCTTTCTGCCGGAGGAGCGCAAGTTACTGGATCAGCTCAATGGGATGGACGCGAATTGCGCCTGATAGACTGGACACTGCAGCAGGGAAAAAAGAATCGAATAACTTTGGAACTTGCCCTGCCGCTCTCGCCTTCGAAGGAGCGTCCGTTTCTTGCACAGGAAGGCCCCGTATCGGCCCAAATCGCATTTGACGAATTTTCAACAGAGACACTCCGCGCCTTTGCAGACGGGATTCCAGCGGTAGAGGGAGCTCTGTCAGGTGAACTGATGGCAGAGGGGACATTCAGCGCGATCCAGCTTCGCAGCCAGCTCGCCTATCAGTCGCCTGCGGACCAAGAAAAGAAAACCACGTCTCCCGAAGCGAAACTTTCTCTGAGTCTGACAGGAGCGATCGAGCGTCCGAATTCGTGGGACATCAATCTAGAAGCCGTCGTTGGCGCTCTGCGCTGGAAGGAAACGACGCTCTCGAACTTGAATCTAAAGGCCAGAACGGACACTGAAGCCGCCGACCGCCCTCTCCTGAGCGAAGTGCATTTCGGTCAATCGGGTGCCCGACTGGATGCCACGATGAGGGCAGCCCTAGGACAGGCGGAGACCCTCCCAGCTCTGGCGGAAGTCCCGATCATGGGCAATCTCTCACTGGGCGTGGAGAATCTCGCCACCTTTTTGAAGGAATTCGATCCCGGACTCTTTGATCGGCTCCCTCTCTCCGGGGGGCTTTCGGCGAAAATCGACTCGCTGGAACTTCTCCGTGGCCAGCCTGTAGCCGGGAATGTGACGATTCATTCTCCTGACCTCGCTTTTGATGGAACGGGCTTTTCCACCATCGAATTGTCTGCTGAAGTCACCGCCCCCTCCCAGATCGATGCGGCTTGGAATCTTGCTCTGGATGCGACGACGCAGGTGAAAGGGGAAGGCTCTTACCATCTCAAGGATCGCCATTATCGTGGATCGCTGACGGCGGAAGCCGACCTGACGAGCAAAGGCAGCCGCCTGCGCAAACTGCTGGGATCCCGGCGCATCGTCGATCTCCTGCCGGGGAAAAGTGATCTCACATGGCAGGGTGAGGGATCGCTGGCCCCTGCGTCTGACTCGGAAAAGGATCCATCACCCACACACTCGGGAGATCTCAGCCTTCACGCCCGATCTCTACATCTAGCGAACGATGCCGCCCCTCTCGATATCGACATGGAGGGTCATTATACCGCAACATCTGCCGATTTTCCCACGCTCAGCCTGCGCAGCCAGCCTCTGAACTTCGAAGGGAATCTCCACTGGCAGAATTCTGTCCTGAATTTCACCGGACGAGGAAAAAGTGAAGGGCGCGAAGTAATCGCCTTGGATAGTGCGATCCCCCTCGATCTGGCGAAACTTACACCGAAGGATTGGTTTGCCCAAAGCGATCCGCTGAAGGTCGATCTCGTCATTCAAAAGCTCGCCGTGGACAAGCTCTCTCACCTTTTTCTGTCGAAGCCCCCCATTCAAGGCGAGCTTTCTCTCGATCTATCCGTCGGCGGTGCTCCCGCCTCTCCTGATCTAAATCTGAAAACCCGATTCGACGGAATCTTGGTACCTCGTCCAGATCAGCAGTCACTGCCGGTCGGAGCCGCAGAACTGTCGCTGGTCAGCAAGGGGGCGAATCTGGCTCTCACAGGCAGCTACCGACATCCGGATGTGCAGCCCCTCACTTTCTCCAGCGAGTTGCCTTTTCATCCGGGAGCTTGGGCGACGGGAGAGCGTCAGATCGCGGACGAGAAAATCACGGCTTCGGCGAAAATGGAACGCAGCAGTCTCGCATTTCTCGTAGATCAGGTTCCTGGGATCGAATCCATCAGCGGAGAAATCGCCATCGACGCCTCCGCTTCGGGAACGATCTCCTCGCCTCATCCGATGGGCAGCGCCTCTCTGCAAGTGCCCCGGCTTCGGCTGGAGAATCGGAACTCTCCGTCTCTACGCGACATCGACTTACTCGTTCAGTTCCGAGAGAATCGGGTGATCCTCGATCATCTGAAAGCCATCGTCGCAGGTGGCGAAGTCTCTGGGAAAGGAGAGATATTGCTGAAAGATAAAGGCGAACCCGAGCTTCGCTTCAATCTGACGGGCAGCGATGTGCTCGTGACTCGGACGCCGGATGTCAATGTGCGCACCGACCTCGATATCTCCTTGGCTGGTCCACTTTCACAAGCCATGCTCTCGGGCGAACTCGGAATCGTCAATAGTCGCTATTTTCGCAATTTCGATCTGCTACCGATGAGCCTACCTACGAAGAGAACTACCTCGGCTCTCCCCACCGTTCAGCGGGCACCCGCCGGCGGAGGACCAGCAGTGCGCGACCTCGATCTCGGACTAAAGATCGATCCATTTCAGAACTGGCCTGTCGCCCTGCGCGTCTATACCAAAGCCCCTTTCCTGATTCGTAGCAATCTCGTCGAATCCTCAATTGACGCAGATCTTCACATTTCGGGCACTCTCGGAAATCCAATCCCGGTCGGACAGGTCGAGATCGAGAAAGGCGTGATGAAGCTCCCCTTCAGCAAGGTCGATGTCGAGACTGGACGCATCGAATTCGATCAGACCACGGGCTTCAACGGGGCCATCGAGTTCAAGGCACGCGCCAAAGCAGACCGCTATCAGATCGCGATTTACCTTCACGATCACATCCTCAATCCTCAGTATGTGCTGACCAGTGTCCCACCGCTGCCCAGCGAAGACATCATGACACTGATTGCGACGGGCACCACTCGCGACGCCCTAGTGGGCGGTGATACAGAGTCACTGGCCATGGGCAAGGCGGCGGGACTCCTGTTGAAAAATCTCCAGCAAAAGAGCAACAAGATCGACTCTGACCCCACGCTGCTCGATCTGCTGGATGAGCGGACTGAACTCGAACTCGGACGAGTCAATCAGGAGACAGGCGAGCAAACTTTTGGTGGAAAAATTCGCCTTTGGAAGCAGTTATTCTTTGCTGGTGACGTCTCTCAACAGAATGATTACCGTGCGCTCTTGAAATACGTATTTCGATTCCGATAGAATTCCTTCATGCCTTCGTTTTCCCAAGCGTCTCTCTTTCGCCTAATCACCACATTGGTGATCGGCGGCCTGACGCCCCTGATGGCAGGTCTGGTGGAGATCGAAGGAGTCCGCTCAGTTTCAGCGGAGAAGGCACACGCTTGGATCGCCTCGCAGGAAGAATATGTAAAATCCGCAGGGATCAGTCCCGCACGAGCTGATGATCTAGCGTATTTTCTCGAGACCGCGCTGCGCCAGCGGGGATACAGCAAAGCCACCGTCGATTGGCGACTCACAGGCTCTGGCCAGGAGAGACGGATACATCTGATCGTCGATGAAGGCAGTGAGCTAAAACTGGGCCGTCTGACGGTGGACGGAGCGAAAGCTCTCGACGATGCCGCGATTTTCGAATTACTCACCACACCTACGACTAAGCGGCTGAAAAACGTAGAGACGAAGAATCTTCCCTATGTGAAAACGGATATCGAGGAAGGACGCGCTCAAGTCGTCGCCTTTTACCAGCTCATGGGCTACCGCGAGGCGAAGGTCGCTGTCAATACACGCATCGAGAGCGGACGAGCGAATCTGCATCTCACCGTCATCGAAGGGAATGACAGCATTGTCGGGAATATCATCCTCCCCTCCCCTCCCGATCCGTCTCTGACAGCGGAATTCGAACGCATTCGTGAAAGCTTTCAGGGGAAAGTGTTCTCCGCCGCCGTCCCCGACAGCCTTGCTTCCCGTGTGCGCGAAGTAGCCGTCAATCGAGGCTACTACCACGCCAAAGTGAATGTAGAGGAGCGCAATGGTGGACAAGAAGCAGGGCAGGAGCGCGTCGATCTTCTGGCTTCTGCCGACTGGGGTGCTCCCGTCTCGATTTCTACCGTTCGAGTCAAAGGGAACGAGAAAGTGAAAACTGAGTTCTTCAACCGCCACTTCGCTTCCCTGCTCGACCGCCCCTACTCCCCAGCCAAGTCCATCGAGACCGTCAATGATCTCCTTCAAACGGGAGCCTTCGAGACGGTACGCACGGACATTTCCGACCTCGCCGATGGCACGTACGCTCTGGATGTCGAAGTCGAAGAAGGATATTCCCGCACTCTCGGTATCTACGGGGGATTCACGAACTATGAGGGCCCCATCGCCGGATTTGAATTCCGCCATCTGAATCTCTTCGGGATGGTTCGTCGGGCCGACGCCGCCCTCGAGTTCTCCCAACGCGGAGTGCGGGGTGAAGCGAACTATACCGATCCGTGGTTCCTCGATAGCCCGATCCAGTTCACCGGTGGTCTGTTCGCGCTCAATCGAGTCGAGAGAGGATACGAGAAGCTGAAAACCGGTGGCCGCTATGAATTCACTCATCGCTTCGGGCCTGAAAAGAAAGATTCCATCGCCTTCTTCGGCGAAGCGGCCTACACTGACGTCCACGACGCCGATATCTCCCCTGCATACCTTGGTAAAACGAACTACTTCGCCCACCAGATGGGACTTTCCTTCGCTCGGGATCGCCGAGATGATCCCCGACGTCCGCATAAAGGTTACATTGCCCAGGCCTCGATGGCTGCTGCCAGTTCCGCGATGGGCAGCGAGATTGAATACTGGAAAGCAACAGGACGACTGGGCTTTTATTTACCTTTCGGGGATCAGACTCTCCGTCTCGGTGCCCGCAGCGGCATTATCTCGCCCATGGGTGGGACGAAGGATATTCCCATCGACCTGCGCTACTTCAATGGCGGCCCCTTCAGCGTACGGAGTTTCCAAGAGCGTTCACTGGGTCCCCGCGATCCGAAGAGCGGTGATCCTGTCGGCGGGAATTTCTACACAATCTTCAATGCGGAATACGAAATTCCCATTTCGGCACTGCCCGGTCTGAGCATCGTGCCGTTCGCGGATGCTGGGAATCTGCTCTTCGACGAATCTGATGCCGGACTCAGCCATCTTCGATATGCTTTGGGCCTGGGTCTGCGTTACGACACCCCCATCGGCCCGATCCGGCTCGAATACGGCTGGAATCCGGACGCGCAAGCAGGAGAGCCTGACGGCACTCTCCACCTCGGCTTCGGGCTGGGTTATTGAGACAAGGTGACTCGATTACCTCGTGTCCGCAATTCAGGACAAGTGATCGAAAACATATCGGACGACTGACGAGTAAGAAAAAGTCGTGAGAGAGTAATTTTTTCTTGCATTATTTATAATTGCCATAAATATTATGATATTTGTTAACTCGCGACATCTGATGTCGTAGAAAAAATCGAAAAAACACGAACTCACCCGAACCCCATGCATCCGAAATCAACGATCACCGCGTTACTGGCCTTAGTGGTCCTCGCATGCGCAGACTATTGCTCCGCACAGGCACAGTCACCCCTGATTCCGACAGGTAATCTCAGCGCATTCCCCACGATTGTTCAGGCAGGAACTCATCCCACACTCACCTGGGATATCACTCTACCAGAATCAGTCGTTGACATCGTCACGATTACACCTCCCGGCACAATCACGACCAAAAAGCAGCTCACGATGAATGTTCGCGTACTCGGAGCCTCCGTGAAAGTCGTATGGCTCGATTCTCGAGGTCGCGTCACGAGATGGGAATGGGCACCGACCGAGGCTCAGATGAAAGTAAACAATGGTTCCTACAGCAGAATCTTTTATAACACGCAGGATAATGTTAATGCTAATCAGATCGTAAAGTCTCAGACACTCAGCGCAAATACGACGATTAATTTTGCGGGACGCTACCGCTTCGATGGCTCATGGAGCACGCTATATAACTCGACGAACAGCAACAATCAGGTTGTCGCTTTGAAGGACGGTGACATCCCTCCCACCACGACTCCGTTGTATCAGCAGCCAACGCTCGAAAGCTTCCTGATCCCCTATCTGGACAATCAGGGAAAAATCAAGCTCGGCCCCAGAGACGTAATCTATCTGATGGAACTGACCCATACAAACAAAAACGACAGCGGATTCGACCTCCAAGATCTCGTGCTCCTTGTGACATTTTCCGAGTGATCTGATTTCCTGACTTAATTTCCTACTTTGATTTTTAACCGTAACTGACACTGGCGATGATCTCTCGAATCCCCCTTCTTTCACTTGTGTCGATCACACTTGTCCCGTTCCTTCCAGCCGTTCATACACAAGCTCAGGATTCCGGAGCGACCACAGTCCGCAAGTCAATCGCGATTCGAGATGCCGCGACTCATGATGGTCTCGCGAACTCTCTTCGGATGGCGCAACAAAATGATCCGATGCGCAATCTAGGTCCGGCGATTGGGGATACCGAAAAGGATCCCGCCAAGGCGCTCGCGGGTCGAGATCTGGTGAAAGATTCGCTGATTCTCTGCTTTCGGGGGGAACTGACGCTCCTCCCGAAGCGAGCTGTCCTTTTTATGCCTGAGACACTCGAGAGTCGATCCAAGGCGATGGACGGAGCTGCCGTAAAAACTTGGGAGAATTTTTTTCAGAAGAATCGCGGATGGATTCGGACCGTCGAGGTAAGTCGAGAGCAGGCAATGGGACAAGCTGCCTTGCCGAAAAATGTCGTCGATGCTTTCGCTACCTCCACCTCAGTCATCGTAGCCACATTCAATGGAGGACCCATCTCGGTACTCCCGTACGTCGATCCTGAGACGGCCGAAAAGACTTCCGCTCCAGCGAACTGAATGATCTTTCATCCGCATCAAATTATGAAAAATCTCCTATTTCTTCTGCTTGCAATCATCTTCGGAGCATCATCTGAGAGTAAAGCGCAGACATATACCTACTTCATCCGTCAAGTGCAGATGCCCGGTGATGTTGAGTGGGACATGAGTGTGTCAAAAAATGGCAGTCAGCTTTCCCCCCTCGCAATCAATCCGAACGGGGCACGCTTTGAACTCTGGACCGTGAAGTCTAGCCCGCTCACCAGCACACTCGTTGACACGACCTATGTGCAATCCTACGTCCCTGTTGCGAACGTCAACATCACCTCCGAGGACCCGTATGCCGTGATTCCGCGCACTCGGGTAGATCGTCCCTTCACCGTCACTGTGAATGTCACCGGTCTCACATCTGACCCGTCGGCACCCGTTGCGGCACAGTCTGTAAAATTCCTTCGCCATGTCCAGGCCTATACTGGCTCGGAGGTTGGCACGACGATCGACCGATCCAATGCCACACTTCTGTCACAGGGGTCTATTACTTCAAACGGCACGCAGACACTGACCTATGCACTCTCGGCGATTCCTGGCGCGGATCGTACCAACGCAAAGGGAGAGGAGAGATTCTCTGCATTCTCCCTAGCAGACTATCAGGCTCCCGAATCACAGCTCTCGTCGAAGTTTATTCAAATCTGGCCGATGGCGACCATCTCGATTTCAGGGATGACATCTGGGCAGATCATCAAAGGAGACGCGCCTGAAGTGAATGTCTTATTGAGCAACCTCTACCCAGATTCCTATACGTACGCTCAGGTTTACCAAGGGGGAGCCGCTCTCGGCACTCTCGGCGAAAACGTACCGGGTGCCGCCATCGTGGTGAAGGATACGGTTCCTCGCAGCGAGACGATCCGACTCAAAAACTGGGACGCCTCCATTCCTCAGGACGGAACTTGGACCATGGAAATTCTCACAGAAACTCCCTTCGGAATTGATCGCCTCGGCTATCTCTCCTTTACGGTCAACCGCTCAATCAGAGTCAATGGTGCCGTCACTAGCGTAGATTAACCTATCTTCCTGTCATGCGTCATCCCAGACATTGTGGACGCTTCAGAAATCGCGGCTCGGCGCTCATCGAAGTCGCGATGAGCTACGCCACTTTAGTTATCGTAGCGCTACTCACTCTGAAGGCCTCAGTCAACGCGACCTCCACTCAGACGTGGACGATCCGCCAGGCGATGTCGGATGCTTTCATCACTCGGGAGACAGCCATGGCGTCCCGGATCCCTTATGACTCGCTCGTCGGAGCTTCCTCATTATGGCCGAGCAGTCCTTCGGTCTCCACCTCTGTGGTCACGATTGGGAAAATGCCTGGCGGACAAGATGTGACCGCCACGCTCCATCGTACACGGATCCCGGATGGCAATAACCTGCCCATCGCCGGAGGTACTGGTGATGAGATCTCTAACCCATCCGGAACGGAGGCGTGGCGAGTGCAGTCGATTCTCTCTTATTCGGTCAACGGCAGAACCTATGCCAAGTCGCGAACGGTTCTCAGAACTCGCTAAAGATGAATGCCTCACGCTACAATCAACATCGGGGCTTCACTCTGATCGAGATGACCCTCGCCCTCGCCCTATCACTAGGGATTGCAGCCTCTGTCGTAGCACTGTTGCAGCAACAAGTCTCCTTTACGCAAATCATCGGCCGCTTTCAGTTTCTGCGCGAGGAAGCGCCCCAGATTAATACTTTGCTCGCGTCTCTACTTTCCGATGCCGACAGTTATCGAATCTACCCGAGCCGTGCCAATGCCGTCTCGGGCATGGCACCAGTCACCAGCAATGGTCGAGCACTCCGCCTTCGTCTTCGCAACCCCGACGGAACCGCGAATTATGCGATCATTGCTTTTGAGACGATGGATGGAAACAGTCGCCTGAATTTCTATTACCGATCTACAGATGACTCCAGTTGGTCCTCGACGCCTTCCTGGACCATTTCCTCGCGTCCGAGTCTGGTCGATTTCTCCAACAACACTGGCATTCTCCTCATCGCTATGACCGGCCCGAATGGCGAGGAAATTACATACGCCGGCAATCCAAACTGATGAGAATCACCCATTCCTCCCACGCACGCGCCTATACAACGCTAGCACTCATATCATCCATTTCCTTCGTGATTCTCACGATGTTGATTTACTCCATTCGCGGGAGTGTACGCAATCTCGATTCACAGATGCGTGCTCAGATGAAACAAGATTTTGTCCAAAAAGAGGATGCCATTCTCGGAGCTCTGATCCATATCGTCCCCAATAAGGCGATCGGGGCGATGCGCCAAGGTTCTGCTTCGACTCCGAATAATTTTACTTGGGACGCCATTTTCGAGGAGGCTCTGTCGATCGCGAATGCCGGTCAATCCATTTCAACTCAATTAGTCAATTCGCTGAATCTGGGTAATGCCGTCTCGTCTAATACTAGCGACTCAACGTCCATCCCGATAAGCACTCTCGTCCGCGCCCCGATCGACACTTATGCGGGCGGTGACAATCGTGTCAACGGCGGCAATTGGTGGGAATACACCATGCTCGGGAATGCACAGATCGGTTCTCGTGTGCCGACAGCGCTTCAACTCAGCTATGATAACTACCTTTTGGACAAACAGTATCCGATTATTTCGCGGGAGAAGACATACACCCCTCACTATTCAAAAGGGCTTGGTCTGTCGGCTTCTGATTATCCTCTCTATAATCTGATCCAGTACCCCGACGTGCGTTTCGGATACAAAAAGCCCGGCGAGTACTTCGTCGCGAAAAGGAACTGGTGGATCTTTTCCCTGAACTTTGGAAGCGACAATGAGTCCAAAACTGGAATTCCATCCGTCCGACGTGATTATGTGCTTTCGATCTACGAGATTCCCTCTCAAGTTCCGCTTTCCGCATCGACTCTGTTGAAGGTGGGGAAATTCGCTGACGGTACGTCTTGGCAGAACGTAAGCCTAGATGGCTCCATCATCGCGGACAGGCTCCAGACGGAAGGTACCGTCACGGTTTCCAATGGCACAGTCTCAGCTCGAAAGGATCTAACGCTCAGCAATTCAACGATCGTGGATGGTCAGGTCCTTCAGCAGAATTTCGACGCGCTCGGTACTCGCGAGTCAAGAGCGACGACAAGTAAAGGAACAAACCCAAACGGTGGAAACAGCGGTAGCGGTAATGGCAATTACAGCGAAACCGATTTCTATCAAGCCTCTGTCGGCGGGAATGTCGGCAAGGTAGCCTTTCTTCCGATCAACCGAGGGACCGATACGCTGATGAACGATACAGATGGGGCACGCAATGAGCGAATCTCCCCGACCGGATGGAATGAATACAGCGAGGCAGCTCCACAGGCGACCATGACGCTGGAGATTCTCAGGATGTCATCCACTACAGATCAGACTCCCACTCGAATTCGATTTAGCTATCGAAACACGAGCGGAGGTACCAGCAGCTATACCTACACCCGGGGTAGCTACAGTAGTACGACCAGATGGCCCACAGAAGCTCAGGCCGGCGGATCTACCTTTCCTTTTCAAACCGACACTCTCGACAACACCCGTACTGCTCTCATCGTCTATCTGGATCGTCTGCCAGCCTTCATCAACAGTCTAAGTAACTCCGGCGGAGTCGCAAACAATAATTCGCTCTACATTTTCCCAACCGTAAGCAACTCAACTACGAGAGTGAATGTCCCTTCCATCCCCGCAGCCGCCTCCGACATGGTGATCTCTCTGCGCGGTGGCAACGATCTAACGCCGTTCTCAACCGGCTTGTCGATTGTCACTCGGTATCGTGTTTACATCGCTGATACTCTGAATAATGTCCCTACTTCGCCCCCGGCAAACTCCGGCCTACCGTCAGGCTATACCTTCTACCCTCCCTTCTCCATCTTTGCTCCTGAAAAGCGATTTGGCGAATCACTCTCCATTTCGCAACCTGTGGTAGTTCGAGGGCAATTAAACAGTCTAAAGACAGACGATGCGGAGATAGTGAATCCGCTGGAACTGCGAAATGGCGCCGACACACTGGTCGATGCATCAAAAATCAACGCCGATTTGGTCACACTCAAGAGTCCGGCTGAGTTGCCACCGATTCACATGATGAACTGGCTCGTGACCGTAGAACCTCTCCATTGAGAAGCAATTCTTCCGGGATTCCAGCAATCCCGCAATCCTCCACGGAAGGATTCCAAAAATCCGACCCCCATCATTTGAATCAAAGTCGGGAGAAGAATCGATAATTCGAAATTTTTAGGCATATTAAAAATAATTGCTAAAATTATAAATTTTGGTAAATTTTTATAATCTTAAAATATTTGAATTATTTATGAAATACATAGGTCCCTCCATTCTTCTGCCTGCCGGGCTTCATATCGGGTATCGAACTCGGTTTCGTCGGCTCTCATGCATGACATCTCTTGCGATCACCGAGGATGAAATCGAACTGGATGAAGGTCGACATCTGCTTCTCGCTCGCAATGGACGCGGCAAGACGACTCTCCTGAAAACCATCGCGGGGATTATCCCCTCTGTGTCTGGCTCTATTCGTCGTCAGGGGACCGTGCAATTTGTTGACGAGGATCTTCGCTTCGATAACGAACTGAAAACACGTCAGATTCTCCGAGCTCTCTTTCGCAATGGTCAGTTCAAGTTTGCCATGGAAATGGCCGAGCGCATCGAACTGGACGTGGAAAAGGCTTACGGAAAACTCTCCAAGGGGAATCGACAAAAGGTTGGTCTCATCATCGCCGAAGCCCGCACCAGATCGGGTGGAGCACATATCCTGCTCCTCGATGAGCCATTTTCCGGACTCGATTTCGCCGCCCGTGAAAAGGTTGATCAAATCTGGAATGAAAACGCAGAAGGGATCGTGCGACTCGTCTGCGTCCACCCGGATGAACCCACTCTGCAGGCCAAGAGCGCCCTAGCCATCCGTAATGGCCATCTCGAACAACTCTCCGTCGAAGGGGTTCTCGACTGGATCCATACCCGCCAATCTCTCAACTAACCCTACTCCTGACATGGAATTGTATCGCCTGACTTTCACTTCAATCATCTCTCGCAAAACCTTTGCGATTTTTACCCTCCTTTTACTCACTCTTCCCTTCGTTCTTCCCTACATGACGCCATGGGAGAGCAAGCCATCACTGATTGAGCCGGCTCGTGCTCAGATGGCCTGGATGCTCCTCTGGGCATCAGCCATCGGGTGGCTCCTATTTCAGGGGGCAACCATCGGTGATAAATGGGCGACCAACGGAATCTTCGAATACTTCAAGACCCTTGGCGTGACGAAATGGCGACAAATGGCGCAGGTCTGGCTGAGTTGCTTCACCGTTTTCGGCCTGATGGTAGCGATTGCTTTCGGGATTAGCACATTTTTCGCGATGCCCGGAGACACCGAAGAAGCGCGTCACTGGATCGCAACGAATCTTCAGTACCTGCTCCTCTTTCTTCTTGTGGTCGCGCCTCTGCTCGCACTAGCGATCAGTCTAGGTACGCGATTCAATGGAGCCGTTGCCTACGCCATTACTACAGCACTCGCCTTTCACGGTCTCTTCGGAATTGGATATCTCGAGATCTTCCTCGCCGACAATACGAATCCTATCCTCAATCTCTTCTATGTGCTTTCGCCACATTATCACCTCGCAGATCTCACATCCCGCTTGGTCTTCAAGCTCGGGGCACTGCCTGGGAGTGAACTCGTTCGCATGGCGAGCTATCTCGGCGGTATCGGCCTGATCATCTCCGGCTTCTCCTACCACCTCTACCGCGAAGGAAAATGACTCGAATTCTTCAAAACAGTCTCCCGAGCTGCTTCATCCTGGCTGGACTCGGGCTTTCCATCGCAGGATATTCCAGCCTAGGAAGCGGAATCAGGTATAGTCAGAATCCGTTTTGCATTCAAGGTTCCGCCTACGGTAAATTGATGGCTCGCCTGTCCGAGAGCACGATTGATCGCGTCTGGCACCTCGGAGTCGAAGAACTCGCTCCACACGGAATGGGAGATCACGATCACTCAAAATGCGACCACGATCATGACCACGATCATGACCACGATCATGGCCATGGAGAGTCGTCTCACGGCGCACATGAGCACACGGATATGGCTACGACGGATCACGACGAATCATGGATTGATCTCGGGAAGGAGTGGCTCCAGGCCCGAAGCAATGCTGGGTACGTCCGCACCAATTCTCACTCCCTGAGCCAGGCTCATCTCGCGAGCGTTTACTTGGATATCGAGCGAATGCTGCTCCGCAGCTTCAAAATGGATCCGACGAACTACGGAGCCTACGACTCCTACCACCTCTTCCTGACCACCTACGACTTCGGCGGAAGCCCGCAGAAATACGAACAGGCGAAAACCATTGCCAATATCGTGATTCAAACCGCGATGCAGGAGAAGGAAGATCCAGAACCTTGGCTGACGGCGGCGGCGGCGGCTACGAATCTCTATCAGATGGCTTCCGCTATCTACGCGGAATCGCATACTTCCCAACCCGTAGAAATGCTGAAAGAACATCGTGATCGGATCGGATATTGTCTGCAGCGGTTCCAGCAGATTCAGGCAGAATCTGAAGCAAAAGGAATCTGGAAGAATCTCTCGCGTGATCGCCAGATGGAAATCGCTGAGAGAAGCAATTTCCTTAGCCGCACTTTCGGACAGTTCGACGCCATGATCGCTCGCGCCGAAGCAAAAAAAGCTCCGGTAGAGTCCGAAGTCGCCGAGCGCGAGAAGGTCGAGGAACAGGAGTGATCCATTCAGACTGCTGGAGAGGTCAAATCTAGCGCCGGAAAACTAAATTATCCGCAAATACAAAAATTTTAAAAATTTATTTGCATTCTAGTTTTTATAGTAGTAATATTCTATATCGATAATTAAACTTTCGATGGATCCCCAAGAACAAGCCCAGATCGTAATGAACGAAATCTTTGCCACTGCCGGTGGCAACAAGATTTCGGACATCCAGATCCGCAGTGGGAACTGGGTTTACTGCCACACGAAGCGCGGCCTAGAAATTATTCGTCGCCTCGGGGAACTCCCCTCATCCGTAGTGATGAATGTCGTAGAGTATCTTTACGGTCGCCAGGAAGCGGACAGCGTGGGAGCCGCTGCGAAACTTCAGAACCAAAAGGGTGTTCAGGCTCGCCTCTTCGATGATAAAGTCGCCGACTTCAGCACCGAAGGCTTTCCTCTCCCCGATGGAACGATCTCAGGACGGATGCGCGTCCAGGCTCACTTGAGCGCCTCCGGTCCCGGACTCACCTGCCGAATTCTCAGCGACGAGATCGCGGATCTCCAGACGCTCGGTCTCTCCGCCGATACCGTAAGGGCCGTGTGCGAGTTCATGAAGCGTCGTCAGGGATTCGGACTCGTTACTGGGCAGACAGGCTCTGGAAAATCTACGACCCTCGCCGCGATTCTCGACTGGCTGCGTATGAATCATCCCCGCCACATCGTCACGGTCGAGGATCCCATTGAATATCGCTACTCTCGATTTCTCAAGAACCCTGATGACGCAGGGAATCTGATTCCTTCTCCCGGATTTTGCACCCAGCAGGAAGTCGGTAAGCATATTGGTTCCTACAAACAAGGTCTGAAGGATGCGCTGCGCAAAGCACCCCATGTGATCCTGATCGGAGAAATTCGTGATCGCGAGACGATGGAAATCGCCATTGAAGCCGCTCAGACCGGACATGTGGTCATTTCGACCCTTCACACGAACGGGGCCGTGAAAACACTCAGCCGTATTCTTGAGTTCTTCCCTCAGGAGCAGCATCGCTCTCTCCTCGGTCGTCTCTCGGAGATCCTTATGTTCATCCTCTCTCAGGGACTGATTCCCACGGAGAATGGTCGCGTGCTCAATTACGAATTTCTCCAGAACAACAGCTCCGCTGTCCGTTCCGGGATTTCCTCCTACGATGGCGCTGCCAAGTCTCTCGAAGACGCCATCCGCCATAGCGGAAATATCGAGTGGGACGCGAATCTACGCAATCTACTCAACGCAGGCAAAATCACTCAGACCGCTTTCTCGATGAATCGTATGAACGACTCGGAAGGCGAAGAGCTTCTCTTCATTCGCAGCAAGGCCAGCTAATCAGAACCCACATTTTTCCTTACTCGCTCCATTCATGGAATTCATTCGCAACAGCAAAGAGGCCGGACTGACTCTGATCGAGGTCACTCTCGTTGTTGCTGTTCTCCTAGGTCTGATCAGCGTTCTCTTTATCGGAGCCACTGCCTATAAGGAAGGCACCAATCGCTCTTTCTGCCTATTGAATATTTCTCAAGTGCAGAAAGCAACGCGAGCCTACCAGAACATGTATCAGAAAGAATTCGGCGATCCTCTTACCAAAGTTCAATTGGTCGGCACGGGAAAAATGTTGGAAACCATTCCAGATTGCAAAAGCGGCGGCGAGTACACATGGCGAGGCACCATCCCTCCCCTCGACACCGCCTACCTCACATGCTCCAAGGCATTGACAGATCAACATGCTCCGCTCAGCACCACCGGATGGTGAACGCGCTTCACGAATCATTTACGAGCAGAACTTTATCAACACTTTCTCATTAGTAGAAAACAATTTCGATCAAGCCAACAACAATATTGATCGAAAGTCAAAAAAACAAACCAAATAACCAATACGATAATGAAACTGAATAACATCAAGAAGCAAGCGGGTCTTACCCTCATCGAAGTTACCCTGGTCATCGCCGTTCTCCTCGGCCTGATCAGCGTTCTCTTCATCGGTGTCTCCGCCTATAAAGAAGGTTCGAATCGCTCCAAGTGCATCCTGAACATCTCCAATGTCCAGAAGGCCGTTCGCTCCTACCAGAATTTGTATGAAAAGAACATCGGTGACGCCCTTGTGAAGGCAACGATCACCGGATCGGGTAAAATGCTCGAGACCGAGCCAACTTGCTCAAGTAGCGGTACCTACACTTGGCTCGGCACCATTCCTGCCGTCGGAACTGCCTATCTGACCTGCTCGAAGTCTTCAGATCTGCAGCACGCTCCCACCAGCGTCACCGGCTGGTAATTCAAGCACTCGAATGTTCCAATCGGGGCATTCCGGATTACGTAAATCTATCCCTAGGGAGTGCGCTCCCTAGCTCCCTAGGGATTACATCTCCAACTCTGATTCTCTTTCAATCACTTTCTTCTGGAACCCCCTTTCGCATCGCCCCGCAACCAGGGTCGGTCGAAAACCCCAACGACAATAAAACAAACCAAATAACCAATACGATAATGAAACTGAATAACATCAAGAAGCAAGCGGGGCTTACCCTCATTGAAGTTACCCTAGTCATCGCCGTTCTCCTCGGCCTGATCAGCGTTCTCTTCATCGGTGTCTCCGCCTATAAAGAAGGTTCAAATCGCTCCAAGTGCATCCTGAACATTTCCAATGTCCAAAAGGCTGTTCGCTCCTACCAGAATTTGTATGAAAAGAACATCGGTGACGCCCTTGTGAAGGGAACGATCGCCGGATCGGGTAAAATGCTCGAGACGGAACCAACTTGCTCCAGCGGCGGCACTTATACATGGCTCGGCACCATTCCTGCCGTCGGGACTGCCTATCTGACCTGCGATAAGTCTTCAGATCTGCAGCACGCGCCCAGCAGCGTCACCGGATGGTAATTCAAGCACGAGGATCGTGTAACCCGATCTAATCGAATGATTCGCTTCGATCCTCAGGGAGTTCGCTCCCTGGGGATCGCCCGCGATCCAAATCGTCTTTTCTCGAATTGAGTCCGGATTTCTCCATCCTCTGGATTCACTTCGGCAAACGGCACCCCCCCCTAGCTGCCCCCTCTCTACCTCTGTCTCTCCATGGATCTCCTCTCCCTACCTGCATCACCGATCAAGCTCTACCGCCAGGCGAAGCGGCTCGCTCGATCAACGAGTCGTGCGAATGAAGCAGCTTGGTATCGCCGCCCTCATGAACATGATCTGCAATGGCATATCTGGATCGGGCCGGATTCCGGCTCCAGTGCAGTCTATCGTCGCAGTGTGCGTCAGTGGTGGTCCGGGCCGGAACTCCCGTCAATCTCACTATCGACCGATGAAAACGGAACCGTCAGTCTCAGTACAGCCTCCCGTGACGCTCTGCATGATCTCCTCCGACAGATTCTCTCGAATCAGGAGTTTGGGAAAAAGCCCAACTCACTCGGCGTTCTGATCCACATGGCGGATGGACTCCGCATCCGAGACCTGGCTCCCGACTTTGCGGAGGAGAAGGATTTCGACAATCTGAATGAGCTTCTGCTCTCTGCTCCGGAAATCGCCATCGGAGATGACTCGATCAGCGAAAATTCTGGAAAGTGGCGTCTCCTGCCCCTGCTGGGAAACGCAGAGGGCGGCAAACAAGCTCTGGCTGCACAGATCACGGGAAAACTCGATCCTGTCGTCGATGCTCTTCGCAGCTACGGAGAGATCCGGAACATTCCGGTGATCGTCAATGTTCGCAGCGCGCCGCTTGAGGCAGCCGCTGGTCTACCCTACATCTTCCCGGAAATCCAATCCCCTGAAATCGGACCTTCCCTCGCCCTATTGCACTACGAGAGCATGACGCTTCTCTTCGCGACAGGACAGCGTGGAGAAATATCGCTTCTCCGTCCATTTCTCCACCGTGGGACCTCCCATCTGAGTCCAGAAGATATCCATGAGGCTCTGTTCCAGACCGCCGCTCTTCTGAATCTCAAGAATCCCAACATCATTTTCGTCTCTCTCGTCGGACTCGTGGAGAGTCAGCTTGCGGAACTACTAATTCCCTATCGCACCCAGTTCCCTCAATCGCGAGTCCGCTGTATCAATACCCGACAGACATCTCTGACGGAGGGGGTGATTGATCGATGCTTCGAATTCGCAGTCGCCATTCAGGAAACTCCGCCCTCGCCGAATGAGCAAAGCTTTCAAAAACAGTTTCGTGAAATCTGGGCCTGGCAGGACTTCTACGGGGTATCTCGCACCGAGATCGCCAAGATGCCCACCTATGGTGATCTGCGCATCCTCAAACTGAGTCGAATCGCGCAAAAGGTCGCTATGATCGCGATCCTAGGCTTCGCGGGATGGGTCGGTATGGACTTCATCGCGAAAGCTCGCTCATCCGCATGGAGAGTGTCCTCGAGCGATGCTCAGGCAATGGAACTCAAGCTCGAAAAGTTACAGAAAGAGCAACGAGAGTGGAAGCACTGGGATCGTCTTCTCGAAAAGCGGTCTGAGGGCTGGCTAGCAATGGAGGCTCTGCTCGAACTCTTCCCTGCAGATGGCGGAGTGATCCTGTCGGATGCAGCCTATCGAGCGGAGACAAATGACACGGAAAAAAATTCTGAAGCCAACGCGATCGGGTTGAAGCGTCAGTGGACAATCAACGGATTTGCCAATCCAGAAGTCGCGACGGATCTGTCAACGCTGGGGAGTCGAGTGCGAATCACGAACGCACTTAACTCGATCGCCGAGAAGAATCGCGCCCCTTACCTCTCTGTATCATCTCCAACACGGGAAGTGCAGGTCTCATTTCAGCAGAAGCAGGGGACCATGTCCCCCAGCGCTGAATTCCCTGCAAAGGTCGCACGGCACTTTCGGACCTCATTTGAACTTACCGTAACTCAAAGTCTGAGCAATAAAGACGAACTCGCGATCAACACTTCTACTCTTCAAAGCGAATGAACCCCTCCCCTCACAGCCAGGCGATTCTCGTCTTTGGTGTCATTCTTCCCTTCGCCGTATTAGGTGCCATCGGCATAGGAGCCTTCTCTGGGCATTCGAAAATCGACAAGCTTCATCGTGAAAAGCTATCTGCTTTGGAGCGATTTGAAACGGCTCAATCACAAGTAAGTGAACTCGAGGGGTTTCTCACAAAAGACAACCGCCGAGAAAAAGCCGTCTATTGGAATTCTAAAATGAGCCAAGATGTCGTGGAATCTCTCACCAAAAATCTGGATAAAATTCTCGCGAAATACGATCCCGAAGTGCTTCACCAGACGGAAATGGGACAGGCAACAGGTGGCGGCATCGGCTCCCGCTTCAAATTTCCCTCCTCGCGGATGAAGCTGAGTTTCGAAGGAGGATTCAAACCGATGCAATTACTTCTGGCGGAGCTAGAAACAGAAATGCCGAATCTCGTGCTCGAAGATCTCTCAATTCAGACAAAACCCTCCACCGCTGAAGGTAAGAAGGGGACCCTCCAATTTAGTGTGACCTATCTCTGCTGGGAAAAGGCCAAAGAAACCTCCAACGCTCAGCCATGAAATTCTTCCTGATCCTTTCCCTTCTCTCGGCCACTCTGGTAGCGCAGGATGGCCAGCCCTCGATTCTATCCGGAATGCTCCCATCTGAGTCCAGCGGAAACTCAATCGCGACGCAATCGGAGATAAAAACTCCCCCAGTCGATTCGGCTACATCCAAATCTTCCGCTCCAACAGACCTCGCACTCGCGACACCTCCGATCCCGAAGGACGGGGTACCTCCTAGCGATGATCCGCAGGACAAGTCGAGAGCTGACAGCTCTGGATTTTTAAAGCGCTCCAATCAGATTCTTGCCAAGCTCTTGGAAAATGGTCGCTCCATCGATCCATTCGGGATGCCCATGGATCCTGCGAATGCAGCCTCAGCACCGGCTCTCGCCGAACAGTATCACGAGGAAGTGAAGTCGGTGCAGCTCGATAACTCGGCTTTAAAAAATGCGCTCCTCTCTCTGCCGATTACCGGAATCTATCCTCAAAAGAAAATGTTAGTCCTTGGGGCTCGCACCTTCCAAGTGGGTGGAGAATTCGGCATCAAAGTGCAGGATCTCGTAATTCGGCTTCGATTTGAAGGCGTACGCAATGGAGAAATCTTTTTTCAGGATGCGGAGACGAAGGAGGTGGCATCGATCCCTTTCCGGACTCAACCTGCGGAGTTCGAACCTCTCCGCAAGGGAGTGTCACATGAAGCTGGCCCTGGGATTCAACGCATGAACGATCTTTACATTGCCAACTGAAACAACGGAACTCCCAAAAAAATTTTCGCTGATCGAGTATTTAACTCTTGCTAAAAACTGAATTCTATAATATTTATTGTGATTATTGCCAACTCGACTTTTTCTTAATTTAACATCCATGAGATTGAAAGACATCGCCACCTTGCTCTGCGCCGGGCTTCTATCACTGGTCGCTGTCCTGATTCTCGAACGTGAGGGGTCGAATCCTTTGATCGAAGGGAATGCACCGGTTTCAGGAGAATTAGTGGATCATTCAAATCTCGTCGCCTACCAGCCGCCGCTGCCATCGGCTGAGCCTCCCTCGGAATCCAAAACCGACAAAGCGTCACCCCCCAAGGAAGCACTCCAGCCGCTCGTCGCAGAAACACCTGCCCCAGCGTCATTGCCCTCGCCTCAATCAGAAGAAGCGACACCTCCAGCGGTGGCCCCCATTTCTCCGCCATCGAATCTGATTCCTCACAGTTCAGCAGATCAGGCAGGTGATGCATCAGCAAAACCTCAATTATCTACGGGACAAACTGACACTTCGAAATCCGGCGAAGCAGAAGAACCCTCAATTATTGAAGCAACTCCCGGTGGATTCTGGCTGAAAGGCGCAAAACTGAACGATGTCTTTCAACATCTCGCTCAGCTTGGTGGGTATCAGTACTTTCACAATACAGAGATTGAGGGACCGAGTTTCGTGGTGACAGGCCAGCTCATGAATGGCGATTCTATCAAACAAATGGAGGAACTGTCCGTAATGTATGGACTCACCATCCTCACGAAAGGGACCACGGTGTATGCACTGACAGGGGCGCAACTGTCCAAGCTGCCGACTGAACCGTTCCGGTACCAACTAAAATATTTACGCCCCAAGGACATCGAGCAGATCAAGCTCATCCTCCAGCCCTTTCTCACCCCTGGCTCCGGAATCATTGAATTCGAAACCAAAACGAACACAATTATCGTGATGGATAACGCGAAGAAGTTGGATGCTCTGGCCATATTCCTCGATCAGATCGATCAGCCCAAACAGCAAATCGCCATCGAGACCCGTATCCTTCGAGTCACGAGTAGTTCGAATAACCGGATCGGCGTGGACTGGTCCTCCGTGCTAGGAGAAACGGGCACTACCATCAGCGCAGCTAGTAGTCTGAACGCTCTATTCAATCTGCCGGATCTTGCGACAGCCGCCTCCTTTGTCACGATGGACAATGATGGGAGCAGTTTGACGACGCACTCCACTTCTGCGGACGGTCAATTCCGATCTGCCGGAGACCAAGGAGGTTCCGGCAATCTGGTTCTCTCCCCCATGCAGCTCACTGCCGTCCTGCGCGCACTAAATGCTGGTGGACTAGCCCAACAAGAATCGAGTCCGACCCTCATTGCCGAAGACAACGAGGAAGGTCTGATCTCAATCATTGATCGTATCCCCATTGTCACATCGACGGTCACTGTATCCAACGGCACTCAAAACGTCGCCGATGAAGTCCGCTATAAGATCGATGAAGAAGACGCAGCGGGCGATCCTTCAACCACACGGGAAGTCGGAGTCTCCGTCTCCGTCACGCCGACGATCCTCCCGGACGGCACGATCCGCATGTCTCTCCGCCCCCGCTCCGCACAAGTCACAGAATATGTCACCACACCTTCGGGGAATCTTTATCCTCGCGTGAATGAGTCAACCGTCACCACCACCGCTCGGGTCCCCAATGGTCACTCTCTGCTCATCGGAGGCTTCTACGAGGAAACCACCTCGGAAAATGAGAATAAGGTACCACTGCTCGGCGACATCCCCGCTGTGAATCTCCTCTTCAAGTCCAGCAGCAAAGAGAAAAAGAACACCAGCCTCATTTTCATCGTTACCCCCAAGCTCTATCGTCCGGAAATTACATCTCAAAATGATCTGACGAGCCATGAAATCCACGAGGCTCATGTGCTGCCGAACAATCACAACTCTCCGGATCGGGACAAGCCGGGTGCGAATTATCGGTCCAACTTCCGCAACGCGATGCGCAATGCGCTCAAGAAAAACGAACCCGAACCTCCATCGAGCCTACTGCTGCCGGAGCATCCTTACAACTTGCCGGAATCGTCTCTGCCGACTCGCGGGCATGACGCGCAGGATACTCGCTTCGTCGCCGTCGGAGAACGGCCAGAAGTCACTGTCCGCCCTGTTAAGAAAAACAGCGGTTTCCTCGGTCGAATGTTCAGTGGAGGGAAGAAGAACTAGATTCTATGAGCGAAACGATTGCTCCTGAATCCACGCTCTCTTCTTCCCCGCTTTCCTCTGCTTCAGTAGCTCATCATGCGCCCGGAAAGTCGGAGAGCGATTCATCTACCTCTAAACCATCCACCTCGGAACTCCTCCGTCGGCAAATGGCTCATTGTGGGGAATATACCTTCCAGGCACTCAACAAGATCGGCGTCCTCAGCATTGAAGACTCTGGGCGAATCACTCAGCAGTATCTGAAGTACCTCACCACTGTTGAAAAAGACCGCCCCTTCGCTGATGCACTAGCCTATCTCTACTTTGAAGGCTGGCGGCGGCCCGAGATTGATGCTCAGGATACCATTCTGCGCCTGACGAAGTCCCTCATCACCTATTCCAGAGCGAAGATCACCCATCTGTCATTCGCTCAGCACACGAATACGCCCATCGAGTTTTATAACTCCTTTCCGACTATTTCGGAAATTTGCCGACTCCTCAACACTCCCATCATTCAGCTCAGCGAAAAGGAGTTCTTCACCGTAACAGGAATCAACCCATTTACGACCACTGCTGCCGCACGGCTGATTTCCAACGAAGTCCAACAGGAGATCGGAAGAAAACCGTTCTCATTCATCAGCACCACTGACTTCACCTCCGTCAAGTATTTGCACGGGCGGCACTTCGGAACATGAACCTGAACATCGGCATCCCTCTGAATGAGACGATTACCGATGCGGTAGTCGATCAGCTCATCGCCTTCGATCCAGCTCTGGCCGAAAGATCACGGGAAGATATTCCACGGACGTGCACCAATAATCGAATTCTCGCTGCGATCGGAACACTGACGGGCCTCCCTCTTTTCCTCAAGGTAAAGGACTTCGTGGATCGCTCCCTTCTGGAGCAAAGCGATCCGAAGCTGCTCAATCGCGGGATGTTTGTACCGCTCTGTAAAGAAGGCGGACAGCTCTACGTGGCTGTCGCCAATCCTTGGGATCCCACTGCGGAAGACACTTTTTCCCAGCAATATCCGAATCTCGAGATCACAAAAATCCTCGCTCCGGCAGCAGAAATTACTCAAGTGATCGAGAGTATCGCTCGGATGACCGGACCGACTCAGTCCGAGATCGACGCAATCGAAGTCGATGAAGACTCGGAAGTGATCAATGATTTCAATGTCTCCGAAAAGCACGACGAACCACTCGCCCAACTCGTGGCAAAAATGGTTTCAGATGGGGTGAAATTCCGTGCCTCTGACATCCATGTGAAGTGCGAAAAAGATCGCGTTCACTACAGCTACCGCATCGACGGAGACATGGGGGAAAAATACGAAATCCCGTGGAAGCTCAAAGATCGCGTCGATGCATTCCTGCTGAACTTGATGGGACTCGCACCCGAGGAACGGGCAAAGCGTCCCGGGATCTCCGGACGCTTTACGGTGAATTATCTCCGCCGCTCGATCGACATGCGATTCGAGCGCCACCGTACCTACCGTGGATACCATGTAACCATGCGCATTCTGGATAAAAGCCACTTCGAGGCAAAACTCGGAGTTGGTTCCCTAGCCTTCGATGCGGCAACTCTATTCGAACTTGAACGCGTCATGGCCATCCCCGCCGGGATCATCGTCATGTCCGGACCGACAGGCTCTGGTAAATCCACCACTCTCAACGCCATGCTGCGAGAGCTGAACAGACCCGAAGACAATATCCTGACTCTGGAGAACCCAGTCGAAGACGAAATCACCGGCGTCATTCACTGCGACATCCGCCCGTCCGAATTCAAGGCCATGATCGCCTCCTTCATGAGATCAGACCCCGACATCATCCTCATGGGTGAGGTGCGGGACTACGACTCAGCCGAGCTGGCAATCGAGGCAGCCATCACCGGTCACAAGGTGCTGACCACCATCCATACGCCCCGCGCCTCTCAGATCATCGAGCGCTTTGAGCAGCTCGGGATCGAGCGTTGGAAGATCGCCCAGACGCTCAAAGCAGCCTGCGCTCAGCGTCTCGTAAAACTCCTCTGTCCTCACTGCAAAATCCGGAAACCGGGACTCACCGAACGCGACATTCGCAAATTCAATCTGGGCGAAGAATGGCGGGAAACACCCATCTTTCAACGCAACCTAGAAGGGTGTGCTGAATGCGGGGGGCGTGGATACAACGGACGTGCCGCCATCCTCGAAATCATTCCCATCACTCCAGAATGGTCAGACGCCTTATCGAAAGGGACTCTCAGCCCTTACGAACTCGAATTGGCCGTCCGTGCAGAAGGGATCCTGCCCTCCATACGCTCGAGTGGTCTAAAGCTGGTGCGCGAAGGCCGCACCGATCTCGACGCTCTGAGAAAAGTGATTGATATGTCTGTCACAGATTAACCTTCCTCTCCCCTCCTCCGACCGATGAAACGAACCGAAACAGCCGCACCCCTTTCAGCCGCCGAGGCAGCGCTCGCCGCACGGATTAAAGAGAAGGAAG
Organism: Verrucomicrobiota bacterium; assembly: GCA_963205275.1. Taxonomy (GTDB): domain Bacteria; phylum Verrucomicrobiota; class Verrucomicrobiia; order Verrucomicrobiales; family DEV007; genus Arctic95D-9. The sequence goes on along the minus strand of CAUJIH010000070.1, from coordinate 13,175 downwards.
CCGCAATCTCGGGTCATCACGCCCCAGGAGAAAAGAAGAAGCTCTTTTCTAAATCAGCAAGGAGTTCTAAATTCCCTCAGAAGGAGCTAATCAAACTCTGTCGCTCGATGTCATCGATGCTCCGGGCGAATATCAATACGGCAGACGCTCTCAAATATTACTCGAACGGGCATCCATCTCCCGCAGTCAGAGCTACACTCCAGACGATACGCGACTTCATTGAGACCGGTCTCCCCGCGTACGCAGCCTTCTCGAAGAGTGGCAAATTTGACGACAAGTTCGTCTCCCTCGTTCGTGCGGGCACGGATGCCGGGCAGCTCGACCAAGCCTTCGAATCCATCGCAATTCGCCTGAAAAAGGAGGCTGAATTTAAATCCAAGATGCGTAAGGCCACCGTGATGCCATGCTGCATCATCTTCGCCCTGATCATGCTCTTCATCGGAGCGCAGTTACGGATTATTCCTGAGATCGAAAAAATTATCGCAGACGTCGGGCAAACGCCCGATACCCTTTCAGGGATTCTTTTCAAGATGAGCCACGTGACGAAAAAGATCTGGGTCTTCGTCGTCGCCGGGATGATCGGGTCAGTCATGACATTTCTTATGGTCGAAAAGGTCAGAAATGCGATCACCTTCTTCATGATGGGACGTTGGCGACTCCTGAGAAAGCTGGTGATGGGAATGCGCCAACTCCTGTTTCTCGGCACCATGGATATGCTGCACTCGAATGGCATTAATTTGGCCAGGGCCGTAGAGATTTCCGCAGAGTCGCTCAAAGGGACTCCCATGTATGAGGAACTGCTCAATGCCGGGAAACGTTACATCGAAACAGGACTCCCCTTCTCCGAAGCGATCCGAAAGTTCACATCCTGCGATCCCCAGGTGGCTCACCTGATCTCCATCGGAGAGCGATCTTCCTCGCTCGGGCAACAGCTCAAATTACTTACGAACATGTACGAAGAGGACGTCGAGCAAATCGTGAATGATTTTGCCCAGATCGTGAACCTCGTCGTCATGATGGCTGCCGCCGTCCTGATCACCATGGTCTTCATCGGAGCCTTCCTCCCCATCTTCCTCATGGGACCAAAGATGATGAATGGACAGGGGCTTTGATTTCCTTCTTCCCTATGTGATCACACACATCCGATTCGAGAGAACCTCCACACGCAATGCAACAAACTTCCATCGACCGCTGGCTCCGCAATCAGTTCGTGTACGTTTGCAAGGTGTACACTAATTCTCTACCCTCTCAGGTTCCTGACAATGTAATTCTCGATGATGCCGGCGGCGACAGTCAGGGCATGTACCGCTACTGCTTTACGATTCGAAATAACAAGCAGATGAGTGAACTCACCGCCCATCTCGAGGTCGCCAATATCACCTACACTTCGCGGGTTTCCGAGCGAGATGGCCTCGTGGGTAAACTGTTTAACAATCCCGAAAGAAGTTTCACCTTGCGTGTTGCTTGGATTTTATTTACAATATTCATAATTTCCATTATTTTATCTGGCCTTCCTGTTCGACTTTGGAATCAACTTTCCGCAGATGACAAGGCTCCATCGAAACAAACAACTCACGCATCGCAAGCTCCGGCGGGCCACCGGTAGTGAGCGGGGTGAGTTCCCCCCGAGAGGTTCATGAAAACATCTACTTTTTCGAATCATGCCCGCACTCCGCGAGCTGCATTTTCATTGATCGAGGTGACACTCGTGATTGGTTTGATGCTAACGCTTGCTTCTGTTGTTGCCTACTCAGTCAATTCCCTCACTGGCTGGCAACGTGGACGCGAGGCTTCGGAAAAGCTGCGCAGCGTCTATATCGCCCAGAAAAGCTATCTGGCGGATCGTCCGAGTAAAGTTGTCTCTACTTTTACGGCGACGGAGCTAATCCCCTATCTGCCGGGAAATCCCGGTGCCATGCCCACTCAAACAGGGGCGAGCAATGAGACACTGAACCTGAACGTCCAGGTAATGCCACCCGTCTTTCGCAAAGGGTCCGCCGTTTATGATCCATCGGGATCGGCGACCGACGGGCTCTGGGATATCGGAGGGCAGTAATCTGAATTGAGACAAGGGGAAAACGGCCCCTCCATCCCGTCCCAGTCGCCGATAAAACGGGGAGCCATCGAAACAAACTTTTCCCCTCGGCGCTTCCGCTTCTCTGCACGGGAAACGATCAAATCTCCCAGGGTCTCCAGAAAATCACGCTGAGGCGGAAATGCTTGGCACTTAGCCCTTTCACTAGGGATTTCACTAGGCGGCGCACTTGGGATCATTTCCTCTCGATCCGCCTTCGGACTGCTAGAATTCGCCAATGCGGGCATTGACTGGATGGCGCAAATGAGTACATAATGCAGCGTGTCAGGAGTGCCAACAGAAAGAAATCCGCAAAGCAGGGAGCGACAGGAGGCTCTCGGACAGTTCTTCACGCCCGCACCTCTGGCGGATTTCATGGCATCGCTCTTTGATGACCTACCTGCGACAATCCGCCTGATTGACGCGGGAGCAGGAGCAGGAGCGCTAACAGCGGCGCTGGTGTATCGAGCGTGCCAACCGGATTCTGGCGTCAAGTCCATCCATGTCACCGCGTATGAACTTGATTCGCAAATTCTTCCGGCTCTACGGAGGACTTTAGCGGAATGCGAAGCGCTATGCCGAAATCGGAGGATTCCTTTCAAGGCATCGCTGCATCAGGCAGATTTCATTCAAGAGATGGCCGGAAGAGTGTCTGGCGACTTGTTTAGCGCCACTCCGCCGTCCTTCAACGTGGCCATCGCCAATCCTCCCTACAAGAAGATCAGCACAAATTCGCCAGAGCGCTTGGCACTTCGCTCGGTGGGATTGGAGACAAGCAACCTCTACACGGGCTTCGTCGGACTTCTGGGGCGACTTCTGGAAACGGGAGGCCAGATGGTAGCCATCACGCCCCGGAGTTTCTGCAACGGCCCTTATTTTCGCCCTTTCCGTGTGGATTTCCTGAACCGGATGAGCCTTCACCGTCTGCATGTCTTCGAGTCGCGTGCAGCTGCCTTTCGCGACGATGGCGTCTTGCAGGAAAACATCATTTTCCACGCCTCCAATGGTCCGGGACAAGCCCCGACGGTCATGGTGTCTTCAAGTCGTGGCGAAATGGGTGATTCCGATTCTATCACAACCAAGCTTTGTCCCTTCTCTGAAATCATTCATCCCAGTGATCCAGAACGGTTCATTCGCATTCCCGTCAATAATGGCTATCCCGATGCCAAGAAACAGCTTTCAGGCTTACCCGCCAGCCTTGCTTCCCTTGGCCTCACGGTGTCCACTGGTCGCGTGGTGGATTTCCGCTTGAAGGACGCTCTACGACCCGCCCCAGAGCGAGGGACAGTGCCCCTGCTTTACCCCTGCCATTTTAATGGAGGAACCGTGCATTGGCCAAAGCCGGACGCCCGAAAGCCAAACGCCATTCTCGACAACGAAACCACGCGCCACTGGCTGGTGCCTTCTGGTATCTACTTGCTTACCAAACGATTCACTTCCAAAGAAGAACGCCGCCGCCTAGTGGCTTGTCTCTTTGACCCCGCTGACGTAGAGGCTGAATGGCTGGGCTTCGAGAACCATTTGAACTACTTCCACGCGAACGGAAGAGGCTTGGACAGAGCGCTGGCACTCGGCTTGTTCGCCTACTTGAACTCGACCTTAGTTGACCAGTATTTCCGCTGTTTCAGCGGACATACACAAGTCAATGCCACCGACTTGAGAACCTTGCCCTATCCCGATCAAAAGACACTGGAGGAAATGGGATGCAGTCTGCAAAGTCCCGGCATCCCGCGAGAAGCACTCGACCAACTCGTAGAAAAGCACCTCCATGGAATCCAGTGAATCCGACCCCTATGGCAACGAAAATGAACGCCGCCTTGCCGAAGCCATCGAAGTGCTCACGGCATTGCAATTCGGGCCTCGGCAGCGCAATCCCGTCGCTGCCTACACGCTTCTTGCCCTGCTCGATCTGACTCCGTCGAAACCGTGGAGTGAAGCGGAAAGCCCATTGCGCGGCATCACACCCATTATTGATTTTATAGCGGGGAGCTACGGTGTTCGCTACGCACCCAATACGCGAGAGACGGTCCGTGATGAAGTCGTGAAATTCTTTGTGGAAACGGGTCTCCTCCTGCGGAATCCGGATAGGCCCGACCGCCCCACCAACAGCGGCAAAACTGTTTATCAGGTGGAACCCACAGCGCTCGCCCTACTTCGAAAATTTAGAACGCCGAAGTGGGCCAAAGCCTTGAAAGCCTACCTCGTGAAAGTGGAGGAGGTAAAACGCGAGATCGCTCGGCATCGTGAACTGGTCCGCGTTCCGGTGACCTTGCCTGACGGCCAAAAAGTAGCCCTCTCGCCAGGCGGGCAGAATCCACAAACGTCGCAAGGAACTCAAAGAACTCTTTTCAGGCTCCACGGCAGGGCTTGTTTTCGTGACCGCCTTCAACACACGTCGCTCGATGCAATCGTTTCTTTCTCAAATCGCATGGGAATCAGAAGTCTGGATCGCAGAAGACCCGGCCCACATGATCCATTTCAATGGCGACAAGTTTCTTGGACCATATCCAGACGCAGCATGCTGAAACAGACAAAATCAAAGGACTCCTGAATCGGAATCGAATTGATGCGGACTCCGTATATTGTATTCTTTCTTTCTAAAAAGTGAAGTCTTGTTGAGCTTTTGTCGTGACTCCCTTACTGTTGCCGTTCGCCATGCGTTTGAAATCCTGATGCCTCGCTGTCCAGAACTCCTTTCTTACTTTCTCGCTTTTGCTCTCTTGGTGGGCGCAATCAGCACAGACGCTGGCCAGCCGGTACGGCTGGACATCTCTCGTCGAAATCTCGAAAATTTCCTGACTGACAAGGAGGCGCTGACACCCTACCTGCGAAGCGACGGTTCTCATTCGGGACTGGAGGATGTCTTCACTCTCGGCGCGATCGATGCCCCCTTTGCCGTCTTCTGGGATCCGCAAGCCTGCCGCCTGATCGGGATCCTCAATCTCCAGCAGTCCAAAACCTCTGCACCCACTCCCTCGCCCCCTACCACTGGTGCGAGTCCTGCTGGACCGAACAGTGAGAAGGTGCCTTCTAACCCTGTACCGTCTTCGACCGAACCCTATTTGCTCAAGGCAGAGGGGCCGTTTCCTCTTTCGAAAACCATCGGAGGAGGCGGATCGCCCCACTTCTTCGGATTCAGGATCGTCGATGGAAAGCCGGAATTTCTTTATCTGTGCGGATTGCTGCACATCGAAGAGCGGCTCTGGCTGGAGGACGAAGGACGGATACTGAAGCAGCGATTTTCCGTCACCCATGCCCCGAAAGGACTGGAGATCGCTCTGCCGCTTCAATGGCAAAACAGGATCACCACCTCCGTCGGCACTGTAAAAAACGGCATCCTCTCCGTTCCCTCAACAGCGACTTCAGAAGTCGTGATCACATACTCGCTCATCCCCTCTGCTACGTCGCAACCGGGATCGCATTCCACTGATTCGAATTGAGAACATCTTCCGCCATTTTTCTCTGTCTCGTCTCCTGGCTCTGGAGCGACTTCGCCTTTTCTCAGACTCCCGAGTCTAAGGCATCAGCAGCGTCGACTCCAACAGTGCCTATTCAATCGGAGAGCACCCCTCTCCCTGCCACATCGGACTCTCAGCAGCGGCCCTTCACCACGATTCCACCGAATGATCAAACGCCGAAAGTGCGGGCCATCCTCCCCATCGACGGAGCCAATGCATTTTTTCTCAATCACCGAGGTCAGATCGGCGTCGCCAAGTTCTCTCCCGGCCTAAGTCAAATCGGATGGCAGCTCTATTCCGACGTGAAACTGAATGCCCTGCCATCGCTTTCTCTGGGACCGAATTATTCACTGATTACTGCCTCGCCACGCGAACTGACGCAAGCTTTCGATACGGATCGCAACGCCAATCTGGATTTCTTTCAGGCCTTGCTCCGCGATTGGTCGGGACGAACAGAGGGCGTTTCCATCACAGCGGGTCCGGTGGCTGATGGATACGGGCGCATCCTTTTCGCTCTCTCGCCCCACTCCCTAGGGAAGGACGATGCACCGAAAGCACGTCTGATGGCCTGGTCGCCAGCCTCCGGACGTGCAGAGGCCATCACCGAGAGCCAACTACCCATTGAGAGCTTCGCTGTTGCTCCCAATCGCCTACTTGCCGCTCGGTTAAACATGCCAGACTACACCGATGGCTATTTTCTTTCCCTCACGACTATTAACGCCCCTGCTGACGACTCGAAATCTCCGTCGGCACCGACTTCTGCCCCCTCTGCGCCTACCACATCTTCCCCCGCCCCCTCTGCGCCCCCTGCGCCCTCCGTTCCCTCGACATTACCATCGCTCATCATTCCCGCCGAATTAACAGATCATCAAACACCAATCCATCCGACATTTTATCGAGAAAATGGTCGCGACAAGCTCCTACTAGCCTGCCCCGGATCAAAACGCATCATCGAAATCGTGCCGACCGAATCTGATGGCGCTTGGCAGGGATCCATTCTCTTGCGCGGAATCACTGAGAAGGAACCCTATGCGCTCGCCACCTTCGCTCCCGGAATGCTGCTGGGCGGTGGGGATCAGGGATTCTTCGCGATTCAGGACGATCCGAAAACTTATCGCATCGTTCGGATCGATCTCGCGAGCGACGGCATCGTGTTAGAGTTCAGCCATTCGGTGGACCGATATGAGGCTCTGAAAGCCGAGAATTTCTCCGCAAAAGCCATTGCCTTCGGAGGCGGTGAAACTGCGATCTCCGTTGATCCGATGATCGAATCCGATGGTAAAGTGGTCGTCCTGCGCTGCTCGGAAATTGCACCCGGTCAGGTGATCCGCGTCGTCTGCCTAAATCTGCCTTCTGAATCGGGCGAGAAATTGCTCAGCGCCTCCGCATTTTACACCCTTCACGCACGATAAGGCGTCAGAGATGCTTCTTCAGCTCTTCAGTGAGCCAACGATTCATTTCTGCCGAACCTTGGGTCAGAATGCGCTCCTCGGGGTATCCCAGCTCAATGGCTAGGGCTTTCCGTACCCCATAACTTGAGTCGGCACCGACGAGCCTCATCAGATCGGCAATGGACTCGCGCCAATCAGGCAGATCAGGGTCGCGTGATGCCAGAAGGTCGAGGCGAGCAGCGAGATCGTCATCCCCCGACGCTCCATCGATTTTCTCCTTCCGCACGACAGCAATTTTAGCCAAAAGTTCAGACAGCGCACTCATACCGGTGAGCGTAGAGAGAAGCAGGATTCTGACAAGTCACAATTTTTCCGTCGAAAGACTGCCGCGTATGCCTGATGTATCAGATGAGGGGGGAGACAAAGCGTCAAATCGCTAGATTTTACCTTGCGCCATCAGGTGGTCAGCCGCATCGTCCGCACGATATGAGCACATCCAGCGATCTTCCCGCAGACGCCGATAATAAAATCTCCCGCGCCCTCCTTTCCGTTTCTGATAAGACAGGATTGGACGGGTTCGCCAAGGGACTTCACGAGCATGGTGTCGAAATCCTATCCACCGGCGGGACAGCGAAGTATATCGCGGCATTGGGAATTCCCGTCATCGAAGTATCAGACTTCACCGGCTCTCCGGAGATCCTCAGCGGACGAGTAAAAACGCTTCATCCGAAGATCCATGGCGGACTTCTCTATCGCCGGGATCTGCAGAGCCACTGCCAAGAGGCGAAAGAGAATGACATCCTGCCCATCGATCTGGTCGTCGTCAATCTATATCCATTCGAACAGACAGTAGCACGCGAAGGCGTAACGCGAGCCGAGGCGATCGAACAGATCGATATCGGCGGCCCCAGTATGCTACGTTCTGCTGCCAAGAATCACGATTCTGTCACTGTCGTCGTCGATCCTGCCGACTACGCAGCCGTCCTGACTGAAATGGAAGAGCATAAGGGAGCCACTACCCTAAAGCTACGAGAGCACTTGGCGATCAAAGTTTTCCAACGCACATCTGCTTATGACGCTGCCATCTCTGGATTCCTGAACGGAGCGCAGGAGACCGAGGCCTCCTTTTCTGTCAGCCTTCCCCTCTGTCAGGAACTGCGCTACGGAGAGAATCCCCACCAAAAAGCCTCACTCTACGGACGCTTCGAAGACTACTTCCATCAGATCAACGGAAAGGAACTCAGTTATACGAACGTCCTCGACATCGCTGCCGCTGCCGAACTCATCCTCGAGTTCCGTCGTCCGGCTGTCGCCATTTTAAAACACACCAATCCCTGCGGATTAGGGGCAGATGAGAGCGATCTGCGTCTCGCTTGGGAAAAAGCGTTCGAGACTGATCGCGAGGCTCCCTTCGGCGGTGTCATCGTCTGCAATCGTCCTCTCGGAATCGGACTGGCTCGTGTCATCTCTGAGATCTTCACGGATGTGATTATCGCTCCAGAATTCGAAACCGATGCTCGCGTTCTCCTCAAGAAAAAGAAGAACCTTCGTCTGATCGTTATGCAGGAGGCCTTCCGCGACAGTCTGGAGGAACCTGTAATCCACTCTGCTCCTGGCGGACTTCTGGTGATGGATCACGATTCTCGAGCACTCGGACTGGAGGAGATCGAAAAAAAGGTCGTTACCTCCCGTCCTCCCACGGCGGAGGAGATCGAGGCAATGCGCTTCGCCTGGCGCATCGTAAAACACGTGAAGTCCAATGCCATCGTCTTCAGCAAGAGCGACCGCACTCTTGCGATCGGAGCGGGCCAGATGTCTCGCGTAGATTCCTGTCGGATCGCCATCGAGAAAGCGGAGCGGGCAGGACTCAGTCTCAAGGGATCAGTGGTCGCTAGCGATGCCATGTTCCCTTTCCCTGATGGACTGATGTATGCTCTGGAGGCTGGAGCCACCGCCGCGATTCAGCCCGGAGGATCCGTCCGAGATCAAGAGGTAATCGACGCAGCCAACGCGGCTGATGCCTCCATGGTCTTTACGGGATTCCGTCACTTTCTGCACTGAGAAAACCTGCTTCCGTTCCGGCGACGGATTCTAAAACCGCACACCGGACATGGCAATCGAATGGGAAATCCTCGGGCAGCCGGGCGCGGATAACGCCCTACATGCCATCGTGGACTCGGGGCAGTCTCGAGATTCCTTTCTCTTCGACTGTGGGGAAGGCTGCCTGCGCTCTCTGCGTTCCGCCGAGATTCAGTCGATTCGTCATCTGTGCTTCTCCCATTTTCACATGGATCATGTCGCTGGATTCGATGGATTTTTCCGGCTCAATTACAATCGCCCTGACGTTCCCGTCGAAGTCTGGGGGCCATCTGACACCTTGGCTGTGATGCATCACCGATTTCACGGCTGGACGTGGAACTTGCATCATGATCAGCCAGGGGAATGGATCGTCACGGAAATCACGGAACGAGAACTAAAAAAGTCGCGCTTTCGTACCCGTGACGCCTTTGCCGAGGAACGATTGCAGAATCGGCCTTATCTTTCTCCACTCCTCCTTCAAGAAAAAGCCTGGCACCTGGAAGCCCGCTTGCTCCCGCATGGCTCGATTTTCTCTACTGCCTACCGTATCGTCGAGTCTCCTCGGCATAATATCGATCCATCTGCACTGCGGGACTCCGCCCTCCTGCCCGGCCCTTGGCTCAAGAGCCTCTTGGATGCTGCGATCTCGGACGATGCCGCGATCTCCGTCGGAGAGCAAACGCTACGAGTGGGAGACCTGAGAAGCCAGTTACTTACAACCACTCCAGGGACTTCCCTCGCTTGGGTGACCGACTTTCGAGTGGAACCCGGAACTGCTGATTGGAAGGGACTCGTCGATTGGCTACGCGGCACCACTTACCTAGTGATGGAATGCCAGTATCGTGCCAGTGATGATCTTCTCGCCTTCCGCAATGCGCACATGACAACTCAACTCGTGGGACAGATTGCTGCTGAGGCCGGGGTATGCCAACTCACTCTACAGCATCTTTCTCGGCGCTATATGCCCTCAGAATGGCTGATAATGCGCGATGAGGTCAGAGCGATTTTCCCCCATACCGAATTGCCGAAACAGTGGCAGATCAAGGTATAGAACCTCCATTCCTCGATCCTATTCTTCAGTACCACAAGCGAGACTCTCGTGGGGGATGTGCAAACCGTGCCAGATACAGCGCAGCGAAAATCTTGAAATCGACCCCCTTCCCTTCTGCTTGTCGATCCCGGCACCAAGAGGCCACATCTCTCTCCGGCACTCGGTGAATACGAATATTTTCTCCATCCACGCCACCGCCCTCCCCCACCTTCAACAGCCCTCGTGCCAAAAAGAGCGTTGCAACCTCATCCGTCAGTCCCGCAGAGGAGGTGCCTTCCAGCAACATACTCCAGTGCTTCGCTTCGTATCCGGTTTCTTCCTTCAGCTCGCGCTTCGCCGCGACGAGTAATGGCTCATCTTCCTGCAAAGGAATATCACCCGCCAGTCCGGCAGGCAGTTCGATCACCGCACGCCCCACAGGAGGACGAAATTGTTCCGTTAGAAGCACATGTTGATCATCCGTAATCGCCAACACAGCAATACATCCTTTCGCATTCACCCGCGTCACATATTCCCAGCCGCCGGGAGTGCGAATCGTCGCGAGGAAACGCCCTTTGCTTAGGATTTCGTCCTTATCCTCCATTGCTCCCTGAGTTTCAGCGATCCCCCTCAGAGCTTGGCATCGATGATGATCTTGTCATCCTCCAATTGCACGCCACCCATTTGCTGAAGGGCGAGATATTCATCCACCAAGCCATTGCGAAGGCGGAGAAACAGATCGACCATAGGCTTCAGCGTGCGACCACCAAGCTTGATCTGCCCGATGTACCACGCGACCGGCTTGTAAATCATCTGCGTACTATCTCCCTCTGTGACCAACTCTACTCCCATCGTCAGCGGTAGACCGAAGGCTGATCGCTCCACCACGATCACCGCCTTCCCGGGCGAGAAGTCAATACACGTTCCGCGGTAATTCACCAAAGATCCAAGAGATCCCGTTTGTTTCCCTTTCAATCGTGCTGCCAGATACTGATTCACTTCGGCCTCGGAGAAGGTAAGTTCCGTATTCCGTTCGATCATTGCTTTCTGTACCTCCGCGAGTAGGTTCCGAGCAGCAGCCCCCGACACTCCTCCCGGCGGATAGCCAGAGACTCCGGAAAGATCACGCGGAATCATCACTGCAACAACAGCGCCCAGCAGTCCGATCGCCACCACGAATAACACAACTGTCCCGAAAGAAATACCCCCACCACCATATTTGGGGAGCGGCTTGCGCTTCAGATGCCCTTTCGGCGCAGAGCGACCTGCGCCTACTTTCTTCGCTGGAGTTCGTCCTCCCGCCCCTCCTTGACCAGCCCCCGCACGCGAGGTTCTGCCCGGAGCAGGGAATGCTTGTGGCGGCGGAAGATACGGAACCTGCGCCTGCCTATGGCCCTGCGCCTGCTGAGGAGAAGGAGTCGCCTGGCGATTCTTGGGGATATACACTTGCGACTCCTCAGATAGAGCACTGCCGGGATCATAGCTCCACTGTGCGGATTCTTGTGGTTCCGACTGCTGTCCAGCTTCTGCAGATCCGTATCCGTCACCTCCGTACGCTTCCGCAGGATAGCCCTGATCCGTAGAATTTTGAGAATAACTATTATCGTAGTCCGCAGATTCCTCTGTCAACGCGGAGCCAGGATCATAGGCCCACTCTGGAGCCGCCTGTTCAGGATACGGCGTGCTCTCCGTAGGTGGATACTGAGGATCGTCGGGAGAATTCGGATCAGCCATGAAGTCTCAGGGTTAAAGTCAGGCTCCAGAACTCGCTGGAGTAGATGAGGCAGATGAGGCAGATGAGGTAGATGAAGCAGCGGGCGTAGCAGAGGTCGAGGATTTCGAATCAGAGGTCGATGATGTTGACTCGGAGCTAGAGTTTGACGCCGTGGTCGACGCATTACCACTCTTATCCGCACTCGCAGCCGCCTTGTAAGAATCACTGCGATAATCGGTCTCGTAGAATCCGGAACCTTTGAAGAGAATCCCGGCTCCAGTACCCAGCAGCCGCTTCACGTTCCCCCCACAGCCCTCCACAGGGCAATCGGTGAGACGAGGCGAGGTCATCGACTGAAAATGTTCAAACCGGTGGCCACATTTTTGACATTGATAGTCGTAGGTAGGCATAGTCGATAACAAAATTAAAGACGAGAACACTATCGCCACAATGGAGCGTCCTTCAATCCTAATTTTGACATGATCCTGATTCCGCCAGAAATTTCCATGTTCGAAACTCGCAGGTAGGATTCTAAGGGACAGGCGATTTTCGATTAATGAGGAAGAGTGGCACAGACAATCCTGTCTGTGTAACCCACCCCTGGGACCGCTGACGTCCTCGTCGGCAGTCTAAACAATCGCTGGCACCCGCTAGGAAGATATTTCGAATAGTCTGGCTTTAAAAACAGCAGAGCCTATCAGGTTCGTGTCTTTCGCGTGGTTCGCGGTTGAAGAAAACAGAAAAATAGACTGTCCCTAGCCCAGCTTGGAATGGCATACACAGACAGGATTGTCTACGCCACTCTCCTCCACTAGCCCAACACTTCAACATTCTGACTTCCCCTACCTCGCGTTCACCGTCGATTCAGGCACTCTTGCCCCGTCGGCGGCGGCGATGGAAGACAATTGATTATAGGCCTTGATTATCAGACTCCGAATGACATATTTTTCACCTCAACTCCGATTGCGTTAGCTGCTTGAATCCGCGCATCCAGACAATTAAATTTGCGCAGCATCGTCCTTATGAGTAGTTTACACCCATGAAAGCTTTCGAAATTTCCCAACTTACATTGCGTGAAAAATTCCAAGTGATGCAGGATATTTGGGAAGAGCTACGTGATCGTGTGGATCGATTTGAAGTTCCTCAGTCGCATAAAGACATTTTGGACGAGCGGCGACGTCAGGTAGAGAGTGGTGAGTCTGAACTCCTTGATTGGAATCAGGTGAAACACACGATTGGCAAGCAATGATTCAAATTCGGCTTTCGAAAGGTGCACTCGCAGATTTGAATGGCACATTCGAGATTTAAGTGGGTAAAATCGACGACTGTTCATACGATTCATTCTCGAAATTCACCTTGGAGGGAAGTTGTTCATAGGGTTCTGCGGCGAGAATGGACCCAAACAGTTCGTCGGAGCCGCAGGTTCCTG
>CAUJIH010000069.1 GCA_963205275.1 Verrucomicrobiota bacterium | reverse complement strand
GCCTTTCGAAAAGGTCGCTGAATCGTGAACGGGCCTTCGTGATGGCGGCGGACGAGTCTAGATCGAGGTGTTAAGGACATGAAGTGTTTCGTGCGGGGACGCAGAGGCGCAGAGAGTGGATGGAGCGACATTCCGCTCCTCAGCAAGATACGCTAGATAGGGTGATATCGCCTGCGGACCAAGATCGCGAGGATGCTGCTTCTGATGAAACAGAATGAAGCGTCGGATGATGTCCACATAGCTTTGTTCGGTTCGGTAGGAATAGCCCCGAACCCGGAGTGCCGAGCGAACTTGATCCAAAAGTCGAGGTTTTGGTGAGGCTGGGAGCATCGTCATCGCTTCAATTTTTGCATAAAGCGAACAAATGAACAAGTAAAACTTTTTTCTAAAAATTTGATCGAAGAGCCTTCTCACGCAATTCAGGTGTTAAGAGCACCTCCGGCTCCCCCCCGCAAGCGCGCCGCCTAGAGCACGGCTCTGATAGGTTTACGACTTCATTGTAGCTTGTAAGGGGCAGGCCTGCGATAGGCGGCGAACGCGCCTAGATCGTGGCGAAGGACATGTAGTGTTCCCCGCAGAGGCGCGGTGGCGCAGAGGATGGATGGAGCGACATTCCGCAGCTCAGCGAGATACGCAAGATAATCGAAAATATCCTATCCCTTAAAATTCATACTACCACGGCGACTGCCGGTAATTCCTTCATCAGCCCAGCCTGGGGCCGCCAACGTCCTCGTTGGCCTTTGCAATACTGCGGCGACAGCCGGTAATTCTTTCCTCTTTGCGAGGTGTCACCATCCAAGGGCATTCGAAATACTTTCCTGGCTGACGCCATCTGTAGGTTGGACTGCCGACGAGGACGTCAGCGGTCCCAGGGATGGCTTCCGCAGGCTTCCTGCCTTGCCTCTTCCACCGGCCATGCTTTGGAAACATAAGAAGCAATAGAGCCTCCCCCTCGCTCCCACGGGCTTGCTCAACAAGGGGCGCAGTCAAAGCCTCTGCTTCGCTGCGGCTTTGCTACACCCTTTAGTGTTCTCCATTGGATGGATTCGGCATTCGATCCCACTCTTCTGTTACGGGAATTGAGGGGATATGCTTCAAGACTGCTTCAAATTCCTCATCGCTTGCCTTGGCCGCTTTGTTGGCGATGTGGTCAAATTCACGCATTATGGGGTCACACGCATTATGGGGTCAGGCAACATTTCTTGACAAAACTATCGCTCGATTCTCGTCCGCGTCCGTGTAATGTCGAGAAATGTTGCATGACCCCAGACCCCATTAGTCTCAAAAAATCCGTGTTCATCCGTGAAATCTGTGGATGGAAATCTCGAACTTCCCGGCATCTCCTATTTCACCAGTGGAAAATAGCCTGTCGCTTAAAAATCCTCGACGGGATAGAAAGCTCGGAACTAGTCGGCGGTACCAACGAGTTACAAGACTTATTCCGCGTATTACAGCGACAGCGACAATCGCATTCTGCGATAGAGAAGCCTCCGGGGGAGAAGGGGCATGTCAAGCAGAGTCAGGAGCACCAGCTGCCCAAGCGTCTGAACGAGAAGAAGGCTGAGATCATGGTCCGCAACGCCCGGTGCGAATGCCCCCAGCCCTTTGTCGAGGGTGCTGAATCGTCACCTCTATTCTTCTGCATGTAAGGCTCCACACTTTTCGAAGTAGCGCCGAATCATCGTTGCCTGTCCGCTTGCCTCATCTACATCAATGATCGTGCCACGCAGTGCCACGGGGCCTTTGGCCACAGGAAACCGGCTAGGCAGAGAGGTGACAAAGCGACTGACCACGGAGGCAACATCACAACCGATTACGGAGTCGATGGGCCCGCACATCCCCGCATCACATTGAAAAGCTGTGCCTCTCGGCAATATTCTTTCGTCTGCGGTCGGCACATGGGTGTGGGTGCCGACTACGGCGGACACCTCTCCGTCCAAAACCCAGCCCATCGCACACTTTTCACTGGTCGCCTCCGCATGAAAGTCCACGAAGATGACTCGAACTCCCTCGGCCCGCATTTTCTCAGCCTCCTGCTTCACTGCCAGAAAAGGATTTTCTAAAGGCGGCTGAATAAACACCCGTCCTTGGGCGTTGATCACGCCAACCATCCCCTTGGCTGTCTCCAAGGTGATCGATCCTGCTCCTACGGTTCCCGGCGGATAATTGATCGGACGGAGCACTCTCGGCTCACTCGCCATAAAGTCCACAATTTCGGCATGATCCCATACATGATCTCCTGTGGTGATCACGGCGGCTCCAGCTCGCATTAGATCAATAGCAATCTTCGGCGTGATGCCACGTCCACCGGCAGAATTTTCACCATTGACGATAATGAAATCGACAGACTCCTCTTCCCGGATTGCAGGGAGTCGAGAGATGACTGCTCTGCGCCCCGGCTCGCCCATGATGTCACCCAGAAAAAGAATTCGTATCATACTTGATTCTTCTCAATAAGCGGGATTTGATCCCTCACAATCAAAAATTCGTCCCTGATAGCGTTTCAATTCAGAGAACACCGAAAACAGAATATCTGGCTCTGGCTCGGAGGTGTCGTCATGGCTCTGTTTTTAGCCGATCCGGTGCAATGTGATACCGAGGTGCCACGCGCTCCTCACTTGGCGCGGCTGGGACGTATTCCGGACTGGTCTCTGCTGGATGGCTACCAGGAGACGATGACGCGGGAAGAGTTCGTTTATCTGCTGAGGCATTGTTACGCTCGACAGTTCGCCGATCCATCGTCGGTTTTGATGATCCAGACAGATCGCGTCTTGATACGGAAGCAGTCAAATGCACCTGAAATGGGCTGGTACGACCTGCGATTTCGATCCTCCTCTCAGCATCATGTGCCTACGCCTCGATACTGGCGGTCTCCGTTGGAAATGCCAGATCTTCCGACGAATTCCACTACCCCTCTGTCCGGTCTTCGTATCGTGATCGATCCAGGTCACATCGGCGGGAAATGGGTGACCTGGGATGATCGTCACTTTCGACTCGGCGGTCCCGACACGATAGAAGTCAGAGAAGGGGAGATGACTCTGATCGTGGCACAGATCCTCCGGCACGATCTCACTCTCCTCGGAGCGACGGTCCAATTAACTCGTGAGGAAAATCGTCCTGTCACTGAAGCCCGACCCGAGACGCTCATGAATGAGGCGAGGACCTATCTCCTAGAGCGTCGACAGATTTCTTCTCCAGGTCTGATACAGAAAACGGCGAAGGCGATGTTTGCGATTTCCAGCGAGATTCGCGCTCGTGGCGATCTGGTGAATGGAACCTTTCGGCCGGATTTGGCGCTCTGCCTGCACTTTGACGCCTCACCTTGGCCTGGCGGGCGTCCAGTATTCCGCTCTCCGAATCACCTCCATCTATTGGTCAACGGGTGTTACTCTCCCGGTGAGATGGCGGAAGATGATACCCGTCTCGAGATGATGCTGCGGATCATGCAGAGAATTTATCCTGAAGAACTGCGACTGGCAGATACTGTATCTCGCACGATTCAAATGGAAACGCGGCTTCCTCCTGCTTCCTACGACGGGCAGACCGCTCGTAAAGTTAACGACAACGAATACATTTGGGCTCGAAATCTCCTAGCGAATCGAATTTTTCTTTGTCCTGTCCTCTTCTTCGAACCCTTCTGCATGAATCATCGCGAGACATTCGCACGAGTTCAGGAAGGGGCTTATGACGGACTCCGGGAGATCAACGGAGTCTATCGCAAAAATATTTACCAAGAATACGCCGACGGTATCACTGCCGGTCTCGTGCGCTATTACCGGGCTCACCGCCAGCGATCTGAGACTCCATGAGCCCTGTCTCACCGGAATTGCTTGACCGTTCGTCCATGAAAGAGGCTTGCGTCGATAATGCGAAACTCTTGGACGGTTTGTAATCCTGTCCAGCGAGGCTAGATCTGACGCTACCCAACCAAGATTGAAGTTGAGGAGCGAGTTCTGCGACGACGTTGGGATAGGTCTTCGACAGATCATTCTTTTCGCGAGGATCGCTCGCGAGATTAAAGAGCTGCCAGCGGATGTTGTCGCCACCCGAACCCGAAATTCGATGCAGTTTCCAGTCTCCCGCGATCCATGCAGAGTGCCCGACGAAAACGTCAGCAGGCAGTCGAGGCTTCGGGATGTATTCAGCACGCCGAGCCGTCTTCTCGATTTTCCTCTCACTCCAGTTCTCCCTCTTGGGCAAAATCTTCTTTACCCCTCCGGGATCGGTGAATCGACCCGGATAACCCATATTCCAAAAGCCGAGTGGTACGGGACGCGTCGCCATCCGTCCTTCGATCAATGGAAGAAGGCTGATTCCATCGAGAACTCGCTCAGGAGAGCCGACCCCTGCGATATCCAGAATCGTTGGAAGAATATCGACCGTGCCGCAGCGGACTGTGCTCGCCTGCGGATGAATCCCGGCAGGCCATTCGATCAGTGCAGGTACTCGCAGTCCTCCCTCATATAGTGAATGCTTCGCACCACGGGCATCTCCGGAATTCCCGACGAATCCCGCTGCACCATTGTCGCTGCAGAACCACAGAACGGTATTCTCTCGTACCCCGAGCGCAGCCAGCTCATTCCGAAGTCGCCCGAAAGCCAAATCGATTCCGGTAATCTCGCCATAATATTCCCTCTCTCGTCTCGGTCGATCGGGATACAGAGCCGCAAGCTCCGGAGCAGCCCGATGGGGAAGATGGGGCGACCCGAACCAGACGACTGCAAAGAAAGGCTGATTCGCCGCTACTTGAGACTGAATCCACTGAGTGGCCAATTCTGCCACCACGAGACTTCCCTCTCCTGAAAAACGAATCTCATGGCCTTGGTCACTGAGGATAGGATTGAGATCGAAGAAGTTCGGAGCACTGACCCAGCGATCAAAACCCATCGCTCCTGGACTAACCGGGCTGCCCGCATTTACCGATCCCAGGTGCCACTTTCCGAAGTGCCCCGTCGCGTATCCGTTCGCCTTCAGGAGTTCCGCCAAGGTAGTCTCCTGCGGGCGAATGGATCGTCCCCAGCTAAAAACACCCATGCGATTGGGATGGCGCCCAGTGAGGACGCTCGCCCGCGTCGGAGAACAGGAGGGCGCTGCTGCATAAAAGGAGTCTAGGCGAAGGCCTGAGGATGCAGCGGCGTCGAGATTCGGTGTCTTGAGGTAGGGGTGACCGTGATAGCCGACGTCGCCCCAGCCCTGATCATCAGACATCACCAGAATGATGTTCGGTTTTCCTCGCCTCGCTGTGCTTTCCGTCTGAGCACTTTTCGCACTCACCAGATTCTCTGACTGCAGTAAACAGAGGAGAAGAAAAAATTTTAGAAATCTTCTACTCAACATACGAAATGCTATACTTATTATAACGGTCGGAGGCTTTAGTCGAGCTTGCAAGCAAAAGATCACTGAAGCAGTTCTGTGATTCTCAGAGAGGGAGCCTCGTGCGATCCGTGGAGTCTTCAGGATTACTGAGCCTGTTCCATCGCCAGCAATTGCGTGACTGTGACAAACTGGTAACCTTTTGCGATCAATTGATCGAGGACCGCTGGAATCGCATCAATCGTACCAGCGTGGATATCATGACTCAGAAGAATTCCTCCAGCATTCGCACCCGCGACAAGTCGGGCGCTCACGACAGAAGACCCAGGGCGCTTCCAATCCAGTGGATCGACTGACCACAGGATCGATGGGTATCCAAACTCCTGTCGGATCCACGCTTTCTGCGCTGTAGTGATCGCCCCATAAGGGGGGCGCATCGTGCGCGGAGCCACTCCCGTCGCCGATAGGACAGCGTCGTGGCAGATCTGAAGCTCACGCCGCACTCCTTCATCAGATAGCTTCGAGAGCGAAGGATGCGTCGTCGAGTGATTCCCGATTTCATGCCCTTCCGCAATGATGCGACGTAAAATATCGGGATAGCGCTTCGCATTCGTTCCCACCACATAGAAGGTCGCCTTCGCATTTCTCGCCTTCAGAATATCGAGGAGTCGAGGCGTATTTTGTGGATGCGGACCGTCGTCAAAGGTCAAAGCCAAGTACGGCCCATTGACCGAAACATGACTGTAGGAATTCTTCGATCCGGTGGAAGTGGGGAGAACTGTCACCGCTGCTGTCGGGGTAGGTTCGGTAGTTGCTGTCTTCTTCTTTCGATTCTGATTCGTCGTGCAGGAGGCATTACAGACCAGAAGCACTGCACAACACAGGCTGGTAGAAGGGAATAGTGAGAAGGCTTTCACGAGAATTGAAGACAGGGGCTGAAAATTCATCGTCGATGATGGAATCCATTCGACGAAATTCGAGTCGCAATTCTAATAGAAATTTATAAACTTGCAACTCAGATATGCAAACTCGATTAATATTTTATAAATCTTTTGAGAAGTGGTTCTAGCTCCTGAGTCGTCGCTGCCGGCCAGAGAGCAGAATCCGTGAAGAGTGCTCCATCGAGCGCCCGATGCTCTGGCCAGGTCGGTGTCTGCGGAATGAGCGGGATGGCGCCACGCAGAACGGCCTTAGCTGCGACGGCATTCGCTTGGACATGTTCGATCACGGCATGAGCACTCACAGCTTCTTCCCCATCGCGCCAGCAATCGTAGTCGGTGATCATCGCCAGCGTGGCGAAAGCGATCTCCGCTTCCCGTGCGAGTTTAGCCTCGGGTAGATTGGTCATACCCACGACATCGAATCCCATCTGGCGATGGAATTCTGACTCTGCGCGTGTAGAGAAGGCTGGGCCATCCATACAGACGTAAGTGCCGCCATCGTGGACACGCTGCTTGCTCTGCGTCGCCGCCTGGTGCAGAATCGTTCGCAGCCCTGAGGAGATCGGATCGGCGAAACTGACGTGCGCCACGATCCCTCGACCAAAAAAAGTATGCTGATCCCGTCGACTCAGTCGATCGAAGAATTGGTCAGGGAGCACGATATCGCGGGGTTGATATTCCTCCCGCAGAGAACCGACTGCCGTGATCGAGATGATCCACCGCACGTTGAGCGAGCGCAGTGCCCAGAGGTTCGCCCGGTGATTGAGTTCCGTGGGTAGAATCCGGTGTCCTCGTCCATGACGTGGCAAAAAACAGACCCTTCGTCCGGCCAGTGTTCCGCAAGTGATCGCATCTGAAGGATCGCCGAAGGGAGTCTTTACCTGAATCTCCTCACCTTCTTCGAACCCCTCGATCTGATAAAGGCCCGAGCCACCGATCACTCCGATCGCAGCTTCCTCGTCTTCATATTCTGTCATGATGACCAGACTAAAATCGTCCGGGCTGATTCCAAGTACAAATTCTGGATTTAAGTAAAAATCAGAAGAAAAATTGATTTTTCATAAATCTTATAGAAAGTTTTAAGAGAAATGTTGTCGTATCGCGTTTTTTCTATTCTAGTGATCGGGATCGGCCTGAGTTCACCCTGGCTCGTCCGAGATTGGCTGTCCTCTGGCACTGCCGGAAAGCTCCGAATCCATTCCTCGACATCAAGCACAGAAGCATCTAGAGGTGAACCGACCTCTGACGAATCCTCACCAGATCGGGACTCTTCACGCTCACTTTCTTCTATCGCCCATCCAGATCGTCGTTTGATCGAGGGATTCTTCGGCGAGTCTGGAGTCGCCCCGAAGGCGGTCATTCCCGAAACTCCTCGCTCACGGGCGATTACGGCCTCGGCAACACTGAAACTGGAACCGGAGCTGGAAAAGTTGGGATTTCGATGTGGAGACTCTGTGGTCCTCCGATTATTCAAAGAAGAGGGAGAACTGGAGATTTGGATGCAGCCGGATTCAGAGTCGCTCTACTCCCTTTTCAAAATCGTTCGACTCACCGCCTCTTCTGGGAGACTCGGTCCGAAAACTCACGAAGGCGATGGACAGACTCCTGAGGGATTTTATTCCATTCTAGCAAAAAATTTACGACCGAAAACGCAGCACTATCTGGGGCTGGATCTCGGCTATCCGAACGAGCGTGATCGTCAACTCAATCGCACTGGTAGCGATCTCATGCTCCATGCGGGAAAGTCTGCTGCCGGAGGTTATGCCATTTCTCAGGACGCGATGGAAGAGCTCTATACCTTGTGTGATGCCGCGTTGCGCCGAGCGAGTCCTGAGATTCCCGTCCAGATTTACCCATTCCGCCTCACGGACCGGCGAATGGATCGCACACTGACCCAAGGATCAGCTTGGCTAGAGGAATGGACAAACCTCAAGGAGGGATATGACTTTTTCGAGAATGTGAGGCAGCCTCCCCGAATCGACGTGGTCGACGGAGTTTATCACTTTAGCATCGAACAAAAGAAAATGTAAAATGGGACGCTTTTTTGCTTCCCGTATCACTCAAAATCTTCTAGCCTTTCCTTTCGGTGCTTTTAGGCAGAAGTTTTGCAGACGGAAATACAGTCGTAAAGCCCTGTTGATAAACAATCCCAGACAACGCAACCCAATTTCTCGTCTTGTACTCTAACGAATCTTACCTCCTCGACCTTCTCAAAGAAGCTCAGGCCGTCAGTCCTGAAGCTCTCAAGGATGTTCACCATAAGAAGAAGTCGACTGAAACCACGATTGAGGCTCTCGTCTCGCTGAATCTCGTGTCGGATGAAACAATCGCCAAGGTTCTCGCGGAAAACGCGGGCATGGACTATGTGGATCTCAAGCGTCTAGACATCAATCCGGCAGTGGCATCGCATATGCCTGCCAGTGCCTCGGTGCGCTTCCGTGCAGTCCCGATCGCCGCCTCTGCTGGGACACTCGTCGTAGCCGTCACTGATCCGATGGACTTCGACTCGCTGGACTCGCTGCGCCACGTCTTGTCGGTCGAGCCGGAACTCGTCGTCGCCTCAGACAGCTCGATCAAGCAGCGACAGCTCGATTTCTATGCATCGGAACTCGATGCGGACCAAATTGCCAAACTGGATGCGAATGCCATCGCCGTCACCAGCGGAAGTGGTGCAGATGGGGGAGATGCTCCGATTATTAAGCTGGTGTATCAAATCCTGCAGGAAGCCTATCAAAATCGTGCTTCGGATATCCATATTGAACCAACGGAGAAGGAAATGCGCGTTCGATATCGCATCGACGGTGCGCTGCACAAGGTGCAAAGTCACCCTCTGAGCCTTCTTTCCTCCATCGTCAGCCGGATCAAGATTATGACCGGGACGATGGCGATCTCGGAGAAGCGGCTCCCGCAGGACGGGCGTATCCAGGCGAAGTTCGGGGGAGGCGATCTCGACTTGCGGGTTTCCACCGTGCCAACGACAGCGGGAGAGAGTATCGTGATGCGGATTCTCGATAAGAGCTCGCTCTCAATTGGTCTTCCACAGCTTGGATTCTTCAGCGACGACCAGGCGACCTTCGAGGAAATGATTCACCTCCCCGATGGAATCATCCTAGTCACCGGCCCTACGGGATCGGGAAAAACGACTACTCTATACGCCTGTCTCAACTCGATCAATAAACCTGACCGCAAAATCATCACTGTGGAAGACCCGGTCGAATACCTTCTCAGCGGGATCAATCAGGTTCAGGTGAAGGAATCCATCGGCATGACATTTGCCGCAGCGCTCCGAGCGATTCTCCGACAGGCCCCCAATATCATTATGATCGGGGAGATTCGAGACTTGGAGACCGCATCGATCGCTATCAATGCGTCGCTCACTGGACACTTGGTCTTTTCTACTCTGCATACGAACGATGCACCCTCGGCAGTCGCTCGTCTCGCCGACATTGGAGTAAAGAAATTCCTGATCGCATCTGCCGTCCGCGCCATCATGGCGCAGCGTCTCGTACGCGGAATCTGCAAAGACTGCGTAACTACTGGCGAAATGACTCTCAAGGAGATACGCTCGCTGCATCTAACGGAGGATCAGGTCGCCAAGGCCGAAATTAAGAAGGGAACAGGATGTCGAACTTGCCGAATGACTGGTTACAAGGGGCGACTCGGCTGTTTCGAGATTTTTAAGATTACCGAGGAGGTGCGTCTGCTCATTAATAACGACGAAACCACCAGTGGCCTACGACAGCGTGCGCGAGAACTCGGGATGCGAACCCTCCGGGAAGACGGCATTCGTAAAGTCCTCTCCGGTAAAACCACTGCTTCCGAGGTCATCCGTGTCACTATGGCAGACAACTGACAGATGTATCGACAGGCATCTTCATTCCCCCCTTCTCTTTTTAATATTTTATGACGGTTGAAAGTGTGATCGACCTCTTGGTCTCTCGTGGATTTATCGATGAATTGCAGCGCGAAGGGTACGTGCATGCTGCGTACAATACAGGCCAAGACATTACCCATGCGGTGGAAACTCTCGGCTTACTTCAGCGCGGGCAGCTCTTTCAGCTTGTAGCTCAGGATGTCGGGGGTGAATATTACGATCTGACTGGATTCGAGCCGGCACCGCAGGTTCTCCGTGCCATCCCTGCCGGCACCGCGAAGCTCTATCTGTGCTTCCCGATCCAGTTTCTTGATCAAGGCCTACAGGTGGCACTGAGCAATCCGCTCGATCCGCAAATCCTAGAAGAGCTCTCGTTTTCACTGAACACGCAGATCGTTCCCGCCGTCGCTCCACCGGAGCAGATTGAGGAATTGATCGAGAAGTTCTACTACGGTACGGGAGCAAAGTCGGGAGGTGAAGCTGCTGGTGAGAGCGACGCAATGGCTCAGATTCGTGCCGAGGTCGCCGCCCTCTCTCAAAACGATGCAGAAGAAGAATCGAACTCTGCTCCGATCATTCGGTATGTGGATCTAGTCCTCTATCAGGCGATCAAGGAAAAGGCTTCGGATATTCACTTCGAACCCTTCGAAGATGATTTCAAAATTCGCTATCGGGTCGATGGTGCGCTCTATGAGATGGCTCCACCGCCTCAGCACCTAAAGCAGGCAATCATTTCGCGAATCAAGGTGATGTCGTCTCTGAATATTGCCGAAACGCGAATTCCTCAGGACGGTCGTATCACGAAAGAGATCAATGGCCAAGGCATCGACATGCGGGTGTCCACCCTGCCGACCATCTTCGGCGAGAGTGTGGTGCTGCGGGTGCTGGATCGATCAAACGTGAACCTCAACCTAGAGGCGCTGAATCTGCCAGCAGAGACGTACGAGTACATCGTCGATACCATCGCCAAGCCTAACGGAATCTTTATCTGTACCGGTCCGACTGGGGCGGGGAAGACGACAACTCTGTACGCCTGTCTGAGGCGAATCAATACCGAAGACGCTAAGTTGCTCACTGCCGAAGACCCCGTCGAATACGATATCGACGGAATCATGCAGGTGCCGATCAATGAGGCGATCGGACTTAATTTTGGTCGTGTTCTTCGCGCATTCCTCCGTCAGGACCCGGATCGTATTCTAGTCGGTGAGATGCGAGATCTAGAGACAGCGCAGATCGCCATTCAGGCCTCGCTTACCGGACACTTGGTGCTCTCCACCCTGCACACGAATGATGCGCCTGGAGCGGTGACACGTCTCATCGACATGGGCTGTGAACCCTTCTTGGTCGCTGCGACACTGGAGGGCGTGCTCGGTCAGCGCCTACTTCGCCGCATTTGCCCAGATTGTCGAGTCGCCTATCGTCCGACGCAGGCCGTTCTGGGACAGCTCGGGATTAATCCCTCCGATCTGGGGGATAATCAATTTTACACTGGACAGGGTTGCCCTTCCTGTAATGACACCGGATACCGGGGACGCCAAGGACTCTTCGAACTTCTCGATATGTCGAATCCTATCCGCGATCTCATCTCTCAGCGGGCGGCAACAGTCGTGCTCAAGAAGAAAGCGCAGGAACTGGGAATGAAAACCCTGCGAGAAGACGGTATTCGAAATATTTTCGAAGGAATCACCACGATTGAAGAAGTTCTGAAATATACCTGATCCTTTTCAATCAAATCACTTTTTTCATCGACAAAGACCGTCGCTGGAAACTAATCTTACCCCACTACACAGACAGAATCAGAGAACATGGCTAACTTTGACTACATCGCCCTTGATGCCAAGGGTGCGGAGACTACAGGCACGATCAAGGCGAACGATGAGGCGGACGCGATTAGCCAGTTGCGCAAGAGTGGTTTGTATCCCACGCAGGTCGTAGCTGCTGGAAAAGGCGGAGTTTCCTCCGCCGCGAAGAAGCGTGCGAAGAAGGCGCAGTCCGCCAAAGGGAAGTCTGGAATCGGTGGACGAGTCAAAAGCACCGTGTTGATGATCTTTACGCGGCAGCTCGCGACTCTAGTCGATGCGGGGCTACCTCTCCTTCGTGGATTGTCCGTTCTAGGCAAGCAGGAGAAGAATCGCACGATGGCGTCCACGATCAATCACTTGGCGGATTCTGTGGCAGGCGGTGCGACATTCTCGGAGAGCTTGGGGCAGCACCCAAGAATCTTTGACAAGCTCTATGTGAACATGGTGAAAGCTGGGGAACTGGGGGGCGTGCTAGAACTCGTTCTGGTACGGCTCGCAGAGTATCAGGAAAAAGCTGAAAAGCTGAAAAACCGTATCATTGCCGCGATGGTGTATCCCATCATCGTGCTCGTGATCGCGGTAGGGATCGTGGTTTTCCTGATGGCCGTGATCGTTCCTAAGTTTGAGAAAATCTTCCAAGATATGCTCGGTGATAAGCCACTCCCGGCGATCACTCAGTTCGTCATCGGCGTCAGTCGTTGGGTGCAGGCTCAGTGGCTCGTCGTACTCATCATCTTCGCCGTGCTCTATGCAGGTTGGAAATTTTTCAGTATCACGAAAGGCGGACGCTTATTTATCGATAATTTGAAACTCAAGCTACCCGTCTTTGGCCCCGTCCAACTCAAAAGTGGAATTTCGCGCTTCACTCGGACTCTGGGGACTCTAGTCACCAGTGGCGTGCCCATCTTGCAGGCGCTCAATATTACTCGCGACACGGCCGGCAACGTCGTCGTCGCCTCGGCAGTCGATAAAGTTCACGAAGCGGTTCGCGAGGGGGAGTCCGTGGTCGCTCCGCTCGAGGCGAGTAAAATTTTTCCTCCCATGGTGATTTCAATGGTGGATGTCGGTGAGGAGACTGGCCAATTGCCTGAGATGCTCCTGAAGATCGCCGACGTGTACGATGACGAAGTGGATAATGCGGTGGACGCGATGACTGCGATGATCGAGCCGATCATGATCGTTCTCCTTGCGGGGATCGTCGGGACCATCGTGATCGCGCTCTTCATGCCGATGATTACGATCATCACTGAAATGAATAATCAGGCTGGTTAAGAGCCACCTTCATTGCTATAATCTGAATGAATCAGTACTACCTTCGAATGAAATCGTCTCACCCGAGCTCTGGCAATCATGCGTTCAGTATGATTGAGTTGATGGTCGTGATCGGGATTATCGTGATTCTCGCAGGTATTCTGATCGGCTCGCTGCCGGGTATTCAGAATCGGGTCAATCGGAATCGTGTCGAGGCTTTCATAGCGGAGCTGGAAGATGGATTGTCGAAGTATCAGATCGATAATGGACTGTATCCTTTGAACAAGGGCACTGGAGATTCTGCGGGAATCGAAGGGGCCAAGGTGCTCTATAAGCATCTCTCAGGAGACTTCGATACCGACGGAAAGGTGGACTTTGAGAAGAACGAGAAAATCTACGTGGCAAAACTTGATTACGATTCCAATCGCAATGCGAAGGAAAAGAGATCGGACTCGTTCGGGGGTAGTTTCATCGTGATCGACTCTTTCGGAGATCCGATCCGCTACCTCGCAGACGTTCCCAATCTACCCAAGGGACAGAAGCGCCAGACGCGCAATCCCACCTATGATCTGTGGTCGGTCGCGGGTACGGATCCGCAGGACCCAGCTAACGAGGCTGCATTTATCGGGAATTGGTCGGCGAAGTGAGATCGAATCGAAAAGATCGAAAAGATCAGATCAATTCGAGCCCCGACGATCACCGCAGGAGCGGAAAGACGAGAGTCGGATGTTCTTGGTGAAGGCGTGTGATCAGACTATGATGTCGCACCGTCCAGATGATCCGAATTTTTGCGCTCCAAGTTTTCTTTCTGCTGTGCTTATCACTACCCTCGCGGGGGGAGTTGTGGGATTTTCGACCGGGGGTGACAGAACGAGGGAAGACACCGGAAACCTGGACGATTGATCTGGGCAAACTGGATCGAGCGGAAGCCGTCCAGTCCGCTCAGGGACTGAGCGCTCGGCTGTATGGAGAAAAGGTGGCGGCTCTTCACCGCCCCATCACGATTCTTACCAATTTCTCAGAGAAGAAAATTCTGGCTTTTCAATTGTCCGCCGTCACCGTCGCAGGCAGTGATCTGATTCTCAAAATGAACGGAAAGAAAGTCGCATCGCAATCCTGGCCACAAGCGACAGAAACCCACCGACTCAATCAGATTTTTCACTATCCGATCCCCGCCGGACCGAACGAATTATCGCTCGAGGTCACAGCCCCTCAGGGTGTCGTGCTCATCAGCCGTTATTTCATTGCCGACTCGATCACAGAACTTCCCTACGGAACGATTCGGGCACCCTTTGGCTCACCAGAGGCCATTGCGGAAGCAGATCAGTCTCGTAATTCCAAGGAAGACGCTCCCACGGGTGGACGCCTCAACAGTGATGACGGATATCGCGGAATTTGGTATTACAATCAGCCTTCCGATGATGAATATGTCTATAAATACAGCGGCGGCTTCGCGACCTATCCTCAGCAGCACGCTCCCATCGCGATCTATGCGAAGGCAGTGAACAAAACCTTCTTCGTCTATGGCGGCACCACAGCCCGGTCGGGAGACGATCCGCAGGAACTCCTGCACATGGTCTCCTATTACGATCACGACACAGGACTGGTCCCGCGTCCCCGGATTCTGCTCAACAAGCACACGGACGATGCCCACGACAACCCGACTTTACTGATCGACGGCAGCGGCTATCTCTGGATTTTCTCTCCGGCGCACGGAACCTCCCGCCCCTCCTTCCTTCACCGCAGCACGAAGCCTTGGTCCATCGACGAATTCGAACGCGTAGAGATCCCGGCTTATTCTTATCCGCAGCCTTGGTATGATCCGGATCGCGGCATCCTCCTTCTGCACACCCGCTACGGTGGTGCAAAAGATTTGGGGAACAAGGCGGTTCGCTGCCTGTTCTGCTCGCACAGTCCCGACGGTCGCACATGGGAGGAACCGCACTTCCTCGCCGGGATCGAAATGGGCAGTTACGGAGTGAGCTGGACCGACGGACATCGCACTGCATTGACCTTCGACTTTCACCCGGCACCGATTGGGCTGAATGCTCGGTCCAATCTCTACTATATCGAGACCCGAGACGCTGGCCAGACTTGGACGACGGTGGATGGAACATCAATCTCTCCGCCGCTCGTCTCACCAGAAAATCCCGCTCTGGTTTACGATTCTCAGAAGGAGGACCGACTCGTCTATCTCAAGGACGTGAACTTCGATGTCGAGGGTCATCCTGTCGTCTTGCTGCTGACGAGTCGGGGATATGAGTCCGGACCAAAGAACGGCCCACGCGAGTGGTGAGCCGGTCCCAAGACTCTGGCCAGATACCCGGCTAACTTAAGCTATGATATCGCGAACAGCTAAAGGAGTAAAGGATTACAGTGAGATTGTCAAGGTTGAGTCTGATTAGATGGCGATTTCTCGTGCGCGAGGCGGCG
>CAUJIH010000068.1 GCA_963205275.1 Verrucomicrobiota bacterium | reverse complement strand
GATTTCGGACAGTCGGGCATCGGGAAGTTGCTCACAGGAACCTGCGGCTCCGACGAACTGTTTGGGTCCATTCTCGCCGCAGAACCCTATGAACAACTTCCCTCCAAGGTGAATCCCGAGAATGCATCACATGAACAGTTGGCGATTTTACCCACTCAAATCCCGAATGTGCCTAAATAGTCTTGGTCATAGGATAACGCCAACCGCAGGCATCTGGTTGCCAGTAACTACTCGTGCCCTGTCCAGCGTACCAACACCCTCCTCGTGTGGCACTAAACCCCGCTCCATTCTCTCTATCAGGATGCAGCTGACTAACCCACTCCTCGACATTGCCCAGCATATCGTAGAATCCCCAAGCATTTGCCGACTTCGAAGCGACGGAATGACTCTCTCCACCCGAGTTCTTCGAAGTCCAAGCAATCGCATCAATCTCTGCGTCAGAAAGCTTTTCAGTAGAATTGGCACGGCAGGCATATTCCCATAAGCTCCCGGTTGGGAGATCGTATTTGTATCCCTCAGGCAACATCCCGCTCTCCTGATCCAATCGCGTCAGACGACGGCAGAAGTCTAAGGCGTCACCTCTATCAACACCGACTATCGGTCTGTTTTCCCCCAAGATTTCACTGGGGTTTATGTAGGTTTCCATCACATTGGTTTTTTTCCCCATTATAGTAATCCATTGCGCTTGGGTGACTTCCGTTTCGCCCAAGTAAGCGTCCTCACTAGGGACGCGCAGCATCTTTGATCCTGCCCCAGTAATAAAGCTCCTAGCCTCAGCCGACGGAGGGGTACTCTGCCCATCAGCTCCTCCCCCACGCAGCTTTTGCAACACTCTACTTTTTTGCGATTCTTCAGATTTCAACATTTCACGTCCCTTCTTAATTGCTTCCCCTATCTCCCCTCTCTCCGCCTCCGATGTAGATACAGATCGCATATACTCCAACATCTGAATCCCCTTCAGCTTCGCATCTTCTTGTTTTTTCAAATCCGCCATGAACTGATTGGCCGCTTTCGGACCTTGCGTGTTATGGATTTCCTCCATCTTTTTGTATATTGCTTCTCCCGCACGTATATCAGCCTCAATATCCGGGGTTTGCGGCATCGAGGGAGAAACATCAACAGAGGGACGGTCCCTCGTGCCCCGTCCTCGACGCTCAATATCCTGTGCGCACAGCATCGTGGTGGAAAGAAGGAGACACATGAGAGAGGCTCCTGAAACTAGCTTCCTAATTCTCATGACTGCTTTGGTTTTGCTTTGGGATTTCATACGGGCCAGAATCTGGGATGTGAGATTGATTTTATATAGAGGGCTTCATACGAAAGTGACAAAATAAAATACTACTTACTACTTGACGAATCGTGGTGTAAAAGATTTCGCATGAAGTGGCGAACAATAAGAATCATCGAAGTTACTCTAGAATAATTTTTCCGTAATACAACCCCCATCACACTACACGATGAAAATTAAGTAACGATTCAGCACCCGCAGCGAAGGGCTGGGGGCATCCGCACAGGGCGTTGCGGATGGCCTCGATAATGCTCAGGCCTTGTTTGCGTGCCGTGGACAGATAGCTGCGGATGACGCAGAACACCTTGGTCCCGTCTTCGCTACGAAAGCAACCAGAGACTTTTTGCTGCACTTTCATCATCCGCAAATCACGCTCCGCTTGATTGTTGTCGAAGGGAGGGCTCAGATCGTGCAGAAAGGCAATGATCTCATCCTCAGAGCGGAGCCGGATTCGCCCTTGCTACACCCTTTGCCTAGCAATTCGAAGCTATCCGACAGACAGTGGCATCTCCACGCGGAACATCTTCATCGGTTGCTCTCGATCCGTCGAATTAGGTTCGAGAGCGAGTTCTGTCATGGGGAACGTGTGTCGGACGTCCGCAGCGGCTGCTTCTGAGATGGTGAGAGGATTGCGATGACTTTGCCCGGCGGTGCCAACTTTTTCAGCCGTCGAGACAATCTCGCGTACGGATTCGAAGTAGAGGGCCTCCCCTCGGTTCCCCACGCCCACCTGTGCGATAGCTGTATGGATTCCCACGGCGAGAGAAATCGGTTGGCTGGTCTCGATTTTCCAAGCCTTCACGAGCTTTGCCAGAGCCTCCTGCATGGCCAGGGCGGCTTGGATCGCCATCCGCTGCTGGTGTGGATCATCGTGCATGGCTCCGAATACGGCGATCACGCGCTCGTCATTCGACTGTTCCAACGAGCCTCGGTTACGCAGTACGATGTCGATCATGGTGGAGAAAAATTCGCTCAGCAGCGCGAAAACTCGTTCTGCCCCGATCCGGGTCGAAAGCTGCCGAAATCCGACCAGTTCCGCCACCAAAACTGTGACACGCCGTGAGGTTTCTTCGCTAGCGACGCCTTCGGCGAGTGAGGGTTCGGCGCTCTGAGAGCGTATGTAGTGAACTAACGCTCCTTTCAGGGACTCGCGCTCCTCCAGTCCCTGTGCCATCTGATTGATCGCTTGCGCAAGTTCGCCGAATTCATCGCGACGATTCAGATCGAGGCGCTTGGAGAAATTTCCTCGTGCGATCCCGCGCACGAACTCCTGTAGAGCAATCAGGGGACGGGATACACGATTCGAGAGCCAAGCAGCCAGAGCTACCGCGACAGCCAGAGAGAATCCCATCGCGAGCAGTTCGCCTGTCAGCAGGCGACGGAGTAAGGTCTGAATCCTCTTCGCAGAAATATCAGCGGCCAGCATGGCTACCGGTTCCCCTTGGTGGTTATGAATCGGGGCGAAAGCGGAGAGCCAGGTACCAAAGGAGTCCATCGCATAACGAGAATCGACGTGAGCGACCCCTAAAACGGGGATTTCATCACCCTCGGAAAATTCGACTCGATCTCCGAGTTTGGACCGGCTGGCCGCATCGGTTTCTGCATCGACCACGTATTCCCATCCACCTCCCTCCAGGGGGCGCATAATGTATAAAAAGCGGATCGGAAGAGCGCCTTGTCGATTCGCGGCGAGAATTTCGCGCAGGGGGGCAGCGACCTCCTCATACACAGCATTCCCGTCATCCGACGGACTCTTGAGCAGTGCGACCGTATCGCCGCTAATTCGGGGTGCCGCGCTGATCACGAGCGTTAGTACTTTCTCCTGAACAAGTTCAAACGCCAGCCGATTCGCCTTCCTCAGGCTGAGAAAGACGACCAATCCGCAACTGGTGGCGACGAGAAGGACGAGGAGAGTGTGTAATTTACGGCGAAAGGTCACGGCTACAGAACATAACGCATGAGAGAGCTGACGGAAATCCCGAAATTACGTCCATGATAGTGAATAACAAAAATCTTGAAATATTTAAGTAAGGTCGATTCCATGTTCGTCATCAGTCGATCCTCTTTGCCGTGCGGACAAAGGGCGGAATCGCGCATCCGATAGAGTCGGCTACCGCACGGATCAGTTCGGCTTCGTGACTGGTGATTCCCTCATCCGCCATCACGCTGTGGCTGCAGGCCTCGAGAATGTGCTTTTTCAGAGTCGGAGAAGCCGTAGCCAACTTGTCGAGCGCTTTACCGATCTGATCGATGCGGCATTCTTCGGGTGACTTCCACTGGATTTCGATCAGGTAGAGCTGACGCAGATGGGCTGCGGCATCAGAAAACGCTCGCTGCACTTGCTCTACATCCTTCGAATGGCTCATGGCGGCAAGTGAAGACAGGATCACTGCGACCGCGTCGGTCAGATCATCTATCCGCCGATGCCGCACTCGCTCTGGTCCGGTCTTGCGGAACCAGAGGTCGAGATGGCGGGTGACCACACGTAGCAGCATGAATTCAAAGAGATTGATCTGACCATCTCCTGACACAAGAGACCACATGAGCTTGTGAAACCTTTCATACTCCTCTTTCCCGAGAACTCTCAGGCTCGCGATTGCAAGATCCACGAGAGCGATTTTCACCATAGCGTGCACGCCAGTCAACTCCGACGCCAAAGTGTCCACATAGTGGGCTGCTTCTCCTCCGAGAGTGGTGCGCAGAGAGCGCATCTCGGATTCTCTTATCGACGCTGTTTCATCTAACAGTAGGGCATAAATCAGGCATTGGGCAGAGACTGGCGAGCGACAGGCCTCGATCCAGTGTTCTGGTAGCTCGGCCAGCAGGTTGGAACTCATATCCACCTGCTCCGGATGCAGTGTTCTCATGCTTTCAAGAGCTTCGCCTGCGTTCAGCTTCGTCCCTGAGTTACTGGGATACCGTTCGGTGAATCCTATCGTCTGCCGTGTGGCATCGCCGATGGAGGCTAACTCTTCAGGCTTTACTTTCTTCTGCGTAATTACTGTAGAAAACTCTCCGTTCCAATACGGGAGCAAGCGGCGAATGCGCTCCTCCAAGGGCGGGTGTGTGGAGAACAGCGACTGAGTGAGTGCGGCGCCGAAAAACAGGTGGCTCGCCTCCGCCGCCATCGGGTTCACGAGTTCCGACCCAGCGGCGAAACCTCCAATCTTAAGCAAGGCCCCACCGATCCCCTCTGGATTGCGAGTGAACTGCACCGCCGAGGCATCAGCAAGGAATTCACGCTGTCGCGAGATCGACGCTTTGATCAAATTCGCGAAAAAGACTCCAATATATCCGATCACCATCAGCCCAACGGCGATGACGATCGCTACGAGAATTCCCGAGAGGCCGTTGTTGTCGCGACGACTGGATCGTGAATCTGCATTCAACAGACCGCGCAGAATGAATCTACCGATCAGCGCGACGAATAGAATACCGAAGAGCAGACCCATCAGGCGGGTGTTGAGTCGCATGTCGCCATTCAGAATATGAGAAAACTCGTGGGCAATCACGCCTTGGAGTTCGTCGCGACTCAATTGTCTCATGCATCCTCGCGTCACTCCGATCACAGCATCACTCGTCGATTTCCCCGCCGCGAAGGCGTTGATCCCTTCCTCCTGGTCCAGCACATATACTGTAGGCACAGGGATGCCCGCCGCGATCGCCATCTCCTCCACCACGTTCAGGAGACGACGCTCGTGATAATCCGTCGCATTCGCATCCAGTTGGCGCCCGCCGAGTCCTCGTGCGACGACGCCACCGCCTTCGGAGAGTTCCATCGTCTTGTATCCGGAGGCTAAAGAAATCACGCCGCCGACGACGAGTGCCGTGTACAGAAAAACCACGGGCTGCCAATACTCGATCGTCGGTTTCTCATTTGCGAAAAGCAAAACTCCAACCACGAGCGTATAGATCGCACCGATGATTCCTGCGACGGCGAGCAGGAATAGAATCACTAAGAGATGTGTCTTTTTCCTCGCAGCTTCTTGGTGCTCGAAGAAATCCATGAGCGCAAAGGGGCTGGGACGGGAGAATCGGAGACCTTACAGCTTGTCCGTTTAGAACGAGACTGATACAGAGTCGCGCTCTCCGTCAGTCGATACTTCGAAAGAAGTTGCCGGGACGAAACGGAACATGCCTGCGATAAAGTTGGATGGGAACATTTCCAGCTTGTTGTTAAAATTCATCACCGCATCATTATAGGCCTGCCGAGCGAAGGCAACCTTTGATTCGGTCGAAGTCAGCTCTTCCTGTAGTTGCAGCATGTTCTGATTGCTCCGCAATTCGGGGTAGCTTTCCGATAGGGCGAACAGGCGTCCCAAAACACCGCTGAGTCCACTTTCTGCATTGGCGAGTTGCGTCATCGAACCTGGGGTGCCTGATTGTGCCTGCGCCAGTGCCGAAGTCGCCGCATTTCGCGCAGTGATCACGGCTTCAAGAGTTTCTCGCTCGTGCTTCATGTAAGCCTTCACCGTCTCCACCAGATTTGGGATTAGATCGTGACGGCGTTTGAGCTGCACGTCGATTTGAGCGAAAGCGTTCTTATATCGATTCCGCAACTGAACGAGCCCGTTATACAACCCGATCACTAGGAGAATTGGCAAAGCGATGACAGCGATGAGGACGAGAAGAATGATCAATGTCTTCATGGGGAAGAGAGATAGCAGAATTTAGTTGGATGAGACCTTCCTGTAGCTTACTCGAATTCGTGGAAAAGAGCGAGTCAGAATCGATTAAAAAATCGCAAAAAAGAGAAATTCCATAATATTTAAAATAACTATTGAAATTAGGAATATTGTCATTTATGATTCTCATGTCTTCGATTATTAAGAGGCACGAAACCTAAACGCACGAATATCAGCTATGAAATCAAATCCCCTGATTCTCAGTCTTCTAGCCCTTTTTGGCTTTTTCTTCCTTCAGACGCTTGATGCACGCCCACGCGAGGTCGAGACAGTTCGCTTCCGTGGGGTCTGTCAGAAATGTGGACACGATTTGCTCGCCTATTATGCTCCGGTGGAATGTCGAGGTGGCCACGTCGCCTGGCAGTGGGTGAACGAGCCTCACATGCACTGTCAGCCCGCCTATCAGCGGCCTTGGCGTCGTGACTTTTTCTATTCTGCAATGATGAACCCAGCGAACCCACGTCCTCAAACCAGTCGAGGATTCCGTTCTCCGATTTATTCCTCAGAAATCGGCTGTCGCTGAGAAGAGGGAGTCAAAACCACAGCTTTTTTCCACGAAGCCTTCTGCGATCTCTTGCGCCTGAGCGGATGGGTAGTAGTTTCTAACCCCGCCGGAGTTCCCGGCTTTAGGAAAAGAAAACCCATCGCTCATGTATCGCTCTCATCATTGCAACGAACTCCGAAAGTCCCATGCCGGTCAGACGGCCATGCTGGTGGGATGGGTTAATACCGTGCGCGATCACCATGGAGTCATCTTCATCGACATCCGCGACCGCGAGGGCGTCACTCAGTGCGTTTTTCGCCCCGAGCAAAGCTCCACTGCCTCTGAATCCAGTCATCATCTGCGAACGGAAGACGTGATCCAGGTGACTGGTCACGTCGAAATTCGACCCGATGTCGATGGGAAGAGCACCTTCAATTCGGCCATCGACACGGGCGAGATCGAACTCGTCGTCACGGAACTGATGGTTCTGAACAAGGCCGACGTGCTGCCTTTCCAACTGGACAAGGAACTGAGCAACGAAGATCTGCGGATGAAGCACCGCTATCTCGATCTGCGTCGCCCGCGCATGACGCGCAATCTCCGCCAGCGGCACACCATCACGAAGGCGATCCGGGATCGGCTCGACGCCAATGGATTCGTGGAGGTGGAAACGCCTATCCTCTCCAAGTCCACCCCGGAGGGCGCTCGCGATTTCTTGGTGCCCTCGCGGCTCAGTCCGGGCAAATTCTATGCTTTGCCCCAGGCTCCTCAGCAATACAAGCAGATGATGATGGTGGCCGGTCTGGAAAAATACTATCAGATCGCTCGCTGCTTCCGAGACGAGGACTTACGTGCGGATCGTCAGCCAGAGTTCACTCAGGTGGATATCGAGGCCAGCTTCATCACCCAGGAAGACATTTATACGTTGATCGAGGATATCCTCACTGCTGCCTTTCGCGTGTCGAGAAATGTGGAAGTCTCGCGTCCCTTCCCTCGGATGACGTATCGCGAGGCGATGGACCGCTTTGGTAGCGATAAGCCGGATCGCCGTTTCGGCACGGAAATCGTGGAGTTGAGCGATGCATTTGCGACCTCTGCTTTTAAGGTCTTCGCCAGCACGATCCAGAAAGGCGGTGTCGTCCGTGCGATCAACGCGAAGGGATTCGCTTCCGTAACCACGGGACAAGTGAAGCGACTAGAGGAAATTGCCCGCGAAGCCGGGGCTGGAGGGCTCGCTTACATCAAGGTGGAGAATGGCGAATGGAAGTCGCCTATCGTGAAATTCTTCTCCGAGGAGGAGAAGGCGATTCTCGTCGAGAGACTCGGCATCGAAGAAGGTGATTTGGTGCTCTTCGGCTGCGATCAATGGGGTGTGTGTTGCGATGTGCTCGGACGCCTGCGCTTGGAGGTAGCATCGATGTGCGGGTTGAATGAGGGGAAGGAAGATGAGCTGGATTTTCTCTGGGTCGTGGACTTTCCGCTGCTTGCGTATGACACCGAGGAGGAAAAGTGGAATGCGGTTCACCACCCATTCACGAGGCCGCGCACGGAAGACTTGCCACTGCTCGACGATCCGTCGAAGTGGGGCGAGGTGTTGGCTGTGGCTTATGATGTGGTGTTGAATGGCTATGAATTGGGCGGGGGTAGTCTGCGAATCCACGAGAGTGACTTGCAGTCGCGCATGTTCAGCATTCTAGGGATCGGAGAGGAAGATCAGCAGGAGAAGTTCGGCCACATTCTGACCGCATTCCGTTACGGAGCACCTCCACACGGAGGCGTGGCTCTGGGGCTGGACCGCATCGTGATGCTAGCCTGTAAGGAGGATAGCATTCGTGAGGTGATCGCCTTCCCCAAGAATAATAAGGGAGCCGATCTCATGTCTGCCAGCCCCGGCGAAGTCGATTTTCGCCAGCTTCGTGAGCTTTACATTCAGTCGAAGCTGCCGGAGAAAAAGAGTTGATCGTGGGTGAGAGACTCGCTTCTCTCCCTGATTGAATCCGTCTGACCGTATATGAATCTTCGTCGTTATCTTATTCGCGCTTTGGTGCTGATCGTAGCTGCGGGGGTCGCTTACTGGAAGCGGGATGACCTTTCTCAGACGGGATCAGAGCAAAAAAGCCCGCCGTCGATCTCGAAGGAATCCAGTCGCACGGGCAAGGCGGAGCTAAAAGATGGGCCGATTCCGGGAATCGACGGCCCCCTCGTCAAATCTGAATCGAAGACAGCACCGAAGACAGCACCGAAGACGATTCCGAAAGTCGTTCCCAAGGCTGACGAAGCTGCGTCTCCATCGAAGCTGGGGGTCTGGGACAAGATGCAGGGAGCGCAGCTCGTCGAGAACAAGGGAAATGACGGGGACAGTTTTCACGTTCGGGCGGGAGGTCGTGACTTCGAGCTGCGTCTCTACTTCGTCGATACACCCGAGTCCTATCTGAGTGATCGCTACGAGAAACAACGGGAGCGGGTGGAGGATCAGTCTCACGATCTGGGCGATCTGACGCTGGAGCAGACGGTCGAGCTGGGGCGGAAGGCGAAAGCCTTTACGAAGGAGCTACTCGAATCTGGAACCTTCACTGTTTATACATACTGGGAGCCGGTTTATGAAGGCGACCGCTATTACGCCTTCGTCGAGCTGTCCGACGGATCGGATTTGGCGAGTCGCATCGTCGAGAAGGGACTGGGACGTATTCACACCAAAGGGCCGGGAACGAAGGAAAAACCAGTGCTGACGCCTCGAGGACAAAGCTATTATCAGGCGCGAGATCAGCTTCTGGCCCTGGAGCGAAAGGCGAAAGATGCAAAACTGGGTGCATGGGGGCTATGACTCCAGAGTCCTTCGACAGTGCCCTCGCATCACCGAATGTTCGGCATATGCGTCTTTCTGACAGAAGAAGAAAAGGAGAACTCCGACTTTTCTCCCCCGCAGTTCTTCATTCGGAGATTTGTGCCTTGTTGATGATGGGACTGCTCACCCTGATCGGCTGCACGAAACCGCAAAAGCCGATCGATGGCAGAAAACGCGTAGTGACGACGTTCACCATCTTGCAGGACATCGCCCGGAATGTGGCGGGAGATCGCGTAATCGTAGAATCGATCACGAAACCGGGAGCGGAAATTCACGAATACGAACCGACGCCGCGTGACATCGTCAAGGCGCAATCGGCTGATCTGGTCTTGCGCAATGGCTTCGGGCTGGAGCGATGGTTTGAAAAATTCATGACTCGACTGGGTCAGGTCAGAAGCGTGACCCTGTCTGATGGCATCGAACCGATCCAGATCGCTGCCGGGCGCGGTGATGGGACGCCGAATCCTCACTCCTGGATGAGTCCGAAAAACGCTCTCGTCTATGTAGAAAATGTGCAGAAGGCTCTGTGCGATCTCGATCCGGAAAATGCGGACTACTATCGTGCAAATGCGACTGCCTACAGCGCCAAGCTCCGCGAAATTTCCGAGAAGCTCGAGCGAGAATTCGAGCGGATTCCGCCGGAGCAGCGCTGGCTGGTCACGTCTGAGGGTGCTTTTTCCTATCTGGCTCGGGATTTCGGTTTGCGCGAGTTGTTTCTCTGGCCCGCCAATGCCGATGCTGAGGCAACACCTCTGCAGATTCGGAAGGTGGTGGATGAAGTGCGTGCGCATCGCGTTCCCGTCGGCTTTTCGGAGAGCACGATCAGTCCGAAACCGATGCAGGAAGTGGCAAAGGAAACTGGGATCCGCTACGGTGGTGTGCTTTATGTTGATTCTCTGACTGCGTCAGGAGGGGAGGCTTCTACATATCTGGAGATGCTCGATATCAACGCAAGTCGTATTCTCTCAGGCTTTGGCCTCGAATAATCCCGATTCACTGACATGGCTGAAATTAATCTCAAAGTGGATGACGTAACTGTAGCCTACAGCAACGGCCACGTCGCGCTACATGACGCCAGTTTCGAGCTGAATCGACCGACGATTTGTGCCTTGGTCGGCGTAAATGGCAGCGGAAAATCGACGCTTTTCAAAGCGATCATGGGTTTCGTGCAACCAATCAAAGGTCGTGTTACGATCTCGGGAGAATCCGTGCATCAGGCCCATCGGAAGAACTGGGTGGCTTACGTGCCGCAGGCGGAAGATGTCGATTGGTCGTTCCCGGTCAGTGTCTGGGATGTGGTGCTGATGGGACGATACGGATACATGAATTTTCTTCGCATTCCGAGGCAGGAAGATAAGCGCATCGCTCGTGAATGCTTGGAGAGGGTGGGTATGTGGGAATTCCGAGATCGCCAAATTGGTGAGTTATCGGGAGGACAAAAAAAGCGCGTATTTCTCGCTCGGGCGCTCGCTCAGCAAGGACGATTCCTGCTGCTGGACGAACCGTTCACGGGGGTGGATGTGAAGACGGAGGAAGCGATCATTGAGCTACTGATGGAACTGCGGGAAGAGGGGTTGATCGTCTTCGTGTCGTCGCACGATCTCGGATCGATTCCGCGCTTTTGCGATCAATGTGTCATCATCAATCGGACGGTGCTGGCCACGGGACCTATCGAGACGACTTTCACGGAGAGAAACCTGACGATTGCCTTCGGCGGAGCGCTGAGAAATGTCCGCTTCGATCATACGGACGAACCGGGTTCCCGGAATGAGTATCGCGTTCTGACGGACGATGAAGGAGCGCTGGTTTTCGATCATGAGGGAAAACCTGCTCTCCCGGTGAAAAGACAGATTGCCGAATCTGACCATCATGACTGAACTGCTGCTGGCTCCGTTCCAATACGATTACATGCTGCGGGCCATGCTGGTGAGCGGCTTCATCGGGGCCGTGTGTGCGCTGCTCTCGTGTTTCGTAACGCTGAAGGGCTGGTCGCTGATGGGCGATGCGCTATCGCACGCCGTGGTGCCTGGCGTGAGTATTGCCTTCCTTCTCCACTTGCCCTTCGCCGTCGGAGCTTTCGCCAGCGGGATGCTCGCCGCTTTGACGATGAACTTCATTAAGTCTCGCACTCGCCTTCGGGAGGATGCAGTGATCGGACTGGTGTTCACGACCTTTCTCGCGCTCGGAGTGCTGCTGATTTCTCTGTATCCGAGCAATATTAGTCTGACTACGATCATTCTGGGCAATGTGCTCGGAATCGCAGATGAGGATATCCTCCAGATTGTGATCATCGCTGCGGTGACCTTGGCCGTGCTTTTGCTAAAGTGGAAAGATCTGCTGCTGTTCACCTTTGATCCTCATCAGGCGCGAGCCGTCGGGCTGAATACGGATCTACTGGGGCTGTTGCTCCTGACTCTGTTGGCTGCCACAGCGGTCGCGGCACTGCAGGCGGTGGGGGCGATTCTCGTGATCGCCATGCTGGTGACTCCTGGTGCTACGGCCTATCTTTTGACCGACCGCTTTGGTCGAATGATGGCGATTTCTAGCGGAATCGGTCTGTTGACGAGTATCGTCGGGGCCTGGGCGAGCTTTTTCCTGAATACTTCCACCGGAGGATGCATCGTGCTGCTGCAAACGATCCTCTTTCTCCTCGTATTCTTTTTCGCTCCGAAATACGGATTCGTTCCCATCCGTCGGCAGACTCGTCGCTCGACAAAGTCGATTCCTGTCACCCGTGCCAGAGTCCCCGAATCGCATCCGCACTGACCGCTGTCGCTTTTTCCATGGATTTCCCCTCTCTGTTCGACCCTTTTCGGTATGATTTCATGATCGTGGCGATGCTGGTCGCCGCGCTGATCGGAGTGGCCTGTGCGATTCTCTCCTGTTATCTCGTGCTGAAAGGCTGGTCGCTGATGGGAGACGCGATCAGTCATGGCGTGCTGCCCGGAATCGTGATCGCTCATATTCTAGGGATGCCTTTCGCTATGGGAGCTTTCTTGGCAGGTCTCGCCTGTGCCAGCGGAACTGGATGGATCAAGGAAAACAGCCGTCTCAAGGAGGATACGGTGATGGGAGTGGTCTTTACCGGACTTTTCGCCCTTGGGATCGTGATGTTCACTAAAATACAAACCAATCTTCACCTGAGCCACATCCTGTTCGGGAACCTGCTGGGAATCGAGCGCTCCTCCTTGATTCAAGCGTTGGTGACGGGGGTAGTTACACTGCTGGTGATTCTCGCTTTTCGGAAAGACCTGCTGCTCTATCTTTTTGATCCGAATCAAGCGAAGGCGGTGGGCTTGCGCACGACCTTGCTGCACTATCTTTTCCTCTCTCTGGTAGCTGCCACCATCGTCTCGGCGCTTCAGGCCGTCGGAATCATTCTTAGCGTAGCGATGCTGATCACTCCCGGATGCGTAGCGTATTTGCTGACAGATCGCTTTGACCGTATGTTGCTGATTGCATCAGGATCAGCGATTCTGAGTGCCGTTGGAGGGACTTGGGCAAGCTATTTTCTCGATGGATCCACGGGAGCCTGCATCGTGCTGACGCAGGCCCTTTTCTTCATTCTGGCACTGATTTTTGGTCCAAAATATGGATTGCTGGCTCGTCCTAAAAAAGCCGGACTCTTCTCGAAACAGGAGAATGATCTGGCCAGCAAAGCAGGCTGAAGAGCGATAATATCCCGAATCGGGAGGATTTTCCTCAAAACGGAATATCGTCACCAGACTCTGTGTCGTAACCGTCGGGAGCTTCCTCTAGATTCCCTTCGTCCTGGCGGGCAGAGGCGTTGCCTCGCTTCTCAGTCGTTCCGAACCGCGAGTTTGGATCGTTCGAGCGCTTCTTTTCTCCGGGGCGTTCGATCTTCCAAGCAGTCAGATTGACGTAGTATTTGCCCTTATATTCATTGCCCCGAATATCGAAACTGACACGCACCGGATCGCCGATTTGCAAATCGTCGAGTTGATTGGCCTTTTCTTTCAGGCACTCGAACTTGATGAACTGTGGAAAACGTCCATCTTCGACCTCGACGACGAACTCTCTCTTCGAGAATCCACTCGCGAAGGTCTGGACTTCCTCGATAATTTTCAGCGTTCCTTCCAGTTCGTAACTCTGTGACATCGTTTTCCTTTCGTGATTCAGCTCTATCTCTGAGAGATCGCCTCGATCTGCGCGGAAGGAAAGCGAAAATCACTCCAGTCTCCGAACGTTGCCCGTCAGGGAAGCAGAGCTTGTGAGACTTTCGTTCAGGCTGTTGATTTTGCCGTTCAGCGTGCAGAAGTCATAGACGATTCCCACTCCGGCCAGTCCACCGGTTAGCAAATACAGCAACCCGGTCGGCCATTTTCCCAGATAGAATCGGTGAGCGCCGAAGAGGCCGAGAAAAGTGAGCAGAAGCCAAGCTGCCGAATAGTCATAGCGCCCGCCCGCATAACGCTGGGTGGCTTTGCGCTCCATGCTGGGGATCAGGAATGCATCGACGAGCCAGCCGATGACGAACAATCCGCCGGTGAAGAGCCAGATGATTCCACTGATCGGCTTTCCGAAGTAAAAGCGATGCGATCCCGTGAATCCGAGTATCCAGAGGATGTAACCTATCGCCGTGCTGTGCGTCGCCTGCATGGGCAGAATATCGCTGAATCACGAGAGCCATCCAGAGAAAATCCACAAAAACAGCGCAATCCTGTACCCCAGAATCATGGTTGGAGTCTTGCGATTCGGACTTTCGCGGGATAGTTTTACTTTTCGTGCGTCCAATTCGATGGGGGCAGGAGACCCCCGGCCCGGCCAGAAGGGCTGAAATCGGAATGACACGATGGATTTTTATCTCACTTCTTGTCGCAGGCATCGTCGGTGCTGTGATGTGGAAGAATAAGGCAGCTGACGCGATGCTCAAGACTGGACCGGACGCCAATGCCCCGGTTACCGTGATGACGGTCAAGGTCGTCTCGCGAGATGTGCCTCTGTGGCTCACGGGGATCGGTACAGTTCAGGGATATAATACGGTCGTGATTCGTCCTCGTGTTGGTGGCATCCTCGAAAAGATCGAGTTCACCGAAGGCAGTATGGTGAAGAAGGGAGACATCATCGCGCAGATCGATCCGCGGCCATATCAGGCGTCGCTCGATCTGGCAACAGCGAAGAAGGCGCAAAATGAGGCTCTGCTCGTCAGTGCGAAGCAAGACA
This sequence comes from Verrucomicrobiota bacterium, assembly GCA_963205275.1. Lineage (GTDB taxonomy): Bacteria > Verrucomicrobiota > Verrucomicrobiia > Verrucomicrobiales > DEV007 > Arctic95D-9. The sequence continues at coordinate 55,099 of CAUJIH010000068.1, read as the reverse complement.
GAAAACGCATGGAAGTGCTCGTAAAGAGTCAGTCTGTCAGTGAGCAGGCTCTAGAACAGGCCTCTGCACGAGTCGCCGAACTGGAGGCCGCGATCCAAGCAGATTCGGCTTCGATTGCCAGCGCCCAACTGGAGCTTGATTATGCGACTGTGAGGGCACCGCTCTCCGGACGCACTGGGATCCGCCATGTGGATGAGGGGAATCTGGTGACGGCGAATCAGACGGAGGGAATTGTCCACATCACCCAGATGCAGCCGATCGCCGTGCAGTTCACTTTGCCTCAAAAATATCTCTCGATCCTCCATGGCAGTATGGCGCTTGGAGCAACTCCTCTGAAAGTTGAAGCACTGGATGAACAGAGCACTCCCCTAGGCGAAGGAACGCTGGAACTGATCGACAACCAGATCGATCTCTCGACGGGCACGCTGCGACTGAAGGCGCGATTCGCCAACGAGAATCTAAAACTCTGGCCCGGGCAATTTGTATCAGCACGCATCCTCGTTCAGACGCGAAAAGGCGCAACCGTTGTCCCGATAGAGGTGATTCGTCCCGGTCTCGATGGCAGCTTTGCCTACGTGGTGGGAAAAGATGACGTCGTGGAGGCTCGGTATCTGGAAGTTGGTCCTAACGTTGACGGATGGACCGTTGTTGAAAAAGGACTGAAAGCGGGGGACGAGGTAGTGCGAGAAGGCCAAGTGAAATTGAAGCCTGGTGTGAAGATCAAACGACTCGATCCGTCCAATAGAGGAAAAACTCATCCTGATACTGCGTTTCAATGAGTCTCTCCACCCCATTCATCCAGCGTCCTGTCGCGACGGCGTTGCTGACGATTGGGAGCTTTCTTCTCGGACTTGTGGCCTTCCCTCAGATGCCCGTAGCTCCGCTGCCGGATGTGGAGTTCCCCACAATCCAAGTCTCGGCGAGTCTGCCAGGTGCCAGTCCTGAGACCATGGCCTCTTCGGTGGCGACTCCGCTGGAAAATCAGTTTTCACGCATTCCCGGAATCCTCCAGATGACCTCCACCAGTCGGCTCGGGGGGGCTTCGATCACGCTGCAGTTCGATCTGGATACGACGCTGGAGAGCGCAGCTCAAGATGTGCAGTCCGCGATCAATGCCGCCGGAGGGAAGCTCCCGAGAGATCTGCCCAATCCTCCTAGCTATCGCAAGGTGAACCCCTCCGACTCTCCCATCCTGATTCTGGATGTCTTATCCGATATTCTTCCCCTCACCGAAGTCAGTGATTACGCGAATAACGTTGTCGCTCAGCAGATTTCTCAGATTCCAGGAGTCGCCCAAGTCGATGTCGGTGGCGAACAGAAACCGGCGATTCGCGTTCAGGTCGATCCGTCGAAACTCGCCTCTCTGGGATTATCACTGGAAGATGTGCGGGGCGTTATCGCTACGTCGACAGTGAACTCGCCCAAAGGCAGCCTGAACGGTCCGGTGCAGGCTCTTTCCATCTACGCGAACGATCAATTGCTCGCCGCCGAGCCGTACAACGACATTATCTTGGCCTATCGCAATGGTGCTCCGGTGCGGATTCGGGACGTGGGACGTGCGGTTGAGGGTCCTGAGCAGGCGCGATCCGCCGCTTTGATGACCATGAAACGAGGAGTCGGACTAATGATTCGCAAGCAGCCGAACGCAAACGTCTTGGATACGATTCGCCAAGTTCTCGATCTCCTCCCGGAGCTTCAGGCGGCACTCCCTCCTGCCATCCACATCTCTGTACAGAGTGACCGCAGCCGGACGATTCGTTCATCCATTGAGGAGGTAGAACTTCACCTAGTTCTGACCATGGTGCTGGTCACGCTCGTGGTATTTCTCTTCCTGCGCAATACGCGAGCGACCCTGATTTCCAGTTTAGTCGTGCCCATTTCCATCGTCAGTACCTTTGCCGTGATCTATATGCTCGGCTTCAGTCTCAATAATCTGTCGCTGATGGCACTCACCATCTCCGTGGGATTCGTGATCGACGATGCCATCGTGATGCTGGAGAACATCTATCGCTACGTTGAAGAGGGAATGAATCCGAAGGAGGCGGCGCTCAAGGGGGCCGAGGAAATTGGCTTCACCATCTTGTCGATCACATTCTCTCTGATCGCGGTTTTTATCCCCGTGCTACTGATGGGAGGGATCGTCGGACGTCTCTTTCGTGAATTCGCCGTGACCGTGACTGTCGCTGTATTGATCTCTGCTGTGGTGTCTCTGACCTTCGTTCCGATGATGTGTGCCCAGTTTCTGCACCGGCACAAGTTACCGGATCGACACACTCTGAGAGGCTGGCTCGATATCGGGCTAGAGCGCTTTTTTGGAGGTCTCGAAAAACTGTATGAAAAGCTGCTGACTGTGTTGCTTCGACATCGTAATCTCACCTTGCTCTCGCTTCTCGCCACGATCACTCTCACGGGCTGGGTTTTTGTGAAAATGCCCAAGGGATTTTTTCCGAATCAGGACGTCGGCCTCCTGATCGGAGTGGCGGAGGCATCTTCGGATACGTCATTCGATACCATGGTCCAGTATGCCGCTCACGTCGGTGAGATCATCCGCGACGATCCAGCGGTCTTTAGCTTTTTTAACCGAGTTTCAGCCAGTGGTGGTGGGAGTCGATGGGGGGCCAATACAGCCCAGTTCTGGATCACGCTAAAAGATCGGCACGAGCGAGACTCAGCCTTTGCAGTCGTTGATCGTTTGAGGAAGAAGACTGCCAACATTCCTGGCATAAAACTCTTTTTCCAAGTTCGACAGGAACTCAACCTTGGTGGCATGACTTCGAAGACACAGTTCCAATACACTCTGCGAGACATCGACATGGATGAATTGAATGAGTGGGCTCCACGTATTCTCGAAAAGTTGCGCACCCTTCCTCAGTTGCGAGATATCACATCGGATCAGGAATCCACAGTTCCAGCGCTCAATATCGAAATTGATCGCCAGGCGGCCTCGCGATTCGGCATCCGCACTCAGGAAATTGCCGCGGTCCTGTACGATGCCTTCGGAGAAAGGCAAGTCACTCAGCTTTTTACTCAAGTGAATCAATACAAGGTGATTATCGAGGTTTTGCCAGAGCTTCAGACCGATCCATCGACCTTCGATAAAATCTTCCTGAAATCCCCGCTGACAGGTGGACAGGTACCACTCTCCTCAGTGATCACGTTCGATACAAACACGACTAAATCTCTCTCGGTGAACCATCTCGGACAGTATCCTGCAGTAACGATCTCATTCAATCTGGCACCCGATGCATCGCTCGGTGACGCCGTGGCAGCGATTCAGAAACTGACGGCAGAAATGGGGGCTCCCGCTGGCCTTACGGGCACTTTTCAGGGAGCTGCTCAGGCCTTCGAATCGTCTCTACGGACACAGCCTTATCTCATTCTGGCTGCAATCATCGCCATATATCTCATTCTCGGGATGTTATATGAGAGTTTCATCCATCCGCTTACGATTCTGTCCACTCTGCCCTCTGCTGGACTCGGAGCATTGCTTACGATGTGGGCTTTCGGCTACGATCTCAGCGTGATTGCCATCATCGGTATTCTCCTGTTGATCGGGATCGTAAAGAAAAATGCCATTATGATGATCGATTTCGCCATTGAGGCCGAACGTGATCGAGGACTGTCTTCCTATGATGCGATCTTCGAGGCCTGCATTAAGCGATTCCGCCCGATCACCATGACCACCATCGCCGCGATGATCGGAGGGATCCCTCTTGCGCTCGGGCATGGCGATGGCTCCGAGCTGCGCCAACCTCTCGGCTATGCCATCATCGGAGGTCTGGTGCTCAGCCAGGCATTAACTCTGTTCACCACCCCGGCCGTCTTTCTATTTTTTGATGGTCTGACGAAAAAGCGGAAGGCGAAAACCGCAGTGGAGAGGCCGGAAATACAGCTCGCACAACCGGGACGATTGACTCCCGGCGAGGCGGGCTGATCTTTCCGGTGACGGATGGCACGAGAGAGAAAAAGACGAGTTTATTGCATCGCGACGAGCCTTCTCGTCCTGATGGCAATTCTCTATGTGATCGCCCGATCACAGGAGACGAGAGAACCACTCTGGGGTTGGGTGCGATCCTTCGCTGAAGCTGGCATGGTCGGCGCTCTGGCGGATTGGTTTGCTGTCGTAGCGCTGTTTCGTCACCCTCTCGGCCTACCGATTCCACATACGGCGATCATCCCTCGCAGCAAAGAGAAGCTGGCGAGCAATCTCGCACGCTTCGTCGAGCAGAATTTTCTCGGACCTGAGCAGATCGTCGAGCGACTGAAAAAGCACCGGATCGCCGAGCGTATCGTCGGATGGTTGGCTGAGAAAGATCATGCCGAAATCCTCGCAGATCGGGTAGCCGACCATCTGCCTGCTCTACTGGATACCTTAGACGACCGACACATGCGCTCCTTCCTGCGAGACAGCGTGCTTTCGGTTTCAGAGCAGCTTCCCTTGGCACCATTGACTGGCCAGCTGATCGATCTTTTGATGGAGAGTGGGCGGCACGAAATTCTACTGGATGAGGGGCTGTCGATGGTGAAAAAGCTTCTTCATGAGAATGCTGACCTGATCTCGAATCGCATTAAAATGGAATTAAAAATCCTCCCCGAGCACTCAATCCTAAGATCGATTCTCACAGTGATTCTGACGAAGAAAGTCATCCAGACTCTGCAACAGGGAGCGGATGAGATTTCGAAGAATCCTGATCATCCCTTCCGGCAACGCTATCATCAGAAGCTGGAAGAATTCAGCCGTCGTCTCCGCGAGTCGCCGGAGTGGCAGGAGAAAGCGGAGTCCATAAAGATCTCCTTGCTAACCAATCCCGCATTAATCGATTCTCTCGACAGCCTTTGGAACGGAGTAAAAAAGGAACTGATCCATCGACTTTCAGAAGAAGATGAATCAGGTCTGCGAACCCGGATGGCAGAGTTCATCCAGAATGCTGGGCAGCGCTTACAGGAGGATAGGGTTTTCCAAGCCAAGCTCGATGATTGGATTCGCGACGGCGTGAGCTCTCTCGCCCGCAGACACGGGGATGAGATTGGAAATCTAATTCGGGAGACCATGGGGCGATGGGATGGGAAGGAACTCTCCGAAAAGCTGGAACAGCAGGTCGGAGCGGATCTACAATACATTCGAATCAACGGGACTCTGGTCGGAGGCTTGATCGGTCTGATTCTGCACTGGATCGGAGGCCTGTTTTGAGAGGGAGCGCCGATGCGCAAGAATTTGCGATCTGCACTCGCTTTTGCACTTTCGCGCTTTTGCGCCAATTCCGTTCTTGTCGAAAGTGGTGCCCTGAGTCACAATCACTCTCGTGTTCCAGGTTATTTTTAACGAAATCAGTGCAGCGGAGATCTCGCAATTGCCTACTCTTGAGCAATTAGACGTACTCGCAGACTTTCAAGTAAAGCCGGAGGATCTCGACGGAATCGAGGATAATCCCGTTGGTTCCAAGTTCGGTCAAATCGAGCGAGACGGGAAATTACTCTATCGCTATCGTGCTCGCGATGTCCGGATCTACTTCGAGGTTTCACCGGATCATCAGTCGGTCGTCGTTCACCGGGTGCTCAGCAAAAATACCTTTCAGGATTTTCTCTTTCGAGCCAATTTGCCGGTCGGTGATGATGCGACGCTCGCAGGATCAAAGCAATTTTGGGCACTAATCGAGGAAGGAAAGCGGGCGCGGCGCGTCTAAGATCGCATCACGCTCACCTTACCTTCTCATATCATGGATTCCGATTTTCTTCGTCGTATCGATCACGACGAATCCTTTCGTCAGGCTGTCTTTCCTGCCTGTCGCCAGCAGATCTTTCTCGGGCATGCCGGAGTTGCACCCATCCCACAGGCGGCGGTCGATGCGATGACCGCTTTCAATATCGACAGCGCGACAGGAGAACTGGATTATGGCGAGGTCTTCCTAGCGCGCATGGATCGCGTGCGCAAGACAAGTGCGGACTTTTTGGGTGGTTCGGCGGAGGAGTATGCCCTGCTCGGCCCCACGAGTTTGGGACTTAGTTTGGTCGCGAATGGTCTTGATTGGCAGTCAGGTGATGAAATCATCTACTATCCAGACGACTATCCGGCGAACGTATATCCATGGACGCATCTGGAGGCGCGAGGCGTGCGCCCGGTGCCACTCTCCCCGCAGAAGCTGGGTGAAATTACTCCGGAATTGGTGCAGGCGGCGATCACTTCGAAGACGCGCCTGATCGCGCTAGCGTCTTGTCATTTTCTCAGCGGATATCGACTCGACATTGCGGCAGTCGGTGAGCTTGCTCACGAGCACGGAATTCTGTTTTCGCTCGATGCAATCCAGACAGCGGGAGCTTTTCCGATTCCGCTGAAAAACGTGGACTTCTTCAGCGCGGATTCGCACAAGTGGTTGCTCGGACCCTGTGCTGCCGGGGTGGTATATGTAAAAAAGGAGCGTCAGGAGATCCTGCGTCCCTGCCTCTATGGAGCATGGAATGTGGTCTCCCCGAATTTTATCTCACAGGCTCAGATCGACTTCGAACCGGGAGCGCGACGCTATGAACCTGGGGTGCTGAATGCGGCGGCATTGCTCGGGATGGAGGCTTCGATCCGCATCCTAGCAGAAGTTGGGATCGATGCGATTTCCCATCGCTTGCTCGATTTGAAGTCTGGACTTTGCAAGGGACTGGAGGCAGCAGGCTTCGAGATGATTGGCCCGCATGAAGGAACTGGGGCCTCATCCATCACCACTTGTACGGATCGAGCGAATCCGGCACGAGTCGAGAAGGCATACGTGACGCTGCGAAAATCTGGGATTTTCGCCAGCCTTCGACACGACCGAAACGGGACTCCGCATATTCGCTTCAGTCCACATTTCTACAACACTCATGCAGAGATCGATCAGACGCTGCGAGTTTTGCGCGATGCAGACGTGTAATGGGAAGCAAATCAAGGAATGGTCTCAGCTTCCTTCGTCCTGAAGTCGCCGCACGGCGGTTTTCACGCGTTGTGCCGCCCAGATGTTCCTGAATGTGATCTCCGGCTCGTCACCGGAGGTGAGAAAATCGACGGTTCCTACTCCTAGAATGCCGATCAATCCGCGACAGGTAACATTAATCGAGCGAATATCGGAAATGCGGAGCTCCTTGGAACTACGAGCGAGAAACCCAGTGACAAGTTCAATTCGGCGAGTGCGGATCCGATAGTCGTGACTATAGCGAATCCAAGTAATGCGGATTAACGCTGCCAAAGCGAGGCTGTAGCCCAGCATGGTCAGCTTGAAATCAATCTGATAGCTCCATACGCCGCCGATGGCACCGATCAGGAGAACGAGAACAGATAGGGGAAAGGTGAGAATCGAAGGGTGTCCTTTGTAAATGAGGCGCTCGCGTGGTTTCTTCAGTGAGGGTTCCGGGATGGATTCCTGGGGGTCACGTAGTGGAGACGACTCTGCTTCGTCCTCTTCCTCACTTTCCGGCTCCTCGTCCCAGTCGAGAATATCGCGCAGGCGTTCGCATTCCGCCGCTCCTTCGCGGAGGCAGATATCAGTGGGAGAAAATTCGCCAGTTTCCAATCCGTCGAGAAGATCAGAGATCGTGAAAGGTCCGAGTTGGCGGCCGTCTTTCAGGACAAAGACCAGGGTAGTATCCCATGGCTCGTCGGAGTTCATGAGCTAGTTTCTGAGGCGGGAATCTCAGGGAGCAGATCATCTCGACGAATCAGCTCCTCCAAATCAAGTCCCGGCAGTTTCTGAATCTCCGTATCGAGAATGATCGCTTCCAGTGGCGTAATGCGATCCATTTCTCCTATCGTGTTGTGAATGAGGAAACGCATGATTCCGGGATCGCCTTCTGGCGTGGGAAAAAGATTAGTCACTCGATATACCAAGCGTCCTTTGTCCCATTCCATCTCGAAGTTCCCTATGGTCAGGGTTTGATTGATTCTCATCGCCAGCTCGGCGATTCGGGTGCGATAGGCCAAATTGGGGCTGGTCCGAAAGGACTCTGAGACCACGGACACAGCTCCCAGCTCCACGAAGACTTGCACATGCAATTGCACTCGGGTGTGATAGGCTTCGAATCCTGCCAGAATCACTTCTTGTTCAGGAACTACTTCATAATCCCATTCCGCTTCTTCGAAGGCGGTACAGGCAGAGAGGAAGAGAGGGGAGTAATCGGTCATTGGTTCGCAGCCCCAGCATTTTTCTCCTCTACCGCTGGCACAGGTCGAAGCAGAACTTTTCTCACATCCATCAACGCCGCTCCCGTCAATTTCAAGGGGAGGATCGCCAGATGGTTCTCTCCTTTCGTTTTCAGATGGACCGTGCCGACACTAATCTCGCGCCAGCTTTGATACCCTCCAGTATCGGCGATGGTGAATTCGAGAGTCTGATCATTGATGAGCACGGCGGCACGGCTGTCGGCTTTCCCGCTTCCACAGCCGTATTCCAGCAGCACCTCGAACTGGCCGGGCTGACTCACATCGAAGACCCATTCGGCCCAGTCTTCTTGTTCTTTCCAGAATCCAAGACAGTTTTTTTCTGGCTTCGGCTCGTAGCGCATCGACTCAGAGTATGTCGTAGCACTCTTCGCCGTCAACTCGATGGTCCCGTCGATGGATTGTCCCAGCACTTCTGATTCAGGAGCCGGTTGGAAATGGACTGCCTTCACTCGAAAGTCGGGAACATTGGAACGATCACCGGCCAGCAGAGCTACGGGATACTCACCTGTCTTCGGCAGGTAGACCAGACCAAGAACCATGGGATGCTGCTCTTTGATTGGATTCGTCCGAGGAGCGTAGCCTTTCAGCGTAGCCTCGCTCCCAATACGGAGTTGAATGCCCAGTTTCGCTCGTGTGGAATCATAGACTAGGCCAGCGTAATAATTTCCCCATCGCTTAGGACTCATGGTCCAGTTCCAACTGGAAAAATGACTTCCTTCTAGGTAGGCACCGTCCTTCGCAGTGATCGTAAAGCTGCCGCGTGTACGATCTACCTCTCGAGCATACGAGGGTGCTGTCTCCACTGCCTTGAGATCGGGAAAGGGATCTTTCGGCTCGTTGGTCGTGGGTGATGTTGTGATCTTGTCTGATCTGGATGCCTCATCTGCACTCATTGGGGCGCAGGGGATCACGCTCAGAGAGAAGAGGAGCAGTAGAAGTGTGGATCGATACATCATGCGGAGTGTATCGGATGCACTTCACCTTCGCAATTCGATCTTGCGAGCGGAATAAGAATCTCCGAGATCAGTTTGGATCACATTCGCACGGTAATGGCTGATTTGATCCCTGGAATCGCCCGGATTTTGTCGAGAGTATTCGGATCGATCGCAGAGTCGATGTTCAGGACACTGAGGGCCTTTCCCCCACCGTGGTAGCGAGCGAGAGACATGTTGGCGATGTTTACATTCGCTTCCCCGAGGATGCGACCAATCGCACCGACGACGCCAGGGGAATCGGTGTTTTTGAAAATCAACAGATCTCCGAAAGGTGATGCATCGAGCGTGTACTCGTCGATGCGGACGAGACGCGGCTGATTACCGAAAAAGGTGCCCGCTACGACGAACTTAGCGCTCTCGTTGCCAGCGATAACGCGGATGAGATCGGTGAATTCGCTGTCTTCGGACGGACGACTCTCCGTAATGCGCAATCCGCGAGCCTCTGCGAGGGAGGGAGCATTTAGATAATTCGCTGAGCCGGGCGTCGCACCAACTTCGAGGAAGCCTTTGAGTGCGGCACGGGAGATTAAGGTGGTGTCCATCTCCGCAACCTTGCCTACGTAGTCGATACGGAAGGACTCTGGCGGATTCGGGCCGAGCTGGCCGACGAATTTTCCGAGCAGCTCAGCCAGTTCCAGATAGGGGCCGACGGTCTTCAGAGTTTTCTCGTCAAGATTCGGCATGTTCACCGCGTTCACTACCTCACCGCGTAGGAGGCGTCCCGCGATTTGATAGGCAACTTCGATTCCGACATTTTCTTGGGCCTCTTCCGTGGAGGCACCGAGGTGCGGAGTGAAGACCATCTCAGGACGTGACAGCAACTCGTAATCGGCAGACGGCGGCTCGTTTTCGAAGACGTCCATCGCGGCTCCTGCGATTTTGCCAGACTTGATTCCTTCCAGCAAGGCGACTTCGTCGATTAACCCACCGCGAGCACAGTTGATGATGCGCACGCCATCCTTCATGCGAGCGATACGTTCGGCATTGATGATGTGAGTCGTCTCGGGAGTCTTGGGAACGTGCAGGGTGATGAAATCCGCTTGTTCAACGGCCAGATCTACGGTTTCGCAAAGTTCGACGCGCAGGGCCTGTGCCTTGGCAGCGGTCAGATAGGGGTCGTAGGCGACTACGCGCATTCCGAAGCCCATCGCTCGCTTGGCGAGTTCGCCTCCGATGCGCCCCATGCCGATGATGGCGAGGGTCTTTTTGTAGAGTTCGACCCCGGAATAGGCCTTTCGGCCTTCCTTGAAGCGACCTTCGACCACCGACTGGTGCGCCTGAGGAATGTGGCGGGCCATCGAGACCATGAGAGTGAAGGCGTGTTCCGCCGTGGAAATCGTATTGCCGCCGGGCGTGTTCATCACTACCACGCCGTGCTTCGTAGCCGACGGGATGTCGATATTGTCCACGCCGACACCAGCTCGTCCGATGGCGGAGAGAACGCCAGTTCCGGCCTCGATTACCCGAGCGGTGATTTTGACCCCAGACCGTACAATCATGGCCTGATAATTCGGGGCGTTCTCGACCAGTTGGTCCTCGCTGAGACCGAGTTTCACGTCCACGGAGAGTCCGGAGGATCGAAGAAACTCCAAGCCTTTTTCAGAAATAGGGTCACAGACGAGAATGCGAGGTTGACTCATAATAATAGATAGCGTGAAAGCAAATGAGGCGCGTACGGTAGGGAAGACCCGCTCTCACGCAAGGGCGAAGTGAACACACGAGAACAAATTCGGACGGATCCTGTGAGTCGTGTCGATTCACAGAGACTTCAGATACGCGACAATGTCTGCGATCTGTTGCGCACCGAGTCCCATCTGATCGGCTGAGAGCATCAGAGAACGTCTGAGTGGTTGGTCCGATTGAATCGCAGTCTTCGGAATCATCTGGGTGATCCCGCCTTGGGAGCGAATAATTATCGGGTCGCCCTGAGAAAGAAGCATTCCGTCGATGACTTTTCCATCATTCGTCACCACCGTTTGCCCCTCATAGCCGTGGGCGATATCTGCCGTGGGATCGACAACTGCCCGCACGATGGCTTCTGCGGGTTGCATCCGACCATAGGCGGTGATATCGGGGCCGTAGTCCACGCCTTGATCTCCGATATGATGACACATGAGGCAGATCGCCGCCGTCTGCTGTCCGCGCTGCGCATCACCTTTCAGAGAGAGAATCTTTTCTATGGATGGAAGTTGGCTTTTCTTGGGGACAGGCGGGAGGGGAATGGCCGTGATTTTCAGTTGATCTGGATCGTAAATACCATCGCGCTTGAGTCGCTCTGCGAGTCCAGTGTCCTTCCATAGGCTATCCTTGCGATTAAGGAGCCACCACAGCGCTTGCTCATGCAGCGGACCATCGAGTTTGGTGGCCAGATCGGCCATCGCGTTCGCCGCTTCGCTGGTCGGGATGTAGCCGAGAGCAACTAGGGCGGCGATGCGATCCGATTGAGCCAGCGAGGAAGCTTCCGCTCGCTTTTTCATCGCGACAGCGATGCTAGGAGGATGCAATCTCCAGGCGATGCGAGCAAAGGCGGGCGACCAGGACAGAGGATCGGTGTTCCCCATTGCTTTAGCGATCGCCTCGAAAACAGGCTCTTCTTTATCCGTGCTCCCTGTGCCGATAGCCTCGATCATGCTTCGGTCATCTGCATCACATTGTTGCGCAATGGCTACGAGAATCTTCTCTGCTGTTTCTGCGGGGATGTCTCGCATCAGGATGGCGACTTCCCTTCGGACAAGTGGCGACGGATCGTGTGAGAGCTTCTCCGCGAGTCGCAAAAGGGATTTCGGATCGCGCTGCAAAGCACGGAAAATCGTGATGCGAATCTGTGGGTTAGGATCGGTGAGAAGCGTTTCCACCTGAGCGCGACCTTTTTCTCCAAGATCCGCCAACACCCAGATCGCCCTCGCCCGGATAAAATCAGACCGAGCATTGAGCAAGGAGGTCACAGCTTCGACGGCCTCCTCTCCGCGGTTCCTCAGATGAGCTGCGGCGACAGCGCGTACGTGATTGGCAGGACTGCGCAATGCGGCGATCTGTCCATCCAAACTGCTGTAGTCGATTTTGGGGATTTCCGAACGAAAGCCCTTTGGTGCGATGCGGTAGATGGTGCCAGCGGCGGATTCGTCATAGTATTTGTGCCCACCTCCGATCACGGGATCAAACCAGTCACTAACGTAGATGGCCCCGTCCGCTCCTACCACCACATCGGAGGGGCGGAAGTGGAACTTATCTTCTACGACATCACGCTTGTCGCCAAAATCTGAACTGTTGGTGACGAGATCCGAATGGGTCGCTAGAACGGGAAATCTTTTGAGCTCGAATCCAGCACCCTCCGCCTTAGGAAAGTAGCCGAACACCTCGTTCCTACCCGCTTCGCAACTCAGCAACAGGCCTTGGTAGTGATCGCCGAGCGCCCCGTTTTCATAAAATGCGATGCCGGTCGGTGATCCTCCACCATACACATCTCCGGCGGGCATTTGACCGGGATCTTCCTGCCTCCATTCCGCCACCGGTACAGACTGTCCGGGGCGCCGATCTGCTTTCCAAGTCCGCTGCCCATCCAGCGAAGAATAGCCAGCGCTTCCGTACGTCATGACATAACTCGTCCGACAGGCCGGTGGTTCATCGTTGTCATTCTGGAAAATGTCTCCGAATGAATTAATCGTCTGCTCGTAGCTGTTTCGGAAATTATGGGCCACGATTTCCACCTGTGAGCCGTCCGGCTTCATTCGGGCAATAAAGCCAGCGATATACGCCCTCCCGTCGTCGCTTCGTTGCCCGGAAATATCACGCGGATCGATGGGGAAGGTCATCCCCCAGCGGACGTCATTGGGACTACCGATGCGAAAAGTGCGGTTCGATTTGTCCGTAAATATTCCACCGCAATTCCCTGCATTCCAATACCAGAGTCCATCCGGCCCCACCGTAAGAGCATGGAGAGCATGGTCGTGTCCGTGCCCGATAAAACCAGTGAGAAGAACTTCTCGCGTATCCTTCGCTGGATCGAATTTTCGATCTCGGTCCACGTCGGTATAAACGATCAGATCCGGAGCCATCGAAACCACGATCTGATTGTCGATCACTGCCAGTCCCAGTGGAGCACGCAGAGCGGGGTCCTGGACAAAGACAGAGGAATGATCGGCCAGCCCGTCATCATCGGTATCCTCCAGAACGACGATTTTATCACCTTCAGGCTGTCGATTATAGTATCTTTTTCCATAGTCCACCCCTTCCGTCACCCAAATTCGACCGTCCTTGTCCGTATCGATATTCGTTGGATTGTGAAGTAGCGGGGTCCGCGCCCACACAGAGACTTCAAGCCCATCTGCGACAGAAAACAGCGAGGCGGGCAGTGAAAGGGGCTTGGCCGGTATATCGTCGGCACTCTGACAGGGAAACTGTGACGCAAGAGCAACGATAAGAATTCCCCAATAAAATCGGTCGTAGGAGTACATCGAGTGGATCAAGTTCGTAAAGTCAGTGAGATCGACGCTTCCAGAGATTCTGAGCAGCCAGTAAGAAGCTAGACGAAAGAGCATGAGTCTGTCATCTTGCCGATTTACGTAATGTAGCAGGTAGGAAAAGTAGACTTTGTAGAATCCAACAGATGGATTAAGGGCCGATGCCGGACACCTGACACTCGGATGAATTCAAAGGGGAAGGAAAAAAGGCTTTGATTCTCGTTTGCTTCAAGAATCAGCCCGTGCAAGTGGTGATAAATTTAAATCCACTCCCTCTATGCCACGTGACGCTTCCATCAGAAAAATTCTTTTAATCGGCTCTGGTCCTATCGTGATCGGGCAGGGTTGCGAGTTTGATTATTCCGGAGTGCAGGCATGCAAGGCGTTGAAGGAGGAGGGATACGAGGTCGTTTTGGTCAACTCGAATCCCGCGACGATCATGACGGATCCCGAGTTCGCGGATTGTACCTATATCGAGCCGCTGACGCCGGAGATAGTAGAGAGAATTATTGAAAAGGAGAAGCCCGATGCACTACTGGCGACACTGGGTGGTCAGACTGGGCTTAACCTAGCGATGGAACTCCATCGTCGTGGAAGTTTGGACAGGCTCGGCGTGAGAGTGATCGGAGCTGATCCTGCAGCGATCGAAAAGGGAGAGGATAGGCTCGCGTTCAAAAATGCGATGACAGCGATCGGACTGGATTCTGCACGCTCGGGAGTGGCTCATTCCTTAGAAGAGGCCTACGGAGTTCAGGAGGAGATTGGGTCATTTCCGCTGATCATTCGTCCTGCATACACATTAGGTGGTTCGGGAGGTGGGATCGCATACAATCGTGAGGAATTTGACCAAATCGTCACTCGCGGACTGGATATGTCTCCCGTCGGAGAAGTGCTGATCGAGGAATCGCTCCTCGGTTGGAAGGAACTGGAGATCGAGGTAATCCGAGATCGGGCCGATAATTGCATCATCATCTGTTCCATTGAGAACTTTGATCCGATGGGAGTTCATACGGGTGATTCCATCACGGTCGCTCCTGCACAGACTCTGACTGATCGGGAATACCAGATTATGCGAGATGCTTCCTTCGCTATCGTTCGCGAGGTAGGGGTCAAAACCGGGGGTGCGAATATCCAGTTCGCCGTCGATCCCGAAACCGGACGGATGGTGGTGATCGAGATGAATCCTCGCGTGAGTCGGAGTTCCGCTCTTGCCTCGAAGGCGACAGGATTTCCCATTGCCAAAGTCACGGCAAAGTTGGCGGTCGGCTACACCCTTGACGAACTAAAAAATGACATCACACTCACGACTCCTGCCTCCTTTGAACCGACGGTGGATTACGTCGTGACAAAGGTTCCGCGCTTCGCTTTCGAAAAGTTCGTGGGAGCAGATGCGACTCTGACCACTCAGATGAAGTCGGTGGGTGAGGTCATGGCCATCGGACGAACTTTTAAGGAGAGTCTCCAGAAAGCACTGCGCGGTCTTGAAATTCGGAGATTTGGCATTCTCGGCGATGGCTTCGATCAGGAAATTAGCGAGGCCGATCTCACGACTCGTCTTGCAGTACCGAATGCGGAGCGCGTGTTCTGGCTGGCATGCGCCTTCTCCATTGGGTGGAGTATGGAAAAGATTTTCTCGCTGACAAGGATCGATCCTTGGTTTCTCGGTCAGGTGCAGGAGATCGTCGAGGCTCAGAAGGATCTGAAAGCAGCCCCTGAGAGCGCTCGCTCAGCTGCTGATCTTAGGCATCTCAAGAGACTGGGGTTTTCAGATCGGCAGATTTCGGCCAGCAGCGGGGCGCTGGAGTCGGATGTGCGTGCAGCTCGCGAGAGCTCAGGAGTCGTGCCGACCTATCGACTGGTTGATACCTGTTCGGCAGAGTTCGAAGCTCGTACTCCGTATTACTACAGCACCTATGGGATCGAGGATGAGACGCGTAGCAGCGTGAAGAGAAAAGTCATTATCCTCGGTGGTGGACCGAATCGGATCGGGCAGGGGATCGAGTTCGATTACTGTTGCGTACATGCCAGTTTTGCGTTGCGTGAAATGGGATACGAGACGGTGATGGTCAACTCGAATCCCGAGACGGTTTCGACCGACTACGACACTAGTGACCGACTCTACTTTGAGCCGCTCACGCTAGAGGACGTGCTCAACATTTATCATAAGGAAAATGTCGATGGTCAGGTCGCGGGAGTGATCGTCCAGTTCGGCGGTCAGACTCCGCTAAATTTGGCAAAAGGACTTGAAGAAAATGGCGTCCGCATCATCGGGACATCTCCGAGAAGCATCGAATTGGCGGAGGACCGAAAGCTTTTCGTGAAGCTGCTCGATGATCTCGGACTAAATCAAGCTCCCAGCGGTACAGCGACTTCTCTGGAGGAGGCACTGGAGATCACGAGACGAATCGGCTACCCGAGCCTCGTTCGCCCCAGTTTCGTTTTGGGAGGGCGTGCGATGCAGATTGTTTACAGTGATGAGGAGCTGGTTCACTACATGCACTACGCTGTCGAGGCCTCGCCGGACCGCCCTATACTAGTGGATCACTTCCTAGAGGACGCTACGGAAGTGGATGTGGATTGCATTAGTGATGGTGAGACTACCGTGATCGGAGCGATCATGGAGCACATCGAGGAAGCGGGGATTCACTCCGGTGACAGTGCCTGTGTAATTCCCGCCTTCAGTCTGAGTCCGTCGATGCTCGATCGCATCCGCGACGCTGCGAAGAAACTCGCCGCTGCCCTAGAGGTCAGGGGACTCATGAACATGCAGCTAGCGGTCAAGGGGGATAATCTCTACATTATCGAGGTCAATCCGCGTGCTTCTCGTACGGCTCCCTTCGTCAGTAAGGCGATTGGGGTACCGCTACCTAAGTTGGCTGCTAAGATCATGGTCGGCCAGACCTTGAAGGAACTCGGATTTACCGAAGAAATTGTCCCGAAGCATTACAGTGTAAAGGAAGCAGTGTTTCCCTTCAGTAAATTCCCCGGCGTTGATATCATTCTAGGTCCGGAAATGAGAAGCACGGGGGAGGTGATGGGGATTGATCCCGATCTGGGACTCGCCTTCGCTAAGAGTCAAATGGCCGTTGGCGGCAGTCTGCCGACTCAAGGGAACGTGTTTATCAGCGTGAAAGATGCCGATAAGTCGAGTGTCGTGCCGATTGCACGCGGATATTCAGAACTCGGATTTGTTCTCTATGCTACATCGGGAACGGGCGCTGTCTTGAAGGAGGCGGGGATTCCCGTCAATCTGCTTCCCAAGCTGGCCACAGGTCAACGACCTAACATCGTCGACTTGATGAAGAGTCAGGAGATCGTTTTGGTGATCAACACACCGAGTGGTCGAGGAACTAGAGCAGATGAGATGAAAATCCGGGCGGCTACGATGCAGTATCATGTCCCGATCATGACGACACTCCGGGGCGCTGACGCAGCACTCCGAGCGATTCGCTCGCTGCAGGGGAGCGAGATCAGTGTGAGAAGCCTTCAGGAGTATCACGCTCGCTCCTGATGCTCTGTATCAAGCGGACGAATAGTAGTCGTTACTTTTTGGGCTTGGCAAACTTCCTGAAAAATCCTTACAAAATTCGCTTGTGAAATTTTTCACAAGCGATTAAGTGAGGACTCTCGCGTGCGTTATGGGCAATATTTTCCCCCGTTGGACAAACCTGTTGGCGATCAAGATTCTCGTGGGCCTGATGGCGCTGGGAACTTGTGTCGTTGCTGTGGCGTGGTATTCCTGGACTCCGAAACATACTCGGGTCGGATATATGCCGGAACAGCCGATCCCGTTCGATCACAGTCTTCACGCGGGGCAGCTCGGGATGGATTGTCGTTATTGTCACAGCCAAGTGGAAAATTCCCCTCACTCGAATCTGCCAGCGGCTCAGGTCTGTTGGAATTGTCATGGGCCGGGTAAGGCGAAGGCGGATTCGCCCAAGTTGGAGCTTCTCCGTCAGGCGATGGATGTGAACTATGAGGGCTACACCGGGAAGCCTATCGAGTGGGTGCAGGTCCACAAGGTGCCTGACTACGCGCATTTTACCCATCAGGCGCATGTGAATCGCGGAGTGAGCTGTGCAGAGTGTCATGGGCGGGTGGATCAGATGCCGGTCGTTGTGCATGAAAAGCCCTTGAGCATGAGCTGGTGCTTGGAGTGTCATCGCGACCCCGGAAAGTCGCTGCGTCCGTTGGATGAGATAACGAACCTCGCTTGGAAAGCGGAGGATCTCGATTCCAAAGCATTTTATGCCTATCTCGCGGAGAAGATGGAGACTTCTGTGAGTAAGTTAGAGAAGGCGGATGAGGGCAAAAAGTGGGATCGTGAGCTGATTGGTGCGCATCTGCAGAAGGCGTGGTCAGTGCATCCTCCTCAGGATTGTGCGTCTTGCCATTATTGATTCCTATTCCTCTCATTATCCCCGTAACCGCGAAAGGTAGCAGCAGAAAAAATGAAGCGTAAGTGGATACATCCGACCGAAGAGTCAAAAAGTTCTCGAATCCATTGGCGGAGTTTGGGTGAGCTGGAGGATTCTCCGGATTTCAAGAAATGGCTGGATCGTGAGTTTCCGCAGGGTTCGAATGAACTGCTGATGGATGATGCCTCGCGGCGGAATTTTTTGAAGCTGATGGGGGCTTCTACGGCCTTGGCGGGTTTTGGTGTGGCGTGTAGTCGTCCTCTCGAAAAGTTGATTCCGTACAATGAGCATGTGGAATGGGTGATTCCGGGTAAAGCTCTTTATTACGCCTCGGCGAAGCCGAAGCTCGGCGGTCTGGGGTGTGATCCTCTAGTGGTGACGACTTATGAGGGGCGTCCGACGAAGGTGGACGGGAATCGTCTGCATCCGAATGTTCGGGGTGGCTCGACGGCATTCACGCAAGCTTCTGTATTGGATTTGTATGATCAGGATCGTTCCAAGGGCTATCGAAAGGGTGGGAAGGAGACTGTGGTAAAGGATTTTGAAACTGCCTTTCTCGCACCGTTTCGAGAGAAGAAATCTGGAGCGAAGGTGGGCGTGCTTCTTTCGCCGACGACCTCGCCGACTAGGCAGACCTTGTTAAAGGATGTGGCCAAGGCCTTGCCGGGTATACGCATTTTCACCTACGAAGCTCTGAGTTCTGTGGGCGAGCGCGCTGCTTCTGACGCGCTCTACGGGCCGGGTGTTATTTCAGTTCGTGATCTGTCCAAGGCGGATCGTATTTTGTCTCTTGGTTGTGACTTTTTGGGAGCCGAGCCTGTGGGTGAAGATTCGATCCGTGAGTTTTCTTCCACTCGGGAAGAGGGTCGTAAAGGTGGAATGGGGCGTTTCTATGCAGTGGAGCACGCCTTTACAGAGACGGGCGGCATGGCGGATCATCGCTATCGCGTCGCCGCTTCTCAGGTTTTACCGGTTGCTGCCCTTGTGGCAAAGGAATTGGGTAAGCTGCTGGGAGATGCGACGCTTGCGACCCTAGCGGATTCAATTTTACCGAGAATTGTTCCTGCGGTGTACAAACAGGATTGGATTCGTGAATGTGCGGCAGACTTGGCTGCTTCCAAGGGTAAGGCAGTGATCCTTGCTGGCCCGAGATACGGAGCGGAGCTTCATATTCTGGTGGCGGCGGCAAATAAGGCTCTCGGAGCCTACGGAGAAATTATCTCGCTCGTGAATCACGGCTTGGAGAAGACGGAGAGTTTGGATGATTTGGCTAAGGCTACTGAAAAAGGTGATCTCGAAACGCTTTTCGTGCTGAATGAAGGGGATGTGGCCTTCGATGCGCCTTCTGATCTCGATATCAAGGCGAAGTTGGGCAAGGTGAAAAATTTGGTGCATGTAGGAACGCGCCTTAATGAGACTGCGAAGATTTCTACTTGGCATGTTCCGGGTGCACACTATTTGGAGAGTTGGGGGGATCATTTCAGTCTCTCTGGAGTCTACTCTGTTCAGCAGCCGATGATCGCTCCACTGTGGGGTGGGGTGTCTGTTGAGTCTCTTTTGCTTTCTCTGATTCAGGAGGATTCTTCGGGTGCTGTGGTGCAGGAGCGAGTGAAGGCAACTTTCGCCAAGCTTGGGGGAAAGGATTGGAATGTGGCTCTGCGTGATGGATATGCAGCGGGTGTTCAGTTGCCTGCGGGTAGTTTTAGTGGCGATCTCGCTGCGCAAAAGGATGCACTGTCAAGAGTGGTGATTCCTGATTTTCCGCATCCGGAAGGAGTCGAGGTCGTATTGACGGCTAGTAATTCGCTCTACGACGGTCGATTTGCTAATAATGGGTGGATGCAGGAAGCTCCGGATCCAATCACCAAGTTAACTTGGGATAATGCAGCCTTGGTCAGTTTTGCTACGGCTGCGGAGTTGCAGTTGGAGGATGGCGATTTGATCGAGCTATCTTCCGGAGATCGTTCCATTCAGGCTCCCGTTCTCCGTGCCCCGGGCCAGGCTGATTTTTCGATCAGCTTATCTTTGGGATATTATGGCGATCTAGCGACGGAAACGGTCAGTCAGGGCGTTGGATTTAATGCCTACCCTCTTCGAACGAGCGCTCAACCCTATGTGGTGAGTGGAGTGAAGGTGGGGAAACTGGGTAAAAAGCATCCTTTGGCTCTAACGGCGGAACACTACAGCATGGAGGGTCGTGCCATCGCCCGTGAGGGAACGGTGGAGATGGCCGAGGCGAATCCTGATTTCGCTCAGCATCAGGGAATGGACGCCCATATTCCTGAAAATGAGAAGCTGTATGTCGGTGCTGATTACATGACCGGCAAGATGGCGGAGAGTCCCTTCGTCGGACCGATGAAGGGGCATGAGTATCGAATCGACCCCAAGCATCAGTGGGCGATGACGATTGATCTGAATACGTGCATCGGTTGCAATGCCTGTGTAATCGCCTGCCAAGCGGAGAATAACATTCCTATCGTCGGGAAGGAGCAGGTCATCAATGGACGTGAGATGCACTGGATCCGTATGGACCGGTACTTTACGAGTCCAGAGGACAGTGAGGCTGTTTTCCAGTTAGGAACGGTTTTCGACTATATTGCTGGAAAGGAAAAGACGAAAACTACGCCCGGTCGTCGTCCGGTGGATGACGATATGATCGAAATGATTCCGCAGCCGGTGGCGTGCCAGCAGTGTGAGAGTGCTCCTTGTGAAACGGTTTGTCCTGTCAACGCGACGACGCATACGGGAGATGGTCTGAATGCGATGACCTACAATCGTTGTATCGGAACCCGCTACTGTGCGAACAACTGTCCTTACAAGGCTCGCCGATTTAACTACTATGATTACAATAAGCGTCCTCTGGAGAAGATAACGGTCTGGGGTGTCGAGGCGGGAGGTCTTCATTTTGGCCCGCTTGCACCTGCGACTGGCTCCGCGATGAGTTCGCAGCAGCTTCAGAAGAATCCGAACGTTACTGTGCGGATGCGAGGCGTGATCGAGAAGTGTACCTATTGCGTTCAGCGCGTAACGGCTGCGAAGGTCGCGGCGAAGGCTGCTGCGAGAGATTCCGATGACTATCAGGTAAAAATCGGTGCATTAACCGTCGCCTGTCAGGACGCCTGTCCGGCTGGTGCGATCGAATTTGGCAATCTGAAGAATCCCAAGGATCGAGTCAATCAGATGAAAGACAATCCGCGTAACTACGATCTTCTGAAATATCTCGGCACCAGACCGAGAACGAGCTATCTCGCACGACTCAAAAATCCGAATCCGAAAATGCCGGGAGCGGATCAGGTCGGCACTGTAACATCCAAGATGCATTGATCCGAGCTTCTACCGAATATGGCAGACACAACTCAAGCGAATTTATTAACAGCAGTGCATCCCTCAGAAGCGGAGGGCGTTGCACGTGAACCACTCGTGCTCAATCAGCGCTCCTTGGGCTGGATTACCGATCGGATTTGTGGAATTGTCGAAAACAGACAACCCTTGATTTGGTGGATTCTGTTCGTTCCGTCCGTTGCGGGATTCCTTGCGCTGGTTTTCAGTCTCTTCTACCTCGTCTCGACGGGGGTAGGTGTGTGGGGGATGAATCATCCGGTAGCATGGGGTTGGGACATCGTGAACTTCGTGTTCTGGATCGGTATCGGTCATGCCGGGACGCTGATTTCAGCCATTCTCTTCCTGACGCGCCAGAAGTGGAGGACTTCGGTGAATCGAGCCGCCGAGGCGATGACGATTTTCGCTGTGATCTGTGCCGGAATTTTTCCCGGATTTCACGTCGGTCGTTTTTGGATGGTGTGGTTCCTAGCTCCGATTCCTAACTCGAACGGAATTTGGCAGAATTTCAAGAGTCCGCTTCTCTGGGATGTGTTCGCGGTATCGACCTACTTTACGGTATCGCTGATCTTCTGGTATGTCGGACTGATTCCTGACCTCGCCTCGTTGCGTGATCGAGCGAAATCTCTGCTGCGCAAGCGGATTTACGGATTCTTCGCCCTCGGCTGGCGCGGCGGAAACCGCCAGTGGCGTCACTACGAGATGGCGTATCTTCTGCTCGCCGCACTGGCGACGCCGCTGGTGCTCTCCGTGCATACCGTCGTGTCATTCGACTTCGCGACTTCGGTGATTCCTGGCTGGCATACTACGATATTTCCGCCCTACTTCGTTGCGGGTGCCATTTTCGGCGGCTTCGCAATGGTGCTCACGCTGATGCTTCCGATTCGTAAGCTCTACGGATTGGAGGATCTGTTCACCCATAAGCACATTGATAACATGGCGAAGATCATTCTCTTGACGGGAACGATCGTGGGATACGCCTACATTATGGAGCTGTTCATCAGCTACTACGCGGGAAATGCTTACGAAACTGATGCCTTCCACATGCGGATTCTTTCCGGACCCTACACTTGGGCTTACTACTGCATGTTCTTCTGCAACGTGATCTCTCCTCAGATCTTCTGGTTCAAATGGGCACGACACAATCTGTGGGTCGTCTTCATCATAGCCAACTTCGTGAACGCCGGGATGTGGTTCGAGCGCTTCGTAATCATTCCCACATCACTTGCCCGCGACTTTCTGCCGGGCCAATGGGGTTACTACTCCGCCTCTTGGGTGGAGAAAACGCTTTTTGTTGGAAGTTTCGGTCTCTTCCTCATGCTCTTCCTTCTCTTCCTGCGCTTCCTCCCTGTAATCGCTATTAGTGAAGTGAAGGGCGTTCTTCCGGAGTCGGATCCCCACTACCCAGCATGGAAGCGTCTGCGACTCGGACGTCGCGGTGAAAAATAATTCCAAAATCTTTTCCACGAAAATACTGTGAGCACGTCAGATCATTCAAAGAAGGAGCTCTTCGGCTACTTGGCTCAATTCGAGGACGCCACTGCGCTCTATCATGCGGCAGAAAAGGTTCGAGACAAAAAGTTCCGACGCTGGGATGTACATACCCCTTTTCCGGTTCATGGCATGGATCATGCCATGGGACTTGGAAAGAGCTGGTTGTCGGTGCTTGTTCTCGTGGGAGGCGTTTGCGGTTCATTGACTGCATTGGGGCTACAATTTTTCACTCAGGTATCACTCTATCCTACGGTAGTGCAGGATAAGCCGACCAACCTGTTTACCATTCCAGCGTTTTTCCCTGTCACATTCGAGTTGACGATTCTATTCGCAGCCTTTGCGACCGTGCTCGGACTATTCACCATCATCATGCTTCCGCGCTGGAACCATCCTCTCTTTAACTCACCTCTGTTTAGCAAATTCTCGAACGACGCCTTTCTGCTTCACATCGAGGCCCGTGATCCGAAGTTTCATCACGAGAAAACTCGGGAATTTCTCTCAGAAGTGGGAGCTGCTCGAATCGAGGAAATCAATTACTGAACCTATCTCTGACCCATGCGTTGGTTTTTTCTTATCTTAGCGATCGCCTCGTCTGCCATTGCCTTGGCTCTGGGACCGCGTGGTACGAAGTTCTCGTCTCCGCCTTTCATGCTGTTTCCGGATATGGACAATCAGCAGATCGTGAAGCCACAGAAGCCGAGTGAATTTTTTGAAAACGGGCAGGGCGCACGTAAGCCGGTCGAGGGAACGGTCCCGCTGGGGCTTGAATTCCCTACCGGAAAATCGGCACCGACTACGCCCTTGGACTTTTCACGAGGCGATAGCTACTACGATACAGGACGTTTCGGCGACTACTTTGGAAAGGGTTTTCCTGAAGAAGTCAAGGTGGATGGAGCCTTTCTTGAGCGTGGGAAACAGCGTTTCGCGATCACTTGCAGTCCATGTCATGGGACCTCGGGAAATGGCCACGGAGCCGTCTCCAAGTACTGGCTCTTGCCTCCTACGGCCAATCTGCTAGACGCACGAGTGAAAAAGATGCCAGAAGGCCAAATCTTTTCAACGATCACACACGGTCAGGGACTCATGGGACCTTATAATGGCATCCTTGCTGTCAAGGATCGGTGGGCGATCATTGCCTATCTTCGTGCCCTGCAAAATGCATCAGGGAAATAACTTTTCTTCATAGACTTAACTGTATCCAGATATATGGCCGGTATTAAAAACGGAGACGATTTTCGGGACGGAGAGCGTTTCAAAGGGGCCTCGCTGCTTCAGAAGCTTTGCCTAGGACTTGGCGCTGGAGGGACGATTTTATTCTTCGTCCTTCGCTATGCGACCCCTGCGAATACGGGGGCGATGAGCTATAGTTGGCTGTTTGCCGTTGTCTTTTTCCTCTCGCTCGCAGTGGGCGGACTGTTCTGGACTATGCTTCATCATGCCACGAATTCGGGATGGGGGACGGTCGTCCGTCGCCTCATGGAGAATTTAGCGATCCTGATTCCCGTGTTGTTCGTCGTGGCTCTTCCTCTACTGATCTCTTCGGTCGGGTTCCGCGATGCACTTTGGGAGTGGTTTCCGCTCCGCGCAGCGACGCTTAGCCACTCCCATGAAGAGGCCGTGAAGGAGCAGGCGGAATATGTCGCTGAGAGAAAGGCTGGCATCGACAAAGCGAAGCAAGAAGTCGCTCAGGCAAAAAAGGATCTCGCCGAACTTTCTTCCCCAAGTCCCGGCCATCGCTTCTATATGGAAAGGGAGATTACCTCCCTCGAAAAGAAGGCATCTGCTCTGGAGGCGGAGGATCTCTCTGACGAAGGGGCGATTTCGACTCTTACGGATAAGCACTTTCTCCATAGTGAGGCGCTCTTATACAAAAAGCGCGGTTACTTGAATGAGAGCTTTTGGTGGATTCGCCAACTTTTCTATCTGGTCGTGCTCGGCGGGATTGCGGCTGTGCTTCGGAGTTGGTCTGTAAAGCTCGATAAGGATGGCGATCCGCGATGGTTCCGCTGGATGCGGCGGTGGAGTTGTGGGCTGCTGCTCCCATTCGCGACTGCTTGGACGTTCTTGGTATTTGATTGGCTGATGGGACTTGACTATGCGTGGTTTTCTACGATGTGGGGCGTGTATCTATTCTCTGGTGCGGCGTTCGGCTCTATGGCCTTCTTGATTATTTTACTGACACTGTTGCGACGAGCCGGGTATCTGCGAAAGGTGGTGACGATGGAGCACTACCATATCATGGGGAAGCTTCTGCTTGCTTTTGTCATATTTTGGGCCTACATCGCCTTCTCGCAGTACTTTCTGATCTGGTATGCTCATATCACAGAGGAAACAAAGTTCTTCATAACGCGAAATACTGAGTTTTGGAATACATATACGATCGCTTTCATCGTGATTGGCCACTTTTTTGTGCCGTTTACTGCCCTGCTCATTCAAGGATGGAAGAAGAAGCCTAGAATTCTCTTCGGAATCTCAGTATGGTGCCTACTGATGCATGTGCTCGATGTGTATTGGATTATCATGCCAGATCGTGGCCCGTCGCTCACAGCTCATGCTGAAAAGGTGCAGATGCTGATTCCCGGTGCATGGGTATACGATGTGCTCGCGTTCGTAAGTGTTGCAGGGATCTTTGGATATTTCTTGCTTCGAATGTTGAGATCTGCCAGTCTGTATCCCTGTCGTGATCCGAGACTTGATGAGTCCTTGAATCTGGTGAACTGAGGCTGACTCCCCGAGATTTATCTATCTTTAAGTATTTATGAACGACTCCGGCGACAACTGCTGCGCGAATACCCGATCAATCCTCTGGGCCTTGGCGATTTTTTTCGCTTTCGGCTTCTTCGCCCTCATCATCTCGGGTAGTCTCGATTCGAAGACGCCTCAAAGCCGGGCGTTTCGCGGAGAGTTCACGATAGATGAAATCAAGCTACGCCAAGAGAATCTGAAGGAAACGCAGGAGGAACAAGCGAAAGTCCTAGATCCTCTAAAATTGGATGCGGCGATTCGTGAGATGCCACAGAAGGCTGGGAATGCCGGGCCGAGTGAGATCATTGTCCCTGGTTCTCCCACGTTTCTGAAGCAATCCGCTGCGCCCGCTCCTGCTGTCGCGAAACCGGCAGCACCAGCGCCAGCACCAGCGAAGGCTGTCGAGAAGGCATCAGCGCCAGCAACTCCAGCGCCCGCTCCTGCTGCCACGAAGCCAGCGGCACCAGCGCCAGCACCAGCGAAGGCTGTCGAGAAGGCATCAGCGCCAGCAACTCCAGCGCCCGCCCCTGCTGCCGCGAAACCGGCGGCACCAGCGCCAGCGAAGCCTGTCGAGAAGGCATCAACGCCAGCAACTCCAGCGCCCGCTCCCGCTGCCGCGAAACCGGCAGCACCAGCGAAGGCTGTCGAGAAGGTGCCAGCGCCAGCAACTCCAGCGCCCGCCCCTGCTGCCGCGAAACCGGCAGCACCAGCGAAGGCTGTCGAGAAGGCGTCAGCGCCAGCAACTCCAGCGCCCGCCCCTGCTGCCGCGAAACCGGCGGCACCAGCGCCAGCGAAGGCTGCTGTTTCGACTCCGGAAAAACCTGTCACTCCCGTTCAATAAGCGACGCCACCAACCGACTTTATCATGACAGCACCCATCCCCACGCCCGAGGAAATGCAAGAAAGGGCGGAGATTGACCGCTCCGCTCGCTACCCGGTGATGTTCCTCTTTACAAGTGCCGCTACGTGGTTGCTCGTGTCCTCTGTGCTTGGGCTACTCAGCACGCTGAAGCTCCGATTCCCTAGCTTGTGGGAAGCTTGTCCGTTTATGGGGTATGGACGACTGTATCCGATGTTTCTGAACGCTCTAGTGTATGGATGGGCGATACAGGCAGGTATTGGAGTGATGCTTTGGCTGATGGCGCGCCTATCGCGGTCGCGAATTCAGCATCCTACATTGATCGTCGTTGCGGCGTGTATCTGGAATGGAGGGGTCGCGCTCGGCGTAATATCTGTTTGGCTCGGGGCTGGACGTTCATTGCCCCTGATGGACTTTCCAGGGTGGTTCTGGCCCATTTTAGCGCTGTCCTATTCGCTGATGGTGGTGTGGGTGTTTTCGATGGCGGGAAAAAAGCGGTCGCAAGGGTTCTACGTGTCGGAGTTGTTCCTGATCGGAGCCGCTGTCTGGTTTCCGTGGGTCTATCTGACGGCGAATCTTTTTATCAATAAGTACGCAGCACCGGTGATGGGCGCGGGGGTTGATGCTTGGTATGTCTCCAATTTGATCTACTTCTGGATGGCTCCCGTTGGAATTGCCGTCGCCTATTTTATCGTGCCCAAAATTTCGGCTCGGCCTGTGTATAGCTATCCGCTTGCCCAATTCAGCTTTTGGGCGATGGCGGCGCTCGCCGGATGGACGGGATTTTCTCGATTCATGGGTGGACCCTTTCCCGCTTGGATTCCCTCAATCAGTGGTACGGCTACCATTCTGATCCTGATCGCGATCTTAACGACAGTTTCGAATTTACTGCGTACGTTGAAGGGGTGTACAAAGCTCTGGGAATATAGCCCGTCTCTTCGATTTACGGTGTTCGGGATGCTGATGTTGGCTATTTACGGGTTCCTCAATGCGATCGGATCGACCTTTGAGTTCGGGAAGAATCTGCAATTCAGCCACTTCGTTGCGGGAATGGACGTTCTTGCGCTTTTGGGATTCTTCTCAATGACAATGTTCGGAGCGTTCTACTTCATCGTTCCTCGGATCACCGGAACTGAGTGGGTTTCGGCGAAAGGGATTCGTGCACATTTCTGGCTGAGTACCTACGCGGTATCGACCCTAGTGCTGTTCGCGCTGCTCAGTGGCTTCGCACAAGGGGAGGATCTGAAAGAATGGGATCGAGCTTTCTCCGTGTCCTATGTGAATTCGACTCCCTACACCTTGGGTCGCTGCTTCGCTTGGGTGGTGATCGTGTATGCAAATTTCGTCTTCTTCCGGCAACTGGCGCAGATGTTCTGCGGACGTGGTCGCAAGTCGGCGGGTCCAACGCTCTTGCACGTTGAACCTGGTTCTGTTGATAGCGCCCGAGCCATTGAAGGCATTCAATAATCGCAAAAGCTGTAAATACATTTGATCGACTATGACTTCGAACCCTCTCAGAAAACTCCTCATGGGACTCGGAATATGTTTCGGACTTCCTTGGCTGATTCTGGTGGTAGTGCCCTATCTCTCGGCAGCTAAGGTGGGAACGTTCGCCTATTCCGAAGGGGATCATCCCGAGGATGGACAAAAGGTGTACCCTGATCCGGTCTCTCAGCGATACGGATCCAGTGATTACGGGCGTCAAGTGTACGCTGCGGAGGGATGTGCTTACTGTCACACTCAAGTGATTCGCCCCACTTACGCTGGACCGGATATGTGGATTCCAGGATGGGCCGGACGGGAAGGGGGGAAAGAGAACTTCGCCAGAGAGACCCAACCCGAAGATTATGTGACCGAGCCGGTCGCTCTACTCGGATATCAGAGAATCGGCCCCGACCTCTCGAACGTGGGGCATCGCATCACGGATCGTGAGGAGATGCACCGTCATCTTCGTGATCCCCGCGAATTAGAACTAGAGGGCGGGATGCCGTCGTTCCGTCATCTCTACAGGCGCTCGCTCACTGGAGAAGGGGTGGAGCCTACCTCACGCGCCGACGCCTTGGTTGACTACTTGCTCTCTCTGAAGAAAGATCAGCCGCTTCCTGCCGCCTACCTTTCGCGGAATTAAATTGAAACGCACACAACAGGAGCTCTTTAACCATGGAACAGCCTAGTGAAGATAGGAATCTCGACTACCAGCGGGGAACTGCCGGAGCGGCGGACTTGCATGACGCAGCTAAGAGGGAAGTGAAGATCCTACCCGCCGGGAGTGGGAACGTCAGCCTCCCACTTCTCATCGTTAGCTCCCTCGTTTTAATCGTCGGTGGTGGACATTTGTTTAGTACATCAAACGGATTTCGCGATAGCATTTACGCGGATAAATACTATCACCCTGATCCGAGGCCCGTCGTAGCGGGAGCTGCTGATGCAGGAGCAAAGGTCGCATGGATCGATGAATGGATGGACGAGGGAAAGAAGGTCTACGGGAACTGTATTGCCTGTCACCAGGCGAACGGGTCCGGACTGCCCGGTGCTTTTCCCCCTCTCGCAGGGTCGGAATGGGTGAGTGGCGGGACGAAGCGACTCGGGGCAATCCTTATGGCGGGAATCAATGGGCCATTTCATGTGGAGGGGCAGGCGTTCAACCAATTGATGCCAGCTTGGAACAGTCTTGGCGATGAGAAGATGGCGCAGGTGCTCACCTATGTGCGCCGGACTTTCGTGCAATTGCCCGAAGGAGAAGATGGTGTGGTAACGACCGAAATGATGAAATCGGCACGGGATGAGTTTGGGGCGCATGTTGCTCCGTTTACGGAAGCGGAACTCCTTGCTATTCCGATGGATGCGCATCTTTCTGGGGCGAAGGTGAATCTTGAAACGGGAGATCCCTTGTAAATCTAGGAGAGAAGTTCTTTGAAATCTTCCGCAGATTGCTTCACAATAGAGCAAGCTCCGAATCAAAAGGAGGATTAATTTTCAATTATCGGAATGAGTGCAGCAGCTAACACAATCTCGGAGGTCGCGGAGAGCGAGTCCCATCACGAGCATCAGATTCCATTTTGGAAAAAGTATATCTTTTCCACAGATCATAAGGTGATTGGT
This sequence comes from Verrucomicrobiota bacterium, assembly GCA_963205275.1. GTDB lineage: Bacteria > Verrucomicrobiota > Verrucomicrobiia > Verrucomicrobiales > DEV007 > Arctic95D-9. The sequence continues at coordinate 25,505 of CAUJIH010000068.1, read as the reverse complement.
GTTCAGTACGGTCTGACTTCGCTCTGCTTCTTGGCCTTCGGGTTTTTCCTGATGATGGTGATGCGGTGGAGTATCGCGTATCCGGATCGCCCAGTTCCTGTACTGTCCGACTGGCCTTGGTTCCAATCTTGGCTCGATGACAACGGGAAAGTAACGGGCGACCTTTACAATATGTTCGGTGCGATGCACGGAACGATCATGATTTTCCTAGGAGTTGTACCGCTCGGATTTGCCGCTTTCGGCAATTATGTGATGCCTCTCCAGATCGGAGCGCCCGATATGGCCTTCCCTCGGATTAATATGGCCAGCTATTGGCTTTATGTGATCGGTGGAGCCATGATGTTCGCTAGCTTCTTCATTCCGTCGGGTGCGGCGAAGGCGGGATGGACCAACTACTCACCGCTCGCGACTATAACAGATCACCAATATGGAGATTTGTTTTGGACCGGGCAGACGCAATGGCTGGTGTCCATGGTTCTGGTTATCTCTTCCTCATTGCTCGGCTCGGTCAATGTGATCTGCACGATCATCAATTTGCGTTGCAAAGGTATGACGTGGATGCGGATGCCGGTGTTTGTCTGGGCGACACTTTCGACCGCATTTATTCTACTACTGGCGTTCCCGCCGCTTGAGGCTGCGGCAATTCTCCAATTGGTTGACCGAATGGGCGGGACGAGCTTCTTCATTCCGACTGGACTGAATATAAGCGGAATGCCGTTGGACGCTGCCGGGGGTGGGAGCCCGCTGCTATATCAACACCTTTTCTGGTTCCTTGCGCACCCGGAGGTGTATGTGCTGATTCTTCCGGCGATCGGAATCGTGGCGGAAGTGATCGCATGCAACACTCGGAAGCCACTATGGGGTTATCGGACGATGGTCTATGCAGTTCTTGCGCTCGGGTTCCTTTCCTTTCTCGTCTGGGCTCACCACATGTATATGACCGGAATGGGGCCGGCAATTTCCAGCTTTTTCCAGACAACGACAGTGATCGTATCGACGCCTTCCGTCATTCTGGTGACCGCTCTGCTCATCTCCATGTGGGGTGGTTCGATTCGGTTTAATACGGCGATGCTTTTCGCGACATCGTTCTTGCCGATGTTCGGAATCGGTGGTCTGACGGGGCTTCCGCTCGCCTTTAATATTCCGGATCTTCATCTACACGACACGTATTACGTAATCGGTCACTTTCACTATGTAGTGGCTCCTGGATCGATTTTCGCCTTGTTTGCCGGGGTGTATCACTGGTATCCGAAGGTTACGGGACGTATGATGAGTGAGAAGCTGGGTCTTCTCCATTTTTGGCCGTCGCTTCTCTTCATGAATGGGATTTTCGCTCCGATGCTGATTCAGGGTATGGCCGGATTCCATCGACGTGCCTTCGACGGAGGTCGGGCTTATGAGACGATGAGTCAACAGGTATATGCGGAGCCTGGCAGCTTCCTCGCGGTCGTTGCGGAGAAGCTTCATATCATCGATCCGCATGCCGCTCTCACGATGATTGATCTGAATGTAGTGACATCCGCTTCAGCTTGGCTGCTGGCGATTTTTCAAATTCCGTTTATCATCAACGTATTCGCCAGCGCCTTTGTTGGGAAAAAGGTTAAGTCTGATAACCCTTGGGAGGCGACGACGATGGAGTGGGCGACGCCGACACCTCCACCCCACGGTAACTTTCTTACTCCTCCGGTTACGTATCGGGGAGCGTACGAATACAGCGTTCCTGGGGCACCTCGCGACTTCACTCCGCAGTTCGAGACGGACGCCGAACTCGTAGCGGGTTCGGAGCATACAGATGATCCAGACGAAGCGTCGGTACCAGTGCATTGAGAGAACTCGACAGCAAAACACACATAGCTTATAAAACTACTATTTGATCTATGCAGATTCCCCATGAAGTGATACCGCGGCGTGACACCGGGCTCTATAACGCGAAGATCGGGATTTGGATTTTCCTCGCATCTGAGGTGATGCTGTTCGGTGGTCTATTTTCAGCTTACGCTTTTCTCCGCCTTGGTGTGCAGACCGGTGTGGATAATCCTTGGCCGTGGGGTTTGAGCGTTCACAAGAACTTCGTCTGGCTCGGGGCGATTAATACACTAGTTCTGATTGCGTCTTCGGTAGGCGTCGTTTTTGCATGGGTTGCGGTGAAGGAGCGTAATTGGAAGCGCTATCAACGCTACATGTACTTCGTCGTTGCGTGTGCTCTCACCTTCATGGCGATCAAGAGCGTCGAGTATTACAGTAAGCTCGTGAAGCACCATGGAATCAAGCTGGTCGATAACTCTGTGATGGAAGGGACCATCATTGATCGCTCGGATAGAATCGAGTTTCAGGGCGACAAGATTTCATTCAGTCTCCAAGGGGCACTACCTTGGGTTTTTAAGGACTTCACAAGCGGGGAGTTTCCGCTATTGACCGTCGAGTCGGGGCCGGCGGAACTGGTGGGCGATAAGATTGCTTCCGCTGCAGCATTCAAGGCTTGGCATTCTTCTGGGCGGGCGATGGTGATGCAGAAGCTCGTCGATGAACGTCGTCGTTATCGTGCTGAGCGTGATGCCGGAGCAACTCCGAAGCCTGTTTCAGTGAGTTCCTCGGTGACACTTGTTGCAGCGGCACCATTCAAGGTCAATGCCGACTTTCGTCGTCTCGTGATGCACAATGCTACAACTCTGAACTATCGGGATGGCGTGAAAGTGGAGGGAAAGCTCGTCACTGACGCAGTCCGATTTCAAGTCCACGAAGTTGATATGCAGCTAGTGCTGCCAACGAAGCAGCGGTCTTCGGTGGTTTGGGATGTAATCGGTAGCGCGGAGGCGAAGCAGCACTTTTTTGATAAGCAGTCTGAGAAGTACGCTGAACTGAAGGAGTATTACGACAAGCGTGGTGGGATTATTCCCGATAAGCAGCTTCGAGGCCGTTTTCTTAACGTGCAGTATGTACATGTGCCGATTGACGAGAAATCCGGCGCTGAGAATAAGAGTGCGCAGCATGACGCTGTTCACACGAGCGATATGCTACTGACGGCGGGGGGTGGAGATTCCGAGGGGCATGTTGGTCCTTCGAAGACGATTTTGGTTCCTCGTGACAAGATTAAGTTCATGTCGAATCACGGCCCTCGTTACGGAAATTACTATGGCATCTACTTTACCATTACTGCACTCCACGGATTGCATGTGATATTTGGAGCGGTAGTGCTTCTGTTCTTTACGATTTTCGGGAAGAAAATGTTCTTGGAAAATCCCGATCACTTGGCAAACCGCGTGGAAGTTGGTGGTCTTTTTTGGCACTTTGTCGATTTGGTCTGGATTTTCCTCTTTCCGTTAATGTATCTCCTTTGATCCTGAATTGACTCACTTTAAAAGATTTCGATTATGTCAGACGCACACTTTGATGCAGCTAAAACGAAGAAGTCGTTTTTTGCCGTTGGGATTGCCCTCTTCGTGTTCACTGTCGTCACGGTGGTCGTGGGGCTGGTGCCAATGTTCGATATTGGCGCTCCAGGTCCGGATGCCGCCGATGTGATTTTAGGACTGGGGATCGCCGGTACGAAGGCCAGTTTAGTTGCACTAGTCTTCATGCACTTGAATCACGAGAAGGGAGCAATTTACAAGCTTCTATTTTTCACGACCATCATGTTCGCCTGTTTAATGGTGGCTACCATTTTCGCCGAGATGGATCCCATCCAGGAGCAGTTTGATACTCTGAGCACTACTAGCGGGGTCGTATCCGAGGTGCGATAGTCATAGGCACGTCAGGTCATGTCTCTAAAGAACTTTCACATTGCATTTATCACCGTCTGCACGCTCTTTTTCGGCGGTTTGGGTGCTTTGTGTCTGATGCTCGATGACCTTCCTGGGATGCTGCGCGTGCTTGGCTGGGTGAGCGTGGCCTGTGGGCTGGTAATGTTTGTTTACGGTCTTCGATTTCTGAAAAAAATTAGAACTCTCAAGCTTTGAAGCCTTTCCCATGACGATGATCAGTTCTCTCGCTACAATTCTCCTCGCGTGTCCAATGTGTACCAGTGGGGCCTCCGAAACGACCGTCCTTGCGGCCAATACAGCGATTCTCCTGATGCTCGGTGTGTTGGCGATGATGCTCGGATCGTTTATTGCCTTCATGGTGTACCTAGCACGACGTGGGCGGCGTTTTGCTGAAAGCGATGGTACAAGCGAGAGCTGAATTGCTTCAGATGCTTCGGTATTAGACTTAGCTTTTTATTTTTATGATAGAATGGATTAACAAGATTTTCGGGATGCACGATGTAGCATCGCTGCATGGTCATAGCGGTGACCACATGCTTGGAGTTCTGCATTGGTTCATGCTGATCCTATTTATCGGCTGGTCAATTTTTCTTGGGTACGTGATTTGGCGGTTTCGACGAAAGAAATCTCCTCATGCGAATTATTACGGAGTGACCTCGAAGTTCCCTACACACATCGAGATCGGTGTGGTCATCGTCGACGGATTTCTTCTGTTCGGATTTGCTTTTCCCTTGTGGGCGATGCGTACTGATCCGGGCTATCGACCGACGGGCGACGATGTCGTCAATCTCAGGGCCGTGGGAGAGCAGTATCGATGGAACTTCCACTACGCCGGACAGGATCGTGCTGTGGGGCTGACCTCTTATGAGCTTTATAGCGGAGCTAATCCGATCGGCTTGATCGCCGAGGATCCGAATGCGGCGGACGACTTCCTCTCGATTAATGAGTTGGTCGTGCCCGTAGGGCGCCCGGTGGTGGTTCAGGTGACATCGAAGGATGTGATTCACGGGCTGGCAATCCTGCCGATGTTCAGTCAACAGGATGCTCTGCCGGGAGCGGAGATCCCAATGTGGTTCGTACCCGACAAGGAGGGTGAATGGAACATCGTGTGCGCTCAGCTCTGCGGTGCAGGACATGCGCAGATGGTGTCTCATGTGAAGGCTGTTAGCGGTGAGAAGTTCGATAAATGGCTCGCTGGTCAGACGCCTCTTTTGCCGAAGAAGTGAGTCATATTCTCACGACTGGAGTCTGGTTCGCCCGACGAGCGCTCTGGCGGGGCTTCGTGTTCTCGTAGATGATGTCGAGGGCGCTCGATCTCGACGGTTTTTCTTTGCACTTTTACCCTGGATTTTCTGAGTATGTTTCGATCTGTTTCTTGCGGGACGTGAGGATTCCGTGTTCACTTAGCTACTCGACGTGAATTTGATCGGTCTCCCGGTCGCCGTGCATTGACTGATTTCGCCTTTGATGTCTTCCCCCGTACAATTTCCGACCCGAGCGTATTGTAGATTTTCCCGAGTTGTGGTCGCATTCGCGATCCTGCTCGTATGGTGGGGGGCTGCCACGACGACGAAGCAGGCGGGCATGGTATTTGCCGACTGGCCGCTGAGTCTCGGATCGATCAATCCGCCAGGTTGGTTAGAAAACATGATGCCCTTCTTGGAGCATACCCATCGTTTGCTGGCGAATCTGGTGGGCTGGTTGGTGCTGACTCTTTTTGCGTGGGCCTATGTTCGTTCGTGGAAGCAGGGACTCGAATTGCTCGGGCTGATTTTATTGATGGCTACCACGCTGGGCTTCTTCATAGCGGCGGGGAGTCAGCGTGTCGATGCCAATTTGAAGGAGACATTTCTGACAATCGCGCTTGGACTATCGCTGTTGCCGATAGGCTGGCTTGTCTGGAGCTGGAGCAGCCGAGGGTGGACTCTCATTCAGAAGCTTTCCGGGCTCGCCCTGCTGATGGTCGTGGCTCAGGCGATTCTCGGAGGACTACGGGTTACGGAAATTTCTAACACTTACGCGGTTGCGCACGGCTGCTTTGCTCAATGTTTTTTCTGTGTATTGATCTTGATCGGACTTGTCGCCGATGAAGGATGGCCAAAGGGAGGCTTTTCGGGGTCTCGATCACTGATCTGGCGGTCTCGAATTTATGGCGTGTTGCTGGTACTTCTCGTATTCGCTCAGTTGATTTTTGGTGCTTCGATGCGGCACTTTCATCGTCATGCGTTGGTGGACGATGGCCTGATACTGACGCAGGGTCGGTGGATCCCCTCCTTCGATGATCCGATGATTATGGTGCTTTTTCTCCACAAGCTGACGGCTTTCCTCGTTCTATTCTTCCTCGTGGGAATGCTGTTACGGCTCGGCGGTGGGCGCTCTAACCCTGTCCTCTCACGATGGAAGACGCCGAAATCTCACGTGATTAGACTGCTCGCACTGGTTGGGGTTCAGATCACTCTGGGACTGATGGTGATCGGAACAGGGAAGAGCTTTTGGGTTACGAATGTCCATGTTCTGAATGGCCTCTTAATCCTCGGCTTTGCTTTCGTATTCGTTGTTCGTGCCATGACGGGGCGGGCCGATGAGACTGTCCTCGCAAATTCTCCTGACTGCGTGTAGGGTAATTCTTCACGATACGATGGCGACAACGCACTCCAGCGATACAAAGTTCTCAATCACAGTTATGTTGCGGCAGGTTCAAGAGGACGTGGTTGCGCTGACAAAGGCGCGGCTGAGTGCTCTAGTCGTCGTCACGACGATATTTGGATATTTATTTACAACGAAGCTTACAGGGGAGTTCTCGTGGCTAGTGATATTTCATCTGGTGATTGGAACAAGCCTGTCGGCTGGGGGCGCGGCAATTTTTAACCAACTGATGGAAGTCGATGCGGATGCGAAGATGTACCGTACCGCGAATCGTCCACTTCCATCGAAAAGGTTGCCGAAGGGAGTCGCGTTCGTAATCGGGTGGTTTCTCGCTGCCTTTGGATTGGTACATCTGGGGGTTCGAGTCAATCCAACTGCGTCAGCGGTTGCCGCAGCGACCTTGGTGTCCTATCTGTTTTTTTACACTCCGATGAAGCAAATTTCTTCGGTGAATACGCTCTTGGGAGCGATTGCTGGAGCCCTGCCGCCGCTGATTGGCGTCGCGGGTGGGGGCGTGTCACTGACGCACCCGAGTTCGATTTTCCTGTTCGGATTACTCTTTTTCTGGCAGTTACCGCATTTCGCTGCGATCAATTGGATTCATCGTGATGACTATGTGCGTGGAGGTTTCCAGATGTGGGCGAACACAGATACGAATGCCGTTCACACAGGGCGGATCGCCGTGGGTTACTCTGTGGTAGTATTCGCTTTCACCGTTGGATTTCCGTTTTTTGCTTCCCTGATGAGTCCATGGGCGGCGCTACCGAGCGCGCTTCTCGGTGGATGGCTCATCGTGATGTCGGTGAGGTTTCTGCAAGGGGGCACTCGGAGGGATGCTCGCCGACTCTTTTTCTATACGCTGCTCTATCTGCCTCTGGAGTTGCTCGTTGGCTGGCTGGCCTGGGGCGGAGGGGTGGCTGTTTGATCAATATACTGATGGAGTCTGAGAATTCGTCGTCTGAAGAAGCGAAAGGCAAGCACCTCGCTTGGTGGGGATCCATCGCGGGGGTGTGCCTGATGATCACGCTAGGTTCTATTTTTATTACTCGATCCTATTTGGAGCGACAGCGCTATGAGCGGGAGAACTGGCGACCTCCGTATCTGGGGCGACTGGAGGATGATCTGCCGGCGGTGAATCGCACGGGGGAGAAGGTTTCTTTGGGGCAGCTTCGAAATAAGGTGTATGTGGTGGGCTATCAGTACACAGATTGCCCAGCGGGCTGTCTTGGACTCGCTGCCGTGATGAAGTCACTTGAGCGAGATTTTGGTTCGGAGCCACAGTTCCAACTGGTGTCGATCAGCGTCAATCCGGAGGGAGATACTCCCGAAAAGATGGATGCATGGGTAAAGAAGAAGGGCGTAGATGAGGCGAATTGGTGGTTCTTGACCGGCAATCCAGAGGCATTTACGCGATACATGCTGCAGCAATTCAAACTTTACAGTACCGAAAAGATTACGGATCCTGCGATGAAAGCGGCACAGGGAGAATTTGCTCATGATCAGCGACTTGTCATCGTGGACGGAGCAGCCAATATCCGAGGGTATTACGACGTGATGAATGTCCAGTATGGGCAGCATGAGATTGATCGATTGCGTCGCGACTTGAAGCTGGTTTTGCACCCGGAACTGAAGCTCTCTGACGTGCAGGCTGTGGAGCCTCCTACCCCATGAGTTTTCTAGGCACCATTGATGTTTCGTTCCTCCCCGCACTGAATACGACATTCAATGCGCTGAGCGCGATTCTGCTCATCGTGGGGATCATTATGATTCGGCAGGGGCGACGACGAGCGCACAAGATTGCGATGCTGGGAGCACTGACTTGTATCGTCCTGTTTCTGATCGGATATTTAACGTATCACTCCGAGGCCGGGCATACAGAGTTTCCTGCCGAGTATCCGGTGGCGAGGAAAGTTTATCTGGCGATCCTTCTGCCACATATTCTTCTGGCGGCGGTGAATTTACCCCTGATTATCGTGCTGGTGGTAGCAGCGTTTCGTGGAAAGCTGAAGCGACATCGTAAGCTCGCTCGCTTCGTTGTCCCCATATGGCTGTTTGTGTCCGTCACGGGCGTGATCATCTATTTCATGGTGCATCACTGGTTTGTTCCGAGTAGCGACGGGAGGAGTATGGAGAAAGTAGATGGGATTTCTCTGTCGCAGTCTATCCCAGCAGTCAAAGGCACGAAGGTAGGCGCTCTCGTCTTTTCTCCCGAATCTCAATTGGCACGACTGGAAGCTGGGCAACGTGAGGTCACATTGACTTATACTGTCGTGAATTCTAGTTCTCAGGCCGTGCGGATTGAGTCTCTCGAGAGCGGATGTGAGTGTCTGGAAGTTACGATGAGCGCGAATCCGATTCCGGCGGAGGGGCAAGCTGAAATCCGAGGCGTTTTTGATGCAAGGCGGCTGAAAGGAGAGGTGGATCGACGTATCCTAGTAAAGGTGGAGGGGCAGAATCGCCCGATATTTCTTCTCGCTCGGATCGAAAGGGAACCCGCCTTCACGATTGAGCCTCCGATGACAGTTTGGCGACAGGGAGGTGAGTCCGAGACCAAGAGGGTGCTCTTTCAAGTGGTGCGGAAAAAGCCCATTCGTATTCTTTCAGCCGTAAGTCAACGCCCAGAGGTGGAGTGTCGTGTGATTCCGGAGGAGGAAGGTCGATGCTATCGTCTGGAACTTACTCCCCAGACCACGAAAGATTCGCTGCTGGGAATCGTCCGTATTGAGACGGACTGTGAGTTGGAGGATTGGGGCCAAGCACTGGCGTATTATTCGATTCGGTGAGAAAAATCAATGACAGCTTGGACGCAGGCAGCGGGTTTGGTGGGGTGTGCAATCCTCGCGGGCGGGATGTCAGCACTTTTCCATCCGTCAAGCCCTCCGTGGTACGAGGTGGAAGACTCAGGCGCACAGCGGAACCGGATCAGTGTGTCGCAGGCGCTTGCGCTGGAGGAGAAAGGACGCGTCGTGTGGATCGATGCCAGAACGAGGTCGGAATATGACGCGAGCCATGTCTCTGGTGCGATTTTATTGAACGTGGAGGAGTGGGCAGATCTGATGTTCGCGCACCAGATAGACTTGCAGGAAGCGTACGGGATACCAGTGATTGTTTATTGCAGTGGTGGTGGATGTGAGCGCAGTGCCGAGATCGCGCAGAGGCTACGAGAGTTGATCGGCCTCGATCCGGTGTATGTTCTGGATGGTGACTGGCAGGAGCTGATGGAGAAAAGACATGCGTCAGAACAACGCGATGAGGAAAGCCGTGCAGAGTCGTGATCCGGGCGCTAATGATCTCGGGCTTGCCAGTGGACGGAAATCTGCGCGAGAATGGGACGTGCGTTTCGTATTGGATTTTCGCGACTACCTTCTGATCGCTTTGCTCGTGAGTGGATTGGCGGGGTGCCGAGTATTGCCGTCTCGGGATAGTTCGACGACCTTGTCATCGGATGTGTCTGCGAATTCTTCACCCCAAACGGCCCGTTCAACGACGCTCCCGGTGGGCCTAGTGCAGCATGTGAGTGCGGAGGGTGACTTCATTCTGATCCGATCAAGTCGCCTGATTCAGGTCGAACCTGGGACGATTTTGACTGTATACGGAGAGAGCGGGCAGGCTGTGGGACATGCCAGAGTGAGTCCCGCGAGGAAAGGTTCATTTCTCACTGCAGACATCGTGGACGGGACGATTCGCAATGGGAATCAGGTAACAATGGATTACACGCCCCCTTCGAAGACAGAAGAGGGCATATCAAATGCGAGTGATGGCGCACCGGGACGGGATGTGCAGATACTCGAATGAGGAAAGGATGTCGAGCCGCTCCCACACTCCGAGGTCAGCTCCCGAAGATTGTTTGCAACGAAGGACTCGGCGAGGGACGTGTGCCCGGTATCGGCATGGACGAATCAACTGAAATGTGATGATCGGAATGGCGGAAAATCAGCGTAGTGAATGATAAGGCTGGTTTCGCAAAGAGCCCAGTACAAGTGGACTGTGTGAAGTTAAATAGCAGAGTCGCCGGAGCTTTCAGTTCAGGGGCCAGCACCGCGCATAGCACGGCCAAGCGAATGCGACACCCTACTCTCTGGAGATCTGCAATATGGCCAGAAAATAGAAGAGCTACGCATCGTCAATCCATTCACTCCATCGTTCGAACTCGCTTCCCTTGCGAAGAAGTGACACAAGGGGGAGACTGCCGCCAACAATGAAGAGAGCAGGAGCGTCTCGCTCGTGTATCGTGAGCAGGAGAGCATGAGGCGACTCAATTCTCACGATCGGAAAAGGCCATAGGTCAGATTCTTATCATCGTATAACTTGTGACCCGATACCTCTTTCATTCTTGCCGCCTATCGACTTATCTACCAGCATTCCCCTGTTCCTATGCCCCACGTATTTGACAATATCGAGACATCATTCCTCGAGAACAGCGATAAAAACGGCCTTAAAGATGCTCTAAAGGTTGCTCATAGAGGTGATTTTTGTGTCGGCTACTTCAATTTACGCGGTTGGCGATCCATCGATGCTGTCGTCGAAAGCTGGCCAATGGTTACAGAACCTGAGGCTCCAGCCCCCTGTCGCTTGCTCGTAGGGATGCAGCGAGTACCGGATCTGCATTTGATTACTTCTTGGCTTGAGAACAGCCCTGAACGTCCTCCCGACCAAAAGACGATGCGCTCCTTGTGCAAGGCTGCTGCTCAAGAATTCCGCAAGCAGCTCACGCTGGGTTTTCCAACCAATGCCGATGAGAAAGGTCTGCGGCGTCTGGTAAAACAGCTTCGGGAAGGTCGCCTTCAGGTGAAGCTCTTTCTTCGACACTCGCTTCACGCCAAGCTCTACCTTGCTCATCGCGACGATCATTTCACTCCGCTTCTCGCCTTTCTCGGCTCTTCCAATCTCACTTTTTCGGGTCTCAAAAATCAAGGAGAACTGAACATCGACGTTCCCGATCAAGATGCTGCCAAAAAGCTGAACCAGTGGTTTCTCGATCGCTGGGAGGACACGCGCTGCCTCGATATCAGCCAAGAGCTCATCGAGGTCATTGAGGAAAGTTGGGCGGGAGAGGAACTGGTCAGTCCCTATCATCTCTACCTAAAAATGGCCTGGCATCTGTCGCAAGACGCCCGCGACGGTATCAAGGAGTTTGGCATTCCCCACGATATTCGGGAAAAGCTGCTCCCTTTTCAGGAAAAAGCCGTTCAGATCGCCTGCCGCCATCTCAACAAACGCGGCGGAGTGCTCGTCGGCGATGTCGTCGGATTAGGGAAAACCCGCATTGCTTCGGCCATCGCTCGAGTGATGGCAGACGACCTCTCGTTAGAAACCCTCATCCTCTGTCCAAAAAACCTTATCCCGATGTGGGAGGAATATGTCCATGAATTCGGACTTCGAGCTCCCAAGGTGCTTTCTCAGAGCCAAGCCCAGAAAAAATTGCCGACTCTACCGCGGTATCGACTCGTCATCATCGATGAATCCCATAATTTCCGCAACAAAGAGGGAAGAATTTATCAAGCCCTTCGCGATTATATCGCCCACAATGATTGCAAGGTCATCCTACTTTCTGCCACGCCTTATAACAAAACCTACCTCGACCTCGGTGCCCAGCTCCGCCTATTCCTAAACGAGCAAAGCGACATCGGTATCCGCCCGGAAACGCTGCTTCAAGAAATCGGTGAAGCCAAGTTTTCTCTTAGCCACCCCAATACCCCGACCTCTTCACTGGCCGCTTTTGAGCACAGCCCGTATGCCGACGATTGGCGTGACGTCATGCGTCTCTATATGGTGCGCCGCACCCGTTCCTTCATCGTGCATAACTATGCGGAATACGATTCTACCTTGGAGCGTTCTTTTCTGACACTGCCGCAGGGTGAGCGACTCTACTTCCCCGTCCGCCAGCCGAAATCGGTCAAGTATCGTGCCAATCCAGACGATCCCCAGGATCGCTGTGCCCGCCTGATGCGCGATGAAGTCGTGAGCATCATCAATGAACTCCGATTGCCGCGCTACGGTCGTAGCCGATACACAAAGGACGTTCTGCCGAGCGATCTCAGCGCGACCGATGAGAAAATCATCGACGACCTCACCCGCGCCGGCCATCGCATGCGCGGTTTCTGTCGCACGAACCTCTTCAAGCGGCTCGAAAGCTCTGCCAATGCCTTTCTACTTTCCTTGCACCGACACATTCTGCGAAACGAATTAGAAATTTATGCCCTAGAAAATTCCCTGCCGCTTCCCATTGGCCAGCTCGATGCCGCTTTGCTCGATACCCGCCTTTTCGATGCTGACGACGTAGAAACGGACGGGGAAGGCGAAGGGGAGTTGAATCTGGAAGAAGAAACCCAAAGCTCCCTACCGCCACTTGGTTCGTGGACAGAGGCAGATTATCAAGCAGAGGCGAAGCGTCTGTATCAGACTCTTTCCGGATCGGCACACAGAAAGCGCTACAAATGGCTGCGCACAGATGTCTTCAAGCGCAGCTTCAAACAAGAACTACGTCGTGACGCCACCGCTTTGCGCGATTTGCTCACCGCTACCGGTGAAATCGCACCCAGCGATGACTTTAAGCTCCAAGCCCTGATTCAGCTTCTTCAAAGCACCGAGAGCAAAGAGAAATTTCTCATTTTCACCCAATTCGCCGATACCGGTGATTACCTCCTGCGTGCTCTTCAAGCCGCCGGTTTGGAGCATGTGGATTGTGTTACCGGAGACTCTGTCGATCCCGCTCGCCAAGCATGGCGGTTTTCCCCGGAATCAAACGGCAAGCTCGATCAATTCCCTCCCGCCGAACAAACCCGTATCCTCATTGCCACCGATGTTCTCTCCGAAGGACAAAACTTGCAAGATGCCGGGCGCGTAATCAACTACGATCTGCCATGGGCCATCATCCGGCTGATCCAGCGCGCGGGGCGCATCGACCGCATCGGCCAGCGCCGCGATACCGTTTTTTGCTATTCCTTTCTGCCCGCCGAAGGCGTGGAAAATGTCATCAATCTCCGCCAGCGAATCATCCATCGCCTACGCGAAAATGAAGAGGTCGTCGGCTCCGATGAGGCCTTCTTTGAGGATCAACAGCCAGTCGATATCGAGTCATTACAAAACCTCTACGATGAAAAATCTGGGATCCTTGATGAGCCAGACGATGACGAAGTAGACCTCACTTCCGAAGCCTACGAAGTCTGGTCTCAGGAGACCAAGGATGACCCCGCATTGCGCAAAAAAGTCGAGCAATTGGCCAACGTGGTGTACGCCACCAAGAAACACATCCTCGATCTCGATCATCCTGAACTCTCCCCTCCCGGCGTGCTTACCTACATCCGCACTCCACGCGGGGGAGATTCCCTGCTGTGGCTCGATGCCGATGGCAAGATCGTCACCGAATCCCTCGTCCGCATCTTCCGTAGGGCCAAATGCGGACCGGAAGAGACGCCCTTACCGCGGCGTGAAGATCACCATGAATTAGTGGAAATGGCAGTCAAAATCATCCAAAACGAGCGCAGAGGCGACACCAAAGCGGGTCGGCTTGGTCCTCCCCGTGGTGCCCGCTACCGCAGCTACGAGCGGCTCAATCAATTCATGCTTCAGCGCAAAGACGACCTCTTTCTCAGCGACCAAATCCTCGCCGCCATCCAAGCCATTTACGACCACCCGCTCACCACTGAAGCCGTCGACAAGCTCAACCGCCAACTTCGTGCGAAAATCTCCGATGATGACTTGGCTGATCTTGTCACCACTCTCCATCGCGATGACCGCCTCGTTGTGGCAAATCTTCACGAAGAACCGCTGACCAACCCACAAATTCTCTGCTCCATCGGCCTCGCCTAGGAGCGCGGATGTCTCGTCGGCATACAAACAAACATGGCGGCTTCACGGTGCGTGTCTTGCTTGATCTCAAGGCCTTGGCTGAGTCAGCGTATTTTGCCCCGTTGGGGCAAGAAGGGTTGTAAAAACTGTAAGGAACGGACTAATCTTATTATTTTATTAGCTATCCGCAGATTTCGTAGATTTCCGCAGATCAGAATCAAGAAATCTAGGTTCATCCGCGAAATCTGTGGATGAAAATCTCAAACTCTCCGGCGTTTCCTAGATCATCGACGAAAATAGCCATCCCTCATAATCCTGACCGAACCAGCACTCGCGCTTCATCGCATAGAGTTAGCAGACTTCCCCGCCCACCTTTCCCATGACAGCAAAGCTCAACCCGCGCTCCGCTCGCCGCCATCTCCAAGCCTTTCAGTTTGCCGATCTCTTCATCGAGGACCTCGGCTGGAACTATCCCGATTCCGAGAAACCGATTCACCTCACCCACGAAGCAAGCAGTTGGCAGGCACAGGAAATCTCCCAGCTTGCAGGGTACCGAGTGTTTGAAATTACGCCAGACGATCCCGATACCCCATTTCCCAGCTCCTCTACTCAGCAGGCACTGTGGCGGCAAATGACTCCTCACTCCGCCGAGAATATCCTTATTTTTCTCGATGCCCAAGTGCCCGAGCAGCGCAGCCGCTCCCTGTGGCTGTGGATGAAGCGCGAGACCGATCCCGCTCACCCGCATCGTAGTACCAAAAACCGCCCCCGCCGCCACCATTACCTCAAAGGCCAGCCGGGCGATCTCTTCCTATCCAAGCTCTCCGCCCTTGTCATCGATCTCTCCGAGCTGGATGAAGACGGCAATCTCCCCATCACCGAGGCCGCCGAGCGGGTGCGCACTGGGCTCGATATCGAGGTCGTCACCAAGACCTTTTTCGACGACTTCCAGCTCGAACATCAGCACTTGCTCGATTCCATAGGCGGCGTTTTCGATCCCGACGAGCGCCGCTGGTATGCCTCCGTGCTCCTCAATCGGCTCATGTTCATCTGGTTTCTCCAGAAAAAAGGTTTTATCGACGTGAGAAAGGCCAAAACCGGAAACCTCCACTACCTCGTCGACAAGCTCGCTGCCTCACGGGAGCAGGGAGAGGATCGCTTCTACTCCCATTTTCTCCGCGATCTCTTCTTCGAGGGCTTCGCTAAGCCCGAGGAAAGACGCAGCCCCATCGGCAGCATCCCACTGGGCGATATCCCGTACCTCAACGGCGGCCTCTTCCTACCGCATGGCATTGAAGTCCGCATCGAGGGCGACTCTCTGCATAGTCACGCCTATCGGAGAATCCATATCCCCGATGCCGCCTTCGACAGTCTCTTTGCCCTCTTTGACCGCTACTCGTGGTCACTGAACGACACCCCCGGTGGTGATGACCGCGAAATCAATCCGGATGTGCTCGGCTATATCTTCGAAAAATACATCAACCAAAAAGAATTCGGTGCCTACTACACTCGTCCGGAAGTCACTGATTACCTCTGCGAGCGCACCGTACACCCCTTGGTGCTCGATCGTGTCAACGCGGCCTATCCCGCCAAGCAAAAACTCCACAAAAGCGAACCCAAATCCTTCCCCGAACCGCGTTACTACCACGACCTCGAAGACCTGCTCCTCCATGTGGACGGCCCCACCGCCGCCACGCTCCTCCAGAACATCCTCCCTTCTCTCTCCATCCTCGATCCCGCCTGTGGCTCGGGAGCCTTTCTCGTGGCTGCCCAAAAGACCCTGCTCAATCTCTACACCGCTCTCATCGGCCGTTGCCAAGCACTCAACTACAGACCCATCCTGCAGTGGATTGAATATGAGCAAAAACAGCACAAGGCACCGATTGCCTACTGGTTGAAAAAGAAAATCGTCACCGAAAACCTCTACGGTGTGGACATCATGGAGGAGGCCGGGGAGATCGCGAAACTCCGCCTCTTTCTCTCACTGGTCGCATCCGCCGAGGAGCGAAACCAGCTCGAACCCCTGCCCAATATCGAGTTCAACCTCCTCGCCGGTAACTCACTCATCGGCCTGCTCCGGGTCGATGCCGCCCGCTTCGATGCCAAGGCACCGCGTCGTACCGGTGACAAGGGAATCGCGGCCCAGCCCTCGCTCGGTCTGAGAACTCAGGAAGCCCTCGGCTTTGAAACCGAGCTTTCTTCCGCAATAACGCATAAGGAAAAAGCCGCCGCCTTCGTAGCCGGCCAACAAGTGGTCCAGTACAAGGAACTGTTGCGTCGGAAAAACCAACTCATCGACAACTACAAAAAATCCACCTCGCTCTTCCAAGACCTCGCCGGACTCAAGAGCAGCATTGAGGAGCTAAAAGCCGATGCACGCAAGATTCTCGACAAGCTCTTGCTCGATGAGTTTCATGCCCTAGGCGTCCAGTTTGAGCAGGCCACTTGGGATGAGTCGAAGAAGAAAGAGGGTAAGTGCCACAAGCGTGGCCTGAGAATCGAGGACATCCGAGCGCTCACTCCCTTTCACTGGGCTTATGAGTTCGATGAAGTGATGGAAAATCGCGGTGGCTTCGATCTCATCATCACCAATCCGCCTTGGGACATCCTCAAACCCAACGCCAAGGAGTTCTTTGAGCACTACAGCGGCCAGGTCACTAAGAAGAAAATGCCCATTGAGGACTTTGAGAAGGAGAAAAAATCGCTCCTCGTCGATGATCCCGAAATCCGCCAAGCATGGCTGGAATATCTCTCCTCCTTTCCCTACCAAAGCGCCTACTTCCGCAGCTCCCCTCAATATGAGAATCAGATCGGGCAAGTGAATGGACGCAAGGTGGGATCTGACATCAATCTCTACAAACTCTTTCTCGAACAATGCACCCACCTGCTGGCCGAGGGGGCACGCTGCGGCATTGTCATTCCCTCCGGCATCTACACCGACCTCGGCGCGACCCAACTGCGCAATATGCTCTACGAAAAAACCAAAATCGAAGGCCTCTTCGGTTTTGAAAATCGACGCAAGATTTTCGAAGGCGTGGACTCTCGCTTCAAATTCGTCGTCCTCACCTTCGAGACTGCGGGGACGACGGAGAGCTTCCCTGTGGCCTTTATGCGACAGGATGTCAGAGACTTGGCTACGTTCCCTAACCCGGAATCACTCACTCTCTCGCCTAGGCTCATCCGTCGCCTTTCCCCCGGCTCCGGCTCCATGATGGAGTTCAACAGCTCGGAAGACCTCGCCATTGCAGAAAAGCTGCTCCGCCATCCTCTCCTCGGTGAAACCGTGCCGGATGCTTGGAACATCGGGTTTACGGCTGAATTTCACATGACGAATGACAGCAACCTTTTCCACACCACTCCGGGCACGGGGCGACTCCCTCTCTACGAGGGCAAGATGATCTGGCAATTCCGCCACGGCTACGCCGAACCACGATATTGGGTTGAAGAGGAAGAGGGACGTGCTCGCCTTATCGGTAGAACTGGAGATCTTGGCCAAAAACTAGATTATCAAGATTATCGCTTAGGTTTTCGTGATATTGCTCGTAATACAGATACTCGAACACTAATAAGCACTATCATTCCACCCACGTTTCATGGAAACAAAATTCCGACCGTTAAGACCTATGAGCGTGGTTCTTGTTTGATAGGACTCCAGGAGCAACTCGTTCTTTGCGCGTTACTCAATAGTTTTGTTATAGATTGGGTAATTCGTCAAAAAGTGACCACTACTTTGAACTACTTCTACATGAACCAGCTTCCCATCCCGCGCCTGACGGCGACCGACACCGCCTTCCGACCCCTCATCGAGCGCGCCGCCCGTCTCATCGGCACGGCGGCGGACTTCGACGCCTTGCTGGCCGAGGTCTTCGGCGCATCCGCCACTCACCAGACGCACGGCATTACCGATCCTCAGGAGCGCCTCACCCTCCGCGCCCAAATCGACGCCCTCGTCGCCCGCCTCTACGATCTCACCGTCCCCGAATTCCAGCACATCCTCACCACCTTCCCCCTAGTCGACACCGCCACCAAATCCCAAACCCTAAACGCCTACCGCGAGCTCGTCAGGCTCGGGGAATTTGTGTAAGGTCATGCGATCCGATCAATCTGAGGACCGTAAAAATATCACAGCCTGACTTAGACTGACTAGTCATCATTGCCTTTTCCTGCTCGTCCGGCTATCTCTTTCTCCTATGTCCACTCCCACACTCCCCGACGATATTTCCGCCTCTCTCGAACTCCTCAAGGCCTCGGTGGCTGAGGAAGGGGATCGCATCAAGAGTGACGGTGCCAAAGCGATGACGAATGGCGATTTTGATGTGGCGCGTGCGGTGATCGATTTTGCCGAGCGCCTGCAAGACTTCGAGGACAGCGTCAATGAGCTGATGGGCAAATGGGAGCAGATCGAAGACCTGCGTGATGTCGCCACCCCGGAGGTGCAGCAGATTGTCACCAAGCGGTTTTTCGGCAAGCGCAAGAAGGGTGAGATCACCCCGCAAGACGATTACATTCCCTACCTACTGGAGGCATTGGTGGAGCTTGGCGGGAGTGGAAAGACAAAAGAAGTAATCGATCTGGTGGGTGAAAAAATGAAAAAGCTTCTCAAACCGGTGGATTACGAAGCGCACAAATCCGATTCCAAGAGCATCCGCTGGCGCAATTCGGTTCAATGGGCACGAAATACCCTAGTGAACGACTGGGGTTTCATGGAAAAGAGCAAGCACGGGATCTGGCTGATCTCTGAAAAAGGTCGCGAGTGGTTGAAGAACAGGTAGCGGAGTAGCGCAGACAATCCTGTCTGTGGAAGCCATTCATGGGACCGTCGACGTCCTCGTCGGCAGAGTAAAGCCCGGCTGGCATTAGCCCAGGAAGGTATTTCGAATGGCGTGAGGAGGCGACGACACGAATAGGGGGAGGATGCCTTAGCTCGGGTCCACGCGCTGAGCGTGCGGAAAACCATCTCCGTCCACGCCCCCTCTAACCCGACCAAATCCGAATGGTGAAGGCGGGCTGGTCACTGCTTCTGCAACACCCTCCGGCTGGACGTTCTAGCCCATCTTTAACAGATAAAAATGTAAATAAGTATTAATCAGTATATTACGACTCAGAAAATTTCCTTCTGGCACTACTTTCGCTTACTTTTCGCTAAATCTTCATCTTTTTCACTCCGCCGGGGAGAGAGGGAAGTCGGAGTTTATCGTAGATTGCTTGCAGTTCAGGCTCGGCTTCCGTGGCTTGATGGACGTGCAAAGTGCGCCCATCACGCTGCTTGAATCAGCGCCCGTCGGTGGATATGACCATTGCTTCCTCATTTCGAAAGAGTCTCGACTACCGAAGTCCTTTGCCCGTCTGAGTGATCCAGAATCGGGTCGGGTGCTCGAAGTGGCGACGACTTTGCCGGGAGTGCAGATCTACAGTGGGAACTTTCTGAAAGGTGATCCCTTTCCCCGCTGGGGTGGCGCTTGCTTCGAGACGCAGTTCTATCCTGATACGCCGAATCATCCAGAATTTCCGTCCAGCCTACTCAGGCCGGGACAGACTTATCGCCAGACGACGGAATTTCGCTTTTCTACAGAACGGTGAGGTCTGGTGTAGGATCGATTCGCCGGGACAGTGAAGGTTTTGCGCGACTTTTCTGAAGATTTCGGACAAAATCCTCTCCGTACCTGTCGGCATGGCTCCCTTTCTCTTTGCGATCTTTCTTAGTGCGTTCCTTCTCTTCCAGATTCAGCCAGTAATCGCTCGTCATATCCTCCCGTGGTATGGCGGGAGTCCGGGGGTGTGGACGATCTGCCTGCTTTTCTTTCAGAGCGGTCTGCTGATCGGCTATGCGTATGCACATGCTCTGGTCACTTTCCTGCGCGAGCGCCGGGGCTGGCAAGTGGGAATCCATGCGGCACTCCTCTTGCTGTCGCTCCTCCTTCTGCCCATCACTCCTGAGGCTGCTTGGAAACCGACCAGTGCGGCGGCTCATCCGATCATAGGCATCCTCTGGCTGCTCACGCGATCTGTCGGGCTGCCCTATGTAATGCTCTCCGCATCCGGGCCGCTGCTGCAACATTGGTTCGCCGAGGCGCGACCGGAGCACTCTCCCTACCGCCTCTACGCTGTATCGAATCTAGGGAGTCTGCTAGGCCTTCTGACCTATCCTTTTCTCTTCGAGCCACTTCTGAAACTCCATCAGCAGGCGACAGGTTGGTCTTTTGCATTCGCTGGGTATGTGTTTCTAGCGCTCGGAGTCGCAGGGATTTTTCTGCGCCGCGCGAGAGATCGCAGCCCAGAAAGGGTCAGGACAGATGCTGAAGCGCCTCTCGCTCGCCCGCGTTCTGGCAGCGTACTGCTCTGGATCCTCTTTTCCGCCTGTGGCTCCATGCTGCTCCTCTCCCTCACCAGTCAGATGTCTCAGGATGTGGCCGTCATCCCCTTTCTCTGGGTGCTGCCGCTGGCGCTCTATCTGATGACCTTTATCATCGCCTTCGATCACGAGCGCTGGTATCTGCGTTCTGTGGTGATTCCCTGCGCCGTGATCGCCGTCGGCCTCACGATCTGGCTGATGAATCGGCAGTTCGCGGGGAGCGAGTGGCCGCTCGCTCGACAGATCAGCGTTTACTGTGCTGCGGTGTTTTTCTGCTGCTTGGTCTGCCACGGTGAAATTGTTCGGATGAAGCCGGTGCCTCGTTATTTGACGGGATTTTATCTTTGTATTTCCCTAGGCGGGGCCATCGGAGGCATCTTCGTCAGCCTCATCGCCCCTATGATCTTCCGAGGTTATTGGGAATTGCATGTCGCTTTCGAACTGCTCGCGTTTTTAGTCAGTCTTCGCTTATGGAAGGATTTACGTCGAACCCGCCGCCGACTCCCAGTGCTCAGCGGCGGACTTGTGTGGGCGGGCGTCCTGTTCGCCATGATTTATTTTCTCGATATGCATCGACGAGACACCCTCGGCAAGGTGGTGGACATTCGTCGAGGCTTTTACGGAGTCCTGACAGTCAATCGCAGTGGCGAGGGCGAGTGGGAACAAGTCGCTCTCCTGAATGGTCGGATTAGTCATGGACGCCAGTATCCAGAGGATCCTGGATTGGCGACCACTTATTACAGCGAGGAAAGTGGAGTGGGTACGGTATTCGAGTGTCTCCCGGCGCGGACTGCGTCTCCTCGGAGGTCGATCCACGTCGGCGTGATCGGCTTGGGGGTGGGCACCATCGCCGCCTATGCCGAGCCGGGTGATCGCTTCCGGTTCTATGAGATCAATTCGCAAGTCGAGGATCTGGCCCGAAAGTATTTCACCTACCTGTCCGACTGTGCTGGTGAGGAAAAAATCGTCCTCGGTGATGCTCGGATCACGCTGGAGCAAGAACTCGCGACCGAAGGCTCTCAGCAGTTCGATGTACTTTTCGTCGATGCATTCAGCGGAGATTCAATTCCTGTGCATCTGCTCACTCGCGAAGCCTTTGCGCTCTACTTCCAGCATCTCAAACCTGACGGTGTGCTAGCGATCCATATTTCCAATCTGCATCTCGACCTCGCCGATCCTGTGCGCAATCTGGCAGATGACTTCGGACGCTTCGCTTTTCGCGTGTACCACTCGCCCGACGATGAGGAATACTACGCCTACAATTCTGACTGGGTCCTCATCGCCCCAGGTGACGAGAGCGATCCCTTTGTTCAGGCCTTGCACATGTCTGAGCGTATCACACCCTGGGACACGGAAACGCCTCGTTCCATCCTTTGGACAGACGACTATAGCAATCTTTTCGAAGTGACTCGCTAATCGAGAGTGAACACGAATTGTCCTCGAATCGCGTTGATCTGTTGCAAGCGGATTTTTCGATTGGAAAATACTTGATTAAGCCGCGTGCTATAATATTAATTCAATATCATCGATTCTGCATTCTATGAGTCAAATTCTGAAAGAAGTTCTCGCTGCGAACGCGCAGTATGCCGCAAATTTCGGTGACAAAGCATCTCTGCCCATGCCTCCCGGACGCCACTTCGCGATTCTCACCTGCATGGACGCCCGCCTCGATCCGGCGAAGTTTGCTGGATTCGCGGAAGGCGATGCTCATGTGATTCGCAATGCAGGGGGGCGGGCCAGTGACGACGCCATCCGCTCGCTCGTCATCTCGTATAAGCTGCTGGGCACCCGTGAATGGTTCGTGGTGCATCACGTTGACTGCGGTATGCTGACTTTCACTGGCGATATCCTGAATCGCCTCTTGTCCGAAAATCTGAATGCTGCCACGATCGACGAGAACGGCTGGAAAAATACCGGTCAGCCCGGCGGAGGTTCCAACGAGGGGAAATTCTTCAACTGGCTGGAGTTTTCTGATCTGTCTGAGAGCGTGATCGAGGATGTCACTCGGATTCGGAATCATCCTCTAGTGCCCACGGATATCGCCGTGTACGGCTACATTTTTGACGTGAAATCGGGTTCCCTGATCGAAGTCCCGAAGGCGACAGAGATTGGTAAGGTCTCGTGATCGACGATCTGTGTTTGTATTGTTCTGGTGAGCGCCGGATGCGGAGTCTTTCACGGCTTCCATCCAGCGTCTTACTTTCCGATCACGCGACTGGGTGGCCAGTCCGGGGCAGCCATTATACGACACGATCTCGTGCGGCACTCAGGCCGAGGATTAGCTTGATAATGACGACTCCGATCAGGACGAGAATGGCATCGTTCCAGCGGTGCGTCGCGTCATAGATCATCCCAATCAGAAGTGGCCCGATCGCCGCGACGAGATAGCCGATCGACTGAACCAGTCCCGATAGCAGCGTGGCGGTCTCGGAATCGGAGGCTCGTAAGATAATCATGAGCAGAGCTAGACCGAACGTTGCACCCAGCACGAATCCGACGCAGCAGACCCACAGAATCAGCCAGCCTGGAGTCATGAACATCAGACCAATGAGCGAAATTAATTCCATGACCATCAGTGCCGCCATAATCCCGCGCTGATCTTGAGAGCGACCTGCGAGGATGGGGATAATCACGGAACCGATAACTCCGGTCGCCTGCGATGCGGCGAGCATCCAACCGGCGAAGACAGGACTGTAGCCAGCGGAGGAAAGCATTGCCGGAAGCCACGCGAGAACGACGTAAAACGAAAGCGATTGCAAGCCCATGAAGAGAGCGAGTTGCCACATCAGAGCGCTCCGCGACAGCGTCCGCAGTCCATGGATGAGCGATCTCTCAGGACGCCTCCCGGAAATCTTTCGTGCTTGAGGTGCCCAAATCACCAGGGCTAGGATCGACAGCGCAGCCCACGAGGCCAGAGATTGTCGCCAGCTCAGTCCCAGATCCGCGACTAGCGGCACGCTCAAACCCGCAGCCACCGCAGCCCCCAGTGCCATTAAGCTGGAATAGAGACCGGTCACGAGTCCACGACTCTCGGCGAAGTAATCTTTCGTCAGGACGGGGATCGTCACATTTCCGACAGCAATGGCGATACCGAATAGCAAGGTGCCCGTAAAGAGCGAAATGACTCCCGGAACAGAACGCAGCAGCAGTCCCGCAGTGAGAAGAGCCATCGCTCCCAAGAGTGTATAACCTGAGCCAAAGCGGCGAGTCAGAATAGGAGTCAAAACGGACATCACACCGAAGGCAAAAAGGGGCAGCGTCGTGAGCGTTCCCATCAGCGTAGACGAGAGTCCTAAATCTGCTTGAATCCCATCCACGAGCGGACCGATGCTGGAAAGTGCCGGACGCAGATTGAGCGCGATCAGCAGAATTCCGGTCAGAAGCCAGAATCGAGAGGGAGAAGAAGACTGATCACACATCAAAGAATCGCAATCGACCGCAAGATCTGAGGCCTGCACGCGGCATTCAGCCATGAGGTTCTACTGCTCGCTCTAGGCACTTACTTGCCCCGCTCTAGAAGCTCGCTTGGGATGTCGGAACAGATAATACTGGCCCCCCAGGCTACCGCGTGATCTGCGTCCTCGCCCGTTCGGATCGGCCAGAGAGAGAGCTGTAGACCCGATGCTTTGATCTGATTCGCCATCTCCTGAGTGGTTGATTTGATCGGGACAGAGAGCCTTTTGCACCCGAGAGCGAGTGCGGAGGTGATCGTCTTCTCCGTGGGTGCTGTAGCGGTGAGATAGCCAGTGAAGTTCTCCGGATCGATTTTGTGCATCGCATCGAGTGCTCGCTCATCAAAAGAAATAAAGCAGTAAGTGCCGGGAGGGAGGAGTTTCTTCGCTGTATCGTAGAGCTGTTGGCAATAGGTCTCGATGACTTCGTCGGGATAGGTCGCTTTCTCGGAGGTCTTCATTTCGAGCATGAGATAGACCTCGGGCTTGTCCTGAAAAAAGCGGCAGAGCTCTTCCAAAGTCGGGACGCGAACGCCGCTTTTTTTTAATCGGAATTTTTGAATCTCAGCGAGAGTTAATTCTTCGATTCGCCCACTGCCGTCGGTGGTACGAGACGTGTCAGCGTCATGCATCAGCACCAGATGGCCGTCACGAGTTCGTCGCACGTCGAGTTCATAGCCGAGAATTCCACGAGAATAACTCTGCTGACATCCCTCCACCGTATTTTCGTCAAATTCATGCCCAGCACCTCGGTGGGCGATCAGTTTCACGCCTTTGTAATCCTTTGCTGTCGCGACATGGGGACTGAAAAGAAAGAACGAGACGATGAGGCTGATGAATCTGATACAAAAGGTCATGGGAAATTGAGGAGAATGTGGATGAATACACCGTACTTCTACCATCTCGCTTCCCAGATCGCTATTGCTTCTTATAGCGCGATGAGTTCAGCTCGCGCATCCAGGAAAGAGGAGTAAAGAGTTTCATAGTCTCTTACCACAGGGAACTGCGGGAACTCATCGATCACGTTCTGGGGCGGGCAGAAGAGGATTCCGCGATCAGCCTCGCAGAGCATGGATGTGTCGTTGTAGGAATCCCCGGCAGCGATTACGCGGAAGTTCAGCTCGTGAAGCCGTTTCACTGCTTCGCGCTTCTGGTCGGGCATTCGCAATCGATAGGCGGTGATTCTTCCCTCGGAATTAATATCCAGTGTGTGGCCAAGCAGAGTGGGCCATCCGAGCTGACGCATCAGCGGCTTAGCGAAGTCATAAAACGTGTCCGAGAGGATCAGCACCTGAAATTCCTCCCTCAGTCGATTCAGGAAATCGATCGCCCCATCGAGTGGCGTGAGTGTCCCGATCACCTCCTGCACCTCTTGGATCTTAATTCCGTGCTCATTCAGGATCCGCAGACGCTGAGTCATGAGTACGTCATAGTCCGGTATGTCACGGGTAGTCGCGAGCAGGGCATCGATTCCCGTTTTGCGGGCGACATTGATCCAAATTT
>CAUJIH010000067.1 GCA_963205275.1 Verrucomicrobiota bacterium | reverse complement strand
AAAGCGGTAGCGTGATCGAAGCACTGCCTGCGGAATCCTCCAATAAGGCGACTTCGACGAGCGCGAACTAGAGCTCACTGAATCGTTTCATGCAACTTCGTCTCCCCGAGCGGGAATTCGGTGGCTATATTTTTGACTGCGACGGCACGCTAGTGGATTCGATGCCACTGCATTTCCGCGCGTGGATGACGAGTTTTGCTCATCACAAAACTCCATGGCTGTGGACAGAGGATGAATTCTATGCCAGCGCTGGAGTTCCTGATCGGGTGACAGTGCAGAGCCTGAATGAACGCTACGGAGCCTCAATCGATCCCGATTCGGTTCATGCGTTCAAGCTGGAGTGGTACATGCGTCATTTAAGTGAGTTGGAACCCGTCGCGGCAGTCGCGAATATCGCTCGACGCTTTCATGCAGAGAATCGCCCCATCTCCGTGGCATCGGGTAGCGATCTCGCGATCGTGCTTCCATCGCTGGAAGTGACCGGATTACTCTCGCTCTTCGACATAGTGATTACCCCAGCGGATGTGAAACAAGGGAAGCCCGCGCCGGATATGTTCCTGCTGGCAGCAGAGCGAATGAAGGTGGACGCAAGTCAGTGTCTCGTATTCGAAGATGGCCGACCGGGAATCGAAGCCGCTGAGGCGGCCGGAATGGAATGGGTCTTCGTACCCAGTCGCACCGTGTGAGCCGCCTCGACCGACTGACACCTCACCGCTCAGGCAAAAACCTCTATCAGTTTTCTGTACGAGAGCTCGTCAGAGTATCTTTTGAGTTTCGCCCTACGATGGGCGAAAATCCTGCCTTACCCTCCGATCAACCATTCCACGCGTCCAGCGCGAATGGCGCTGGCAGGGAACGCGGGATCGCCCGCGAGGACTTCCTTTGCTCGATCATGCTTTGCAGCGCCGTTGACGAGGAAGAGCACTTCTTTCGCCGCTGCGATCAGTGGATAGGTGAAGGTGATGCGCTGGGTATTCAATTGCGGCACCTCATTCGCCACGACCCAGCGTTCGGTTTCCAGCAGCGCCTTCGTGCCTGGAAAGAGCGAGGCAGTGTGTCCGTCGTCTCCCATCCCCAACAGGATCAAGTCGTGGACGAACACCGACTCGCCCGCGATTTTCGCCAGCTTGCGGAGATGAGTCTCACAGCGCGTCGCCGCATCGTCGGGCTTCAACTCGCCTAGGATGCGCAGCACATTCGTCGAGGGGATTCCAGAGGCGTCGAGCAGATTCTCCTTCACCATGCGGTAATTGCTCTGCGGATCTTCAGGCCCTACGGTTCGCTCATCGCCAAAAGTCAGCATGACACGCTCCCAGTCGATTCCGGACCAAGTCGCCAGCGCCCGATAAACAGGAGCGGGAGTCGATCCACCACACAGAGACAGGCGGAATACACCCCCGCTCGCCTGCTTTGCCAGAATCCGACTCGCGATGGCTTCCGTCGCCGTCGCGACGAAATCTTCCGGATACGACACTGCAGCATTCATTTTTTCACTCATTGGGATCGAGAGATACGGCTGAAAAGTCACCCCGTCCAGCGACTCACATCACCATGCCGCCGTCCACCACCAGCACTTGCCCGGTAATGTAGCGTCCACCAGGACCGGCGAGGAAGAGCACCGTCTGCGCAATGTCATCGGCTTCGCCAAAATGGCCCAGAGGAATCGTCGCCCGGATTCCCTCCTGCATTTCCTCTGTCAGATCGCCCGTCATGTCAGTGACGATAAAACCGGGGGCCACGGCATTGACGCAGACTTTCCGCGAAGCAAACTCTTTGGCTAGCGCCTTGGTCAGACCGATCAGGCCTGCCTTGCTCGCCGCATAGTTGCATTGTCCAGCATTGCCCATCAGCCCGATCACAGAAGCGATGTTGATAATACGTGCGTCCGCAGCTTTTAGCAGAGATCGCTGAAAGGATTTCACTGCATTGAAGGCACCTTTCAGATTCGTGTCGAGCACTGTGTCCCAATCTTCTTCTCCCATCCGGAGGGCCAGCCCGTCGCGTGTCACACCTGCATTATTCACCAGAATGCTGACCGCACCGAGATCCGATCCGACCTGCTTTCCGAATTCTAGCATCGCTGCATGGTCAGCCACATCCACCGCGTATCCTTTCGCCAAACCCGGCCCCATCGCAGAAAGCTCGTCCGCTGTTGTCATCGCGTTCGCTTCCGTCCGACTCGCGACGGCGACCTTCGCTCCACGCTCGACGAAGCCTTTGGCAATCGCCTTTCCGATTCCCCGCCCCGCACCAGTCACCACGACGACTCGATCTTGAAATTCACTCATGCTCGCTGCATCGCACAAGCCAGCACCACTCGCAACGGGAAACTGCCTGCTTTTTCTGCTCATACAGGTTTTTTATGCCTTTTTACGAAAACTTTCTCCCATTCGTGCTAGCGTGATCTCAGTCGAAATCATGAATAGCTCTGCCCCCGGAAACGGCTCTGACATTGACTCTGAGAATCGCCAAGGGGTTCCCGTCGCGACGATCCAACTCGCAGTCAGTGAAATGAGTTGCGTCTCCTGTGTCGCTCATGTCGAGAAGGCTCTGCGAGCTGTGCCGGGAGTTATCGAAGCTTCGGTCAATCTGGCAACTGAACGAGCGACCGTGACTAGCACCGCCACACCAGAAAGTCTGATCGCAGCCGTCAGCAGAGCAGGATATCCGGCTCGCTTGATCGACTCTGCTCCCCGCGCCTGCGAGATCGAGCTGGCCGTCAGTGGTATGAGCTGCGCCTCCTGTGTCGGACACGTCGAAAAAGCGCTGCTATCGGTGGACGGCGTGAGCGAAGTCTCTGTCAATCTGGCGACGGAAAAAGCGATGATCAAGGGACATGCAAAGGCCGAGGCCTTAGTCGCTGCCGTGCACAAGGCGGGATACGAAGCCCGAGCGCTCACGACAGAAAGAGCGGCGATCATTGACGAAGCTGAACAGCGACGAGGAGCGGAGGAGGCTCAACTCAAGCGAGATCTTTGGCTGGCACTCGCTCTCGCCGTTCCCGTATTTTCCCTCGAAATGGGCTCGCATCTCATTCCTGGTTTTCACGGTCTGATCGAGAGTACGATAGGCATGCACAATAGCTGGCTCTTGCAGTTTGTCCTCACCACACTGGTGCTGGCCCTCCCCGGACGCCGCTTTTATCAAAAAGGGTTCCCTGCCCTGCTGCGACTGGCACCCGACATGAATTCTCTGGTGGCAGTGGGCACAGCGGCAGCGTGGCTGTATTCCATCGTCGCCCTGTTCACTCCGCAAATCCTGCCAGAAGGGACAGTCCACGTCTATTTCGAGGCAGCAGCCGTAATCGTCGCGCTGATTCTGCTCGGACGCTATTTGGAAGCTCGTGCAAAAGGCCGCACCTCGGGCGCCATCCGTCGTCTGATGGGTTTGCAAGTGCGTGTCGCCCATGTCCTACGCGACGGAAAACGCATCGATCTGCCAGTCGAAGATCTCGCCTTGGGCGACGTGATCGAGGTGCGCCCCGGCGAGCGCATTCCCCTAGACGGCCAGATCGTCGAAGGACGGAGCTACGTCGATGAATCCATGATCACCGGCGAATCCGTACCGGGTAAAAAGGAGATCGGTGACCGGGTCGTGGGCGGCACGGTGAATCAGCAGGGATCCTTCCAGGTAAAAGTGACAGCCGTGGGAGACCAGACCGTGCTCGCGCAGATTATTCGTCTGGTAGAAGAGGCGCAGTCGGGGAAACTACCCATCCAGGCGGCAGTGGATCGAGTGACCCTGTGGTTCGTCCCTGCCGTGATGCTGATCGCGCTGGTGACATTTTTTCTCTGGATCATCCTCAGTCCATCCTCCGGCCTTAACCTCGCTCTAGTCAACGCCGTCGCCGTTCTCATCATCGCCTGCCCTTGCGCCATGGGTTTGGCGACACCGACCTCCATCATGGTCGGCACAGGACGAGGAGCAGAAATGGGCGTGCTGTTCCGAAAAGGAGAGGCCCTGCAGCGATTGCGAGATGCCAAAGTGATCGCACTGGACAAAACGGGAACCCTGACCGTAGGACGACCGACTCTGACCGATCTGGAACTGGCCCCAGGATTCGAAAGGCGAGAGGTACTCGCGCTCGTCGCCGCAGTCGAAGCTCGCTCAGAGCACCCCATCGCCCGAGCCGTCGTGGAGGCAGCCGAGCACGAGAGCCTGACCATCTCCACTGCCCACGAGTTCGAGTCCATCACTGGCATGGGGGTGCAGGGGACCGTGGACGGCATCCGCGTGGCTGTGGGGAATGATCGTATGTTGAGTCAAGAGGGTATCTCCGACGACTCAACCCTCTTGAATCCGGAAATCTTTGCAGAATCTAGGAAACGTCTATCGCTCGAAGGAAAATCACCGTTTTTTGCCTTCATCGACGGTCAGATAGCGGCTCTCTTGGCAGTTTCTGATCCGCCAAAGCCGGAGGCGCGAAATGTCATCGACTTCTTGCACAGCAGACAGTTCAAGGTGGCCATGATCACCGGAGACCACGAAACGACGGCCCGAAGCATCGCAGAGCAGCTCGGGATCGACGATGTCGCCGCCCAAGTGCTACCGGGGGAGAAAGCAAAAGCAGTGAGACGTCTACAGAAGACACACGGGCCCGTCGCCTTCGTCGGAGACGGAATCAACGACGCCCCAGCCTTGGCATCCGCCGATGTCGGCATCGCTATCGGTACCGGCACCGATATTGCCATGGAGTCTGCGGATATCGTGCTCATGTCCGGCAAGCTCGGCGGCATCGCAGACGCGATCACCCTGTCTCGATCCACTATTTCCAACATCCATCAGAACCTCTTCTGGGCCTTTGCATACAATACCATACTGATCCCCGTAGCCGCCGGGGCGCTGTATCCCGTCTGGGGCATTTTGCTTTCGCCCGTCTTCGCCGCCGGAGCCATGGCGCTATCGAGCGTCTTCGTCGTGCTAAATGCACTGAGCCTGATGAAAATCAAGCCCATCCCGATGGCACACGATTGAGCAAAGGGGTCCGTCTATTTCTCCTTGCTTTTCCAAAGCAATCTCATCATCCTATTGTCCATGTCCAGCATGTGGGAACCCCCTTTACCAGAGGAGCTTCAGGCACTCCTCCCCCAATACGAGATTACAGGCATCCTCGGAAGAGGCGGCATGGGTGCCGTCTATCGCGGTCGCCAGCCCCGGCTGGATCGTGATGTCGCCATCAAGCTCCTCCCGGAGACTTTGCTGACAGACGGCGACGAGATGAACTACGCCAAGCGCTTCGAGCAGGAAGCTCAGGCGATGGCGAAACTCAGTCATCCGGGAATTATCTCAATTTACGACTTTGGCGAAACCAGCGCCGGGCAGTTTTACTTCGTGATGGAGTTCATCGACGGGATGGATATTCATCAATATCTCAAACAGGCGGGTGGCAAAATTCCGCAAAATGACGCCATCGCCATCGTCTCCCACGTGCTCGATGCACTCAGCTACGCCCACGGGCACGGGATCGTCCATCGCGACATCAAGCCCGCCAATATTCTGCTCGACCGCGAGGGGCGAATCAAAATCGCCGATTTTGGACTGGCCAAGCGCTTCACCGGAGGCGAAACCTCGGGCCTGACACTGAGCAACGTCGCCGTGGGCACCCCTGACTTCGTCGCCCCCGAGGCTCTGGTCATGGGAAAGACCGTCGATCAGCGCGCCGACATCTACGCCGTCGGCGTGATGCTCTACCAACTGCTGACAGGACAAATTCCGCGAGCCGGATACAAATTCCCGAGTCAACTCGATCCGGAGATTGATTCGCGACTCGACGAAATCGTGAGTAAAGCCATCGAACCAGACCCAGAATATCGCTACAGTAGTGCGGAAGAAGTCAGAAGCGCCATCAATATCGTTCTAAGTCAGCCCATTCCCCAAGCGACAAAGGAAGCCATCGGAAGTGTCGCAAAATCTAAAACTCCTCTGTATGCGGGAATTGGAATTGCCGCCGTGCTCGTGATCAGTGTGATCGCATTCTTTGCGATGCGCTCTTCACCTCCCGCATCCGAGTCCACACCACTCGCTGCAAATCCCGTCGCCACCCAAAAATCATCAGCAGAACCGCAGAAGCAACCCGAGCCAAAGCAATCTGGGCCATCCATTGACCGAGCAAAGGAACCCGAGCCTGCTCCCGCAGTTACGAAGTCTGACTCGATACCTCTCTCCAACGAGAAGAAAGAGGAAGAGCCGCAAAAGAAATCTGAATCAGCGAGGCCTGAACCGAAGGTAGAACTAACTGCAAAGGAAGACTCAAAATCCAAGACAAGTCCCGCCAGCACTGCCGAATCAAAGCCAGTGTCTGCCATCTCAAAAGATCCCAAGGCGCTCTCGGTGACAGCAGAGGATAAACTGGAAAAGCCAGCAAAGGCTCCCGAGTCTGCGGCACCACCTAAAATGATGGAAGCAGTTTCCACCCCAGCCCCTGCTCCGAGCCAACAAAATACACAGCCAGATCCCATCGCGAGCGTCCCGGAACTCAGCGCTCTCCATGGCCAGTTTCTGAAGCTTCAGGAAGAACGGGTTTCTCAGCCCTTTTCGTCTGAAGTAGCCAAACTCAATGAGCTCTATCTGGGAGGGATTGACCAAAAGATTGCCTCAGAGCGTGCTGCCGGACATCTCGACGGCGTGCTGGCTTTGGAGGCAGAGAAGAAGGCAATCCGTGAGCAAGCCAATTCCACTGCCTCGACAACATCCGCCGTTCCTGGCTCGGATCCCGAAGGCACAATTCCCGCATTGTCTGAGCTACGAACTATCTATCGTGACGCCTATGGAAAGCTGCTGGCGACTCGTGATACGAACCGAAAACAACTCACCGATCCACTCGATGCCCGACTCCAGCAATTGGAGACAACTCTCACGCAGCAGAATCGCATCGATCACGCGAAGATCGTGCGGAGCTACCGCGAGAAGCTCGTGCAGGGAAGCGGCGAGGATCGCGAGAAAACAGCTACTTCGGTTGCGGGATCGGAGAAGCCGAAGTCTCAAGCTATGGAACAAGCTAGCGCTCAGTCCAATGACAGCATCAAGAGAGACGAGCGCGCTGTTGTGGCAATGGCCCTGAGCAAGAATGGTTCCGCTGTGATTGAGGTCGGGAAGGAGAGAAGAACTGTTACGAAGGAAGCCGATTTGCCCGAAGAAGACTTCCGTACAGTCGAGTTAGTCATTGGTGAGAATGTAGATGATGGAGTAACCGTTTCTCTTTCGGATGAGGAGATGCGGCAAGTAGTGAGTCTGAAACAGCTTGAAAGTATAAAGATTATCCGCACAACTCTGTCAGATTCCGGAGCTGGATTGTTGGCCGATCTACCCAATTTACAGACACTTCGGCTGCGAGGTAATCGTAATTTGAGAGGGAATTACATTGCTTCCCTTGCAGGGATTAAAAATTTGGCTCTGTCGGAAACTTAGTGGGTAAAGGCAATATTGTTCCTTAGAACAAGCCTTCCAGCGATCCAGTAAGCAATTGAGCGAAAGTTGCGGAAGCAGCGATATCCCCTGGCCCGGCGGCGGGCTAATTGCAAGAGACCGT
>CAUJIH010000066.1 GCA_963205275.1 Verrucomicrobiota bacterium | reverse complement strand
CGACGCTTCACCCAGCACAGCGTGAAATTTATCCGCTGGTTGAACAACCATTTGGATCGTGCGTGCGACTGGCATCAAGCTGGTCGGGCTTTAAAGGCACGCTACGCCTATCAATAGTCGGTGAATTTTGGACACCGTTGTGCGCACGGCGGTGGCTCTTCCCCCAAGCCCATCAGTTTCCTCATCTCATTCGTGTCCATTTGCCATCGCTTCGCTCTGCCCTTCGGGCTGCCTTCGGCAGGCTGTCTCACTCCGTTCGGCTGTGTTCATTAGTGGTTCCTCACCCAAAGCCCATCCGCCAAAGCCCAGTAGTTCCATTGTCCATTGTCCATTCTGCATTCCTCCTTCCCACTTTTTTCACGCGAGAGGAGCCTGGAGCGAAATTTGATCGTTGCCGCAGCGGGTTCAGAAGTATAACCTCACTTCCAGATGAGTTCGAAGGACAAAAAAACGGAAACGCACGCAGTTTTTGGCAGTGCCGGAATGGCAGCGTCGGGAATGATCCGGACAAAACGAAAGAAGCGCAAGACTCCGGAGCTAAGCGATGAGGAAGTAGTCAAGTCACGGTCAGCCTCTGAAAAGGGCGGGGGAGAGATCGCTCCGCTCGAGGCTATTTCGGAGATCGCTCCGAGCATTCCGACTGCTTCCAGTGATACAGATTCACCCGTCGCAGCGGATACTCCTGTTGTCGATTCCGAGGAGGACTCGGCGGAGCTAGTCCTCTCATCTGAATCACCTTCCGCATCGACTGAATCGACTGAATCGTTTGCCAACGAAAGCATCGCGGAGCCAGAAGTAGGAGAATCGGAGTCACCCGAGGACGAGACTACGGAACCGAGAGTAGAGGAAGCTGGCGCCGCGACACTGGACGCACAAAATCCAGAACCCGAGTCACTCACTTCGGCTGATGAATCTCCACTCCCGACGGACGAAGTCGTACCAGAGCCTACTCCCGAATCCGTCGTGAAATCTCTGCGTGCTGCAGTGATCGGGCACACGAATGCCGGGGGATACGGTCATGGACTGGATATTCTTTTTCAAAATCTTCCGGGAGTTCGGTTCGTTGGGATCGCCGACAGCGATCCGGAAGGGCTGGATGCGGCTCAGCTCCGCACAGGTGCAGAGAGGGCTTATGCGGATTATCATGAAATGCTGGCGACGGAGCAGCCGGATCTCGTGGCGATCGGACCGCGAGAGACGGGTGAGCGCTACGCCATGGTGAAAGCTGCCCTGGAGGTCGGCGCTCATGTGTGCTGCGAGCGGCCCATCGCACGGACGCTGCGGGAAGCGGATGAACTGCTCGCCCTAGCGGCGGAAAAGGGATTGAAGCTGGCGGTACTTCATCCGATGTGCTGTGATCCGCACGTTCGTCAGTTCCTAGAGGAGCGAGAGAATCTCATCGGTGATTTACTGGAGATCAAGGTCTTTGGAATGATGGACGCTCGAGCCGGTGGCGAGGATTTGCTGGTGCTGGGCACGCACCTCTTCGATCTTGTCCGGCTCTTTGCTGGAGAAATTAGTCACTGTTCTGCTACGATCACGAAAGATGGCCTGTCTGTCATTGCAGATGATTTTCACTTTTCTGAGAAAGAAGACCTAGGTCCACTGCTGGGCGATTCTATCCATGCTGCGTTTTATACAGAATCCGGAGTTCACGTCTCCTACGTCTCTGATCGACGACTGCATTATCTATACGGCACCTGGGGATTGGAGTTCATCGGCACACTTGGGATCATGCGACTTTTTGCCGGGCAGCCTCCGACACTCTCACTGCTGATCGAGGATAACCCTGCCTCGCCGGAAAGAAGTGCTTACTGGGAGACTTGGCCGAAAGTGGAGGGGGATTATCATGCCTCGGTCGATGGATTTTCCGGGAATGACGCCGCCAATCGCCTCGTCGTTCACGACTGGCTGGCGGCGATTGCGGAAGATAGGGCTCCGATTTGCTCCGGAGAGAATGCGATGAAAGCTCTCGAAGTCGTCCATAGCGTCTGGTGGGCGGGAGCGACGATGAAACGTGCCTACTTCCCTCTGACCAATCGTCTGCATCCACTGGAGGGGAGTGAGTGATCGCCCAGAGTATGATTTCGATCCGTCCCAGATTGACACAGCCCCTGATGCAATGATACGACGGATGATCCGATTTCGCTGATGCAAGGCGAATTTCCCCTCGCCTATGCAAAGGCCTAGACCTGGACTCTACTTCATCTTCGCCACTCTGGCGTTAGATGTATTCGGGATCGGGCTAGTCGTGCCTATTCTTCCGAAGCTGGTCGAGCAGATCGCGGGAGGCGGCTTTGAGCATGCTTCCTATGTGTTCGGCTGGCTGGTGGGGGTTTATTCGCTGATGCAGCTCCTGTTTGCTCCCTTGCTAGGGAATCTATCGGACCGATTCGGGAGGCGAGCCGTCATTCTGTTTTCACTCTTCGGATCGGGACTGGATTATTTTTTACTCGCTTGGGCACCTTCACTGGTCTGGCTCTTCGTCGGGCGTGTTATTTCGGGAATCAGCGGAGCCAATTTCTCTGCTGCTGCCGCGTACATCGCCGACATCAGCCCACCGGAAAAGCGAGCGGCGAATTTCGGCATCATCGGCGCGGCTGCGGGGATAGGATTCGTCTTCGGTCCAGCGCTGGGAGGATGGCTCGGACACTATGGCCTGCGCCTTCCCTTTATTGCGGCGGGATGTCTCACTCTCCTGAATTGGCTCTACGGCTTTCTCATCCTCCCAGAGTCCTTGAATCCGAAAAACCAGCGAGCATTCAGTCTTCGTCGATCGAATCCAGTCGGGGCTCTGCTCTCTTTGCGGCGTCACCCTCTCGTGCTCGGTCTATCACTCTGTTACTTCCTCAACAGCCTAGCTCAGCAGGTCTATCCGGCGATTTGGGTGCTATACACGGATTATCGCTTCGGATGGGGACCGCGACAGACGGGACTATCGCTCGCACTGGTGGGACTGATGGCGGTGATCGTGCAGGGTGGGCTGACCCGGCGTATCATTCCTTACCTAGGCGAACGTCGTTCTGTAATCATCGGATTCTCGATCATGTCGGTAGCTCTGGTCGGTTACGGACTCGTTCCCTGGGGATGGATGGCCTACTGCATCATCGTTTTAGGTTCTCTCTCTGGAATCGCGATGCCCGCCGTGCAGGGGCTGATTTCGCGAACGGTAGCCGATAATGAGCAGGGAGGAATGCAGGGGAGTCTCACCGCCCTTCAGAGTGTGGCGGGCGCGATCGGGCCACCGGCAGCTACGGCGGTCTTCGCTTATTTCATTAGTCCCGCCGCTCCGGCCATCATTCCCGGAGCACCATTCTTCTTTAGCTCCTTGCTCATCGTAGCAGCCGGAGCTGCCGCGCTACGATCTTTTCGTGTCAATTCTGAACATGCGGAATCTGCCGATTCTTCTTCGGAGCGTCTGTGAAGGTGCAGGATTTTCGCGGTGTCTTTCGCGGAAATTGTCACATTCTTCCTTTTCGAGGCAACTTATTCTTGTCAGAATCTGTTTCCTCGTACAGGATCAGATTAAGGTTTCAGTTTCACTCCATCCCCCCTATTCTTCGATGACACGCCTCACCACCCGACTGTTCACGGTTGCCGCCGTTCTTTTCGTATCTGTATCCCTTGCTAGCGCCGGTTCGACATACAGTGGCAAGATTTCACTGACTCAGGGAGAAATTCAGAATCTTGCGAAGCCTGGCTCGATTTCTATTGTGTTCAAAGGAAGTTTGAAAGACTCGATGGGATTCCGGGCGACGGTCACTGGCGGCGGACTTTTTCGGAGCACGTCGAATGCCATCGATAAGGCGACATTCAAGGGGCGGCTCACTCTCAACGTAAGAACCTCTGCTCGCGCCGGGCAGCCAAGCCGTCTGGTGAAAACGAATAAAGTGGTGACGGTTCGCGTGAATGGCAGAATCGTTACCTTCCCCGGAGGAAAAATTATCCTCAAGAAGCCGGTTATCGCCAGTCAGGTGAAAAAGCAAACGATCAGCGGCGCAGGGACACTTTCGACTCGCGCCTGATCTGATTTTCCCTAGCTATTTGGATCGGTAAGAAAGATCTGAGAAAAGGCTCTGAGGGAATTTGAACTTCTTCTACGACCGATGCAGCTTCGCATCCGGATTCTAAGAGACAGGCAATTTTAAATTTAGAATGCAGAAGTGCTGGGGGCTGGGAGAGTAGCGCAGACAATCCTGTCTGTGTAAGCCATTCCTGGATTCTAAGGGACAGGCAATTTTAAGTATAGATCGGTCGCACCCTCACCCACTCTTGCAAGAGAGCATGGGGATGAGAAATAAGAAATAAAACCGGATCACAGGATCTCGAAGATCGCTTCCACTTCGACAGCAGAGCCAGTGGGGATCGCAGCGAATCCCAAGGCGCTCCGGGCGTGATAGCCGTCACCATCCTTCCCGAAAATCTCATGGATCAGGTCGGATGCCCCATTGATGACTAGGTGCTGGTCGGTGAAGTCAGGGGCTGAATACACACACCCGAGCAACTTTAGACAGCGCAGTCCGTCCAGCGTACCGTGCGCCGCGTGAACGGATCGAAGAATCTTTTCCGCGCAGTTTCGCGCCGCGTCGTATCCTTCCTCGACCGAGAGATCCTTCCCTAGAACTCCCTTTTTGTCACTGACATGACCTGAGGTGATCAGTTGATTTCCGCTGCGAATGCAGAGATTCAGATAGCCGGGAGTGATCGGAGATAGATCGATATTCAGAGAACGTGCTTTTTCGAGAGGTGTCATAATAGAAGGGTATTCTTTACCGTGTGAAAAGTGCGAATTCCAGTGATAAATCTTTCGGAATTTCGAGAGAAGCTGCTACTCTCGTGCCTATGGACGCATCCGGAGTAATCGATCTTTCGCTTTCTCTTGAGTTTTCACGGCGAAATTAAATCTCACATATGAAAGCGAATCATCCCTCTTGTTGTCAACGGATCGGAAATCTGTCGAGAATTTTTCTAATCTCCGTCTCTGTCGTCTTCTTCGGCAGTCTGGAAGCGAACGATTTAGAGAAAGTGCTGGTGACGAAGAATCCGACAGGATTTGCTCTTAGCCCCTCAGGAAAAAGATTTGTTCCTTGGGGAAATAACTATGCCTCGGTGGATATCATGAAGCGACTCGCGGAAGAACCCGAGCGAGTAACGCGAGAATTCGCTGAAATGAAATCTGCGGGGACGACAGTGGCGCGGATTCATCCAGAAATGCCGTCGTTTTTTTCCGCTACGAATCAAATTGATCCCCAATCGCTCGAACAATTCCGAAAATTACTTAAAATCGCGGAAGAATCGGGAATCCGGCTGCAAATTACTGGTCTGGCCTGTTATAAAATTGCGACTCGCATGACTTGGTATGATGCTCTCGATGAAGCTGAGCGGTGGAAAACGCAGGCACTATTCTGGGAGGCGATTGCTCAGATCTGTGCCGAAAGCCCCGCTGTGTTCGCCTATGATCTACTCAATGAACCGGGAGCCGTCGGAGATTCGAAGAATGGCTGGTACATCGGGCGCATGGGTGATGTAGATTTCTGTCAATATCTGACGCTGGATGCGAAGGGACGCAGTGGCGGTGATATTTTCCGTGACTGGACGAAGCTCATGATTTCTGCGATTCGCAAGCATGATTCAGCCCGCTTGGTCACGATGGGAATGCTCCCGTTTCCTGGAGCTTACAAAACCCTAACGCCGCAGCTCGACTTCGTTTCACCTCACCTCTACCCCAAGGCGGGTAAGGTGAAGGAAGAACTCGACCTGCTCCGACAATTTGATTGGGGACGCCCTATCGTAATCGGTGAGACTTTTCCTCTGGAATGCAGCCGTGACGAGGAACGCGACTTCCTACTGCAAAGCCGCCCATTGGCACAAGGATGGATCGGTCACTGGCCAGATGAATCCCCGACGAAACTGGAAGAAATGAGGAAGGCGGGCACTGGAACTGTTACGAGTGAGATCTGGAGAGTTTGGGTCGAGTTATTCCGAGAAATTGGACCTCAGATGATCGAATCTCCGACTCCCTAACCAGATGCCGAGGAGCTCTGTGCCGCACTCGACGATGAGTTGCTCCCGACGTTATCGTTTATCAAAGGATTCGTTCACTCGCCTTGACTTCATTCATAAGCATTGGAAAAGTGGGAACCGTTGCGGGGAGTGAGTGCTCTTCGCAGAACTATCACTGATTATTCATTTATTTCATTTGCCAGATCCCTTCTCTGATGAGAATCGCCTTTCTAACTGCCGGGGGCATCGCTCCCTGTCTCTCCGCTTCGATCGGAGGCCTGATCGAACAGTATAATCGTCTCGCTCCCAAGGCAGATCTTGTCGGCTATCTCAATGGCTATCAGGGATTATTGCTCGGGAAGTCCTATCACTTTCCTCAAAAGGTTCGCGATAATGCCGCGATTTTTTACAATTTCGGCGGCAGTCCTATCGGTAACAGCCGTGTGAAACTGACGAACACTGATGATTGTGTCCGCCGAGGCTTAGTAAGAGCGGGGGAGAATCCTCTGAAGGTAGCGGCAGATCGACTGGCCGCTGACGAGATCGACATTCTCCACACCATCGGCGGAGACGATACCAATTCTACCGCTGCGGATCTGGCCGCTTATCTCGCCGAGAATGGCTACGATCTCACGGTCGTCGGTCTTCCTAAAACCATCGATAACGACGTATTCCCCATTCGCCAGACGTTGGGTGCCTGGACAGCGGCGGCTCAGAGTGCCCGCTTTTTCCGGAACGTCGCCAATGAGAACACCACCAGCACGCGCCAGTTGATCATCCATGAGGTGATGGGAAGAAACTGCGGCTGGCTCACCGGACGGGCGGCTTATGATTATCATGAGAGCCTCCATCAGTATGACTGGCTGCCCGAAGCCCTGCTCGCGCAGATCCGATGGGACATCGACGCTGTGTGGGTTCCAGAAATGGAAATCGATCTGGACTCTGAGATCGAGCGTCTAAGCGATCAGATGGATAAAAACGACAGCGTGAACCTCTTCATCAGCGAGGGCGCCGGTCTGAAGAATATCATCGCCGATATGATCGCTCAGGGACGGGAGCCTGCCAAAGATGCCTTCGGACATTATCGGCTCGATACCGTCAATGTCGGAAACTGGTTCGCCTCACGCCTGAAGGATCCTCTCGGTGCAGAGAAAGTGCTGGTGCAGAAGAGCGGCTACTTCGCTCGGAGTGCCGCGCCCAATGCCGAGGATCTCGATCTGATCAAAGCTAGTTGCGTGCAGGCGGCCCAGTCAGCTCTCGATGGAGTGAGCGGCGTTGCGGGACTCGATGAAGACGATGGCGATGCCATGTCCACCATCGATTTCTCCCGGATCAAAGGAGGCAAGCCCTTTGATATCGACGAAGGATGGTTCACGAATTTGCTTGAAGAAATTGGTCAGCCGAAGGGCAAGAACGTCGTCGCTCCTCACTGATTCTGAGTCAGAGCGGTGCATGTACAGTGCACAGTATGCTCCGCGCGAAGCGCTGTGGAGTGCGGTGTGAAGCACCGCTTTTCGAACGTATCTAATCATCCACCCATCACCCACATACGTTCATAGTGACGAGCAGTTCGAAACCAGCCTGTTCCTTAAAATCGCTCCCCCTGGGACCGCCGACGTCCTCGTCGGCAATTGATTCAATTACTGGCGCAAGCTAGGAAACTCCTCTCCCTCGATTGCGTTCTTCCTGGTGAATGCCAGTTAGATTTTAAAGCCGCCGACAGGAATTTCCGCGCTCCTAGGAATGGCTTACACAGACAGGATTGTCTGCGCTACTCTCCCTCCACTAGCCCAGCACTTCAACATTCTGCATTCTAACTTTAAACTAGCCTTAAAAGCTCCGGTAGAAAGAAGTGGCGAGCTTCCGCATTGACACCGCACGGCTCTCGCTTACAGTGCCCGGCCTGCGGTATAACAGAATTGCTGCGTCTCGCTCTTTAGCTACTTCTCGCTCTCTGGTGGTTCGCGCTCTGGTGCTTCGCTCTCCGTTGTTTCGTTCTCAGGAATCGACGACAGCCTCACCTCTTGTTCCTAGGCGTTCACGGCCTCCCACCGTAATCGATCTCTTCCCGATTTATTTCGTTGCTTTCCCTTCTTTCCCTTCTTTTTTTATCACATCTCCAGCCTACAGAACTCATTTTTAATCGACTTCCAAAGGAAACATAGGAAACCCAACATCACCAACATATAGAATACAAGATGGCTAACTCAGACAAATACGTCTATCACTTCGGCAACGGAAAAGCCGACGGCGGCGGAACCATGAAAGACCTCCTCGGAGGTAAGGGCGCGAACCTCGCGGAAATGACCAGTATCGGACTACCGGTGCCTCCCGGCTTTACGATCACCACGGAGGTTTGTCGCTATTACTACGCGAACGGGCAGACCTATCCCAGCACCTTGGATGCTCAGATTCAGGAAGGAATCACCAATTGCGAAAACATCATGGGTTACAAGTTCGGTGATTCTGAGAACTTTCCGCTTCTGCTCTCCGTCCGCTCCGGAGCACGCGAATCGATGCCCGGCATGATGGATACGGTCCTCAATCTCGGACTCAATGACCAGACTGTCCAGGCCCTGGCCAAAGCCACAGGGAACGAGCGCTTTGCGTGGGATTGCTACCGCCGCTTCTTCCAGATGTATGGCGATGTCGTGCTCGGTGTTCAGAAGCTGGAAGGGGAAGACGAAGAACCCTTCGAAACCGTGATTCACAAGCTCAAGGAAGAGCGCTATCACAAGGATATCCTCGACTCTGATCTGAACGTTGATGATATCAAAGACCTCGTCTC
The DNA here is from genome assembly GCA_963205275.1 of Verrucomicrobiota bacterium. GTDB lineage: Bacteria > Verrucomicrobiota > Verrucomicrobiia > Verrucomicrobiales > DEV007 > Arctic95D-9. Next base: position 6,689 of record CAUJIH010000066.1, on the reverse strand, counting down.
TCAGTTCAAAACTCTAGTCAAAGAACGCACCGGACACGATTTCCCCACCGATCCATGGGAGCAGCTCAAGGGAGCCATCGGAGCCGTATTCGGCTCTTGGATGAACGACCGGGCCATCGTCTATCGTCGGAAGTATCATATCCCCGCTGAGTGGGGAACTGCCGTGAACGTTCAAGTAATGGTTTACGGAAATACAGGAGAAAATTCCGGCTCCGGAGTGGCCTTCACCCGGAATCCTGCGAATGGGATCAATGAGTTTTATGGCGAATTTCTCATCAACGCCCAAGGCGAAGACGTGGTCGCAGGTGTGCGCACGCCCGAGCCAATCGCCGAGATGGCCGCGCACTTGCCCGAAGCCTTCGAGCAACTCCTGAAAGTCCGCGAAATTCTGGAGAAGCATTACAAGAACGTACAGGACATCGAGTTCACCATCCAGGATGGCAAGCTCTTCATGTTGCAAACTAGGAATGGTAAACGCACGGCCGCCGCTGCTCTGAAAATCGCCGCCGATCTCGTGAAAGAAGGCCTGATCGACTGGAAGACGGGCATTCTCTACAATCCCGCCGATCAGCTTGAGCAGCTCTTGGCCCCCATCTTTGATGGGAAGGCAGTCCAGAGCGCTGTCAGGGTGGCCTCTGGACTCCCCGCCGGCCCTGGTGCCGCCTCGGGGAAAATCTACCTCAACGCTGATCGTGCCGAAGCCGCTGCTGCGAATGGCGAGCGCGTACTGCTGGTCCGCTTGGAGACATCTCCGGAAGACCTGCGCGGAATGATCGCCGCTGATGGGATTCTCACCTGCCGTGGAGGAGTTTCCTCTCACGCCGCTCTAGTGGCCCGTCAGATGGGGAAAGTCTGTATCTGTGGTGCATCCGCCATCGATGTGGACTACGCCGCACGCACGATCACCACAGGAGAAAAAACCTACAAGGAAGGCGATTATCTTTCCATCGATGGCACCAGCGGAATCATCTACGAAGGTGAACTCCTGACGGCACCGTCTGAAATCATTGCGGGCCTGATTCATAACGATGAGGCCGCTCGCACCACAGAGAAGTTCCAGAACTTCGTTCAACTGATGGATTGGTGTGGCCAAGCGGCGAAGCTAGGCGTCCGCACCAACGCCGATACGCCCGACCAGGCAGCTGCGGCGATCGCCTTCGGTGCCCAAGGAATCGGACTGGTTCGGACGGAGCACATGTTCTTCGAAGGAGACCGCATCGACGCCGTCCGCGAGATGATTCTCGCCGAGACGCTCGCAGAGCGCGAGAAAGCGCTCGCCAAGCTTCTGCCTCACCAGCGTGGTGATTTCCACGGCATTTTCAAGGCGCTTGCTGGAAAGCCAGCCACCATCCGCCTACTCGATCCCCCTTTGCACGAGTTCCTGCCGCAGTCGCGTGAGCAACAGGAAGACCTGGCGAAAAAGCTCGGTCTTTCAGCCGACCACGTCGCTCGTCGTGTCACTGAGTTGCACGAGGCCAACCCGATGCTCGGCCATCGTGGGTGCCGTCTCGCCATCTCCCATCCGGAGATCGCCGAGATGCAGGTTCGTGCCATCTTCGAGGCGGCTGCTGACTGCGTGAAGGAAGGCATTGAGGTCCATCCGGAAGTGATGATTCCGCTCGTCGGCTTTGCGCGTGAGTTCGAGCTTCAGTCCGAGATCGTACGCCGTATCGCTGCGCTCGTGATGGAGGAAAAGGGTGTCAGCTTTGAATACAAGGTCGGCACCATGATCGAAGTTCCTCGCGGAGCGCTCGCTGCCGATAAGATTGCGGCCCAGGCCGAGTTCTTCTCCTTTGGGACGAACGATCTGACTCAGACGACGCTCGGCGTCAGCCGAGATGACATGGGTTCCTTCTTCGGCGCCTACACCGAAGCTGATATTTACCCGCAGAATCCCTTCGCCTCGATTGATACGGAAGGTGTGGGGTCACTGATGAAAATCGCGACTGAGAAAGGTCGTAGTGTTCGTCCGGAACTTAAGATCGGGATTTGCGGTGAGCATGGAGGCGATCCTGCCTCCGTTCGCTTCTGTCACAGTCTGGGACTGGATTACGTTTCGTGCTCGCCTTATCGCGTGCCTGTCGCTCGCCTCGCCGCAGCTCAGGCAGCGGTTGCCGGCAACTGATCTAAACGGAATTCTAGGACGTTCCTAGCCAAAGGGCGGTTCCGAAAGGAACCGCCTTTCTTATTTTTGGCTCCGAAATGATTGGAACCAGCCTGTCCCGTAGAGGCTCTAGAGCCTGCGGTGTATGTACAGTGCACGATACGCTCTGCGCGAAGCGCTGTGGAGTGCGGTGTGAAGCACCGCTTTTCGAACGTATCTAATCATCCACCCATCACCCGCATACGCTCTTAGTGGCGAGCACTTTGAACCAGCCTGTCCCAAAGAATCAGAAATAAATCCCTCCCCCTGGGACCGCCGACGTCCTCGTCGGCAGTTGATTCTACTACTGGCGGAAGCCAGGAAATACCTCTCCCTCGATTGCGTTCTTCCTAGCGTATGCCAGTATCATAAAAAGCCGCCGACAGGAGTGTCTGCGCTACTCTTCTTCCTTCACATTCAAGATTCTGGATGCTAACTTTAAACCAGCCTGTCCCGTAGAGGCTCTAGAGCCTGCGATGTATGTACAATGCACGATACGCTCCGCGCGAAGCGCTGTGGAGTGCGGTGTGAAGCACCGCTTTCCGAACGTATCTATTCGTCCACCCATCACCCGCATACGCTCTTAGTGGCGAGCACTTTGAACCAGCCTGTCCCAAAGAATCAGAAATATCTTCCTAGCGGATGCCAGTTCCAGTGAAAGCCGCCGACAGGAGTGTCTGCGCTACTCTTCTTCACTTCCACATTCAACATTCAGCATTCGAAAGTTAAACCAGCCCGTCTGAATCACCCAAATAGGGCAGTCACGGGCGTTCCCTTCCGGGCGAAGGTGAACGGGCGCTGCGTGGGCGAGTAAATCACTTCCTCCAGATTGAGACCCAGCCCGTATCCAATGGTAGCGAGGAAGTCCTGCACCTTGACTGGATTGGTTTTCACCTTCTTTCCCGTCGGATCGGTTTCGCCATAGACCGTTCCGCCCTTGATTCCGCCACCCGCCAGTAGAGTGGAGAATGCCGTCGGATGGTGATCGCGCCCGCCGTTCATATTAATATCGGGCGTCCGTCCGAATTCAGTGCCGACCGCGATCAGTGTCGAGTCCAGGAGGCCGCGAGATTCCAGATCCTTGATCAGCGTCGATAGCGCCTTGTCGAGCTCAGGCAGACGGTTTGCCGTGCCAGTGGCGATATCTTGATGCATATCCCAACCACCGGCGACGATCTCGATTACAGGAACTCCGTTCTCGACCAGCTTTCGTGCGAGCAGACAGCTTTGTCCCACCCGACTGTCTCCGTAGTCGGCCGCATTCGATTCATTGGAAATGTCGAATGCAGACAGCTCAGAGCTATTGAGCAGAGCCGCAGCCTGTTTGTAATATTCGACGTAGGAGGCCGGGCTGTGGTACTTGAACTTCGCTGAGAACTGCTCTCCTAGCTTGTGTGCCATCTCGACACGACGATCAAAACGCTCACCTTCCACGATCTTTACTGTATTGGGGACACCGCCTGTAGGATCGGCGATCGGCAGAGGACTCAGATCGGGTTCTAGGAAGCCAGAGTTTGAGGTGCTGGCGCCGATGAGAACGGAGTCAGGGAGTACTTTTCCACGTTTCCCCAAGAGTCGCTGCACCCAGGGACCCACCGTAGGATGCACGATCGTCGCGATCTTTTCATACCCCGTACGCATGATGTATTCGCCTCGATCATGTGCTCCTTGGGTGGAACTCATGGAATTGATCACCGCCACCTTGTCCGCGATCTTGGCCAGCTCTGACAGGTGCTGCCCGAATTTCATGTTGTCCACCTTCGTATTCAGCGCCTCAGTGCTGCCCATGACACTCTTGTTGGTCTTGGGATCGAACGAATCGAGATGGGACATTCCTCCAGAGAGGTAGATGTAAATCAGATGCTTCGCCTTCGCACTGTCCGCTGCACGGAAGTTTTTCGGCAGGAAGGGAACACTGAGACTCAGCCCTAGGGAGAGCTTCGCCGATAGTTCGACGAAAGTCCGGCGGCTCAGGGAATCTTTTCCGGCCAACTGAATGAGATCGTTCATAAAAGGATGAGATAAAAAAGATGAGGTTTGAAAAATGAGAGCGTTGTCGAGCCGCGTCTGATTACTGGATAAAGAGGAATTCGGGGCTGTTCATCAGCGCCCAAGCGAGATCGCTGATCCCGTCGTCGCCGTAGTCTTCCATCATCTGGAGTCCCCAATCGAGCTCCTCTTTGTTGGGAAAACGGCTCAGGAGAGTAAAGAAAACGCCGCGCACCTTGTCATCCGGGCCGTCGAGAGATTCCAGATCGGCGACGATCTTGGAGGATGTGCCCGTCAGTTGGCTCGTCACCGTGCCATTCATCAGCGCCAGCACCTGAGGCACAGAGCCGTCCACATTATGCTGATCCGTCACCAGCCGCTTCGACTGACCGAAGGTGTCCAGCATGGACGCAGCAGCGGCGGGCTGGTTCAGTTCCGATGCACGGAGATCTGTGTCTCCCACAGACACAGGACTGTCATCACCAGGCCCAGCGGAAGCCATCGCTGTAGAGGCTCCTCTCAGCTTTTCCCACATTTGATAGTGTTGCCAAACGTCGTCGTTGCTGGCTGATTTGAAGTCAACATCTAGGACTTTTTTGTAAAAGGATCCATCACCTCCTTTTTTCGTGTCGATTTCAGAGCCGTGGGCTAGCACCATCATGGAATCCCAAGCCTGCTCCGCCCTCATTCGTCGGAGTGTCGGTCCGGGAAAGTAATAGGCATCTGAACTATCCGGTTCGCTCAGCGTCGCCAGCGATTGATACGCCCGTGTATTGTAGAGAATGCGCATGAACTCGCGCAGATTGAAATTCACCCGGCGCATCTCCTGCGTCAGATAGGCCAGAACTTGAGGCTGAGAGCAGCGCTTGATCATATCATCGCTAAAATCGTTCACAGGCTCGATCAGCGCCCGCCCGAAGGCTCGACTCCACATCCGATTCACGATCACCATCGCGAAGCGAGGGTTGTCCGGGGCTAGCAGCCAGTCGCTCAGAGCTTGACGACGAGTTTTCCCACCCATCTTGGCCGGACTTCCGATCAGTGTTCGAGGATTCGCGACTTCCCCAGGCTTGCCTCCGTGACCGATGAAGTCGTGGGGCAAAATCGTCTGCATGGCCTGATTATCCGCCAGATTCCATCCCAGAGCGTTGACAAAAAATCGGAACTGATTGCTGTTTTGATCCTTCGGATTTATGCCTTTGGTCGATTCCGCCCACTTCATGAAGTTGTCCTTCCAGCCAGCCGGTGCGTTCGGCATTTCGATCTTGCCGCCTCCCATCATGGAGCCAGCGGCACTCCCCAGTGAGCGCTGAGTATTCCCGAAGTAGGCCGCCATCTGGTAGAAGTCGCCCTGCGTCCAGTCATCGAAGGGGTGATCGTGACACTGGGCGCACGAAATATCGATTCCCAGCATGACTTGTCCGAAGTTAGAAAAGGCGTCGAACTCCATTCCCGCATCGCGGAGCAGGAAACCCGCAGCCGGGGATTGCCCGACGTTTCCTTCGGCCAAGATCATGTCTGACACGATCTCATTGTACGGGCGATTCGTCTGTAACTGCTCTCGCCACCAATTCACGTAGGGATCCATTCGTATCCCGTTGGTGAACACGTCGCGACTAGTGCCGACGACGCGGAACATGTCGGCGAAGTAATTAAACAGATGCGAGGCATAACCCGGCGAGAGGAGCAGCTCGTCGATCAGAGCCTCGCGCTTGTCTGGGCGTGCATCCTCGGCGAAGCGGAGAAACTCTGCACGGGTGGGGATGCGCCCCGCGATATCGAGATAGACACGACGGACGAAGAGATCATCCGGCAGTGGTTCATTGAAAGAGGAGAATCCATTTTTCTTCAACACCGTCGCCAGTTGAACATCGATTTGACGAGCCGAGGCTTGTGTGAAGCTATTATCGCCGATCTTTGCGAAGCGTTCCGCCGCCTCCTGATCTGCCGGGATAAATTTGTCTTTCGGTACCAGAATTTCGCTACCGTTCTGCAGCTTGAGCTTGAAATGATCTCCTTCGATGCTGATGAAGATCGCCTGGAGCGTTTTACCATCGACGCTCGTCCACGTTCGAGCGCTCACTGGGGAAGGGGAGAGGATGCCGATCACTAGAATGATCGATCCGATCCAGAAGAGAGAAGTGCGAAATTTCATTCTGTTCTATTAATTTAAGGAATGGATAAAGAGTTCATCGGTCATATCGAAATCGCGCTGTTTTGTCACGAATTTTTTTCAATTCACGCAATTTTTTCTTAAAAGCGCCGGCAAAAGTCGATCAGAACGGGCAATCAACAATTAGTAATTCTAATTTCCCCAAGCCCATCCGCCAAGCCCATCAGTCTCCTTCATAATTCAAACTTTAAACCAGCCTGACCCTTAGAATCTCTAGAGTCTGAGGTATACGTACAGTGCTGAATACGCTCTGCGCGAAGCGCTGTGGAGTGCGGTGTGAAGCACCGCTTTCCGAACGTATCTAATCATCCACCCATCACCCACATACGTTCCCAGTTGCGAGCACTTTGAACCAGTCTCTCCCTTAGAATCCTTCCCCCTGGG